>CAZJUI010000001.1:0-122116 GCA_964549185.1 Candidatus Woesearchaeota archaeon
TAATCATAATAAACTATATATACTTAAACATCTTACCAACTTAATGGCATGATAAAAAAACTCTTGTTCTTATTGTTTATTTTATCTATCTTAATAAGTTCAGTCAAGGCAGCAAATTGTGGTAGTTCTATTCAATGTAACTGCGGTGATACTTTAAATGAGTCTCAGTCAATGTGGTATGACTTAATTAATTGTCCTAATAATGGAATAATTATAAGCAAAAACAATATCACGCTTGATTGTAACAATCATATCATAGATGGCGTTGATGCAATAGAAACCGGATCTGGTGTAAATTCTACTTTTTATATAAATACTACAATAAAGAACTGCAGAATAACAGATTTTTACTATGGAATATATCTTAGAGATTCAACAACGCATACAGTAAAGAACAATCTTATTTCTTCAAACTATCATGGAATTAAATCTTATCAAAGCTCTAACAACAATATCTTAAATAATACTGTAGCATTTCAATCATCTTCTGGAATTGAACTGGCATTCTGGTCTGGTGGAAATAATATAATAAATAATAACCTTACTAAAAATTGGGCTGGGATATATGCTTTTGGCACAAGTGGGTATAATAATATAACAAACAATACAATTATCTCGAATTCCTGGGGGCTAAATCTTTATTCTGGTTCTGGAGATAACATGATAAGAAATAACATAATAGCAAAAAATGGTCGTGGATTATATTTAGAAAGTTCCTCCCGCCTTACAACAAACAATAATATAAATCAAAATATCATCCGCAATAATGGGATTGGTATAGACATCAGAGGTAGCCATGATAATAAGATAAGTAAAAATAGTATAAATGATAATGGTCAAAGCATATTAATAGAGAATGATAATGGAGGAAGAGAAATTTACTCAAAAAACAACACTATACAAGATAATCTCATAAATAGTAGTGGTATTGTTATATCATATGGAGATGGTAATAAAATTATAAACAATATAATGAATAACATTGGTGGACAAAGCATTTGGACAGAAAACTGTAACAATAACTTTACAAATAATATAGGAGATGATTTGCCTATTGTCTACGCAAATACTCAAACAGATATTCTAAATCTAAAAGTTGCGCAAATCTTCCTATGCAATGCTCATGGAAGTATAATACAAAATGTGACTGTTATAGGTTCCTTAACAAGGCAGAGTAATGGCATATTTCTAAGAGATACTGATAATGTCATTATTTCTGAATCAAATTCTTCAGGAAATCGTCATGGGGTTTATATTTCTAACAGTAATGATAATATTATCACAAATAACTCATTCTTTAATAACTCAGAGGCTGGTGTTTCAATATTTTCAGGAACAAACAATATAATAACAAATAACAAATTCATCAAAAATGGACTTTATAATTATGGCTACCCGTTATATGTCAATGCTTATGTAAATTCTGCTGGAAATATCTTTAATATATCAGATATAGGAAACTATTGGAATGATTTTGATCTAAATCCAGGTTATCCAACAAAATATATTATAACTGATCCTATTGCAATAGATTACAGACCATTAAATGATGATGATAATGATGGTTATCCAGCGTGGAATGAATGTAATGATAAAAATGCAAATATAAATCCCTCTGTTTTAGAACGTTGTAATGGTGTAGATGATAATTGTGATGGAAGAGTAGATGAAAATTGTTCAGACTATAGACCAATACCAAAAGATAGAAAATATAATTCACCTTAAATTTCCTTCTTTTCATTAGTAACAACAAAAACTATATAAATAAAGTTATAAAAATCATCTTTAATGGTAATAGAATACTTAATGCGTCCGTTTAAGTTTGAACATAAACCTTGGAAGATGTTTTTTCTTGGTATTCTATATTCATCGATTGCTATCTTTCTAAGTCTATGGATCTTTAAACGTTATTCATCTCTAGTCATGGTATTTCTTACTGTTATAGCTTCTCTTCCCATAATGTTTAGAGCTTTAAAGATGGAAGAAAAGGCAGACATGCAGATAAATGAAGAAGGTAGATTAATGAAAGAGCATGCTCATGTTATCACTTTCTTACTTTACTTATTTATGGGTTATTTAGTTGCAATGGCAATCTGGTTTATTGTTCTTCCAGCAGATACAGTTCAAACTTTATTCTCATCTCAGCTAGAAACTATTGGAATAATAAATTCAAACATTCAAGGCAGTTTTATTTCCTCAACATCAATCTTCATGCAAATTTTGTTAAATAATATAAAAGTTTTAATGTTCTGTATATTTTTCGCTTTCTTCTACGGCGCAGGAGCATTATTTATATTAACTTGGAATGCTTCTGTTATCAGTGCAGCAATTGGCTCTTTATTCAAAAATAAGATAGCAGACATAGCAGCAGCATCTGGCGCTCCTAATTTATTTAATTATTTTCATGTCTTTTCATTTTCAATTTTAAGATATGCAATTCACGGTATTCCAGAAATCGCAGCTTATTTTGTAGGTGCAATGGCTGGCGGTATTATAAGTGTAGCTATGATAAATCATGATATTGAGTCTGATAGATTTAAGAATATTATGATAGATGCCTTAGATTTGACTTTACTTGCTTTATTTATTCTAGTTGTAGCAGCTTTAATGGAAGTAACAATAACACCTTTATTTTTTTCAGCTTAATCTAAGTTTAAACTTACTTTTAATGCTTTATCAATTTTATCCATTATATACAAATCTAAAGATCCTATTTTTTTGATAAGTCTAGAATTATCTATCGTTCTAATTTGATTTAACATTATGGTAGAATCTTTGTCCAATCCAGAATCTTTTTTAGATATAAAAACATTTGTTGGGAATTCTTTTTCATATAATTTTGAAGTAATTGCAGCTATTATAGTTACAGGAGAATATTTGTTTGATATATCATTCTGAATTATCAATACAGGTCTTTTTCCTCCCTGTTCTCTTCCTTTTATTGGCTCTAGGTCAGCTAAAAAAATGTTTCCTCTTTGAATTATCATTTCATTACCATTTCCATTCGTCTAAATCTTCAATAGCTTCAAATTCTTTGGTTATCTTTAGATTTTCCTTAGCCATTTCTCGACACCCTTCAATTAGTAATTGTTTTTGTTCTCTTTTTGTTTTTTCAGCTATATTCATTAAATTTAGAATTACTTCTTCATAAGTCTCTTTACCTGTTTTTAATCTATTCAAGGCATTTTTTACACCTTCATCAATTTGTATTGTGGTTATCATATAACTATAGAAATTCTATAGTATATAAATCTTTTGATTTATTATTAAGCTATCATATTCCAACAAGCAAAACACACATAATAATCTTTACCATACTTACCTTCAGGCATTAAAAAAGCTTCTTTCTTTGAAATCTCTTTCTTACATCTACTGCATTTTATATTTTCTTCCATAATATTAAAACATTAACAAACTTTATTAATCTTTTCTTTAACTCTAGTTTAGTAGAAAAACAACATTTATATATTCTAACTTAACAATAGTTTATTATGAAAATTTTACTTATTAATCCACCTGCAATTCAAACAATAGAAGAATATGATGAGCCAGATAATCCAAGTATTTCTATAGCTTATCTAGCCGGTTATCTAAGATCTAAAAACATAGATGTTGATGTAATTGATGCAAAACTAGAAAGATTAAATTTCGAGCAAACAATTGAAAGATTTAAAAAAAATAAATATGATATTGTCGGCTTAACCTCTTACACTCATGATGTAAAAAATGCTCATAAGCTTGCATCTTTGATAAAACAATTAGATAAAAAAGTTTTAACTTTAATTGGCGGAGTTCATGCAACAGCAATTCCAGTTGAGACATTAGAAAAGCTTCCTGATTTTGATGCAGCTGTAGTAGGAGAAGGCGAATACATGTTATATGATATCGCAAAAGCGTTAGAAGAAAATAAATCATTAAAAGGAATTGAGGGAGTTTATTATCGTGAAAATGGACAAATAATTCCAAATCCAATAAGAATGAGAGAACAAAACTTAGATGCTCTTCCTCTCCCAGCATGGGATATGTTTCCAGCAGCTAAAAAATATCAAATTATAGGCGCTCGTGGTTGTCCAAATTTCTGTTCATTCTGCATGTCTCCCTATGGGAGGAAAATTATGCGTTTTAGAAGTCCTGAAAATGTTATTCAAGAATTAGAATGGATAATTAATACTTATCATCCAATCGAAATTAGATTTAACGATGAAACATTCTCTCATGACATGGAAAGAACCCATAAATTACTTGATATGATAATTGAAAGAAATTTACATAAAAAAACAACCTTTAGAGCATCAACAAGAGCAAATAAAGTTGACTATCCATTATTATTAAAAATAAAAAAAGCAAATTTCTGTTATCTGGAAATTGGAGTAGAAACAGGAGATCCTGAAATAATAATAAAAACCCATAAAGGAATTACAATAGATCAAACAGAAAGAGCAGTTAAGCTAGCAAAAAAAGCTGGATTAAATGTCGGCTGTGGATTTATCATCGGTCATCCAGGCGAAACAAAAGAAACAGCTCAAAGAACAATGGATTTCATGGTAAAACTTAATCCCACTCTAGCTGCTATCGGTTTAATGGTTCCTTATCCAGGAACAGAAGTAGCGGAATTGGCAAAAAGGGGAGAAGCAAATTATCGTTTATTGTCAACAGATTGGGAAGATTATAATAAACAAATAGGAAATGCATTGGAAATGCAAAACTTTACTAGAAAAGAAATGGAAATGATGCAAGCTCTTGGTTATCTAAAATTATATTATAAAAATTATAGATTTGGTGATTTAGTAAAATTTGTTTGGACATACAAGTCAGCTGGCTTCATGTTTGTCAAAAAACAATTAGGATTTGGTAGCAAAAAATCTTCAGGAACACAACTCGGTCCTATAAATGCTATATCTACAGCTTAAATTATTTGATTTATAAAAGAATAACCTTTTAAATTTATCTATCTATTTAATTTAGATGAAAGAAAAAATCTACTCTTTGGCTAAAGGAATTGATGATTGGTTAAATAAAGTTGATAAGGCAATAGATTTTCTTTATAGTACCAAAATTGTTCCAACTATTCTATTTGTCCCAATCGGATTAGGTTTGGGATATACTGCATGGAAAGACCTATCAGAAAAATTACAAATACCACGTCCAATTATAGCAGAATCTCCGAATTATGCAACGGGAAAAAAACGTGTTAAATTAATGATGAATGTTGAACCAAGAATTGATGTTCATCAAAATGGATCTAATTTGGAAATAAAAGTTTTTGATGGAGACGATTTTTGTGCAGATGTTTGGTGGGAGGTAGATAATATTAACGATTCAAGAAACCCAAAAGATATTGCCCATGGAATGGAAATGTTTCTCCCAGCTAAAGAAGATTCATTTACTATTTCAACAAAGGCAACTGAAAAAGGAGATTATATTGTATCAGTAGTCTATATTGATGGTAAAAATTTCAAAAGTACTCCAACAAAAAGATTTAGAATTAATTAAATTAGTTATAAATATTTCTTCCACATCTTTCCATATTTTCCAGCCATCATCTTATCGACTTTTTTCTTTCCTACAAATCCATACCATATATCATAATAAATCTGGGCAGCTAATCTCGGTAATTCAAAAAACTTAGTCTGAAATATAAAATGTGTTAAAGCTTTAGGACTATGTCTCAAAAACATCTCACTTCCAATAACAATATTATAATCTGCTCTTTTAAATTTAAAATGTGGAATTGGATCTCCAGCAATTTTTGGATGTATCTTTCCAACTCCAATCTTTTGTGCATACATTAAATGTTCAACTTCTTCTGGTTTAAATCCCATAACTTCAGCAGCCACACTATCAATAGCAACTAAATCATCAGATGCAAATACATATCCAACTTCTAATGGATCTCCTGATTTCGGTCCTTTTCCCTCCATCCCATATAAAGCATCCATCACTCCAAATCTTATTCTTGATTTGAAGAAAATATTAACATCGGCTATCGCCTGATCTACAAATAAATGATAATTATGCCTTAAATCATGTATACATCCCCATTGATTCTTTAAAGCTCCAGTCATTTTTGTTATTTGATGTGTTTTTAAAACAGGCATTGTAATTATTGTATCAGCATTAAGTAAAGTTTCACTTACTTTCAAATGTTTTAACTTTACTCCTTTCGGATTATCAACTACATTAAATTTATCATAACTTAAACATAAACAAGTTGCTCCATATTTTTTAGCCAATCTATCTATACCTTGAACTCTAAAACTTCTATCAGCATACATTCCAGCAGCTGTATTTGTATCAACAATTGTAATCTTCTTTGGCTTCATCCTGCTAACTTCTTTTAACACTCCTTCTATCACCATTGGAGTTGTTGTACAGCTAGGATATAATTTATCCCAAACAACATTTACTTTTAATACAATATTATCACCTTTAACATGTTTCTGCCAATTAGCTAGATTCATTGCTTCGCTTACGCTTTTTAATACATCATCCTTGACTTTAACGCTTGCTACCGTACTCATTTTTCTTTAATATTTTATTAAATTTCTCCCTTATTATTACTTTAAAATATTTTGTCCACATTGTTAAAAACTTTAATTTTGAGCTTCCATAAACTCTCTTCTTATAATTTATTGGTACTTGATCAACTTTATACCCCATCAAATAAGTCTTAACAGGAATCTCTGTATGTACCTCAAATCCGTTACTTTTCAAGTTTAAATTCTTTACTACTTCCCTTGTATGCAACCTATATCCAGAACTGCAATCTTCTACTGGAATTCCAGTTATTATTCTAGCAATATTAGCGCAACTTCTGCTTAAAAATACTCTTAAAGCAGGTAATTCAACACTTCCTCCTTTAATAAATCTTGATCCGATAATTAAATCAGCCTTAGTTTCTTCATATTTTTTTAAAAATATTGGAATTGTCTCAGGTTCATGTGACAAATCTCCATCTAGCGATATCACTAAATCTCCGCTTGCTTCTCTAAATCCATCCCTAAAAACTCCACCTAATCCATTTCCCCCTTTTCTATGAAGGACTTTAACATTTTTATTCTTACTTTTTATCTTGTCACAAATTTCCCCTGTGTTATCATTGCTATTATCATCAATTAATATTACTTCAGAATTAATTTTATTATCTTTAATTACCTTATTCAATCTATCAAACATTATATTAACATTCTCTCCTTCATTATGCATCGGTATGATAAAACTTACTTTAGTCATTATAATCACATCAAAACGATTAAAATAAAATCCAAAGATATTTATAACTTTCTAATGTAAAAGTATCATGGAAAGCAGTGACAAAAAGATAAATGACAAATGGTTAATCTTGCCAATTATTCTACTTTTAGCCTATTTAATTTTCAGATTAGTTGATCAATCCCAGATGATAACAATCTTTCCAATAGACAATGTGGCAAATGATTTTTCTGGCCATATGGCAAGGCTTTATTTTTTAGATAAGTATGGTTTTAACCTTGTTCCTGATTGGTTTAATGGAATAACCCCTCTAAAATTCTACCCGCCGTTTTATTATATTGCTACACTTCCTCTTTACAGAATATTAAATAGCATACAAATTACAATGTTTCTATCATTATTATTTTTATATATCCTTGGATTAATAGGATTTTTTGTTCTTGGTAAGATATTAAATTTTTCTAAAATTAAGTCCTTATTTTTATTTTGTATATTTTTCATTAACCCTGTTGCTATTGGGAATTTTTTAAGACTTGGAAAAATAGCAGAAATGTTTGCCTGGGTTATTTCAATTTTCTTAATCTCATTAATATTCTATTATAAAGATAAAAAACTTGATAAAAAATTCTTATTCTTATTTATCATTCTATATTCCTTATTATTTTATACACATATTTTATTATTCATCGTAATTTCCTTATTCTTAGGCTGTTTATTCTTTTACAAAAGTTTCAAAGAAAAATTAATTATAATTCTAGGAAGTATTATTTCATTAGTCTTAACTTCATTCTTTTGGTATCCTTTCATAAAAAGAATAAGTGGAAGCGAGATTGATAAATTTTATCCATTACAATGGCTAATATCTCCTGGATTCATAAATGATAAGATTGTTTCTTTTATTGTTCCAACAGCTTTGCTTATAATATTTTATCTATACAAAAAATCAAATAAAGAAAGGCTTTCGTTTTATGTTCCAATAATAATTTTCTCTGCTTTATATCTAACAAGATTGGCTGTCTTCATCCCCATACTAAACAGACCCACTCCAGATACCTATAACTTATTCTTGATATTGATATTTACAATATTCTTTTTAAAATTAGATATACAAAGAACATCATTGAAATTTTTAACATATATCATAATCATCTTAATGATAATTTCTTCATTTTTACTAACGCCATTATTTGCAAAACATACAGAAGATATTAATAACACAATAAAAATTCTAGATAAAATAGATAAAAAATTTATAATTCATAACCCACCTTATAGGGATGGTGCTATGTATTCATATGCCTCAATCTATAAAAATTTATCAACAGCTGGCGGTTGGGGTTCAGAAGGTGTTAGGAGTAGTTATATCAAAAAGCTTAATAATCTTTACACATCCATAAATAACAAAGATTGTCCTTTGATTAAGAATAATCTAAAAGATCTTAATACAACTTATGTAATAGCATATCAAGATTCATGCAAAACTTTAAATAATTGTCTTTTGAGAAGCAAGGCAGTTGAAGGTAATGTCTGTTTATTTTCAATAAACTAAAAGGTGACTAAAATCAAAGTAGGTGTAATACTCGGGACAAGGCCTGAGATAATAAAACTCAGTCCGGTAATAGACGAATGCATAGCTAGAAATATAGACTTTTTCATAACACACACTGGCCAACATTACTCATATGAACTAGATAAAATATTCCTAGAAGAATTAAAACTTCCCCAGCCAAAATATAACATAGAAGTAGGCTCATTATCTCATGGTGCAATGACTGGAAGAATGCTAGAAAGATTAGAAAAAGTATTCTTTCAAGAAAAGCCGGATGTAATCTTGGTAGAAGGAGATACAAATACTGTATTAGCCGGAGCTTTAACAGCTGTAAAAATGGGAATTAAAGTCGGCCATGTGGAAGCCGGATTAAGGAGTCATGACAAAAGAATGCCAGAAGAACATAATAGAAGATTGGCAGATCATATCTCGGATTATCTTTTTGCTCCCACCCAACTTACAAAACAAAACTTATTAAAAGAAAATATTCCGGAAAAAAATATCTTCGTTACTGGTAACACAATTGTAGATGCAGTAAATAGAAATATAGTAATATCAAATCAAAAATCAGACATCTTAAAAAATCTAAATCTTAAAAAAGAGGAATATATAGTAACAACTCTCCATCGTCAGGAAAATGTGGACAATCTAGATTTTATAAGGAAAGTTCTTAACACTTTTAAAGAAATATCAGATAAATATAGTATAAAAATAGTTTACCCGATTCATCCAAGAACAAATAAAATGATTGATGTTTTTAATATAAGAAAAGAGGTAGAAAAAATTTCAAATTTAAGTTTAATAACACCTTTGGGGTATATAGATTTCTTAAAATTACAAGCTAATGCAAAAATGGTCATCACAGATTCAGGCGGTATTCAGGAAGAATCATGTATTCTAAAAGTGCCATGCACAACATTTAGACTAAGTACTGAACGTCCAGAAACAGTTGAGGTTGGAAGTAATATAGTGTCTGGATTAACGCAAGAGGGCATGATAAATTCTATACATCATATGATGAATAAAAAAGAAAGAAACTGGATAAATCCTCTAGGTGATGGAACAGCTGCTAAAAAAATAGTAACAGTACTGGAAAATGACTCACGATCATTGGGATGAACACTGGACAGAAAGCAATGTTCTTTCTGATTATCATTTAATCTATTATAATTTTTTAAAAAAATTATCTTCTACTTTACCTCCCTCATCAAAAATATTGGAAGCTGGTTGTGGTTCCGGAAAAGGCATGGCTTGTTTTAAGTCTCATGACATTTATGGTATTGACATCTCAAAAGAAGCTTTAAATCTATCTAAACAATATGGAAAAATAAAAGAAGGTGATATAATGGATATCCCATTTAAAGATAACACTTTTGATCTAACTTATAATTCAGGAGTTATAGAACATTTCGATAATCCGCAAAAAGCTATTGACGAAATGGTAAGAGTAACTAAACCGAATGGCCAGATTATGATAATAGTTCCAAATAAATACTGTATTTTCTATCAAATTTACAAAACATTATTCTGGAAAATTGAAGAATCTCCATATTCTTTCTCTAGATTCAAGAAACAACTTGATAATTATCCAAATAAAAAATTCTTTGGTTTACATGCATTTATCCCTTTCGCAACATCAAAAACAGAGTTCTTACCGCAAAAGATAAGAGAAAAAATAATAAAGATTGATAACATAATCCCATTTAAGCAATATCATGCATACGCCATAGGAGCAATAATAAAAAAATGATATCAATCATAGTTCCGGCATATAATGAACAAGATAATGTAAGGGTTTATGATAAAGAATTGATTCCTTATATTAAAGAGTTAAAAAAACCATACGAATTAATAATAGTAGATGATGGAAGTAAAGATAACACTAAAATTGAAGCTGAAAAATTATCAAAATCCAATAAAAACATAAGGGTAGTTTCTTATTTTCCAAATGGAGGCATGGGTTGTGCGATAAAAAAGGGGCTTGAAGCTTCTAAAGGAGATACATTAATAGTCTTAGATTCTGATTTGACTTTTCACCCAAGATTTATCAAAGATTTAATTGATGAGTATGAAAGAACAGATGCTGACTGTATTATCGGCTCGCATCTTCTCGCTCAAGATGGATTAAAAAATAAGAATTTTATTAGGGTATTCTTGCATAAGGGCGTTAATACAATCTATTTAATATTATTTAATGGGAAAGTTAAAACCATGAGTTCAATTTTTAGGTTGTATAAAGCTTCCAGCTTAAAGGATATGAAGATAGAAAGCAATGGATTTGATATCAATGCTGAAATTTTGTTCAAATTGGTTCAGAATAATAAAAGGATAAAGGAAGTTCCTGCAACTCTCGGCACAAGGAGATATGGTGTTTCAAAAATAAATCTTAAAAAAGAATTTATTAATCATTTAAAGTTAATATCTAAGATAATAAAATGGAAATTATTTGGCTAGCTTATATACATTTATCAAATTATACTTTTTAATAAGCTCAAATCCCTCAGGAATGTTTGCGGGATTTGCTCCAATTAGTATAATATCATCATTAAATTTTCTTCTATCATCATTTTCCAAACTAAATTGTAATACCAATATTTTATCACTTTTTATTCTTGGTTTGCTTGATATGCTATACTTGCTAAAGGTTTTTGTATCATCCAGGCTGTTTTCATATTCCCAATACCAAATAAATTCTGGTTTGTCTGTCCAGGAGAGAGCAGCAAAATTATAGGCCTCAAATGGTGCTGTAATGATATATTCTCTATTAAATTCACTTTTTATCTTATTTAGATCTTCTATCATTTTGGCATTTGTATTATATCCAAAAAAGGAATTTGTTACTATTATAATTATTATTAATGAAACTATAGTATTTGCAACTAAAAATTTCTTATTAAACTTTTCATATATCAAAAGCAATATTATTGGGCTAAATGTTAGGAAATATTTTACTGCCTCTCCCCTTATAATAAAGAATAATGAACTTATTATAATAAAAATTAACTCTCTTTTGTATTTTTTAAAATCTGTTTTGTATATCAAAAATAAAAATGGAAATATAATAAATGGTAAATACCATAAATAGCTTTTTACCGTGCTTATCTTAAACGATTGCCCTGCTAATACCAAAGCATTTATTCCAAAATATCTTATCAAAGAATAAAATGGTAATCCAAAGTAATACCAATCTAGCAACATCATTGGCAATAATCCTACTCCGGCAGCAAAGCAAAATATAAAAAACTGAATAAAACTCTTATTATAAAAAAAGATTATTATAAAAAATACCATCAATAAAAAAATAGGTTGATATATGGCAGCACTTAACCCAAAAAAGAATCCAGACAGTAATAAATAAACATTTTTTTTCTTTTCTTCAGTTTTAATGAATATTACATATCCCAGTAAAATAAAAAATGCGGCCGGCAATATCGGAGAAACTTGTATGCTCATCATCCAAGATAGAGGTGATAACATCCAGATTAACAAGGCCTTTTTACTTTTAGTATATTTATACAATAAAAAGCCTATCAGGAATAGCCATATTGAATTAACTAGCTTTAACATAAAAAAACTTTTATCTATTTTTAAGAATAAACTAAGTATGTAAGGATAAACTAAAGAATGCGTAGTGTAAACTTTAAGATTATGAATCCCGCTCAATTCCTTAGCTACTGTAATATATTCAGCCGTATCATGAAATAAAATGCTTTTTGAAAAAGAATCAAATAGTATGATAGCTAATAAAAACATTAAAAGTAATACTAATCCTTTTTTATTGCTGTTCTCCATGGTCTAATAATAAATAGGAAGATATTTAAACGATTCGATACTTATTCGATTGGGGTTTATAAAGTGAGTGACGAACTAACAGTAAGAAAAGAAAAGGTTTTAAATAAAATAATTAAGAGCAAAAACATACTGATCTATTTGGGAGTTATATTAATTGCTTGGTTCGGCTATTATATAAGAACAAGGAATCTTTGGCTTCTTAATGGATATCTTGCCGATCCAGATGCCCATGTTTTCGCTAGATATGCTAAGTTTATAGTAGAAAACGGACATTTCATGTCTAATGATCCTCTACGTTATTTCCCGTTAGGATTTGATCCTCGTCCGGAATTTGGTTTTTTTTCATATATAATAGCATATTCTTACAAGATATTTCATGTATTCTCATCAATGTCTTTTGAAAAGTTTGATGTCATGCTTCCAGCAATATTTTTCATATTTGTGATTATTGTCTTTTTCTTTTTAGTAAAAAAAATATTTGATTATCGAGTAGCATTATTAGCTTCATTATTTTTAACCATACTTCCGGCATTTTTATTCAGAACACTCTCAGGAGTTACAGATAAAGAATCTTTCGCTGTTTTACTGATGTTCTTAGCACTATTGCTTTATGTATGGGCACTTAAAACAGAAAAAATAAAATCTGCATTAATTCTAGCCATACTATCTGGGCTGGTAACAGGGTTAACTTCATTAACCTGGGGAGGTGTTGTTTATATATTAATAACAATTGGTGGTTATGCTTTAATAGAACTCTTGCTAGGGAAATTTTCAAGGCGTGAATTCTTCATATATTTCTTATGGTTTATTTTTGCTGCAATTATAATGATAGCCATCGGCAGATATACAATTAATTCCATGATAGCCTCTTCAACAACATTGGTAATGATGTTTGCGTTTTTCTTTTCTATAGTAAATTTCTTATTCATTGATAAAAATCTATTAAAATTTAAGGAAAGATTTAAAATAAATGTTCCAGATAGCATTAAATCACTAATATTATCTGTAATATTATTAATTATAATAACCTCTATAATTCATGATGTTAGTTTTATCCCAGATAAGATATCTGGAGTGGTAAAAAATATTAACAATCCATTAAACAATAGATGGGCGCAGACAGTTGCAGAATCTCATCAACCATATATTACAAGTTGGCCAGGTCAATTTGGTGGGGAAAGAATAGGTTGGTGGTTAATTTGGTTTACAATAATCGGATCAATAGTTTTAGTATACAAGGGAGTTTCTCCGTTAAAGAAAAGCAGAATTAAACTAACAATAGCTTATGCAATATTTATTATATTTTTTGTTTTCAGCAGATATTCTCCCAGCTCAAAGCTTAATGGAGATAATAGCTTATCTCATTTCCTATTCTATGGAAGCATTATATTCTTAATAGGAACTTCTATCTATCTATACCTTCGTGCGTATTATAAAGATCCAGAGGAATTTGAATCTATTCAAAAGATAGATAAAACATTAAATTTTATCATTGTATTCTTTTTAATTGGTATCATAGGTGCAAGGACTGCTGTTAGATTAATCTTCACCTTCGCTCCTTTAGTAGCCATCCTAGTTTCATTTTTAGCTTTCGAAACAATAGATTTCTTTTCAAAAAATAAAAAACCAATATACAAAATATCTAGTTATGCAATAGTTTTATTTGTAATGTTGATTTTTGTAATAAGTTTATCAAAAAGTATAACCGCCCAGGCAAAATATGCTGGTCCTATTTATAATCAGCAATGGCAAGCGGCAGGTGAATGGACGAAAACAAACACTCCAAAAAGTTCTGTATTCGCTCACTGGTGGGATTATGGTTATTTGGTTCAAACAGGTTTTGAAAGAGCAACAGTAACAGATGGTGGAAATTCTATTGGTCCTTGGAACTATTATATGGGAAGACATGTTCTAACAGCTCAAAATCTAACCGAGCCTCTTCCATTTTTAAAATCTCATAATGTGACTCATTTACTAATAGTTTCAGATGAAATAGGAAAATATCCTGCATTCTCTGCAATTGGTTCAGATACAAACTATGATCGTTATTCCTGGATTGGTGTTTACTCTCTTGATCAAAGTCAAACTCAACAAACAAGAAATCAAACAATCTACTTATACAGAGGTGGTATAAATTTCGATGAAGACATGACTATTAATGGACAATTTTTCGCAAGAAATGCAGCCGGAGTTGCTGGATTCTTCATTCCAATTCAAACAGATGGAAATAACACTTCCTTTGGTCAGCCTTCAGCCGTCGTCATAAACAATAATCAAAGAGTTGATATCCCATTGGAATGTATCTATCTTTCAGAACAAGAAATAATATTCCCTTCGTCTCAAGACTCATTAAAAGGATGTCTAAGATTTATTCCAACGATAAATGATCAAGGTCAAGTTAATCCTATAGGGGCAGCAATCTATCTATCGCCAAGAGTAAGAAGAACTTTGTTTGCCCACCTTTACATTTATGGAGAAAAATCAGATATCTTTAAGCTTGCATATTCTGATGAAAACCAAGTTCCATTAGCAGTCTATCAAGGCAGAATTATCGGTCCAATAAAAATATGGGAAGTTAACTATCCTCCTGGAGTCAAAACAGATCCGATCTATCTATCTCAAACATATCCAAATCCTGAAGTTACATTGGTCAATCCAAGTTATAGTTGATTCGAAACATTTTTAATAATATTGTATTAAACTCTTTTTATGATACTTCAAATAATTATATTCTCTGTAATAAGTTTTCTAGTTACATTAATTATGCTACCAAAGCTTATCCGTTATCTAACAAAAATTAATTTAGTTGTCAAAGATCAAAATAAAGAAAATCTTCCATTAATCCCTATTTCAGGTGGGATGGCTGTATTGGCTGGGATATCTGCAAGTTTATTATTAACTGTTTTTCTGGAAACATTTTACAATAATGGAAGTCAAGAAAGAATTATCTTAATATTTGCAGCCCTATCTACAATTTTAATAATAACCTTTATAGGATTTATAGATGATTTAATAATAAAAACCTCAAGAGAAAGTTCATCTGGGTTAAAGCAATGGCAAAAGCCATTACTAACGCTTCCAGCAACAATTCCGTTAATCGTGGCTAATGCAGGAGTCACAATTATAGCTATTCCATTTTACAAAGCAATTGATGTTGGCTTAATCTATCCATTAATTTTGGTCCCTATAGGTATCATAGGAGCAGCAAACATGGTTAATCTACTTGCTGGATTTAATGGTTCAGAAGCAGGCATGGGTTTAGTTTACACAGGAATGCTAGGACTATATGCTTTAGTAAATAACAGAGATTTGGCAGCAATTCTCGCATTTTCAACATTTGCAGCATTGCTTGCCTTTTTCATATTTAACAAATATCCTTCAAAAATATTTCCAGGTGATTCATTAACTTATTTATTGGGTGCTGTTATTGCAACCATAGCCATTATCGGGAATATAGAAAAGGCAGCTTTAATCGCCTCAACTCCTTTTTTTATAGAATTTATCCTAAAAGCAAGAGGCAAGTTTAAAGCACAAAGTTATGGTTTCTATAAGGATGGAAAAGTTCAATCAAAATATAGTAAAATTTATTCTATTCCCCATATATTAACGAGAACAGGAAAATATACAGAAAAGCAAGTTACTTTGTTTATGATCGTTATAGAATTATTCTTTTCAAGTTTGATATGGATACTTTAAAATGTACAGAAAAATAAAAAATTATATATCATCAAAAGATTTTATTAAAGATAACCTTATTTTATTTATAGCTTCTTTTATAATGAACATCCTTGGTTATCTTTATCATTTTTCAATGGGAAGAACCCTCGGTCCAGTACAGTATGGAATTCTTGGTTCTTTATTTTCCATAATCTACATAATTACAATTCCCATTAATACTATCCAGACAACAATAGCAAATTTTACAGCAAGGTTTAAGGTAAATAATGAAAAAGATAAAATTAATTATTTGATACGTTCATCTTTAAAGAAAATATCTATCTATAGTTTAGTAGTTATAATAATCGCAGTAATAATAACTCCATTTATTCAAGATTTTCTCCATATCTCTAACAAATATTATCTATATTTGGTTTACGTTTTCTTTATTTTCGCTATGATCATCCCAATTTCAAGAGGGGTTTTCCAGGGTTTGCAAAACTTTAAACAACTTGGACTATCAATGATCCTTGAAGGATTTTTCAAACTATTTCCAGCTCTCGTTCTTGTATATTTGGGGTTTGGAATAGTTGGGGCAATAGTAGCTGTAATTATCTCATATTTAATACCAATTTTAGTTTCAACATTTCAGCTTAAAGATATTATTAAAACAGAAAAAAAGAAGTTTGAATCAAAAGAGGTTTACAAATATACTGTTCCTGTAATGTTAATGCTTTTGTTCACAACATTATACTATAGTATGGATATCTTATTGGTAAAACATTTTTTTTCAGAGCATGATGCAGGTTATTATGCTGCAATCTCATTGTTGGGTAAAATAATATTTTTCGGTTCATTATCTATCGTAATGGTAATGTTTCCAAAAGTTTCTGAAAATTATTACAATAAAAAACCACATAAAAGAATACTTTACAAATCATTGGGAGCCGTGGCTTTATTTGGCTTTGCGGTTTCACTATTTTACTTCTTATTTTCAGATTTAACAGTAAAGGTGGTTTTTGGGGATAAATATGCTCCCATAGCTGGTTTAATTGGTATTTTTGGCTTAATGACTACCTTTATTTCATTAAGTTATTTAATCGCATATTATAATATCTCAATAAACAAGATAAGATTTTTAATAATCTTGTTTGTGTTTGACATATTAGAAATACTCTTAATATGGTTCTTCCATAATAGCTTAGCTACAGTGATATACATATTATTATTCATGATGATTACATTATTTATTATCTTATTTACATTATTTTATATATCAAAAGAGCGTTATCATAAACCCAGAGTAGTTAGCAAAATTTAAATATGTCCTCAACTAAACGATTGTTAAGAAAAATGAAGGTAAGTCTTGTTTTCCCTAGAATGAAATACCAAACTGGAGATCCTCCTCTAGGTATGGGTTTATTGGCTGCCAATTTAAGAAAAAACGGATTTGAAGTAGAAATCATAGACACAACATTCCATCAATCTCTTGATTATGTTAAAGAGAGGCTAACTAAGTTTAATCCTGACTGGGTTGCTATTTATTCAGATACGATGATGTATAATGATTGCTTAAAAATCTCTGTAATGGCTAAAGAAATGGGTAAAAAGGTTATCATGGGCGGACCCCATGCAACATTAAAACCAGAGACTTTAGTTGATCATGCTGATTACTTGGTTCAAGGAGAGGCAGAAGTTACAATAATAGATGTAATCAATGGGAAATTTAATGGTACGAAGATAGTAAAGGGAGTTCCTGCAGATATAGAAACTTTACCAATGGCAACATATGATTTACTTGAAATGAAAGAATACATCAAAAGATGGCATCTACTCGATAGTATCAATCCTGATCTTCATGGTACAAGCATGTTTTCAGCTCGTGGTTGTTCTTTCAGATGTACCTTTTGCCAACCAGTATTAGATAAATTATTTGGTAGAATGTTTAGAACAAGAAGTGTTGAAAGTATTATTCAAGAACTTAAATATCTAAAAGAAAATGTCGGTATTAAAGCCTTTTTCTTCCAAGATGATACATTTACATTAAAAAAGATATGGATACGAGAATTCTGTAAAAGAATGATAGATGAAAAATTAGACTTATTATGGGGCTGTAATTCCCGTATTGATCTAATAGATGAGGAGATAATGCGCACAATGTATAATGCTGGTTTAAGAGTCATGCACATGGGTCTTGAATCTGGAAGTCAAAGAGTTTTAGATGAAATATATCATAAAGATATTAAATTAGAAGGAATTCCTGAAAAAATAGCCTTAGCAGAAAAAATTGGTATTCATTGTTTATGCTTCTTTATGTTAGGTGCTCCTGGTGAAACAAGGGAAGAAATAGAAAAAACAATTAAATTTGCTACCTCTCTTGATGCTACTGAAATAACAGCAACAATTGCAACGCCTTTACCTGGAACTTATTTATATGATGCAATTAAAGATAAATATAAGATTACTACAGATTTTGACAATTTTGATTATTACAAAAATAGTGCTTTTGAAAATCCTGATGTAAACTTCAAAGAACTTAAATGGCTACAAAAAAAATTGTTATTTAGATTTTATACTCATCCAAAAAGGTGGGGATATATCGGAAAGCATCTTACACATCCAAGTGGATATGGAAAAATGGTAAAGAAAATTGCTAGATTCTTATAATTATCTAATAAACAACCAACTATTGCTTAACACCCAAGGCACTGTAAATATCATATTAGATGTTATCATTATTAAAAATATTTGCTTCGCTAAATCTTTATTCACATAATTTAATAATATATAAGCACTTAAAATTCCATAGATAAACGCAGCTGGAGAAAATAAATCCCAGCCCAACTTCTCTTGATATTCTATATTTAATGTTATTGTAAACAAGAAAAAGAAGCTAAACATTATCAATAAAAACATAATCACATTATCTTTAAAGTTAATTTTTTTCCTATGGGTTAAAAACAATAAAGCAAACAGCAATAAACCCATCCCTGCAGCTAATATATTTTCATTAAAAGAATAAATGAAATGATCAAAAGATATCATTTTATATTTTTCCCATGGTGATTTATATTCAAACAAGGGTAAAAACATTATTCCATCTCCCCCGCCAAACGTATTTCCCACTTTTACCTTTTCTATATCAGTAACATGAATCCCAAAACTTGTATACAAATTGAATTCTATATAAACAAAAAATAGTACTGTTAAAATAATAAAAGGAGCTATAAACCTAATAAATCTCATATTAAATATTCCTTTAAAAAAATTCTTAATATTTAATTTCTTAATTCCAGAATCTACAAAATATAAGTATAATAAAGATGGTAATATCCAAAATGCAGCTAAATGGCTCCAAAAAGATAACCACATAGCCATTGTAGGATATATCAATTTAGTATTTTTCTTAAGATAATAGATAGAAACCAAGATGTATAAAAACATTGTAAATGCTAATCTAGAAGTTCCCTCCCACCATCCAAAGAAAAACTCTATTGTTCCCATACTTCCTATAAACATAAACACAAAAAATCTTTCTATTTTGTCTTTTCCTAATAAATTAGATAATAAGAATAATAGGATGATAAAGAAAAATCCAATAATATTCACAAAAAAACCAGTTGATTTAACTGGTTCCCATCCGATTATGGGGCTCGTTACTTTGTAAAATAAATAATCGCTATAAGAGCTTATTGGTGAACTCATAAAAAACCTAGATGCTGGTATTGTAAATGCCTCTTTAGGTAAAATACCTGCATCTCCCAAACCGTAATTAACTATCTGAAATAAAAAGAATATTATAAAAAACGTAAAAGCAACTAAGATATATCCTTTTACGTTTATTTTTGCAAATAAACTATTAATAATCTTGCTATTTTCCAATCCGATTAATATCTTTTTCTGAATCTTGGGAATTGCAATAATAATTAATATTATTAAGCCAATTAATGTCCATAAAAATTCTATCCAAGCTGGAATTGTTAAATTCAAAAAGCCCCAAATCAAATAATTAAATTTACTAATCCCGAAAATATTCAATAAGGTTCCAATTAACTTAATCAAAACGATTATAATTGCTATTATTAATACACTATTTTTTAACTTACTCATGTTCCTTCCCACTTAAAAAGAAAATATAAAACAATATCAAGCATATTGCTAATACAAACAATCCACTTTCATAATTCAAATTCCAATATTTTATTATATAATTTGTTAAACTACTCATCTTTTATCTTGGTTGTTTTTATGATTATATCAACAAGCCAGTGAATTTTTACACTTTCTATCTTAAATCCATGTCTCTCTATATCTTCCAAAAATTTTTTCTTTGAGAATTTCTCATCATGTGTATCTTTCCACATATCACCTACGCTTCTGGTCCATAACCACCAAAACATATTAAATAATGTGTTCTCATTTGGAACAGATATAACTAATGTTCCGTCTTTTCTTAATACTCTATTGATATTATTTAAAGCTAAATCTCTATCTTTTACATGCTCTAAAACTTCCATTGCTGTTATTGCGTCAAAACTATTTGCTTTAAATGGTATATCTGTTATACTTCCTCTTTTAAAATTAAATCCTCTGCAATCTTTAACATCCATTCCAATTCCATGACCTAAAAACCTAATAAAACTTCCATCTTTCATTGAATTACAAGGTTTCCCACACCCTACATCTAATAAATCCTTTTTATCAGGTAATAATCTTCTAACTTTTCTATATCTCGAATAATGATAACTTTCTCTTAATCTATTAAACATTGGATTAAATAATCTTTTCCTAAGTTTATATAAATATAAATCTCCAAGTTGCATTACATATTCCATGTTTTGTTTCATCCCAAGTTTACTTTTTCCATCAGTTCTATTCTTGAACATATATGGAATTTCGACTGCCCTATTATAATTTCCTTTAGCTAATATTTCCAATCCTATCTTATAACCTCTAGGAACCAATCTCGCTTCTTCTATAACCTCTCTCTTAAAGAAAAAAAATCCTGACATTGGATCTTTAATTGTTGTAACAGGTTTAGCTAAAATCGTGGCAATTCTTGATGTTAATCTTCTTTGTTCTGGCCAATTAGTTACACCTCCACCTTCAATTAGTCTGCTTCCGACTGTTACTTCAGCTTCATTGTTAAATATGGGTTTTAACATATCCACGATTTTCTCAGCTGGATGGCTTAAATCAGCATCCATAAAACCTATAATCTCTCCTTTAGAAATTTCAATCCCGTCCAAAACAGCAGATGCTAAGCCTTTCTTATCTTTCCTGCAGATTGCATTAATATTATATCTCTTATCTTTCTTTAATTTATTCACAATATCCAGTGTTCCATCTTTACTGTTGTCATCAACTATGACTACTTCTAATTTAAGTTTATTTTTTTTTGAAACTAAAAATATATCTTCCAATAATCTTCCAATATTGTCACTTTCATTTAAAGTAGGTATAATCAAAGATATATTCATTTTATACATTTACCTTAATTAAATTTAAAAAGCTTTCTGTAATATTAGAATATAACTGTTGTATATTATATATCTATAAAAACAAGAATTGAGTTATGCATAGAATGCGTTTCAAATGTTTAAACTTAGGTAGTGGGAAGAGTTATAAAAAAGGCAATGAAAAGGAAGAATGGATAAATATTGATATCAATCCTGATTGGAATCCTGATGTTTTGCATGATCTCAATAAATTTCCATACCCATTTAAAGATGACACCTTTGATTTGGTATTTGCAGATAATATTCTAGAACATTTTGATAGTCAACAATTAAAGAAAGTTCTTAATGAAATGGGAAGAATATTAAAAGAAGATGGAAGATTAAAGGTCATTGTACCTCATTTTTCTAATGCCTCAGCCTATCAAATAAATCATAAAATGTTTTTTCAATCAAACTTTTTTCATGAAAGGAATATTCCAAATGTTAAAGTTTTAGATATTAAATTAATGCTAACGCAAAATAAATTTTTTAATTTTCTTAATTATATAGCAAATATCAATCCATTTGTCTGGGAAAGATTTTTCTGCTATTATTATCCAATTCAAATGATTCATTTTGAATTAAAAATTATTAAAGATAAAGATAATAAGATAAGATAACGCTAAAATATATATTTCACAATAATAAATTTCTCATCAAATGATTTATAATACTTTTTATCATCTATTTTATCAATGGAAAGCTTATCTCTAATCATTCCTGCATATAATGAAGAACATAGGATAGGGAAAACGTTGGATTACTATTCAGTTTATCTCTCTTCAAACATTAAAGATTTTGAAATTATAGTAGTTTTAAATGGTTGCAAGGACAATACATTAAATGTTATTTTAAATTATCAAAAAAAATATCCTAAAATAATTAAATATCTTAATTTTACTAATCCAATAGGCAAGGGCCCTGCGGTTATTGAAGGTTTTAAAGCAGCTAATAATGAATTAATTGGTTTTGTTGATGCTGATATGTCAACACCACCAGAAGCATTTCATGATCTTGTTTTAAAAATAAATGGCTATGATGGGATATTAGCTTCAAGATGGATTAAAGGAGCCACAATTCCAATACAGCAAAGATTGCCTCGTAGAATCGCTTCAAGGTCTTTTAACATTTTAGTAAGAATATTATTCAACTTAAATGTAAATGATACTCAATGTGGCTGCAAATTATTCAAAAAAAATGCGATCAAATCTATTATTAATGATATTGGCAAAACAAAATGGGCTTTTGATATTGATGTTTTATATAGATTAAATAAAAAAGGTTATAAAGTGACTGAAATCCCAACATATTGGAGTGATGCAAAAGACTCTCATTTAAATGTCACAAAAACAAGTATAGAAATGTTTTTATCAATAATAAGGTTAAGATTAATTTACTCAAATCTTGAAGTAATAGTTAAATCATACAATAAAATTCATGATTTAATTTTAAAAAAATGAAAATATTAACAATATTGCTACCTGGAATAGGAAACACCTTACTATTTACACCAACATTAAAAGCACTAAGGAAAAATTTTCCAAATTCAGAGATTACAGCTTTGGTTATGTATAAAGGTTCACAAGAGGTATTGGAAGGAAATCCATACATTGATAAAATAATCTTCTATCCATTTATGAAAAAAGGTCATATTAAATCCTTATTTTTTGTCCTAAAACAAAGATTTCAAAATTATGATATATCAATCCTAGCTTATCCTGCCAATAGATTTCAATATTCCATTATTGGATTTTTAATTGGAGCAAAGATTAAAATAACCCATTCATACGATCATAATAAATTATTCTCAGGAAGTTTATTTTATTCAAAAAAATTACCGTTAAATAAAAACATGCATGAAATAGAAGAAAACCTCAACCTATTAAAACTATTAAATATAAATGCTCTAGGTGAAGATAAATCAGTTTTTCTAAAATTAGATAAAGAACATGAAATTTTTGCATCAAATTTTATAAAAAATAATAAACTAAAAGAAAAAAAATTAGTTGGTATTCATGCTGGCTCTTCTGTTTTATCTGGAATGATAAACAAAAGATGGCCAAAGGAAAGGTTCGCATCATTAATAGACAAACTATCAAATAAAAATATTATATGTTTATTATTTGGTGGAAATGATGAATCTGAGTTAAAAAAATGGATATATGAAAACACAAATAATAAACCTATATTGGTTAATACTCCTTCAGTAAAACATTCTGCATCTTTAATCAAGATGTGTAACTTATTTATTTCAAATGACACTGCCCTAATGCATGTAGCTGGAGCTGTTAACACTCCAACAATAGTTCTTGTTGGGCCCGTCCCTAAAAAGACTTTACCTCAAGGGAATATTCACACCGCAATATTTAAAAATCTGCCCTGTCAGCCTTGTTATAGAATTGGAGACACAATGAAATGTGTCTTAAATATAGATTATAAATGTCTTAAAGATATAACAGTAGATGAGGTTTACAATCTGGCATGGAAGAAATTAAAGGAATAACAACAATAGAGAAAGATTCTTTTTGTATTCAACAACAGGATAAGATTATTAGAGATACAATAGAATTAATTAATAAAAAAGAGCTTAACATATTGCAATTAGGTTGTAATTTTATTGATAATTCATTATTACTGGAAAAAAACGAAAAGTATAAAATAACATTAATAGATGATAAAAATGAAACAATTAATTTCAGTAAATTAAATATATCAAAATCACCATTAACAAAAACGAACTTTGAAGACAACACTTTCGATTTAACATTTAACATAGATGTAATAAATAAAACCCAAGATCCATTAAATGTAATAAAGGAGATGGTAAGAGTTACAAGAAAATACGGAATGATATTATTAATATTTTCAAATAATTTTGATATAAAAAAAATAATAAAAGATATAAACATTAATTTAATAGATGAAAAGATTCCGGACTTGGATGCAAAGTTAGCTGAATATGGAAACTTCAAGATATCAAAAAATCCCCTAAGTAAAAAAGGAAAAAATTATCTAATAATGTTCAAGATTTAGGAAATTCATATATTATAACTAGTGGTTGTTTTTGTTCTTGGTCTGCAAAATATGCTTGTACTGGCTTTAATTCGTGCTTTTCAGGATACTCAAAATAAACTTGCCCTGAATTTTCAAAGATAGAAACAACAAAATATCTTGGATTATACTTATTAATTTCGCTTTCTTCATAAGCATATCTTGTTTCTCTTTCAGAATAATAGGTATTTTGGGGTATAGAATTGCTTATAACTACATCTCCCTTATTGGAATTTTCTTTTATCCAAAGTCCGGCTACTTTTATTGGTTCGTATGAGCTAACTTTATTTTTTATTAATGCATCACTATATCTTAATTGTTGGAAACCAACTATTAAAATTATTAGTACAACAAAACTGATTGCAATACTTTTATTATGTTTTTTAATATAATCTGATATCAATATTATTGCTTTTGCAGCTATGAAAAATACTGCAGGAAAGACAATTATAAGATATCTATCCTCTCCTCGCCCGCTTGTATTTATAGCAACATATGTTAACAATATTAATGGTATTAGTATCCATAATAACAAAAATAAATCTTTTTTTAATTCAAGATTTTTCTCTTTTATCATTAAATCAAAACCCAATATAAGATTGATTAATAAATATAATAATCCTAATAAGAATATTATAAGCAAGACTATTTGAAGATAAGTTGGAAACATTTTTAGATAAACATTCCAAGCAGAATAAACAGCTTTTGTTTCAGGGTTTGCAATGCTTGCTTGTACCGCTGCCAATCTAGGTATCGGGGCTCCTAATGTAGCCATAGAATAAAAAATATAAGGTAATAATAATATCAAGATTATTATAGCTGCTATCCACACTTTTCTATTCTTCAAGAATTTAAATTTGTCTGTTATTAATAAATATATCAACATTACCAATCCGATAAATCCAACAGCATAGTAACTCAAAAACCCAATTAAAATTGCTAACCCAGAAAATAAAAGATATTTAAGATTAATTTGTTTAACATAACCCTTCCAAAAACAATAAACAGCAACTGTGACAAAAGCTAATGTTGGTGCTTCTGACATGAATCTTAAAGAGTAAAATAAATGTAAATAAAAAACAGATAAAAATGCTGTTGCAATAATCGCAATTTTCTTATCAAAAATTTCTTTTCCTAAAAGATATGTAAAAATAATTGCCACCATTGAGAATAATGTTTCAATAAATCTAATAAAAAATTCAGAAGCTCCTATTTTAAATAATAATCCCCAAAATAATGGTAATAAAGGCTCTCTATATGGAAACCATCCTGTATTTGGTGTATTAAAAGCATAATGTTTTGCCTGCAACATCATCTCAGCTTCATCCCACCATAATGGTTGATGGGAAGCAACAAATAAATAATAAAGTCTTATTATAATCCCCATGCTGATAACAACCAATGCAATAATATTTAATTTATCACTAAAAAATCCTTTTTTCTGTTCTTGAGTTTCAATTTTAATCTCTGTAGGTTTAATTTCTATCTTTGCTTCTTCTTCCATTTTTATTTCTTTAATATTCTAACTTAAATATGTTTTTATTAATCTTAAATATAGAGAATTAAGAATATATTACTTTTCGTCCAAACTTGCTAACAATTCATCTAAAGTTAATGTTGCTGTTCCAACTTTACCAATAACTATTGCAGCCGCATGATTTGCAACATACATTGAATCCTTAACTCCCAATTCAGAAGCTAATCCCAAAGAAAATGTAACTAGTGCCGTATCTCCTGCTCCAGAAAGATCATATACTGGAACTTTTTTTGCTTTAGAATGATAGTAAAGCCCTTCTTGCCCAAAAAATTTCATTCCTTCTTTACCGCAAGTAATAACAACCCCTCCAGTCCAATATCTAGCTACAATCTCTCTACCAACATGATTTATATGCTTATTTTTATCTAGCCCAGTTATCTCTCTTGCCTCTTTAGAATTTAACATTAAAAAATCCATATCATAATAGATGTCAGCATTTACTGGTTTGGGTTCAATAATAAATAATTTGTTTCTTCTTTTAGCTTCCCTTCTCAAAAATTTTACCAAGGTTTTAGTAATAATCCCTTTACCATAATCTGATATTAAATATACATCAGCATCTAAATCAGATTCTCTAAAGTGATTTATTAAAAAATTAGTTTGATCTCTATTCAATCTTGTATCCATTTCTTCATCGAATCTCGCAATTAAATCTTCATCATCAGCTATAAGCCTATTTTTTGTTGTAGTTATTCTATTTCTTAATGAAATCACTCTAGATTTAATTCCATTATAAGAAGCTAAATCATGAACAACTTTTCCAGATTCATCATTTCCAACAATCCCATATAGATAAGCTGTAGATCCTAAACTTGCAACATTGCTTGCTGTATTCCCTGCACCACCCAAAACATTAGAATATCCATTAACTTTCACTAAATTTGTTGCCCGTCTTTCAGGATTTAATCTTTCTATCTCCCCCATGATATAATGATCTAACATAACATCACCAACAACTAAGATTTTTCTATTTGGAATTGTTCTAACAATTTCTTTTATTTTTTCTAGGTTCATATTAATCACTTCGTACTTTCTACTCTCTCCCAGGCGTCATTATAATGTTTTCTTATCAATCTAGTATCGTAATAAACACTAATCCACATATATAATCTGGCAAAAAATAATCTTAATGTCCACCAAAATTCTCTCAAATTTTTAGGATAAGATAAAGCCCAAAATGTTCCAATAAATACTTCATTAAAAAAAGATTTAACTCTCGGAAAATCAGGAGCATATTTGGTTAATGTTTCATGAGCCTTTGCTGTTCTTTTTCTTTGTTTAAACCATTCATCAAAATTATCAGGGTTCTTAACAAATACTTTAGCCTCTTTTACATACTTAATTTTATATCCTCTTTTCCAAAAATAATAAGGGATTATGCTGTCTTCAGCTACATCTAATGGAATCTTATGGATGATATTATTTCTAAAGGCAAATAAATATCCAGAACATTCTAAAAATTTCCCTTGTTCGGATAATTTTTTTCTTATTTTATGGGCTCCAGCATCAGCCAATAAATGACTCCAATATCCAAATATATCGTCTTTTGTATTAGATGAAACAATTCTTCCTGTAACACATCCTGTTTTAAGGTCAAAAAAAGATCTAGCAATTTCATTAATTGAATTTTCTCCCAAAACAACATCACCATCTGTAAAAATCAAAATATCTCCCTTTAATTCTTTAAATAATAAATTTATTGCATAGCTTTTTCCTATTCCAGGATCTTTAAAATATTTTATATTCTGTTTTTTATTTAGCTTATTAAATAATGTTTTAGCTTCTTCATCTGGACTTGCTATAATAATTTCATAGTCGTAATCTATTTGTTGTTTCAGTATAGAATCAATAGCCTTTGGCAAATTAGGTTCTTTAAAAGAAGTAACAATAATTGATAATTTATTTTTTATTAACCTATTCGCAGCATTAACAATATTATCTACATTCATCTTATTCATACTTTGGCAGTCTGATTTATAACAACATAAACAATTAGAATTTGGCGTTAATCTTATACCTTGTCCATACAAATCTAGTTCTGCAGCAGATGTTGGACCAACTAAAACGACAACTTTCCTGTTCAGAGCTACAGCTAAATGTAATCCTAAGCTGTCGCTGGTTACAAAAACATTACAAATTGTTATTAATGCTGGAAATTCAAAAAGATCATTGCCACATCCCGTGTTTATTATAGGAACTTTGCTTAAAGAAATAATATTGTCATTTCTTTCTATCTCATCCTGCCCGCCAAACAGCAATATTTTATATTTATAATTTTTATATAACATTTCAGCAAGTTTTGCTGTCTTTTCTATGCTTAATTTCTTTGATGGCCAAACTCCACCAGATCCTGTATTAATTCCTATAACAATATCCTCTTCTCTTATATTATATCTTCTCTTGAAATCACTTAAAAATTTCCCTTGTTCCCTATTTAATTTTAAATTCATAAAAGTCTTATCATAATCCACTCCAACCATATCGCTAATAATTTGTTGGTACGTTTTCTTATTTTTCTTTTTGAGAATATCATTTTGGGGTTTCTTGCCTAATTTACTCATATCATACCATTCTTTTGCGCTTTCAGAGGGTATAACTCTAAGATTTTTATCTAAATAGTTTCCAATGATCTTTCCAGTTTTAATCTTTGTAGCCAATGCACAAGCTTCAAAATCTTCATCTAAGTTAATTACAATATCAAAATGCATTCCTTCTAGGTATTTTAAATTTACCTTGCTGTAATAAACTGCATCATCAACAAATTTATTATTTTTTATTAGGTAATAAGCATTCTTTTTTGTAAGCCAATAAATCTTTGAATCTCTATATTTTTCTTTTAATGCTGGAAGTATTGCAGTTGTTCTTACTACATCTCCCATAGCTCCTAATTTAATTATAAGAATTTTCATGATAATGAGATATAGGAAAATTTAATAAACCTTACCATAAATCTTATCATCTAACTATATTTTTCTGCCCAATTTTAAAGCAAATTCATCTATTTCTTTTTCACTTAATTTATTCTTTTTAACCATCTTATTAAGAGTAATTAATGCATTTGATTTGCTTCTTTCTAATGTTAATGCTTTCTGGGCTTCATCTTCATATAGAAATTCTTCTTTACAGTTATCGCATCTTTCTCCTTTAAGTATAAAATCATATCCTCCTAAATCTAATTTAATATTTTTTACTCTAATCAAATTTCCATTTTCACATATTGGGCATTTTTTCATTCTTTTTAACTTTTCGTTATAATCAATTTTTCTTAATAAATTTTTCTATTTCAAATAAATCTCCATAACTCTTTCCGCTATTTTATCCCAGTCATATTGTTTAGCTTTAATAACATTATTCTTACTTATCTTGCCCCTTAACTTCTTATTATCAACTAACTTTAACACATTAAGCTTTAAACAATTAATATCTCCATAATCGCAGAAAAATCCATTTTCCTTATCTTTCATTTCATAAGGAATTCCATTAACAGGACTAGCAACTACAGGCAATCCACAAGCAAAGCTTTCAAAAATTGTCAGTGGCAATCCTTCTCTAAAGCTAGGCATAACATAAACTTCGCTTGCTTGATACATCTTAATAACCTCTTTTCTATCTCTTATTGCTCCCAAAATCTTTATTCTTTTGTCAGCTAATCTCTTAACATCTTCCAACATTCCTTCATCAGGTCCAACAATAACAAAATCTAGATCTTTTCTTTCTTTTAATAAATCATTAGCCATTAAAACAAATTTATCTACTCCTTTGGTTTTATTCAATCTTCCAAAAAATAATATTAATTTACCTTTAATTCCATGTTTCTTTTTGAAATCATTTTTCTTAATTCTCTTAAAAAACTCCTTGCCCATTCCATTTGGTATAATTTCAATCTTTCCTTTTCCGCCGTATTTTTCAATAAATTGTATTTCCCAAGGTGTTATCGCAATTATCTTATCAGTCCATCTAAAACTTAATCTCATAAATGTATTATAAACAATTCCCAGTAATACTTTAGCAAAAAAACTTCTATTCTCTGTAGTCCATGGACAATGCGTCGTATGAATTAATTTTATTCCTCTAAATTTTGCGTTTAAAGCTCCAAAAAATTGATGAGCATGTCCTGCAACATGTGTATGAATTACATCAAAATCTTCTTTATTTAATTTAAATAAAACGCTTGGCCAAAAAGTAGAGAAATTAGCAACTTTAAACCAAGAATAACATCTATGAACATGAATTCCATCAATTATCTCTTCTTTAATTTTTAATCTTTCTTTCTTATCATTATCAACAGTATAAACATGAACTTCATGTCCTTCTTTAATAAATCTCTGGCTTAGTTCATAAATTACTTGTGCTGGTCCATCCACGGCAGGAAAAAAATATGAGCATAAATAAGCTATTTTCATTTCAATACTTCCTGAAAGCTTCTTTCACTCCATCCCAGCTTCCTTTATAAACTGATTTTATTAAATCAAATTGTCTTCTAAAAATAAATAATATAGCTTGAACTTGAATTATCACAATAAAATGTATTAATAAAAATAATAAAAATCTAAACAATTTTAAATGTTTCTTTAATAATATTATCCTATTTCTATATAAATAATAAACAACAAATTTATTCTTCTTTCCGCCAGAACTTCCATAAACTTTATGATAAACTTTCGCATTCGGATTAATATAAGCCTTAAATCCCTTTTCATATGCCTTAAAAATTAAATCTTCTGTCTCACAATACATAAAGAAATTTTCATCATACATCCCAACCTCTTTTATTATTTTATTACTTATTAACAAAGCACAAGCATCCAAATATTCATTCTTCTTTAGTTCAGCTGGAGCATAATAATCTTTTAGGGGTTTAGCAATCCCTGTTATAAAATCTAATTTCCCACCTAATGAATCTAAATCCTTTGAATAATAATTAAATATCGCGCTTCCAACAAATCCGATTCTTTCATCTTTAATTGCAACATTAACTAACTCCTTTAATAAAAATTTATCAACAACTGCATCGCTGTTTAATAATAAGTAATAATCATAGTTTTTATTCTCTCTTATTACTAGATTAACAGCTCCTGTAATTCCTGAATTTACTTTATTTTTCATTAACTTAACATTTTTAATCTTCTTTAACTTCTCTATGCTTTTACTTGCATTATCTACAATTAATATCTCATAATTTTTATATTCCAATCTTCTTATGCTCTCAATTAATTCAATCGTATCATCTTCCGTATTATAATTTACAATTATTATCAAAACCTTAGGTTCTTTCATAAAATTATTAAGAACAATAAGCTTTTAAAACTAATTATCCGATTGCAATCAATACTGTTCCAAAAATCATAATTAAAGCAGCTACAACATTCTTTATTATTCCTCTTTCTTTAAAGAAAATATATCCATAGATTATGCTAAAAACAATGCTTAATCTTTTTACAGATATCATATAAGCATTTAAAGTTAAACTTTGCGCTTTGAAAGAAGCCAAGCTCATCAAAGCGCTTAATGTTCCTATTATCAACAATATCCATATATTAGTTTTACTAGCTGTCCTTATTGGATTTTCTTTAAATCTTATCATTATATATAATGTAGATACAATACAGATTGAAATTATAGCCAATCCAGAAACAGCTAATGGGTTTTTTGTTTGATTTATTAAAATTTTATACAGTGGAGTTACAACAGCATATAAAAAAGCAGCTATAAGCATATACATTGATCCTTTATCTCTGAATAAGCTTCTAATTGGTTGGAATGAAATAAATCTTCCTTCTGTTTTTATTATATAAGATCCAAGAAATATCAAAAAAATCCCGATTGCTCCCAATAATGATGGTATTTCATTCAAAAAAATCCATGATATTATTGTTAAAAAAACAGGTGTAAAACTCAAAAAAGGAACTGTAATTGCTAATCCAGATATTTTAATTGCCTTTACATATAAAATTATCGCTATCATCTCTAAAATTCCTGTAACAAAAAGCAAGAGAATTGATAATAAATCTAAATTCGGAATCTTTACAATAAATAATGTTATTATAATTATTGGTAAAGAAAAAAACCATACTGCCCATGAAACAATATAATCATTATATCTATTTAACGCTAGTTTCTGAACTAAATTATTCGTAGCTGTACTTAGTGCTGCAAATAAAGATAGTATTAGCCAAAGCATATTTATATTAAAAAAACACAGTTTAAAAAACTTGTTATTAATTAAAAACATTTATAACTTTTTCCACCATTCCATATTTATGAAAGATGTAAAGATCGGTGACAAGATAATTGGCAAAGGCCATCCTGTCTTTGTTATAGCAGAAACAGCCTCTAGCCATGTAGGAAATAAAGAAAAACTTAAACAACTAATTAAAGCTGCAATAGATTCAGATGCAGACGCAATTAACCTACAAAAATTCTATGCAAATGAGCTTGCTGTTCCTCAAAATCCACAGCATAAAGACTTAGCAATTATTGAACTTAAAGATTCAGATTGGAAAGAAATCCTAGATTATACTAAAACATTAAACACAATTATTATAGGAAATCCATTTGATGAATCAAGTGTTGATTTTTTTGATCCTTATGTAGATGCTTTCAAAATCCACTCTACTGATATTAATAATCCAGAAATGTTAACCAAAGTTGCAAAAAAGAATAAACCTATGTTTCTCGGTATTGGAGGAGCAAAACCTTTTGAAATAAAAAGAGCAATTAAAATTCTTCAATCAACTGGAAATGATCAAATCGTCTTAATGCATGGTTTTCAAGCCTTCCCAACAAGATTAGAAGATAGTAATCTAAAATTAATACCGACAGCAGAAAAAGAATATGATCTTCCAACTGGTTTTCTAGATCATATTGATGCAGAGACAAAGATGGCAATGGTTCTTCCATTATTATCTGTAGTTCAAGGAGCTGTTTTAATTGAAAAACATATCACTCTAGACAGAAAATTAAAAGAATATGATTACTTTTCTGCTTTACATCCAAATGAATTCAAAGAAATGATGTTCTTAATTAGAGAAACAGAAAAAGCAATCGGTCATGGACAATTTATTCAATCAGAAGGTGAAGTTGGATATAATACCATGATGAAAAAGAATTTAGTTGCAAAAGTTCAAATAAAAAAAGATACAATTTTAACAAAAGATATGATAACTTTCAAAAGAGCTCGAGTTAATCCAGGACCTTCTCCAATTGATATAGAAAAATTTATAGGTAAATCAATAAATAAAGACTTAAATGAAAATGATCCAATTACAATGGAAGATTTAAATCTTAAATCAATTATTACATTGGCTGTTAGAATGAAATCATCTAGATTGCCAAGAAAAGCTCTAGCTGTAGTTGAAGATCAAACTGTTATCGAACATTTAATTGATAGAATGAAACTTTGTAAAGTCCCATCTGATTTAATTTTATGTACATCAACTCATCCAGATGACGCTGTTTTAATAGATATCGCAAAGAAAAAAGATATAAAATATTTTGCAGGTTCAGAAGATGATGTTATGGATCGTTTCATTAAAGCAGCATTGCCTGAAAAAGCAGATATAATTGTAAGAGTTACAGGAGATAATATTTTCACAGATCCTGAATGGCTTGATGAAACAATAAGATTCCATATAAAAAATAATCTAGATTATTCATTGCAGGATGGACTTCCAATTGGTTGTGTTTCAGAAGTTATCACTCTACATAATTTAATTAAAGCTCATGAAGCAGCTCTAGATCCTGAAAATACAGAATATATGACATATTATTTAAGAAATGAAGATTATTTCAAGGGAAAACAATTAAAAGTTTCAGATGAATTTTATTTTCCAAATTACAGATTAACAATAGATAATCCAGAAGATTTACAATTAATTCAAGCAATCTTTAAAGAACTTTACACTCCTGGAAAAGTAATTCCATTAAAGGATGTTCTAAATTTAATAAATAAAAAGCCTGAATTGCTAAATATAAATAAAAATGTTCAAGGAATACAATTTACAGTTAAGGGTTTGAAAAGTTAGTTTTATAAAGTTTTTGGTATTTTAAATAATGGGGTATAAAAATGGAACAATTAGACAAAAAAATAACTTTTGAAGATGAAGTAACAGTAAATGATCCACTTTATTCCAGTTTAGCTACAACTATTTCTGCAAGTGGATTTCAAGCAGGTTATGACCAACGGCCATGGAGGGCTCCAAAAAAAGATGATTTGGTAAGTTCCAAACACATCGATATTTTTTCCTATGAAACAAGAAGAACTGGTATTTTTGGATTAAATAAAGAAGCAGAATGGATTGGGAGACTATATCTAAATGATCCTTATTATGGAGCAAGAGAAAATTGCAGATGGGTATTAGATGTTCACGGAAGAAAAAATATTCCGGTATTAACAGAGCTTGCAAAATAAATATCAAAACCACATAATGTAAATGTCCATCTAAGATTAATGACTGAAAGAACAATATATGAAGGACAATATGAAGGAGATGACATCTGTTAATTTTGATTTATTATATAAATAAAAATGATAGACCCAGAAGATGTAAAATTAGTAAAGGGAAGGGCAAGTGATTTTAGATTAACCAAAAATTTCACAAATGATTTAGATTTAGAATTTATCTGTATGGTATCATCTGCAGATAGTGGAGATATTCAAGCAGTTAAAGGCAATGTTGATGCAGGTATAAAAGAATTAGCTGCTCGGGCTGGAGCAAATTATATATTTGAATTAGAATATGTTTTTCATTTTGATAATAATAATGCTGTAATGAATATCATATGCTATGGAGATGCTTACTTAATAAAGCCTAGAAGAGATAATCAATAAAATGCCAATCGATGATGCGTTAAATGATTTGCCAAAATCAAAAGAAGCGTCAAAACAGATAGTTGCACCTCCAGAGCCAGAGCAAGCAAATAAAGTAACCTTCATTGATACAATACAGCAATTTAGAAATAGTTTACAATATCATCTTCCTTACCAACTGGCAACAATTATAAAAAGTAAGGGGTTAGAAGTAACATGGGATAATGGTAATATAGTTTCTTCTTTAGATTCTCAGCATTTTCTAAAATTTATATCGATGGGAATTGCAGCCCAAAAAAGGTTTTGGTTTGGTCATGACTGGATAGGTTATTTATATTTTAATGATCCTAATAAATGGAAAATGGAAGTTTATGGAAGAAATAATATAAATAAATTAAAAAATCTTGCTGACGAAATATCAAAACGGTATTCAAAAGATATAGAGCTTATATTAGAATTAGAATATCCAAGACCAAAGCCAGTAGGATTTTATAATTTATAATCTAAATCTTTAATTCTTCATAAATTAACCTAACAACCCTTTCAGTAGCTTTCCCATCATTACCTTCAACAAAGCTTTTCCTTCTTTCTTTTAATTCTTCTCTAAATTCTCCATTATATAATATTTTCATTAAATTAGGAACTAACTCTCTTGTCTCATAAACGCCAAGAGAATAACCATTTTTATTAGTAATTAATGGATCTTCTGTTTTTAATCCAACTTGTAAACTTAAAACATCGGTATCTAATAAACAAGCTTCCATTAATGAAGTTGACATCATCCCAACTACCAAATTAGAAGCTTTCATTGTCTCTCTCGTATTATAATTATTATTATACTCTCTTTTTGTTGCATCTTCCTTTCCACTAATAACAAAATTCATATCTTTTAACAATAATGTTCTTTCTGCAATATCTTCAAATGTCTCTCTGGGATGAAATTTAATCACAAAAGTTCCATGATATCCCATGTCATTCAATCCCTTAGACAATATTTTAAAAATTGTTTCTTCATTATAACCCCAATCAGTCGTTTTATTAGCTTTAAGATCTCCTTTAATTGGCTGTGAAATAAATGTTATCAAACTTCCTTCTGGGTGCACTCCAAAATATTCTCTTATCTCTTTTCTTTTATTAATTGTAAATTTAGCATTTAATTCTCCTATATCATCAAAGTAAGGGTTTCCTGTAATCTTTAATCTTTCTCTAGGTAAACTTTCTTTAACCATTTTCTCCAAACTTTCTGCATCTAATGCTGTATGAATATCAGGCATGCATCCTAAGTTATCTCCAGTTTTATCATTTCTAACTCTTACAATATAATTTACAGGTAAATCTATAACAGATAAACTTCTAACTCCTATCCTTCTAGCAGCTAATATTCCTTCTTTTTCAACACACCATCCACCACTGCTTCCAGTAACTAAAAAGTTTGGTTTTTCTTCTTCCATAGCTATATCACCACTCAAGTAATCATCTAGTTTTCTATGGGGTAAGCCAGCTTGTGTAAATAAACTAACAGCAGGTCCGTTAGCTATTAATGTCAAATCCACTTTATCATCTTTTTGCAATCTTCTTGCAACAGGGATAACAGAATTCGCACTTCCAGTATATTGCGCTGCCACCATCACTTTAGGTTTTGTCACTTTTTATCACAAAATAAAGGTGTAGAAAAATATATAAATCTATTTTATAGATATTTCATCAATAAGATTTATAACTCTTTCGGTGCTTTTTCCATCAATTTTATAAGCATAATCCTTAATAAATTTCTCCATGTTTTTTTCTAGTTTTTCCTTAATCTTTTTATTGTTAAAAACCTCATTTATTGCCTTTTTCAATTCATTTTCTTCTTTTATATCAATTACACATCCATAATCATTGTAATCAATCATTTCATTACTTCCTTTTATGTTGGCTAAATTTAAAGTAATTACAGGAACATTAAACAACATAGATTCAATAACAACAGTAGATGAAGCCCTGCTTATAGTTAAATCTGCAATATTCAAAAAATTATAAATATCATAATCTTTAACAACAACAACTTTGTTTTTAATATCCTTTAATCTGCTATTATAGAAATCAACCTCATCTTTTGGATGTAATTTTATTATTAGTTGCTCATCTTGCAAAGAATTAATAACCGCCTTGAACATATCTTCTTTCTCTGGAACTGTCTGTGTTCCAAATAATATTATCTTTTTATCTTTATCCAAATTAAATTGTTTATATACTTCTTCTTTATTATATTGTTTATTTTTAATAATATCGAACTTACTGGCTCCAGTTATAACTATTTTCTTATCATTAACATTATTTTGTAATAAAAATTTCTTTGTAGCTTCTCCCCAAACAGCTATTTTTGTGCTTGTAACAGGAACAAATCCCAATCTTCCAGCAACTCCATGTTGTAAAACTAAAGATTTTATCTCTAATTTATTCCCGACAAAAGATACTGTTTTTCCAAATCTATGAACATCACTGCCTATAACAATAACATCTATCTTCTCTTTTTTTATAACAATTTTAATTCCTTCAATTAGTCTAACAACTTCATAAAAATGTTTAAACACGGTATAATACAATTCATCTTCTAAAATTTCCCATAAATTAATATTATCATACATAAATCTCCTATCTTGTTGTAAAATTTCCCATATCTGATCAAGCTCTTTCTTCTTTTTATCAAGAATATTATTTATTTCATTTAAATCATAATCCGCAAATGTATTAAATTTAATGCCCTTTTTCGCAAATGCCTCCTGAACGTCTAAAGCTAAAGCGAATACTAAATAATTTTTGCCTTGTTTTTTCATCTCTTCTATAATCGGAAGCATTATTTGCGGATCTAAATTTAAATAGCTAAAAAACATCACTCTCTTATCTCCATAGTTTTTATTCTTATAATTAAAATTTTTTAACTTTACATAATTATCCAAAACAACTGGTTTTATGTATCTTCCAGCAATAAATTTTGTTTTTTTTCTAAATATATTCATAAGATTAACATTCCCATTGCTAATAATCTCATATTTAGCATTCAGTTCCTTCAAACTAGTAATTATTGTTTTGCTTAGAAGATCTTTTCCATCAACTATCAAAAACATATCTGGTTTCTCTTTCTCAATAACCTTCTTTATTAATTCTACATTTACAATCAAGCTTCTTAAAACAAGTTCAAAATGTAAGCTTGTACATTCATATAATGGAATTCCATCATGCTTTGCCAATTTTTTTGCTTCAGAAAAACTAATCATTTTCCAATTAATGCTCATATTTCTTATTTTATCACTTAATTCATTAATTAATTTAGTTTCATTGATATAATCACTCTTCGTTTTAACATTCGTAGAATTAATTTTTTTGTTAGAAAGATTTAGTACTATTCCATCCCCTAAATCTTTTAATCTTCTATCAATCTTATCTAGTTCTTTCTCGTCTTTTACTATTCCGATAATCCTTGTCATACTCTATCATAACTATTTCTTCAATTCTCCCACATGTTCCCAATCTAATATATCATCCTCTTTCATATCCTTTACTGCTTTTCTTCCTATAATCTCTCTAAAGAATCTCGGATTAATTCCTGTACCGGGTCTTTTTGATGTTATATTTTTAATGTCAAATATCTCCCCAGCCTTAATATCTCTATTAGCTACAATGCTTCTTCTTGCTAATCTTTGAGCCGGCTCTTCAACTTTAATTGGTCGTCTTGCTAATGAACTTCCTAATGCACTTTCGATCTGTTTTATATTTGTGACCATCTCTTTCAATTCTTTAGGATCTACAGATAACCAATGATCCGCACTTCCCTTCAATGCTTTATCTATGGTATAATGTTTCTCTATCATCTTTGCTCCTAAACTAACAGCTCCGATTGGCACCAAAGTTCCTAAACTATGATCACTTAATCCAATTAAATAATCCGGAAATATTTTCTTTAAAGTTGGAATCATATTCAAATTCATATCTTCAGTTGGTGTCGGATAAGACAAAATGCAATGCAACAATATTATTTGATTATTTCCCTCTTCTTCAATCACCCTTGCAGCTTCTTCTATCTCCCCAATTGTAGCTGCTCCTGTTGATAATGCCATTGGTAATCCTTTTTTTGCTATATGTCTTAAAAGATTTAAATGAGTTATATCCGCACTTGCAATTTTATACATTGGCACCCCAATCTTTTCCAAAAAATCGGCACTTTCCTCGTCAAAGGGTGTTGAAAAAAATATTATTCCTAATTCTTCAGCATATTTCTGCATTTTAATAAAATCTTCTTCGCTAAGATAATCGAAGTTCTTGTATTCATCATACTGTGTTTCATCACTTTCTGTCCAATATTTGGGAGAATTTTTTATTGCTATTTTTTCAGCTTTATATGTTTGGAATTTTATGGCATCAGCTCCATTTTCTTTTGCCTTTTTTATTAATTCATAACCTCTTTCTAACATACAATCATGATTTACTCCAGCTTCAGCTACAACAAAACATGGCTCATCATCCCCTACATATCTATTTCCTATCTTTATTCTTGTCACCATTTCAACCACCCTTATAGTTTCTTATTATCTGTTCAGCAAGCCACAAATCATATTCATTATATATCCTTACAGCTTCGTTCGGCATCATCTCTACATAAGCTACACTATTCCCAATAATTCCATTATTGTTTAAATTTTCTAAAGTTGTAATATAAAATGCTCCATTTTCTTCTAGGATAGTATCTTTTTCATCTCTCAATAATCTTTTATTAAATAATGGCTCGATTCCATATCTTCCTGGTTTCCAATGAAAATTAAGGTTTGCACAAACAGAGACTATGCTATCTGTTTTAAATATTAACTGGGTAAAAATTCCTTCTTTTATATGCTCACTTGTTTTAAAGGGGCTTATCAAATGTAAAACAGCAATTAAATCAGGAACATAATCATCATTCTTCTTCAAATAATCAACAACATGTCTTACAACATCATCAACATGAACTGTTTTTTTTGCTAAATCAACAGGTCTTTTGATAACATAAGCTCCTATTTTTTCAGCAGCACTTGCAATGTCATAATCTTCAGTAGAAACAACAATTTTATTAAACAATTCAGTTTTTTTCGCTTCATCTATCGTATAAGATAATAAAGGTTTTCCATTTAAATTAGCGATTGGAATTTTAATCCCATTAATCATGTCGCCCCTAGCAGGAATAACAGCTAATATTTTCAAATTTTTTAACTTTCCATCATAATGTCTTTTAACAAATTCTTCCTTTACAATTCTTTTAGAGTGTAAAATCCCTTTCATATTCTTAGTCATATTTGCGCCATGTCTTCTATAATAAAACAAAGGCAGATTAATATTTCTAACTTTAAATTTAGTAATAAACTTCATCCAAAAATCATAGTCTTCTCCAATCTTTAAATTTTCATTATATCCCCCAATTTCATCATAGCATGTTCTCTTGTACATCGCTCCAGCAGCTAAAGGACTTCTTTGCAGTAAATCAACTTCTTCATTAACTTTCATCAATCTATTATGCTCCAATATCTTTCCATCTTCATCTATGGTATAATAATCTGAATAAACCAAATCAACATCTTTATTTTCATACAAAAATCTTTCTTCTACCAATAGCAAATTATCATCAAAATAATCATCAGCATCTAATCTTATTATAAAATCCCCCTGAGACATACTAATTCCTTTATTACAAGCTGCACTTAATCCAACATTATCTACCCTTATTACTTTCAAATTATTTGGAAATTTTGATTTATAACTCTGAATAACATCTTGAGTCTCATCTGTACTTCCATCATCTACTATAATAATCTCAAAATCCTTATATGTCTGTCTAAATAAACTTTCCAGGCATTTACCTAAAAACCTTCCGTAATTGTGAGCTGTCACTATCACACTTACTCTCGGTTTCTTAATAGTCTCCATAGTGTCACCTTTTTCGCTTATATTATAAGTAATTCCTATATATTAACCTTTATCTCAGAAGGTTTAGCATATCTATAACCCTCATGCAGATTGCAAGTTCTGCAAGCAGGCATAACATCTAACTTGCTTTGTTTATGCAACTCTCTTAATTGATTTAGTATTGCTCCATTCCATATCTCTTTTAATGTTTGTTTAGTAACATCACCCACAACATTTTTTCTAAACCAATCTCCACAGCACATCATAACCTTTCCATCCCACGCTACCATCAATCTTTGGAATGGCTGTGGACAAGTTTTTCTTCCTAAGGTAATTTGATCATATTCAATTGATCTATCATTTTCTTCTCCTTCCCCCCTATTGCTGTAATCATTAGTTGCAACATGATCTACTATTCCTTCCCACATTTTGATAAATTGGTCAACTTCATGAACATTATCTTTCATCCTAACCATCTGTATTCTGATAAATGGTTTTTTCTTTCCCATTTCATTTCTTATTCTTACAAAATCTTTAATATTTTTCATTAAAATGTCATATTTTGCTCTCACTCTTATTTTTTCATAAGTTTCCTTAGTTGCTCCATCCATAGAAAATATTATTCCATCTAATCCAGCTTCTATCAATCCTCTTATTTTATTTTCATTTAATAAAGTTCCATTAGAATTTGTTTGTAATTCCTTTATGCCTTTATCTTTTGCATATTTCACCATTTCAATAAATTTAGGATGTATTAATGGTTCTCCTCTCCAATTAAGTTTCATAGAATATAATCCTTCTTTTGCACATTCATCTACAATTTTATGAAATAAATCCATTGTAATAAATCCGTCTTGAATTCCGCTTCTATCAAAACTCTGTGGGCACATTACACATCTTAAATTGCATGCATCACTCGGTTCTATATCAACATGTGTTGGGAATTTAGGTATTAATCCAAATCTTGCAACTCTCGGGCTCCAATTCCATTTAGCCCTATACCATAAGTACTTAGGATCTTTCTTATTCATAAACTTCTTTAATTTAGCTTTAAATCCACCTTGTATGTGATGTCCACTTCCACCATAGAAGTGTTGTTTCTCGTTTGTTTCATTACTTTGTTCAGTTGACATATTAATCTTAAACAGTAGCTTCCCCGCTTTTTCCGGTTATCAAATTTAAAGCGCCTAAAGCTCCTCTCGCATAATATTTTACTTGTTCAAATGATTTAATTCCAATAAACATCTTCCATAAATAACTTGGTCTCATATAAAATTCTTTGTAAGCTTTCTTTCTTAACTCTTGTAATTGGTCTGTTGTTAATTCCCTAGATCTTATTAATGGATCTTCAGCTATCTGCACCCAATTATCCCAATTTGGATCTGAAATTAAGTTTTCTTTTACAGTAATATCATACAATCCGGTTCCAACAATCGGGATTGCCAAGAAAAAATAAGCTAACTGAGGATTAATCTCTTTAGCTAATTTTATTGTTTCTTCAAATGTTTCTGTTGTCTCTCCAGGATATCCTAAAATAAAAGATGCTGATGCTGGAATTCCAACTTCATGTATTAACTTAAAAGCTGCTTTTATTTGTGCAGGGGTTTGATCTTTTTCCATTGCATCCAATATTTTTTGACTTCCTGACTCTACTCCAAATCTAACAAAATAACATCCTGATTTTTTCATCTTTTCTAAGCTTTCTCTGTCACAATGATTAACTCTAGTCAAACAGTTCCAATGCAGATCATAATCTCTTTTTATTAATCCATCTAAAATTGGATTCATTCTGCTTTTATTAATAACAAAAATTTCATCATTAAATTCCAAGCAATGAATATTAAATTTATCAACCAAATAGTCTATTTCTTCCAATGTTCTCTCAACACTCCAATATCTTACTTTTCTCGTCCACATAACCTTAGAAGCACAAAAATTACATCTGTAAGGACATCCTCTTAAAGAAAAAAATATTGTGAATGGTTGTAATTTAACACCTTTAACCTGGAATGAACTATGGTGCGCAGGTGGTCTATATAATTCCATAGGCAATAAATCATAAGCTGGCATTGGCAAAATATCTAAATTTTCAATTAATGGTCTTGGAGCAGTCATTCTTATCTGTCCATTGTCTCTGTAAATCATTCCATTAACTTTAGATAAATCTTTTTTTCCTCTTTTTTCTAATTTATCTAATAGCTCAACTGTTGTTATCTCCCCCTCACTTATAACTCCATAATCAACAATTGGAAATTCTTTCATTGTCTCAAAAGGCAGTGCAGTCATATGATCTCCACCTAAGAAAGTCTTAACATTAGGACTAACATTTCTAGCTATCTGTAGAACATCACATGCTTTTTTTACTGTAGGTGTAACAGCCCCAACTCCAACTACATCAACATCTTTTGGAATATGTTTATGCAATTCACTCATCGGAATTTGTAAAGCAACAGCATCTAGAATACTCACTTTATGCCCATTCTCTCTCATATAAGCAGCAAGATAAGCTAATCCCATTGGTTGATTAATTCCTGCAACTGTTGGAACTTTCTTATATACTTCCTGGTAGCTTGGGTTGATGAGTTGGACTTTCATAGAACTTCCCTCTTTTATCGTTAAATAGTAAGAATATTTAAATTTTGGTGTTTTTTAAGCATTATTGTGATATAATATATAGTTAACAATAGTTAATTAATCTTTAAACTAAAGTTTTTTAAATAATCTAAATAAATCTTATTTTTCATATTTTGATGCCTTCTTTTACGGCTTCTGAAACTATAGAAACCTGTTTCTTTAATTTCTTGAACTCTCCCGGAGTATAGCAAAGAAAATCTACTGGATAATTTAAATCCCAATAATCATACATTTTAGCTCCTCTTTTAAAAAAATCTAATTTTTTAAATTTGGGGCTTACTATTATCAAATCTATATCGCTCCATTTATGTGTTCTACCTGAAACTTGGGAACCAAATAAATACATATTTGTTATAGGGAAATCCTCATTTACAGATTTTTTAAAAAATTTTAATTTTAATTTTATAGTTTTTTTCTTATCCATTCTAATATTTCCTCCGAATATTCCAAAAATTTCCGAGATATATCTCTAATGTTCTTTTCTTCCTTAATATCAGGATATCTAGCGTAAATATAAGATAAAGTTAATTCTTTACAATATTCAATAAGATTGTTTGGTAATTCAACATCCTTTCCGAGTTCTACTAAATCATGAATCTTTTTAAGTTTATTGGTTTTCTTATATATAATGCTTTCAGTCCTTTCTCTATAGATTGTTGACAATAGAAAGCTGTTCCATCATATTTTCTATTTTTATAAAGAATTATAGCTTTTTCTAAATCATCCTCTGCTTTATCCCACCAGTTCTTGATTTCTTCTTTCATTCTATTTAAATAAGTTAGATAACTAGTTTTTATATTTTTGCATAATACAAAATTAAATAATAAAGAAAAGTTATTTAAAAAGGAACAATTTTATTGCTAAGATGAATAAAAAACATCTCAATATTATAGCAAGCGGAGCTTTAATTACCTTAATTGGAATTCTAATATCTAAATTATTTAGTTATTCATATAGATTAATTGTCTCAAGATTGGGAAGCGAGAGTTATGGATTAATCTCTCTAGCTTTTGCTGTTGTTGGAATACTTTCAATATTTACTTCAATTGGCTTAGATTTTGGAATTACTAGATATATTTCTTATTATAAAAGTAAAAATGATCTTCCAAGATTAAAAGGAACTTTTTTTTCAGCTTTTAAGATTAGTTTTGTTTTAAGCATAATTTTTAGCATAATTCTTTTCTTTTCCTCTAATTTTATCTCAAATAATTTATTCCATAATCAAAATTTATCAATTATCCTTAAAATATTTTCCTTGGTCTTAATATTTCAATCTGTAAGAAAGATAATTACAGAAACTTTAAGAGCTTTCAAAAAAATAAATTATTATGTAATCTCATTAAACATTATTGAGCCCGTAATAAATCTTATATTAACCTTAATTTTTATCTATCTTGGTTATCATCTTATTGGAATTAGTATTGCCTATGTTTCAGCTGTTTTTATTAGTTTAGCAATCTCTATTTATTTTTTAGAAAAAAAAGTCTTTCCAGTTTTTACTAGCAAAATTGCTTCAATTTACGAAAACAAAGAATTAATCTCATATTCGTGGCCATTAATGTTCAGTACAGCATTAGCCAGATTTATAGTTTGGACAGATATATTATTCTTAGGTTTTTACAAAACAGTTTCCGATGTAGGAATCTATAACACTGCAATACCAACTGCACAATTACTTTTAATAGCGCCAACGGCCATCTTAAACCTATTTGTCCCAATAATAACTGAATTAATAGCAAAAAACAATCCTGATGAAATAAAAACAGTATATCAAACAACTACAAAATGGATTTTCTTCATTAATCTCCCTATAACCTTATTCTTCATTATTAATTCGACTTCATTATTAAGGATATTATTCGGTGCAGAATATTCAATCGGATTTATTTCATTAATAATTTTGTCTATCGGTTATTTCATTAATTCAATATTATTTGCATCTAGATATATGCTAGATTCTCTTAAGAAAACTAAATTTATTCTACTAAACACAATAATTGTCACCATTATAAACATAATACTTAATTTAATCTTAATTCCAAAATATGGAATTTTAGGAGCAGCTATAGCAACAGCATTAACAACTTCATTATTCGGAATAATAAATTGGATAAAAGTTTATAGTATAAATAAAATAAATATTTTTAGATTAAATTACTTTAAATCAGTAATCGCAAGTTTAATAGCCATTTTTCCGATATCATTTTTATTAAAAATTACTGGAATTAAAACTTTATTACTATCATTTATCTTATCTGGAATAATATACCTGGTTTTAATGTTGATAACAAAAGCCTTATCGAAAGATGATTTGGAAGTAATTAACACCTTATTAAAATTAAAAAAAGTAAAAAACCTAGAATCATAAAGCATACAATTTAAATTTCCTGTTTTCATATAATAATATAAAGTTCATTTCTTTTTCAACGACAATGTAATTTATGCCATATTTCTTCTTTAAAACTAAAAAATCTTCTTCATTTAATTTATTGTATCCTTCATCGCATTTTTCAATAAATATTATCGCATCAACTTTAAAATCCTTAGTCTTACAAACATCTTCTATTCTTTCAATAGCTGTTTTAACTAGTGAAGGATTATACAAGAAATTTCCAGCAGTCTTCCAATCAATTAAATTGCTTCTCTTTGAAAAAGCATTAAATCCTGTATATAATGGAGGTGTTATAAATAAGGAATCTTTATCCGTGTTCTTTTCAGCCCAAAAAGCTATATCTTGAAATTCATCTGACTGTTTATTTCCTGGATATTCAATATTATAAATAAATCCTTTTTCTACTCCGACAAAAGCAGGAACTAAAATTATGATTAACAAAAACATGATTGTAAAATAAAATATAAATGATTGTAAATTTATAAATTTCTTAAAATCTTTTCTATAAAAATTAATCAAATAATTTGCGATATAGATTAAAACAAATATCTTAAAAAATATAAAACTTCTAAACAATATTGCAGTCATAAAAACAGAAACTGGAAAAACTTCACTAAAAATTAACCCAAATATTCCCATTATTCCGATAGCAACTAAAAATAATATTACTTTTCTATTTAATCTTTCTTCTGGTTTATATCTTAAAGAAACTCCAAATAAGAATAATAAAATTCCGAATAAAACAAACTGATAAATCGGCCATAAACTCGGAAATATATGATGACTTAATCTCAATTTAAGAAAATCCAGCCATAATCCTTTATCAACACTTAATTTTTGTATCCCTAAACTTCCAATAATAATCGGTAAACTCAAAACAAAAAAGAAAATATAAGATAATATAACTTCTTTAATTTTTCTTTTCTCTAATATCTTACTTTTCTGAATATAACTTATTAAAAGATAAAATGAATACATCGCAATTACATATAAAGAAACTAATAAATTAAGATAATTAATAATTATTAGTAATAAGAAAGATATAATATAATTTTTCTTTAAAAAGAAAAAAATTGAAAATAAAGCTATCGGCAAAGAAAAAAACCATGGACTTATCGTACTATCGATTAATTTTATATTTCCTAAAGTTAACAAGGTTCCCTTTATCCCTATTAATAAAATAACACTTAGGATTCCAACTAATTTATCTTTAAATAAATAATAAGCTAATAAGAATATAGAAAAAACCAATAACAATCTTGAAACTAAAAATCCTAAGAAAAAAAACCACTCTACATTGATATCTTTAAAAAACTCTCCAAAAGTTAGTTCTATCGGTGCATAAATTATCCTTAAATTATCAACCAATATATCTTTATCATACAAGCTATTATCTTGATAGTAATTTATCAAAGGAACATAAACAACACTATCATTAGAATTAAAGCTATATCCTGTATAAAATATTGAAGCTATAGCTAAGAATATTAAGATTATTATTGTTAAACCCCATCCTTTAGCCATTCTTAATTAAGAGTGAATAAGTTTTTTAAACCCTACTAATTTTTCAAAACCTTTATAAATAACACAAAATTAACAATTATAAAGAGGCACGATTCTTACAGGTGATTCTTATGGAAAAAAAAGTAAAATCAAAAGAAAAGAAAAAGATCATTTTAATCTATCCTAATCTAGGTATTTATGGAAAGATCATTCAAGATTTACCTTTAGCTTTACTGCAAACAGCAAGAATTGTCTATGATAAAGGTTATGATATATTAATTCTCGATCAAAGACTAGATGATAACTGGAGAGATACATTAAAAAAAGAAATTAACAAAGACACTTTATTTGTAGCTCTATCTGCAATGATAGGTGAACCAATAAACTATGCTCTAGAAATTGCAAAGTTCATGAAAGATAACTATCCTGAAATGCCTGTTCTTTGGGGCGGTATTCATCCAACATTATTGCCTTTACAAACTTTAGAACATCCATTAGTTGATATTGTAATTAAAGGAGATGGAGAAGAAACAATCTATGATGTTGCTCAAGCATTAGAAAAAGGTAAATCATTAAAGGGAATTCCAGGTGTTTTCTATAAAGAAAAAGACGGAACTATAGTTTCAAATCCAGTAAGAGCTCCATCTAATCTAGATGCTTTACCTCCAATTCCATATAATTTAGTAAACATTGAAGCTTATGAAAGACAAGGATTCAAAGAAAAAACATTCACAATATTTACCTCCGCTTCCTGCCCTCATAGATGTGCATTTTGCCATGTTCCAGGTGAAAAAAGTACATGGCGTCCTGAAAGTGTAGACAAAACAATGGCTCATTTAAGATATATTTATAATACTTACCATCCTCAATATATCTACTTTGGAGATAATGATTTCTTTGTAAGAATGGACAGGGCAAAGGAAATTTTTAGAAGAATAAAAGAAGAAAAATTTGAAGGAGTTACTTTCGGTTTCAGGGGAACAAGAATAGATGAACTAGACAGAATGGATGATGCAATGTTATCTTTAATGGAAGAAATTAATCTAACATATTTACATATTGGAGCTGAATCAGGATCACAAAGAATTTTAGATTTCATCTGGAAAGACATAAAATTAGAGCAAACAATAAGAGTAAATGAAAAACTTGCTAAACATCCAAAACTTCATCCATCTTACAATTTTTTCTGTGGAGTTCCTACAGAAACTAAAGCTGATTTAAAAGCAACAACTGATCTAATTTTAAGATTATTGCAAGATAATCCAAATGCTCAGATTAGCAGCGCAACTCAATTCACTCCTTATCCTGGAACAAGATTATTTGACATAGCTATTCAATATGGATTTAAGCCTCCAACTTCGCTAGAAGGATGGGCAAAGTTTGATCCAAGTGATTTCGCAAAAAGACTTCCATGGTTAAGTAAAGAAAGACAAAGATTATTAGACTTAATTTACATAACAGCATGGTTTGTAGATAAAAAAGTGAATTGGAACTTTACATCAGATGAAATATTCTGGAAAGTGTTTCGTACATTGTCATCAGCTTATCGCCCAATAGCAAAATTTAGATTGAAACATCATTTTACAGGTCTTCCATTTGAATATCCTGCTAGAAAAATATTCTTTAATATATTAGAAAATAGAAACTAAGAAAATGAACATTGACAACTATTTTAAGTATAGATTGCCCTATGATAAAAATAGGGAAATCGTATGGAAAGAATTAGCTAAATATTTACAGAAATTTATTCCTAAAACCTCTAAAATTCTCGAGCTTGGAGCAGGTTATTGTGAATTTATAAATAATATTGAAGGATCTGAAAAACATGCTCTTGACATTTATCAGGAAATAAAGAATTTTGCTAAGCCTGGAATAATAACTCACATTTCTTCCTGTACTAAAATAAAATTAGATAAAGATTATTTTGATATTGTGTTTGCAAGTAATTTACTTGAACATCTGAATAAAGAAGATATAGATAAAACATTAAATGAAATTTACAGAATATTAAAGAAAGATGGTAAATTAATCTTAATTCAACCAAATTTTAAGTTTGCTTACAAAGAATATTTCGATGATTACACTCATCAAACAACCTTTACTGATATAAGTTTAAATGATTTATTATTGTCAAAAAACTTCATAATCTTAAGATTAATGCCAAAATTCCTTCCAATATCTCTTAAATCCAAGCTTCCTAAAAATTCGTTACTAATAAAAGCTTATCTGCATTCTCCAATTAAGCCATTTGGCAAGCAAATGTTAATTATAGCAAAGAAATAGTGATAAAGATGTGGCAAAAACAAAAAGTGTCTGTAATCTTTCCTACATATAATGAAAAAGATTCTATATATTATTCAATCCAAGATTTTTTTGCATCAAAATATGTAGATGAAATTATAGTCGTTAATAACAATGCAGCTCCTGGAACAAAAGAAGAAGTAGATAAAACAAAAGCAATCCAAGTATTTGAAACAAAACAAGGTTATGGTCATGCTATTCAAAGAGGTTTTAAGGAAGTTAAAGGAGAGATAATAATTATATCTGAGCCAGATGGAACATTCTCAGGAAAAGATATTCTTAAATTATTATCATATTCAGACAACTTTGATGTTATTTTTGGTTCTAGAACTTGGAGCATAATGATACAAAGAGGAGCTAACATGGGATTTTTCTTAAAGTGGGGCAATTGGTTTTTAGCAAAGTTAATGCAATTTTCCTTTAACACAACAAGATTAACAGATATAGGCTGCACAATGAGATTAATAAAAAAAAATGCTTTAAATAAGATAGAAAAAGATTTTACAGTTGGCTCTTCTCATTTCGGAGTTGAGATGATGCTTTTGGTAATGAGCAATAAAATAAGATTCATCGAAGTCCCTGTTTCCTATCATCCAAGAGTTGGTCAATCTTCAGTTACAGGAAGTAAAGTGAAAGCATTCCTTCTCGGATTAGATATGTTAAGCTTGGTAATAAAACATAGAATAAAAAGTTTATTTTAGCTTTCCATACGATGTTATTACTAAAAATCCTGCTAACGCTGTCAATGTTATTCCAATAACCCATCCTGACTGTATATTTTCTGGGGGGGAGTAAGCTATATTTACAGAACATGCTCCATCAATACAACTTCCCTTGCATGTAAATGATTTAAATGAAATTGTAGTTGTTGATGAACAATAATATTCAGTCAATGTTTTTGAGTTAGAACAAAAATCTGTTTTTGTTTGTGTAACAGCCCCATTTGATCCAATTATTGTTGTTGTTCCTTGTTGATTATAGTTCAATCCATTATCGCTGTCTGAACATGTGTAAGTTACCTGCTGTGTTTGATTTAAAGGTATCATAAGCACACCAACATCTGTTATCATAAATTCATTGACTTTCTTATCTACAACTACTGTATTATATCCTTCTTTTGTAAATCTAATTGTATGCCATCCACTATCAACTATATAAAATGGTTCATCTCCAATATATGCTCCATCTACATAGATATTTATGGGGTGTACTGCTGGATACGGATCAAATACTAAAGCTCCCTTAAAGGGAAGAGCATAAGTTTGATTTAGTTTCATAGGAACTGCTCCAGCATCAGCTAACCTACCATTAAGAACATATGGAAATAAGATAAGATCTTTATATCCCGATGATGAAAAATTAACACTGTGTGATCCTACAGTTAGATTTGTTACGATAAGCCCATTATAATATGTATTTCCTTTAAATTTATTATCCACATAAACAGCTGTATATATAGTAGACCTAGCAAATATCCCAGCATTTCTATAAGAAGGATTTACTATTGTATCATTTATTGCTGTTAAAGCAACATCTAAATAAGTTATCATTCCAGCTGTAATATTCTCTGGATAGGTTACATCTAGATAATTTGGTTTTGCAAACCTGAAAGTATGGCTTCCAGCAGGAATATTGTTTATATACCATCCATTATTAAGTCCTACTGCTGTTCCACTCGGTCCATTTTGATTATAAGGAACACCATCAATATAAACCTGAATTCCTGTTATTGGATAAGATCTTAACCTAGCAGCACCATAATTTACTGTTTGCGCATTAACAAAACTCAAAAACAAAATAAAACTAAACACTAAAGATATTAGAATTAAACTTTTTCTCATTCATTACACCTCTTTATATAATTAAAAAGAAAATAATCTAAGATATATATATATTGTTTATCTTAAAAGTGATAAAAACTATCTTTTCTTTTTCTCTAATAAAAAGTTCCCAACAGCCAAATAATCTAATCCCGTACTATAAAATGTTTTTATAGCTTCTTTCGGTCCAAGAACAATAGGATCTCCAGCATCGTTAAATGATGTGTTTAATACAGCTGGTATTCCAGTTTCATCTTCAAAAGCTTCTATCATTTTATAATATTTCGGATTAATTCTTTTAACAACAGTCTGTATTCTTGCTGTTCCATCTATATGAATGGCAGCAGCTAATTCTTTCTGCTTTTTCTTTTTAGTATCAAAAGTTAACAACATAAATGGACTATTATAATAATTTTCAAAATATTCATCGCAAGCTCGATCTAAAACACTTGGTGCAAATGGTCTCCAATTTTCTCTATGTTTCACTTCTTTATTCACTTTATCCTTCATCGAAGCAACACTTGGATTTGCTAATATGCTTCTATTTCCCAAAGCTCTTGGTCCGAGCTCTAATTTTCCTTGGCACCATCCAACAATAAATCCTTTAGCTAGTTTTTCAGCAACCGCTCCTTCAATATCTTTTTGATAACTATAAACTGCTTTAGATTCTTTTAACACTTTTTCAATCTCTTCATCGCTAAATTCCGGCCCATAATAAGCATGCTCCATAACAAAATTTGTTTTGTATCCAAGTTGACTATAAAGCTCATAAGCAGCTCCTAATGCAGTTCCTGCATCATGTGACGCTGGTTGAATAAATATATCTTTAGTAAAAGGCATCCCAAGTATTTTAGCATTCATGTCACAATTTAATGCAACACCCCCAGCCAAACAAAAATTAGGAATACCTGTTCTATCGTACATAACTTCTGCCAATCTTTTTCCAATTTGCTCTAATTTAAATTGTACAGAAGCAGCCAAATTTTTATGATGTTGTGTAATCTCTTCTTCAGGTTTTCTTGGTCTTCCAACTATATTTGCTACAGTACTAAACCAATTTTTATCAAATCTATATCCTCCTCTTGTTATTTTTACAACATCATCTAAATCAAATACAGGTTTTCCATATGTAGCCAATCCCATAATTTTTCCTTCGTCTTTATGACTCCCAAAACCAAGTAAATGTGTAAATGAAGAATATAAATTTCCTAAAGAATTATGCACATCATACGTTTCAATTTGATTTATCCTTCCATTTTCTCCAACGCCCAAAAATGTGGATTCGTTCTCCCCTCTTCCATCTAATGTTATTATATTTGCTTTACTCATTCCAGAAACGAAAAATGTGCTAGCTGCATGTGCTCTATGGTGAGGAATAAATTTAATTTCTTTTTTCTTGCCTTTCATCATATCATTTAATTTTCTCATCTCTTTAAGATAAGTGAAATAAGCATCAATGCCTGCAAAAGGATCAGAAACGTAATTATTTTCTTTAATAAACGGTTTAAATCTAAATTTTAATAAATAGCTTGCATAACTTACATATAAAAACTTGTTTGGTGTTCCAAAACCAACCGCAATATAATCTATATCATCAAATGTGATATTAGCCTCTTTTAAACAAAATTTTATAGCATTTTTAGGAAACATTCTTGGAGAATATTTAATTCCATTAAATCTTTCTTCTTCAGCAGTTGCAATCAATCTTCCATCTTTTACTATAGCTGCTGCATTGTTCCACGATATTGGCCCAGTTATTCCTAAAATGTACATTTTAGTTAAATCATTGCGAAAAACTTATATAACTTTCTTTTTTATTACCTATAGTCTCTATTATCTACTATCATAAACATATATAGTTTCTTCTCTAGTTTTGCTTTTCAATAATACCCCATAATCTAATTCATAAGTAGAAATTATATAATCAGGTTTTAATTTTGTTTCATTTAAATATTCAGAAATAGTATTTTTATTCATCCAATATCCCATTATTAAAACAGATCTGTCTTTTTTTCCAAAAACATCTGTTCCTCTTCTAAAATCTTCATCTTCATTTCTTCTATCAAACATAATTAAAGAACTTTGCTTAACATTCTTATCCATCCATTTTCCCATCCAAGTTTGATCTTGTTTATACCAATTTTCATAAGAATTATAGATTGCTATAAAACTTCCGAATAAAGTTATCAAAAAGAAGAATATCATATAAATTTTTAATATTCTTTCTAATTTATAATTATAAATTTTCATAATCAAAAAGGGAATAAAAAACATGATTATGCCCAAGATTAAAATATTATACTTTGTAACTAATCCCAAGACTATTGTAAAAACTCCGATATAGCTTAAAGATGAGCTATTTATTGGCAATAAACTTCTGAATGTTATTGTTGTTGTTATCACAGCTAAAATACTTATTAAGAATATCAAGATTTTTTTATTTATTTTGTCTAAAATATTTTTCTCAATACTTACTGCGCCTAAAATAATAATTAAAGGCAAAACTCCTTCTAAATATCTTCCTAAAACTCTTCCATTAAATATATTATCTTTAGTTAAAGGGAAACTGCTGCTATGTGTAGCTGCTATAAAAATTAAAAATAATGAAGATAATATTGTTATTGCATTTAATAAATTTATTTTTTTATCTTGTTGTTTTTTAATATTTATTAAAAATCCTATAAAAAATAATATGCCGCTTGCCAATAATATATATCCTACATCAATAATAATCCAATAAAAGAATTGTAACGGTGTAAAATTGTTTTGTACAGATGCTATATTTTCTCCATATCCAAATAAACCGCTTATAGAAAATCCAAATATGCTTAAATTTCTTATCAACCAAGGCAAAACAACAATAAATGCAATTAAGAATAAAATTATTTTCTTTTTTATTTGACTATAATCCTTATCTCTAAACAGTTTAATTAATAATATAATGACTATTGTTGGAATTAAAGACAAAGCTAATATTCTCGTTAAGTAACTTAATCCTAAAAATATTCCAGCTAAAACATCCCATTTTATTCCATTATCATTAAAAGATCTATAAATAAAATAAATTGTAAATAAAAATAAAGGAAAAAATAAATTTTCACTTAACACATAAGAAGAAAAAACAAAAAATGGAGGTATTATCCCAACTAAACTCGCTATCAAGAAAGATTTTTTATTATCGAAAAATTCTTTAGCAATCAGCCAGGCTGGAAATATTATAAAACTAGATAATATCGCATTAATAATTTTAAATATAAAATAAATTACCTCCATATTCTTGAAAATATAAGATATTGAAATTATTATCGGATATAAAGGAGGATAAAGATAACTTGCTCTTCCATCAACAGTAAATTTTCCTTCATAAAAAAAACTTCTAGCCATCTTCATATAATGGTAATCATCAGCAAACGTGCTCGGAGATAAAACAAAAAAAGCAATAGCTATCTTTATTAAAATTAAAACAATAAATACAATTATTAACTTTTTAAAAAATTTCTCCATAAAACTAAAAGAAAGATAAATTTAATAAAGCTATTTATAAGCTTTCTCGCCCGTTTTATATTGCAAATCATCAACTTTTTTAATTATCTTTGCTGGATTTCCAACAACAACTGAATTTTCAGAAACATCTTTTGTTACCACACTTCCAGCCCCAACTAAAGCATTTTTTCCTATATTTAATCCAGGAAGTAAAGTAGAATTTGCTCCTATCTTTGCATTCTCTCCAATAACTGATCCAGCAAGTTTATTTTTTGCTAATTCTGATAGTGGAAATGATGCATTTGTTAAAACAACATTTGGACCAATCCAGCTTCCTTTCTTTAATTCGCAATATTCAGGAACAAAAGCTTGAGTGTGTATTCTTACATTATCTTCAATCTTAACATGATGCTCAACTACACTTAAAGTTCCTATGGCAACATTATCTCCAATTTCATTTTCTTCTCTTATATTTACTTTATTTCCTGTTTGAAAATTATCTCCAATCCTATTTCCAGAATAAATTACAGTATGACTTCTAATATGGCAATTATTTCCTAAAATTGTTTTTAATTCTCCTTCTTTTTTTCCACGAGGAGATGCTCCAATAATAACATAATCTTCTATAACACAATTATCTCCTAAGGTAACATTTTCATGTATTTTTGCAGTAATAGCTATTTTGTTCATAATAATGGTAAATTACAAAGATTTATATAACTTTTCTATTCTTTATTTTTAATTCTTTAAGGTGATAGTAATGATTGAAAAAGAGATACCACAAGTTGATTTGAAAAGGCAATATTATTCTATTAAGAAAGAGATAGATGAAGCTATATTTAATACAATTGAAAATAGTTCTTTTATTAACGGAAAAGCAGTAACTGAATTTGAAAATGATTTTGCTAAGTTTTGCAATGCTAAATATTGTATTGGTGTTAGTTCAGGAACAAGTGCGGTAGAAATTGCATTGCAAGCAGCAGGAATTAAGGCAGGAGATGAAGTTATCACAGTTCCTAATACTTTTATTGCAACAACAGAAGCGATAACAAAATTAGGATCTAGGTTTAAATTTGTTGATATTGATGAAGAAACTTATACAATGGATATTAATCAAATTGAAAAGACAATAACATCAAAAACAAAAGCCATTTTGCCTGTTCAACTATATGGACAATCAAGTGAAATGGATAAAATAAAAGAGATAGCTGAAATTTTTAATTTAAAAATAATAGAAGATTGCGCACAGGCTCACGGAGCTGAATATAATGGTAAAAGATTGCCTTATTCTTTAGTTGGGACATTTAGTTTTTTTCCAGCTAAAAATCTTGGAAGTTTCGGTGATGCAGGAGCTGTTGTCACAAATGATGAAGAGATAGCCAATAAAGCTAGATTATTAAAAGATCATGGAAGAACAGGAAAATATATTCATGAAATTGAAGGTTATAATCATAGATTGGATACATTACAGGCAGCAATATTAAAAGTTAAGTTAAAGAAATTAGATGAATGGATTAATAAAAGAAGAGAAAATGTTAAGTTATATAATGAATTATTGAAAGATGATATAATAAAACCTATAGAAAGAGGAAATTCTAAGCATGTTTATTATGTTTATACAATAAGAGTAAAGAATAGAGATGGATTACAAAAATATTTGAAAGAAAATAAAATAGCTTCTCAAATTTATTATCCAATCCCATTGCATTTACAGCCAGCTTATTCTTCTCTTGGTTATAAAAAAGGAGATTTTCCAGTAACAGAAAAAGTTTGTGATGAAATATTATCTTTACCTTTATTTCCTGAGTTAACCAAAGAAGAGATTGAATATATTAGTGAAAAAGTTAATTCATTTATTTGATCATATCCATAAAACCTTTTCTATAAATTTTAATATCTTCGTTATTTATTTTTGAAATAAAATCAATTAATTTACTATTAAAAATTTCAGCTTTACTTATAGTATCTTTAACTTCCTCTTTGGTTACCACAAAATCAACATAATATTGCTTATCTATCCTTTCTTTTTTCGCATCAAAGATTTCTTTATTATCATAATTAAATAGATTTTTTAGTAATATTATAGAAGCGGAATGGTTTTCAGATTTAATTCCAATTTTAAATAACAAAGCAGTTAATAGATGATACATACTATAATAAGCAAGTCCAACAGATTCTTCAAATTTATCATTATTCAGAAGAATTTTTGCAGAAGCAAGATTACTTTCAGATTTTATAATATATGATTGTTTCAATTCTTCACTTGATTCAACTAATTCTAATTTTCTTTGCTTACGAAGTTTCTTCAAAAAATTTGTTTCTTTCATAATATATTTCAATGCCCTTTATTATTACATGGTTTCTTTCTATTTCTTTTATTAATAAATTTGATTTATCATATCTTCCTATTTTAACACTTAATTTTGAATCTATTAAACTAATTTCTTCTTTTATTTTTTTGCTATCTGTTTCAATATAAACATCAATATCACTATTTAATTTAGCAATCCCTTTTGCATATGAACCAAATAAGATAGCAAGTTTTATATCTTTATTGTTTTGAATTTTCTCTATTATCCTTCTTAAATTTGGATATTTCTTTAATAATTTGTTTAACTTATAGTTTTCGGCAGAAAAAGCAAAGTTTTTGGCTTCTATTGTTTTTTTTAAAAAATACTTTTTGTTTTTTCCTTCTCGTTTATAGTCTACAATATTTTCTTTATATAATCCTTTTATTTTCCTTACTATTATCATATGATTCGTATTTAATTTTCTAGCAAGCTCTCTTATATGATATTCTCCATTTAATAATTCATTTATGATTTCTAATTTGTAACTTTTTAGTTCCATATGTAACAATTACATTACAATAGTATTTAAGGCTTCCGATTAGCGATATTGTTGAGAAAACTAATCTATTAGCAATTAACCATTTTTATTATAAGCGAAAGATTTATCTAGATAATAGCAATTATTATAAGATTATATGAAAAAAATAAAATATCAAAAGAATAAGGCTGTAGAACTTTATAAAATAAAAAAAGTAAGCTTAGGCTTAGGTGCTAAACTTGCGGGAGTCTCATTAAGTGAATTTATTGATTTACTCAAAGAGCATAATATTTATTTGAATTTAGATAAAGAAGATATTGAAAGTGCAATTAAAACAGCAAGAAAAGTAATATAAGAAGACTAAGCAACTCTTTTAATTTTCCCAGACTTTACATCTTCTAATCCGTCTTTAAATTGTTTAACTAAATCATAATCAATTTTCTTATTTTTTCTTAATTTTCTATATTTAGCTGCTAACACTTTTAATTGATTCATATCCATAATCTCTTCACCACAACTAGAACATCTATAAGCTTCAAATTCTACTCCATCCTTTTCTATCTTATCATTTACCTTTTCCATTTTTCCTTTATTGCATATTGGACATTTCATTTTTGTAACTTCTGATTAGCTTGCATATCAAATAACATTGCAAACAAGAAGAATTGCAATCCTGTTATTATAAATAAAGCAGATAATATTGTCTCATTTGTTGGTGCAGTAGATATAATTGCAAAATACAATGCTCTTATTCCCAAGATTATTCCTATCGGTATAAATAATAATCCAAAGAAATAAAAAAATACTAATGGATGAAATTCTTGAAATAAATATTTATTTTTTAATCTCCAAAAAAATCTTTTAATCAATAAAGGAGCCATTCTTCTTATATATTTTCCAATCTTAATTTGAGATTGCCTTTCTCCAGGTAAATAAATTGCTCTTCTAGGAACATCTTTTACTCTTAAATTATATCTATTAAAAACAACTAAGAAATCAGAAACATAACCATAACCACCCCAAACTTCTTTCCAATCAATTAAATCTACTGCTTTTTTTGATATTGCTGTATATCCATCCTGCGTGTCAAATATTCCCCAATAACCAGAAGCAAATTTTGTCATGAAAGATAACATTGAATTTCCAAAAAATCTTTTTCCAGGCATTACATTAAAAGCACTTGCATTCACACCAAGAAATCTATTGCCTTTAACATAATCTGCTTCATCTTTCACAAAAGGTTCAAGAAAATTTGGTAAATCAGCTAGGTCCATTTGATTATCACCACCAATAACAACAGCAACATCATAGCCATATCTTGAAGCTTTTTGATATCCTGCTATAATTCCATGTCCAGGACCTCTTGGATATTTCTTATCATGAAACTTTACTAATTCCACTCTTTTATCTTTCCAGTTTTTTACAATTTCAGCTGTTTTATCTGTGGAAGCATCATCCATAACATAAACTTTATCTATTGTTTTAGGAACATTTTCTAAAGTTGGAACTATTAATCTTTCTTCATTATGAGCAGGCATTACTAATGCTACTTTTAGTTTCTTGTACATCGATACTAAATAATAAGAAAAATTTATAAAGGTAACTAATTAAAATGATTTAGATAGGTTTAAATAATTTTTTATATTAATTATTGATATGACAATTGAAGATTTAATCAATAGATCCAAAATTGAACTTGAAGGAAAAGTTTTTGACATACAAAAATCAGTAAAAAGCAATCCATATAACTTTGTTAGAAACCCTCTTACTTCTGCACACGAAACAGCCCAATATGTATATTTTATTGAAACAACTGATGGAATAAAAATGGTTGACTTTCCAGAATCTTCAGAAGAACGACAATTTTCTAGTGATTTACAATTTTTGGAATGGCGAAGGAGAATGATAGGATCATTAGTTAGATATACAAGAATTCCTAGTAAATTTTTTCCGGGGGACAGAGAATATGGCATAAATTATAAGCTTGATGTTCTTGAAGGAGAATTAAAAGGAACTTATGAAGAATCTGTTTGGTGGGTTATATAATATTAATAGAGAAAAACTTAAAAAGCTATCTATATAATAGTAAATGTTATAAATTTATTCTCGTTTCTTAAATAAATGCTAAGAGTAGGATTAGTCGGATTAGGTGGAATTTCAAAGTATTATTTAAGTGCATTACAAACAAATCCAGAATTACAATTAAAAGCAGTTTGTGATATTGATCCAGAAAAACTTCAAGATGTTGCAGTTAATGGAGTTAGTGGATTTACAAGTTTAGATGATTTTCTTGCTAATTCTTATGTTGATGCTGTTATAATAACATTACCAAATTATCTTCATCATCAATCTGTAAGAAATGCATTAACAGCCGGATTGCACGTCCTTGTTGAAAAGCCATTAACAACTAATGTAAAAGAATCAGAAGATTTAGTAAGAACATCAGAACAAACTAAAAGAGTTTTGTTTACAGCATTCCATCGAAGATATAATAGAAATTTTGAAGATTTAATAGAAAATCCAACTAGATATGGAAGAATAACAAGTTTCAAAGCAAGATATCTGGAAAAGATAGAAGATCATTCTGCTGATGATAGTTGGTATTTAGATGTTAAAAAATGTGGTGGCGGATGTGTAATTGATAATGGAATAAATGTTATAGATTTACTTAGTCATATTCTTGGGCCTTTAACTGTAGAAGATTCTAGAGTAACTTATGATACTCGAGGAATAGATATGCAAGCTTTAATCACGTTTGGATTTGCTCACGGTCATGGAACTTTAGAATTGGATTGGGCTTATGCAAAAGGTGAAGCAAAAGATGTTTCATTTGTAAAAGAAGATGGCTTTACAATGTATCGTGATATGTTATCAAGATCAAGAGAATTTAAAGGAAGTTTATGGCATGAGTATGAAAGATTATTAAAAGATTTTGCTGAAAGTGTGAAAACTGGAAGAGATCATGGAGAAAAAGGTTTAGAAGCTCAAAAAACAATTGCTAATTGTTATGCAAGGGGTGAAAGTAATGCCAGAAGTTAAACCAATAGAAATGCGTTTATGTGATGTTTATCCTAGAATACCTCTTGGAGATAATTTTGTTGTAAGAATTATAGATACAAAGGAAAATCTTTCTTTACCAGAAGATGTCGAAGCAAGAGTAAGAACAACATGGAATAAATTTACGGCTGTAAAAAAAACTGCAACAGATGGCTTAGCTGCATATCTAGATTCTTATTTTAGAGATGATCAAATATTATCAGAAGTATTGGTTAGCCGTTATAGATACACTTTACATTTTGCAAGAAGAGATATTGATATGGAAGATACAAGTTTTGCAGATCAATTTAAAGTTTTTCCATTTACAACATTTATTTTAATAGGATCAAATAGAGAAGAGAAAGCTCTTTTTGGTTATAAACATGATTATGGTGCTAATACTGTTTCAGGTTTTGGTTCTATAGTCTCAGCAAATGATATTCCAGAAAATCAAGCAAGTTTAAGCCATCATGTTAATAGGGTATTAAATGGTGAGCTTGGTTCAGATCTTGCGCAAAGAGTAACTGGGATTTATACAACTGGACTTAACTTTTCGCCTACTATAAGATCATTAGATGGATCTGGAGAAATTGTTGGACCACGAGAATTTGATGTTGTTTGTTATGTAACTCTAGATGGAACTATAGATAATCTAGCAAAACTAATGGAAGCAAATGAGCAATTTAAAAAAGAATTAATTCCAGTAAGCTTAGATAAAGAAAGTTTATTTGGATTTTTGCAAAATGAAAAATTTAAACATACAAAAAGTTGTGTAGCTGGAATTTTATCTTATCTTCTTAGCAATAGAGATGAAAGAGATAAGTCTAGATTACTAAAAGAATATTCTAAATTTGGCAGGGTTAATGTTGAATTATTATCTCCACATTTAAATGGAGTCGTTGATAAAAGAGTTACTAGTTTATTTTAATATTTTTATTACATATCTCAAGTCTTATTTGTACTCATATACATTTCAGGCACATTAAAAAAGTTTTTAGCCAAATTACGTAATCTTTCTTCATGGTGTGTTATAAAAGGATCATTTTCATCAGGCTGGTTAGCATTTGGATGACTTATGTATAACCTTGAACCTGGTGCTCTTTCAAGCATTAGTCCATAAATAAAAAATGCCATTACATCTACATTTTCTCCTTTTCTATCTTTAATGGTGACTTTTGCATCTAATTTACCGTGATCAAAGTTAAATAAGCCAGGTTGATAATTAAAATCTCTATACCATACAATTTCTCCGTGCAAACTTTTTTCTATTATATCATCATATGCTCTATTCAATACACTTTCAGCAAAAAATTTAAATTTTGCACTATCAACTACTTCTTCAAGTCCTTTAAACAAAATTGAAGCTACATGGTTTTTTCTTTCTGATTGGGTCATTTTAATTAATTATATAGTAAAAATATTATCTACTAACTATCTTTTTATATAAATTCTTTGATATCTTTGAAGCCACCCATTCCTATTAAAATCATTAAGGACTTCTGGTACTCTTTCTGATGATAAATATAATCCTATAGATGGAGCATATTTATATTGTTCGTTAGGTAAAAAAGCAAATTTTGGGGGGTAGTTAGACACATACTAAACTTTGAAGAGTCATAACCTGAAAGATGTGTGCCATTTGTTAAATTTAATTTAATATTATCTCCGTTTCTTTCAAATCCCTTAAAGATTAATGGATGATCAGGTGGGTTAAGAGGACGCCATGAATTATCACCAGGTCTCTTAGAAAAACCATCGATATTATATCTATCAAACATATGCGCAACAACTGTTTGAAATAATTCTAAATTTTCGTTTCTTAATTCAAAAACGGTTAATGGATTTATTGGTAAAACATGTCTAAGTAAACTATCTGTATTTGCTCTTTCAATTTCTCCTCGTTCTTCTGATCTTGTTTTGCTTCCAAACATATTATTACTCCAAAATATATAATAGATAATATAGAAAGATTTAAAAGACTATCTAATCAAATTTATTTTAAAATAAATATCAATATTGGCGTATATATTAATCCAATTAATATAGATATTGAAACTAAACTTGCAGCAAATTCATTATCTAAATTTTCTAATGAAGAGAATGTTAATGTATTATATCCAATAGGCGCAGCTGAAGATATTAAGATAAATAACCTATTTAATCCTTCTAAGTTAAAGATTTTTACAAACATAAAACCAAGAGCTAAACCAAAAAACATTCTAATAAATATTCCTGAAAAAATAGATTTCATTTTAATAATTCTTGGGGAAAAATAAATGCCTAAAGCTAATAATGTTAAAGGTGTTAATATAACCCCCAAACCTTGTAAAAAATTATCAGCTATTGATGGAATTTTTATATTATTTAGATTTAATATTATTGCCAATATCAATGAAATTAATGGAGGAGATAATAAAAACTTTTTCATAACAGTTTTTAAATTCCCTTTACCACTACCATATTTAATTGCAAGATAGTATGCAAATGCATATGATGTTAATCCATTTCCCAGGCTAAATAAATATGTCCTTGCTATCCCTTCATTTCCGTAAGCAGCAATGACAAAAGGTAATGTAAATCCAGTATTCATTATTATTGTTCCTATTAAGAAAACTCCTAAAGAACCTCCTTCAAGATGCAATAATTTCTTGCCTACAAAAAAGGATATTATAAATGTTATAAAAGATATTAAAATCGCAGTTAATGGAATAAACATAAGATTAGCAGAAAGTTTAATATTTGTAATAGAAATTAAAGTTAAAGCAGGAGATGCAACGTAAAATACTAATTTTAGAAGTAAATCTCCATCTTCTTTTTTAATACTTTAACTTTTCTTAGAAAATAACCAATTATGAAAATAAAAATTATTGGAATTATCTTTATTATTAAATCATTCATTTTTATTTAAAACTGGTAAAAGTTTAAAAATATATCTAAAAAAGAAAAAATTAACCTTCTTTCATATAGGGTCTTTCACTTAACACTCTATATACACTTCCTCCTCTTTCAGGTAGTGATGGTGAAAGTATATTTATATAACTTTTCCAATTCTTGCCTATATGATCAAGAACTTCTGCTGCAACTTCTTTTCCTTTCATTATCATGCTTGCAATATAAGCTGAAGCTAATGCCTGATTGGAAAATGTTTGTAATCTCGGACCTGAAAGGAAGTCACACAAATCAGTTGCTGTTAATCTTACAGGAGTTGGTGTTTTTTTGAATTGTGGATTTGCTTTAAATAATTCTATTGCTTTTCCAGTTGAAAGTTCAGTTTCAACAATTCCAGTTAAATCAAATCCTCTATTTGGAATTATATCTCTATAAACTAACCCAACTGCATGCATTCCACTAACATGCTCCAAATAGTCTTTCCCCTGCTTCTCCACTTATTAATCTTCTGAAAAAAATATCCATATCTATTCTAGTTCCATTTTCTGTTAAATCTTGTTCATTTGCTATGCCTCCAGCAATAGAAGTCATTGCAAATTGATCAGCTCTTGGATTCTTTGGATCATGGGTTGCTTTATATCCATAAAGAACACACCATTCTCCATCTTTTTCATCTCTTGTTAATACATAGAGCATTGTTGTAAATATTCCTGCAATTCCAGTTTGAACACTTACTTTTCTACCATTTGGCAAACCTTGCCCTCTATTAAATGCTTGATTTATACTAAAAACTCTTCTTTCAACTATAGCTTCTATCCCTACACTTGGAGAGTATTGATAATTTTGCATATAAAATGCAGCACCGTTATGAGGTCTTTTTCCAGTTGCTTTTTCTCTTTCTGCAGAGAATATTTCCCATTCTTCATCAACCATTCTTTGGTATTCGGTTGGTAATTCATTTATCGGTTCAGTAACTTTCACCACAACTTTTTTTGGATCTAATCTTTCATGTATATCCCATATTTCTATTTCAGGTTCTTTGTCAAAATTCATTTTTATTCCTCCCTATTGTCCGTTTACTACAACTTCTTTCCCACTAACAGCTGATCTATTTGCAGCTTCAATTATCCTTACACTTTCTTTTGCATCTTCCCCAATAACATCAGCCCTTCTTCTTTTCTTTAAAACATCGATAACATTATTCACAACCATTTCATGATTGCTTGGATTATGTGCTTCTTGAATTTCAGGTACAACATGACCTTCAACATCAAATAATTCTAATTTATTCAGATAAGTCCCTCCAATCTTAACATGTCCTTTTGTTCCAAAAACAGATATCGATCCTTCTAAATTTTTGTTATAAATATTTGTTGTGTAATTCATTGTTCCAAGAATTCCTTTCTTAAATTTCATTATCATTGTTCCAGTATCTTCTGTTTCAATTTCATGATTATAATTTTCCATTTTTGCATAAACACTTTTCACAGGACCAAAAAGCCAATACATTAAATCAACAAAATGAGAAGCTAATGTAAATAATGCACCTCCATCCAATCCTTTAGTTCCTCTCCAAGGTTCACTTGTATAATATTCAACATTTCTGTTCCATAAAACTCTAGCATCAACTAAATAAATTTTACCTAATTTTTTCTTGTCCAATAATTCTTTTAATTTCATTACAGGAGGATTATATCTATTTTGTTTGACTACAAATAAATTAACTCCTGATCTTCTGCAACTTTCCATCATCTTGTCGCAGTCTTTAGAAGAAAGTGCCATTGGTTTTTCACATAATACATGTTTAAAGTTATTTGCAGCTTCAATTGTATGTTTGGCATGTAATCCAGAAGGAGTGCATATTGTTATAACATCGATATTTCCTTGTTTTAACATTTCATTATAATTAGAAAAAGCTTTACAATTAAACTTATCAGCTAGAATTCTTGCTCTCTCTTTATTTACATCGCTAACCCCAATTAATTCAGCTTCCGGATTATTAAAAAGAATGTTAGCATGCTTTTCACCAACTTTTCCACATCCCACAATTCCAAATGTCACCTTTTCCATAATTGTCACCATTAAAGATATAAAATTAAAATGTTAGTAAAGTTTTAAAATACTTTCTAATATATAAATAATACTCTAAATAATAGAAAAGTTTAAATACCAGTTGGAATTATACTGCTCTAATACTATTAATCATAAAAAACAGAAAAAGGGGTAGATTAATGAATCAAAACAAAAAAAGAAGGATATATTTCTCACTAACAGTTTTTATTGTTTTTTTAGCAACATTTTTCTTAATACAAAAATTTAGTTTAGCAACAGTTACAATGGGAGCATTCCCTACATATAGTAATATTTCAGCTAATAACACCTACAGAGGTACAACAGGAATATTATACAACTTAACAAAACAAGGACAAACTGAATTATTTAATATAACAATAATGAATTCTGGTCCTGATCCAGTAAGAGAAATTAGAATTAATATTCCTTCTGACTATGCAATAATTTCATCTACAAATTCAACAAATAAAACATTCGTAAACCTTAATCTTGCTCCTGGTGGTGCAGTATTAAATGATAGTAACATGACAATTACAAATAATGGAACAGATATTAATATCTCTTTCGTTAATAACAAACCAAATGCAATGAACTTAAGTTCAGGCAGTAATCTTACTCTTAGTACAACATTCACAGCCAATCAATCTACTGCAACTGAAACAGTTTATATTTGGAAGATAATGCTCTCTGATAATACATCTTCTGTAACAACAGATACCACAATGAGAACAATGATAGATGGCATTGGTCCAAGAGTTACAGGAGTTAACGCAAGTGATGGAACATATACAAAAGGCTCAGGTGATCTTAATAATGCATCATATCTAAAGGGACATAGTGGTTATGCTAATATTACCATTATGGCTACAATAACAGATAATAACCTTAACCCAATTAGGAATAGTAGTGTAAGACTCGTAATGGCAATTAATCATTCAGGAGCTGGTTCATTGCCTCAAATCAGTACAGGAAATGGTTACCAAGGAACATTCTTTAAAATATATAACATGAGTACCCTGCCTGGTTCAAATGGACCAAGTTACCTATATAATGTAACATTGCCAACTGGATTGTTAAACGGAACAAATCACACAAGTTTCTTCATAATTGTAAATGACACTTTAGGATTTGAAACAAATGCAACAAATGGTGGAATTTACTATAATTTCACCATAGATGATGATAATCCAACAGCTCCAACAGTAACCCCAACACCTTCTTCAACAACAACAAATAATGCAGTTTCAGTCGCATGCAGTGGTGGTGGAGACCCAACATCTAATTCAGTTACATATTCAATATCAGTAACTAAACCAGGTGGAGGAGTTTTAATATCTGCAACAAACCCATATGCATTTACAGACACCTCTGCTACAGGAACGTACACAATAACATGTACAGCAACAGACTCAACAGGACACTCAACAACTTCATCATCAGGTTCCTTCAGTATAACCTATGATGGCGGTGGGGGAGGATCTGGAGGCGGAGGCGGTGGCGGAAGCACTGGTACTGGAGGAATAAAAGGATTAGTTCCAGAACTAGCTGAAACAAGCACTGCTACACTATCATTAAACACAGGTGAAGCCAAAGAAGTTAATATAGGAAATAGTTTAGTACAAAGTGTAACTTTAGCAGCAGGACAAAAAATAACTTCTACATCAATTAAAGTAGAAGGTATACCTGCACCATCTGTAGCTGGTTATAAAGTTACTCAAGCATTCAAACTAGAAACAACAATAACAAGATCGATGTTGAGTAGCAATCCTACAATTACATTTACCTGTCCAGAAAATGGTAAAAAGATCTATCTTTTAAGAGAGGAAAGTACAGGAAAATGGAATAGTTATCCTGCAACAAGACTGGGATCAAGCAAATGCCAAGCTACAGTTCCAGGATTTTCAAATTTCGCAGTAGCAGAAGAAGCAGCAACACCAACACAACCAACTAAAGCGCCAGCAACACCACCTGCACCTGTACAAAAAGCAGCGCCAGCAACAACAGCTATAATAATTGTAATCATCATAATTGTGATTATAATATTATTGATAATAGCAATGACAAAGAAAAAAGGAAAGAAATAAATACTTTTTCTTTAACTTCTTTTTTATATGAAAACAATATTCATAATATTAATATTATTATTAATATCTGTAAATATATCTTTAGGTAAGGTTATCGAACTCGGTGATGTTTCTAATGATACATTAAAGAACCTGTATATTAAAGAAGGAGATGCGATACTATTTAATCTTTTTAATTATGAACATGCCATCGTAATAAAAAAAATACAGTATAAAGGTGTGGATATAGCAATTTTTCCATTTAGAAATGCTACTGTTTACACAACATTAAAGGAAGATACCAGAACTTATATTGATTTAGATAGGGATAATTTCGATGATGTTTCATTAAGATTAATAAACTATAAAAATGGAACTAATGCTAATGCTATGATAAGGTTTGCTATACTCCAAAATACAAAAGAGAATAATAGTAATCCATCTACTCAAAATAATAAATCGGAAATAACTGGAAAGGTCATAGAAGATGATATAAAAAGACAAAATAGTAATCTTTTGTTTATATTTATCCCAATTGTTATAATCTTGCTAATATCATTGATATTCTTATTAAGAAAGAAAACTTTAAATACTAAAACATAATCCTATCTAGTAGGTGAATAATGAATAAAAAGAGGATATTGCTAAATATAATAATATTATCTATTTTCTTTCTAGCAATTAAAGAAGTATCTGCCGTACAACTTAATATCACCTTTGTCAACGGAACAACATATCCAAGTTTTCAGATAGGAAATTTTTCAAGGGTTTATGCAATAACTCTAAATGTTTCTAATGTTGGAATAAGCAATGCCACTCAACCTTTAAATGTAACTTTATTCATGCCTCGCGGTATTCAAAATAATACAGCTGCAGATTGCGGTTTAGATTTCAGGATTATAAATGCCACAACATCTTCATGTACCCTTAATATAACGACGGTGGGGGCTGGAGTTATGGATGTAGTTCCATCAAACGCAACAATAATTGCCATCAATGTTACAACATCTGTTTCAGCATTCACAAATTATACATCAATGATATTCACAGCCAAAGCTTATTGTGGAAATTGTACTGGAGCAGCTAATGTTACACAAACAGTAAGTTTATCTGGAAATCCATATTATAAAAATCCTCGTCCTTTTGTAAGAGATTATGCTAGAACAGATAATGCTACATTATTATTTGACGCATGGGGTCAAATCCGTTCATATTATGAAGTTTGGGCTCCAATGATGACATTTAACACAACATCAAATAAAACACAATTAGCTAATGCTTCATTCGCAGAAATAATCTATGCAGATCTTCCATTTATGCAAGGTCCAAATTATATGGAAATGTGGGGATATAGATTAAATTTCACAATATATTTCAACAATACAAATGGAACTGGAAATACAACATTTAGAATTTATACCCCAATAATAGATCCAACATACCAAATTCTTTTCCCATTACTTTCAATGAATGTTTCAGCTCCAGGATTACAAGCAACTCGTTATTTCGTAATGGCAATTCCAAGTTCTTCTTCATTTAGTGTTTGGTATAATGGAACAGAATATACTTCTCAATCATTAAATGCAAATTATTCCATAAATGTGATTTATAATACAGGTTATGGTCAAGGTGCAGAAACAAACCCATTAAAATATCTTTTGCTTAATGTATCCTCTCCATCTGACAGAGGTAATGTAAGTCTTTCAGTTATGTTTACTTTATTTTCAAATGAAACAGCTTCAAGAACAGTTTCTCCATTATATGTTCAAAATCAACTAGGTTCAGTTTTTATGGGTGGTGATGCGCCTCCAGTTATTGGTGGGAATATAAGTTTTAACTATTCATTATATGCAGTAAATTTACTTCCAAATTATACCTTAGATGATCTAAGATTGAAATTTCTATCTCCAACTTCAGTTACAGTAGTTAATAATAGTGCCACTTATAATTTAACAGATAATATAAACGTGTCATGGCGCAATTCATTAATAGGCAGCCCATCTTGGGATAGTGTAAGAAATATCTTTAGAAACAATGTATCCTTCAGCCTCGTAGATAACCTTGTTGGCTCCCCAAATATTGGAAGAAATATAACTATTAACTTTACATATTTCGAACTTAATCTCACAAACAATACATTTAATGATTGGCTTCCAAATTCATCTTTATCTAACATAACAGTAAACATGTCTGGAATATTTAGATTTCCAACATTAAATAAAACAACATCAATCCCATGTACTTCAGGCGCTCATAATTTATACAACGTTTCAGTTTCTTTAAGTCAACAAGGTGCATTAAATTTAACAGATGATATAGGATCTTGCTTTAACGCAACAGTTACAGATGTAACACTTAGAATAGATAATACTGTAATGACAAACGCAAGTAATTTCACTGTAGGAAGCTTAGTAGTTAATAGTGTCAGCCAAGGAACCCATACAGTTTCTGTTTCATGGAAATCTCCATCTACAACATCCTCCTCTTCTTCTTCATCGTCTTCAGCAGCATCAGGTGGAACAACATCTGCTACAGCAGCAGCTGCTTCATCTGAAAAAGAACATACCATAGTTGTAACTGAATTTAAACCAAATGTTCCTGTAACAATAGCGCAAGATTATCCTGAACTTCCATTAAAAGAATTAGTAATAACAACAAATGATAAAGCATCGAGTGTTAAAATAACAACCAAAAATCTTGTTGCACTTCCAAAAGATACATCTGCTCCAGAAGGGGTCTTTATTAATTCATATTTCAGTGTAGAAAAAACCAATTTAGATAATGCAAAAATTAAGTCAGTTGATCTTAAATTTCAGGTGACAAAAGGTTGGTTAACAGAAAACATCGTCGATAAAAATGATATTATATTACAGCACTTTGCAGAAGGTGTATGGAAGAAGTTATCTACAAAACTTATCAGTGAAACATCTGATTATGGATTATATGAAGCTACAACAGATAGTTTATCTACATTTGCTATAACTAGTAATAAAGCAGCCCCATCAGTTCCAGAAACAACTGGAGAAGTAACTAAAGAAACAGGAGAGACCCAACCACCGGCAACAATTAAGAAATCTTCAAGTTCTTCTACAATTATAATAATTATTCTTCTAGCAATAATTGCAATAATATTAACTTTATACTTTATAAAAATAGGAAAAAAACAACATAAAAATTATTTATAAAACGCCGCAGCCAGGATTTGAACCTGGACATCCTTTCGGAAACCAGCTATCTTTCTCAAGACTCAAGGCTGGCGCCATACCAGATTAGGCGACTGCGGCACAAAGAATTAACGAATTTAACCTTTTTTAAATCTTTTCAAAAAATTTTCCTACCACTCTTTTATTCTTCCATATTTTATATCTTCTAAACTTCTTCTTATTTTTTTAACTAATTCCATATCTACTTCAGTTTCTTTCTTCAATTTTTTATACTCTGCTTTGGGGATAGTTACAGTTTCCATAACTATAATAAAGAAATGCTAATTTAAATAGTTTACTAAAACACAGTTAACAAATGCATTACCAATTTGTCTGTAACTCTAAATAAATCTTTACCGTTTTTTCCCTCGACAATAACGCAATTTCCATCAACCTTTATCTCGCTTTCATTTCCTAAAGTTAAAAGAATAACAGATTCCTTATTATTTGCATCTTTGCATGTTTTTACAGGCAGCTCAAGTTCCTTTCCTCTTTCTGTCTCTCTTGTCAATGCACTTATAGTATCTATTTTATATACACCATAATAAGCCATTCCGGTTACCCTATTAGTTTCAACTATTGCCAAGACACTCTCGCTATCAGTCAACTTTGGTAAATCAGGATCCTGGGTTATATAGATTTTTTCCTTTGCTTTATTCCCATCATATAAAATTATCTCCCTTGCTTTTTCATCCAATTTAATATCTTCCAGTTCTTCTGGGCTATGTCTAAATGGAATTAAGAATTTGTTATTCCCAGAATAAGCTTCTAAAACATAATTTACTTCATTATCTGTTTTAATAACATTAAATCTATATTTTTCTCCTTGATCATTCTCCCAAGTAATCACGCTCTTCTTATAATTAAAATAAAATATACTAGAAAAAAAGATTACACTAAAGATTAACAACAATATCAAAAATGTCTTTGTTTTCATATTACACCTAATATTTTATAATTTATATAATCTACATTGTTAGATATTTGAAATGTATTTCCTTCAATTTTAACACAGTTTCCTTCTTTACCAACAATGTTATTTTCATTATTAATCTTAAAATAAAATCCATTAACTTTGCTGCAATCCACTATCGGAAGTTCATTATCACATTCTTTTTCATTCAAACAAGCTCTTAAACCTCCCTTCCCTGTTAATCTTAAGACTAATTCCAGTTTAGTTAAGCTATCTTCTATCTCATTTTTACTAAAGTCATAAACAATATAATTATTTCCATTTAAATTTATATTATTAACTTCATATCCCTTTAATTGATCAGGTAAATTATCAAAAACAAATTGCTGTCCATTTACGTTTGTTATCCATCTCCCATTTATTAAATCAAATTTGTATCCATTAAAATTCTTTGATGTAGCTGAATTGCTATTGTTATTCCCCTGCAAAGCAATAAATCCAAGTACGCTAGTTATCATAATTACCACTAAAAATAACGTAATTAAAACCTTCGTAGCTTTTTTATTATCTTTCATACTTTAAAAGAAAAATTAAACTATTATATAACTTTCTATTTTTAAAAAGATAGTTTTATAAATCTTTTAATAATCAAAATAGCATGGCAATGAAATTCAAAACAGATCCAAAACCGGGAAAATGCTGGATAGAGAGTTGCGAAGAAGAAACTTATGCCGTACTAGCAGGTAGAAGACTTTGTTCTAAACATACAAAAGAATTTCAAGCAGAAGTTTTCGCAATAAAATAGATTTCTAATAAGAATTTAAATTTGAATATAAAAAAGAAAAAGTAGTTGCTTAAGCAACTGTTATTCCGCTAAGGTCTAATGAAGTTCCTGTTACAGTTACGCTTGTCTTTCCAGACAATAAGGCTTTTATGTTTGCATCATCGTAGTTAGCTAACACAACACCAGCTCTTCTAGTATCTGCTGCTTCCCAGCCTGCTGCAACCAATGCCCAGTTTGCTCCATTAGCTTTCAACTGGATAACTGCTGTATCCTGTGCTATTCCAGATGCTGCTCCACATGATCCTGCTGCAACCCCAAGTAAACTTGCTGTTACAGTATTAACACATGGTCCACCAACAGTAATTACATTCCAAGAAGCTATGTTTGTTACTTGACTTGCTTTCTTTGGTGTTGGTGCTGTTGTTGTTACACTTGGTGTTTCATCTCCAGAAACTTCTGTTCTAGTTCCACCTACCTTTGCGATTCCTTGTACTATGTCGCTTGGTATCATTAAGTGTACCCTATCGCTTGAACCTTGGCTGTCTGGATTTTCAATGATAACTCCATATTTAGTTCTATGGTTTTCATCTTTTGCACCTAAGAAAGTATCGACTGCCCCAATTGGGCGCCAAATTACATCTCCACCTTCAGCTGTGCTTCCGCCAGCAGATGCTCCTAGTGTTTTAAACTTTCCTCCACTTAAGAACCAAGTAGTAGTTATATTTTCTGTTTCAGCAAAGTCTGTTGTTTCTAACAATCTTAATGTAATATTATATGCTCCAGCTGCAGTTTGGTTTGATGGAATTAAATGCAATTGTGCATTATTGTTCTTTGTATCTCCAAAGTTTACGTGTGCAAACTTAGTAGATATAACTCCTGTCGATGCCTCACCTGAATCTGGTGATCCATCAGTTATGTTACCAGCAAATACTATATCTTTTACATCATTGTCATAATAGAACAACATTGTTGCGTTGTGTCTTGCATCAAGTACATCTGTGTATAGGTAAATATCCTTGGTCTTCTTTTCTGTAGTTACATTGTTATCTGCCCAGTTTCTAGATGTTCCATCACTATCTGCATCCACAACTAAACCTTCTGATTGGTCAGTATAGATGTGAACAGATTGCGCACTTGAAGGCATTCCTGCAATTCCTGCTACAGATAAATCTGCACTAGATAGATATTCCATCCATAAATCCATGTAATCATCATCTGCTACATTTAGTTTATCATAACAAATGCTGATATAGTTTTCTGGGTATGAAATACATTCTCCAGCTGCAACAGCTCCTCTAGCTTTAGTATCTCTTAAGAAGTTATTTCTAACTCCTAATTTAATACCTCCAACATAGATTCCAGAGTTGTTATTTACAATGCTTGTAGCGGAGTTACTTGTTAAAGCTCCAATATCCCATTTCCAATCAGGACTTTGTTCAGGTTCTCCAATATAAGCGTCTCCGTTTTTGTAAGTTTTCGTAGCCTGTTTTCCAACAATAAGTGTAGCTGATCTTTCAGCTGTTGTGTCTGAATAGAATGTTTCATCTACTTTGATGTCAATTCCGTTTACGGTTTCTGTACTTCCACCACTTACAGATTCTTGAACACCATCAACACTTAATATTACAGATTGTGGGCTTGTTCCAGATGCTACATTATTTAATGTAACTGTCTTTCCTTCAACTACAACACTTTCTCCAACTTTTAAGAAGTATTCAGCTCCTACATTTGCTGTAAATTGTGTTGCAGATATGGCTGTAATCTTTACTTTTCTTCCCAAGAAATTTAATTCCAATGGATAGTTTGAATTAACTGGGTTTGCTGAGTCGCTTAAGTTAATAGCTTCATCAAATGCATAATAGTAATACATTCCATTTCTTGGTATTTCAAAGTAAACTCCATCTTTGTAATCATCTTCGCCACTTGTCAAGCTTGTATGGAATGCTGTTCCATTACTCAGAGCATTTACAACAACATGTTCACTAATATCATATTGTGAACTTCTCCAATTTATCTCTGTGTCAAGTAAGCTTTTAATATCCCCATCGTCTAAGTCTGCGTCTATCTGGTTTGTAGCTGTTAAAGCAACTCCAAGAGGAATATCTTCTTCAACACCACCTGTTATTGTGGTTTTTGTTACAGTTCCTCCGCCTCCACCGCTTCCAGAAGTTACAGATCCAGCAAGTTTATTAGAAATAGCTGTTAAAGCTACATTATCTTCTGATGCTGCTGTATCACCAAAGACATAAGCTAAATTTTGGTATTTCCCGTCCATAACAAATGGTTTTGGGTAATCACCTAATGTGTAACTTGCTGCTAAAGCTCCACTCATTGTAGCTCCGAGCATTGCCACACCTGCTCCGACAGCTGCTATCTTTCTAACTGCTGTCTTCGCTTTTATCGCAAAGTTCTCTTGCATTTTATAAAACACCTCCGTGTTTATATTTTTGTATTTATTTTGGATCATTAATTGCATTTCACGAAGAAGACATCTCCATCTTTTTTTCGCGTCCTCTTTTTTAGCAATATATCCACAAATCAAAAACTAATGTTTGTTTATAAACATTTATCTACTCTAGAATATATTAAAATCCCAATTCATCAAAATTTGATGTTTATAGACGCTATAACCTAAAATTATCTAAAAAATTTCATTAACAAAAGTTCTAACTTTATAGTAAAAATTCTCTTTCATTTTTCACAAATTTTTACATTAATTTCTAGTTCATCAACAAAGTAAGGACTAGAGCTTATTCCTTGCGCACAATTGCCAAAATTAAAGCAACTTTTATCTTCATTTTTGATTTCTATAAAATAATTACTTGTCATTGTCTTATCAAAGATTAATTTAACCTCTTTTTCTAAAAAATCGCAGGCATTTTGTCCACAAAAATCTCTATTTTCACAACAATTTTTCATAGTTTCTTTTAAATTACTATCACAACTACTGGCTTTAACTAAAGCATTAACTAAATTATTTGCTTTTATGCTATTCAATGTACTATCTTGATTACTTTCAACTTTAGTTATGCTAAATCTTAGGGCAACTATTCCTATGATAATTAAGAGTAATAATATCACTGTTATTCCTATCATATCAATCTGTCCTTTATCCATACCATTCAACCTCTAACAATCCTATTTTATACATATTATCATTAGGGTAAAATATAGATATTGGGGTGCTTACTTTCTTAACACTATCTGCATTAATTGATCCTGCTTCATATAACTCAAATATACCACAATCTTTTATATTTCCTTTTTGACATATTTCTTCATTAGATTCAGGATAAATAATTTTAACAGTTAATTTACTCGCTCCAAATTCTTTTCTATACCCACTAGCAATTTCATTAAAAGCTACTAATTTTAAAGCATCTAAACACTCTTTCTCTTGTTTATTGCTTGTACATTTAAACTCAGCCATGTTTGGCAGATTATTTGTTAATAAACTAAATCTTTCATCATTAAATTTAACATTCTCATTTTTTATGCTTTCTGTAGTAAATCTGTAATAAAAAATAAAGGCTATCATAAATATAACTACAAAAACAATTAACACCATCATTGTTTCCTGAATCTGCAATTGTCCTTTTCTTAATATATTGTTATGCATCCTTCTCTCCCCAATCTATTGTTTTGTTCATCAAGTTCTTTTTCATATAAGCTTAACAAATCGTATTTCTCTTTTTCAATATCATCATTAATTTGATAAAATATATTGCTTGGATAACTGCATTTTTTGTCTATTAAGTTTGTTCTTTCAAGATAAATTTGGTTAACTAATCTTATTTTATTAACAGCTTCATTAAATCCACAATTGTAATTTTCATAATTGCTAAATATCGCTGCGTATAAAAAATCTTCATTAAGATAATTGACCTCATCAGATTCAACTAGATAACCTTCACTTTCTTTAGGGATTGTTGGCAATTTTTGTCCAAAAGAAATTGTTTCTTTATCTAAATCAATCATAATATGTTTATAATCCCATAATAATTGTTGATTTACATCAAAAAAAGCAATAACTTTTGCATTCTCACCAATATCTACTAAACTTTCAGTTTTTATCACGTTTATTTTTTTAGGAATGTCTTCTATTAGTTTATCAACAAAACTCTCGCTTTTTTTATCATAAAGAAAAACGTATTCTTTGTTTGGGTCAGCAAAGTAAACAAAGTTAGTAACGGGATATGGAAAATTTAGTCTTTTTACCCAAACAATAACCTTTTCATTAACATTATCTGCAAACAATATTTTATCATCAAAGCTTTGACTAAACTCACTTAAACTTATTTTATTACAATTAATATCAATATCTTTGCTTCCAATATTAATTTCGGTATACAAATTATTATTATTCAATCCATTAATTCCATTATTTAAACTTCTTACAGTATTCGCTTGCTCTCTTTTTTCTTGAAGTGATTTATATCTCATTCCAAATCCTGCAAAAAATATTAATAAAATAATTCCAGCAACTAAAATAAAAATCCAGTTAAACTGAAAATCTTGACCTTTTCTCATCTACTTACACTCACATAATCTCCCTTATTCTCCAATATTAATTTCATATCATCTGAGCATAATGGATTTTCTACTGGTTTAACATGTTCAACAAAAAACTTAACTTTGCTTAAACTCTGTCCTCTTTGTGGAACTAAAAATAAATTATTCTGGCTTCCAGAATCTAAAGAGCTTCTCACAACTTGATCAATAACTTCATCATCTATAATATCATTTAATGGCATATCAGTATCAATAAAACAAATTTCTCGAACTTTACTTGGTATTATAATATCATCTATTTTTATTGAACTTCCTTTATCTAAACTATAAACATCATTAACTTTGTTTTTAATGCCATCAATAAATAAAACAATCTGTCCTTCATCACCTAAGTCTTTAAAGTTTTTTATTGCTCTATATCCAAATATTACTATCAATCCTATAACAACAATTGCAAAGATATAAATAAAAATCAGCTGATTCTGCCCTTTTTTCATATTTTCAAAAAATTAAACTTTAAATATAAAACTTTCTATATATTAAATAACAGAAAAATTTATATATTCATATGCATATACATATTTATGGCAAAAACAATAATGATATCAAATGAAACATATGACAATCTGAAAAGAAGAAAGGGAAATAAAAGTTTCTCCAAAACTATAGATAATATGTTAATCAAGAAAAAAACAGGGGAAGGTTTAAAAGAATTTTTTGGAATATTAAAAGACGACAAAGAGTATGATGAATTGATGAAAGAAATGAAGAAAGGTTGGAAACGTTGGACGAGAAAATACTCTTAGATACTAGTACGTGTATAGATATACTCAAAGGTTTAAGAAAAGATATTCTAGAATTTATAGAAGATAAAGAAACTTTTATTACTACTATAACAATATTTGAATTACTAAATAGAGAAAGAAACTTCGATATAGCAGAAAGATTTGTGAATAGATTAAATATATTGAATTTTGATGAATCTTCTGCAAGATTATCTTCAGAAATATTCAAAGATTTAAAAAAGAGAGGAATGTTAATTGATTATAGAGATATCTTTATTGCATCTATTTGTATTATAAATAATTGTGATCTAATAACTCTAAATTTAAAGGATTTTCGAAAAATAAAAGATTTAAAACTAATAAAGATCTAAGGATAAACAGTAAAACTTGCTTCATTTTCAAATCTGTCTCTGCATATTATATAATAGGCATTATTTTCATCTAAAGCTGCTTTATGTAACTTGCTATCATCATCTGGCATTCTATTTCCATTTCCAAAGCTAAATGGCAAATTATTATATTCGCAAGTTGAATCCTCATCCATCTCAACATATAGTTTTGTTGAATCAGTGTAAATCTTTTTAACAGTTGGAGGAATTTCATCTATTTCAACAGTAAAGTTAGTCTTTCCTATAGCTTCATTTCCAGCCACATCTCTGCACCAAACTTTAACATTATAATCTCCTTTTTGTAATCCAGCAAATTCATAACTATGTTCAGTTGCATTAGTTACATCAAACTTAGTACTTCCAGAATCAAAGTAATCATTAAAAGTCCAATAACAATTTGCTCTGCCGTCTTCAGCTCCTTTTACGGTAGTTATAGTTAAATTAAATCTCTTGTCAAATATTATTCCAGAAGGTTCAACTTGAGTAATATTTAGTGATCTTGTTACAAATAAATGCAATCCACCAGATGGATAACTAGCATCTCTATTAACATTCCCATTTACATCTGAGCATCTGAAATAATAAACATTATCTTGATCATTTTGCAATCCACTTAATGTTCCGCCACAAGCATATAATCTTCCATATATTGTATCTATTCTTGAATCTCCACAACTTAAATTATTCAACATCTTTTGATAACTTTCATCTTTTGTTGAATATTTACATCCACCATTTGCTATTAATTCACTTTCATCATCAACATAAGCAGCTATTGTAATATTTTTAGTATTAAATTTCAACTTGGCATTATTTACTATATTAAATCCTTTAACAATCGGACTTCCAGTATCAGGACCTTTTGCAATTGTGAATCTAATTTTATAATCACTTCCTGTCACAATCTCTCTATTATTCTCGTCTGTATTTGCACTTTTACATCTCACATATAAATCATAATCTCCCGAATCACTAATAGCTATAACATCATCTTCAGCTTCATTTATTATCGGAACTGTAAATACATGTTCTTTTTTATATTGATTATCTCCAAAGAAATCACCCATTCTATTATATTCAATAACTGCATCGCTTCCCAAACTTCTTTCTTTACTTACTCTACATTGACTTATCTTATCTGTCTTAATTCCAATCTGTAAATCTCTATATTCTTGTTCCCCATTTATCACATAACCATCTGTTTCAATTTGAATATCATTATCTGTTATAGGGTCAACTGCTAAAGGACTTATTACAGGAGGAATGACATCCCCTTTGTTTACCCAAGTACAAGTTTCATTTCCACTTCCTTTATTTAATAATTGACAGCTTTGTCCTAGACTTTGACATTTATATTCATCACACTTTTCATAATTAGTATTACATTTTTCACAATCTTCCCCACCAGCAGGAGCAACATAAGGATCACAACTTATTGTATAAGTTAATGTTCTTGTATCCTTCGCCCAACTATATAAAAAGAATAGTGCAATTATTACAACCGCTCCCCATGGTGTGAAGAAGAAATGTATTACCTTGCCTAAAGCTGAAAAAAATGGATTATTTATTACGCTTGTCAATACCGTAGCTTTTCCTGGAAATAAAACATTTCCTGCCAAATCTGTTATTTCTGGACCTATAACTGTTTGTGTAACTTTTCTTGCTCCTAGAGATCCTACCTTTCCTGCTAAGCCCCTCAAAAAGTTAATTCCCAAAGGTGCAATCCTATAAGCAAGGTATGCTCCTGCTCCAATCGCAGCAATCTTAAGAATAGGATTCATTTTTTGTCGATACCATTCATCATCAACATTTGCGTTGTAGTTAGCACTTCCTCCAGCAATAACTATTTCAGCCAAATAAATTGCGGTAAATAATCCAGATTGCAGAGGTTCATTAGCTTTAGAGAATTCACTAAATGGATCTGGTCCAATAATCTGAGCTTTTCTAGCTATTCCTTTTTTTCCTCCAGTAGGTCCTGTAAAAGTAAAACTTTTATCACTTGATTTTCCCTCAACATTATAACTAAATCCACAATCTCCTAAACTTCTGCAGTAATTACTAAATCCTTTTGCAAAGTCTGCTGTATGAATATCACAACCTTCTTCACAATTATAATCATTTGTTAAAACACCGAATCCGCTCTTAACATGAACTGCTTGAAATTGTATCTTTCCAAAACAAGCATTACTTGTCTGTCCTAAATCTCCAACTGGAACTTCAGGAGCACATAATTTAACATCGTCATTCCAGAAACAACCTCCAGTTAGTTGATCACATTTCTTTTTTCTACATAATTGTTTAGCTTTACAATCATTATATTCCCCATCTTTTCCTTCATAAATGTTCCCATCTTCATCTTTTAGGTAATCGCATTCTGCTCCAATGCTTATTGTTATATTGCTTACATCCCCGCAATTAGCTCCTTCATCTTGATTTGCTTCAATACACTTTTGTGCTAAATTTGGAACACATAATGCAGCACTTAATCCAGATTGAAATTCAGTTATTTCAGTAGGCACATCTCCTTGAACGCAAACAGTTGTTCTTCTTTCTCCACAAGCTTCAACATATTCCTCTCCATTATAACATTTTCTTACGTATTGTCTCGATCCAACTAAATCTTTTCCATCTCCAGTAGCTCCTTCATATTGGCACCAATTATCTCCACTATTTCTTGTTCTTCCATCTAATTGTGTATTTCTATCATCTTGCTTAGTCTCTTGACAATCTAAACTTACACACATATTTCTTACTCTATCATCATCTATTTGGTTTTTAAATTCAGAATCAGCATTTCCACAAATGCTTCCTTGGAAAAAATCACAATTTCCACAACTTGGATTATTTGCATTATCACTATTAGGATCACAAGAATCTTTTTTACTTAATACTAATCCATTATTATAAGATAAATCTTCATTATTGCTTCCAACACCAGAATAAATATTTTCAGGATTTCCGCAAGAATCAAACCAATAAACTTCATCTTTTTCAATCAAACATCCTGTTTTGAAATGAGGTTCACATCTTGTCTCACTTCTTACATCAGGATTGCTACACAACATCCCAGATCTGAAACTTGTTTTATCTTGGCAATTATCCTGAGTAGTAAATTTTCCAGTTGCTACGCAACATCCTTCAACTCTAGAATTGCTTTTACTCAAACATTCTAATTCATTTGTTATTTTTGTATCAAAAACTTCATTTAATTTTAAATCTCCAGTCAAAAAGGCATTGCATTTTGCCTGCGTTATATATGAATACCCAGTTGGTAATTTGCAACATCCTAATTGGGCATCTGTTCTTTGATCACAACTTGTTTTAAGCCATGTATCAGGTAAATTACATAATGGTCTAGGAACATTATCTTCACATTCTCCTGTTTTAGAACTTACGCAACTTCCAGTTGTACAATAATCTGTTTGATCACAAAATACATTATTTTTATTTCCATCTCCACATTCATTAATATCAGTATAAACACATTTAGCTCCGCTCTTTGTATTTTCACAACAAGCTTTTTCTACATTTGGTAAACTATCTGTCTGTGCTTCTACATTATTAGAGAATAAACTAGCTCCAAATATGGTAGCAACTAATAAAATTGCAATCATGAATATTGCTTTTATCTTTTTCAACTTGTCACCCAGCTTTTTATCGCAAACTTAAATTCATAAGGAACATATTGTAAAGGATCATTTAAATCTCTTATCTTTATCTCATAAATCTTGCTATCTCCTACAAATGTTTTTACAACAACAATTTCACCTCTATGTTTAATATAAAATGGTTGATCAAAGAAATCTCCTCTTGCAATCTCGCTTGCTACAATATCTTTAGTTGTTTGTGTTATTAATCCAATTGGAACTGGTAAACTTTGGCTAAATTTATTTTCATTTTGAGTTATTTGATCTTTTATTATTGAAATATCATAATCCATTAAAACTAAAGCATTTCTCTCTCCAATCTCAACATTAACATTTACATCACTTCCTTCATTAACTTCATATCCAATATTTCTCCAATTATCTAAGTTAATGCAACTTTTAATATTCTTTTCAACATATTGTTTTAGTTCATCTTTAATATGTTCATCTAAAAATGGTCTTAAATTTGTACAGGAATTATATCCATCAACATAACATAAATAAGCAACTTGATCACATGTTTCTTTATTGCAATAGTTTAGATAAAAATTAGGATTTACATCTCCACCTTGTTTTCCAATTAAAATTAATCCTTCATTGCTTGTTTTCTCTAAACAATCATTAACACTATCTTTTAAACTAACTGTTCTAGTTGGGATTATATTAGTTATATTTGTATTTGGCTGTCTTAAAAAATAAACTAATCCTATAATAGCGATAATTAATAATCCTAATAATATAAATATTGTCACCTGGCCTCTTTTATTCATGATTTATTTAAAAAGAAAGAAATTTATAAACCTTTTCATATTCCAAAATATCATTTCTTAGTAATTTTATACCAAATTAAAAATAAAAGAATAACAATAACAATTTCTACCATAGCCTGGCTTTGGAGTTGATTTCTACCGCTAAAAATACTAAATATAATCATATATGGCCAAAAAATTATCATTATTGGACTCCAAAAAAGCAAACTTGGCCAGCAAAATATACAAATATCACTTTCAGGATTTGGATTTAAAATTTCACTTGTAATAAGTATTCCAAACCCAATTATAAAATAAAGAACAATAAACAAAATTATTTTATGTTGTTTAAAAAAGCTCATCTTATCTTCCAACTATAGTAACTTAATAAAATCTTCTTTTTTAAATCCAGATTGTCTTATTATCTCTAGTAAAGTTCCTCTATCAATTTCTTTATGCAAAGGCACGACAGTAGAAATTTTTCTTTCAGGAGTTTCTTTAACCATGATAACATGACTTCCTCTCTGTCTAATAGCTTTAAACCTTGTTTAGAAAGAATCTTAATTACCTCTTTACCCGATAACCTTGGAAGCTTTTGCACCATTCTTTACCTCAATGCTTGTTACTATGGCTTCTTCATCGCTAATACCTTCAGGAATTCCAATAACTTCTATGTGTAGTTCGATAGCTTCTCTAAGATTTTTAATAGCTTCTTCAACAGTCTTTCCCTGACTAACAACATCTAATTCAGGACATAAAGCAACATACAATTTTTCTCCTTTCTTTATTATTGCAGTTAATTTCATATTAATTAATATAAGATAACTAAACTTATAAACCTTTTCATTAAAGATTTCATTGTCTTATCCCGAAACTATTTCCTAACGACACTTTATTTCACTTCATTTATTCTTTTTAGCAAAATTTTTTCCTGCGCCTGATCAAATGATACAATAAATTTATCAAAAAAACCGGCTCTGCCTAAAAGAATTGGAAAATCATAATCACCTAATATAATCTTAACTGGGATTTGGAATGTATAATGTTCATGGCCTTTTTCTATAGTTATGCTTACTGTTGTCTCGACAGAATCTACCTCTCCGCCGATTCCAAAAGCTTTAGTAATTTGGCTGTTTAAATTTAATCCCAAAAGTTCAGCAATAGCTTTAGACATAGCAGATATATCAGCTCCAGAATCTAAAAGTGCAAAGCTTTCAAACTTTTCCTTTCCATTCAATATTATCGGAATTGAAGGTGTTCTGACATCTGTTCCATCTGGTCTTTTTACTGTTTTGTATTTAAAAATAATTGTCATCAGAATATCATTGTATCTTTATCAGGTATCCTAGCCATAAATGGTCTTTCTTTTGGATATCTCTCTCTAGCTTCTTTAAAAACTTTTTTTACATCTTTTCCATGAGCCACTATTTTATTGCTACATATAGCAACCCACTGGCCGATATAATTATCTACATTTGTTTTCATAAAAAATTGATAGTTTTTGTTCATATTATTAATATAAGATAACTAAACTTATAAACCTTTTCATTAAAGTCTTTTTATATTTTTTAGTAATAGTAAGTTTTATAAGTTTTTCTTTATTAAAAATTAGCATGAAACTGGGATTAAAAAAAATAGTGGCTTTATTTTTATTAGGTATCCCAATAGGATATGTTGGATGTGCAAAAAAGTCACAACAAGCAGACGATTTAGTGGTTCATTCCGAATATAAATCGCAAATTCCTGGATATGATGTATTCAAAACTGAAGAAATATATACTATAAATGGGAAAAAAAGGACTAAATTACATATCGCGCTTTCTGCACAAGATTCTACCATGAAACCAGTTTTTATACAAGGAGAAGGCATTTTTTATAGATCAGATAAAGCAAATTTCAATTATTTAACAATACTTCTTCAACCAAATACAACTCCTTGGGAAGTAAATTTAGAGACCATGACCAAGGAGGCACTAAGTAACATTATATATGGAGAATTTCCAACAGAAAGAGATATTGATAGAGCTAGAAGATTATTTAATGATGGAAGAAAAGCATTAGCTAACACTAGACTTGTAGAAGTTAAAGAAAAGTACGAATCACAATAATAAAGCTAAACATTCTCAGTTCTTGGTGCTAAAATTGTACTTAATTGTAATCTATCTTTCAATATATAATCAATTCTTAAAGGATAATCATTACTAAACTGTATAACAACTTTATCAACTAACTTGCTTCCTTTTATTATTTTTTTCAAATATTCAGAACTATACTTTGCTTTCACATTAGCCCCAGTTAAATTGATAGCAACATCTTCTTCATTTAACACTTCAACTTTTCCATCACTTATATGTCCTTCAGCTTGTATTGTAAATCTTTTAGTATCAGCCATCAAACTTATTGAATCAGAAATAACATCCATATCTTCTACAGCTTCATCAAATACCATAGTTGGCATCTCAATTTTAGCATTAAAAGCAAGTTCGGGTATTTTTTGCTCTCTATCTTCAATATCTATCAACCCAAGATTAAATGTTCTATTGCTTTCACCTTTTAATTGTATTTTCAATCTATTCCTATCTTTATCTAATTCAATAACCAATGTATCAGAAGGCTTAGCTCTCTTCAATATTTGTTTTAAGCTATCTAAATTAACAGCAATTTCAGTATCTTCTTTAACATCATAATCAACAAAAGCGCTACTTAATAACTTAAACATAACCATAGCAACATTAGCAGGATCCATAGCAATTAATTCCATTTTATTCTTGTCAAATTTAAATCTAACTTCATTTACTAATTCAGAGATTACATTTACAGGCTCTTTCAAAAACTTAGGTTCAGCTAAAGTTAATTTCATATTATATAGAAAGCTAGAAACATTTAAATAACTATTGTTTTAATTAAAGTCTTCCTCTGTTATAGTCTATAATCATATCATAAACACTCCAAGCCTGACAGCACGCACAGCCTTTATTATAATCTTTACATTTTTTGCCATAAAGTTTTTCAATTATTTCTTCTAACCAACTTTCATTCATTGCTTCATTATAGCATGAATCACACTCCCAATGTTCTATCTCTTTTTCCTTTCCAGTCCATTTAACTACATTTATTTTCTTACCAAATAGTTTAGCAGTCCTAATTTTCTTATATTCCCCTTTCCCAATTGGAAGCTTAAGTTTATTAAAATATTGCCCATTCCTATAATGCCCATCCTGATATAAAACAACTCTTATTTTTTTACCGCAAACAAGACATTTTCTGTTTATTCTTTCTATCTTTTTTCTTTTTTCCATTGTAAATTTCATTTTCCTAATAAACATATGTTTATAAATTTTTTTCTTATTGAATATGTAAATGGAAGATACTAAAGAAGATGATATAGAAAAGTTAAAAGAAAAACTTAAAACATATAACAAAAATCAGATAATATTCAATGAACCACATTTTACTCAACAATTAAAATTAAGAGAAGGAAATAAAGAAGATGTAATAAACAACTTATTAAGCCCAGAAAAATTAGTTTATTCTTATCAAGAAATTGGAAAATATGGTGATATCATACATTGTCTGCATTTTAAGATTAGCAATACGAAAACAATAAGGCTTCCGGTTATCTTTGATAAAGGCAATGAGAAAAGCTTATATATTCTCACCTACATAATGAGATATAGAGCATGGAAAAATATGGTAAGAACTAGGGGGTAAAAATTAAATGAATCAAAAAACAAAAAAGCAAATTTTTTATGATAAAGAAAATGATATTTTATCTATTCACAAAGGCTTTTCAATAGATGAAAAATTCAAGGGGAATATAGATATAGGAGAATTAGTTCTGGATGTATCTACAAGGGGGAGGATTAAGGGTATTGAAATCATGAATGCCACTAGTTTTCTAAGAGATTTTAACATAAATCAAGAAACATTAAAAAATATTAGTGATGCTGAATTTAATGCCTCCATAAAACCAAATAGTATAATTATTAATATTCTAATTAAAGCTAAAAACAATAAACATATTATCCCTGCAAAGATAGCCGTTCCTTTAGAAACACCTACTATTTACTGACAGAAACTGCTTGTCAATAATGCATTACAAGCTGGTTCTAATATCTTCCATATATAGTTAGAAAATATTATCAACAAAACAATAACAGCTGTATGCCAAACTTTCTCTCTTACAGCCTTTCCAGCACCAGCAGCGCTTCCAGCTATCTTAATATAAGCTATTATTCCAACAATTAATCTTACTAAAATTCCAGCATATTGTAAATTTAACTTTATTAAAGATAATACATAATCAATATTAAAAACAATAAAAGTAAATATTATTGCAAATATCAAAGCATGTAATCCATGCCCCAGCCAATGGCTTCCTCTAAAATTTTCATCAGCATGTACAAAAAATAATTCAATTAATCCAATTACAACTCCCATTATTAATGGGGGAATAATTGAAATGCTTGCTTCAACAGCCATAATCATAAAAATAAAAACTTGTATAAAAATCTATCTATTTCATAAATTCATTTATTTTCTCTATTACAATATCATGAAAATCATTTGTTACAGTACAAATTTTTTTCTTTATTATCTTTCTATCAACAGTAAATATTCTATGTGGCCTTACAGAACTTTTAAATGGTAAACTGCCCTTTTCAAGGTATCTAAATTTTATCTCTAAATCATCTTTATGAATTTTGCTTGTAATTAAACAACAAATTCTATCTTCTGTTTTATTTAGTTTTTCATTAGATATTATCAGAGCAGGTCTTTGTTTACTGCCTGCTAAGTCAGAATAAGGAAATGGAATAATAACAATATCTCTTTGATCATACATCATTCCACCTTTCATCTTCTTCATTATCCCAATCTTTTTTTAACACTTCTTCAGAAGCCAACATAGTTAAAATACTTTCTTTTCTTTTATTCTTATCTAAATCATCTAATTCATCCACCCTATTCTTAATTGATTTCCTAACAAATTCGCTCCATTTTATTTCAGAGTGTTTCTTCATTTTTTTATAAACTTCTTTTTCTATTGAAAGGGTTATATTTGTCATAAAAATATAAGTGAGCTCACTTATTTAAATCTTTCTATTCCATCATCTTAATTATCTTCCTATGCAACTTCTTATTTACATTATTAAAATTAATAACAATCTCAGCTCTTATTTCTTTAGTTTTATCTACAATTCCAATAACACTTAAATAATCATTTTCTTTAACATCTTTATCGCTTATAACAATAATCTGTCCTGTTCCATCATCTATTAAAAATCCATTTTCAAATTTATTAATCACAAATCCAGAAATATTTACTCTGAAATCCTTTTCATTTATTTTATTAACGCTCTTCTCTCTAAATCCTTGTTTCTGGAATTCCATGAAAATAACATAATGAAGAAAGATATAAAGATTTAATTAATGAAAAATATCAATCGTAATCTCTCCATCTAAAGCCACATTTAGTACATTCATAAAACTTTGTCTCAGCTTCATCACTTGCTCTAGTTTGCATAAGCCAATAATATGCTTTCTTATTCCCGCATTTCTTGCAATCTGCTTTAACTTTCGGTAAAGTTTCAACTTTTTGACTTATAACTTGAATCTTTTCAGCTTTTGTTAATTCCACTTTTTCTCTTAATACCATGCTTTTCTTTTCTCTACTCTTATATCCGCAATTATTACATTGTAATCTGGCTTTCTTTCCCTCATCTTTTGGCAATAATACACTTCCACATTTCGGACAAAATTGCATTTTAATTCCTCCCCCTAAAACCATTTATGATCTCAACAAATCCTATTTTAACCCATCCAAGCAAAGGTATTCTTGCAACTGCAATTCCAACTAATTTCTCTTGGCCTATCTTATCTTCCCCCAGTAAAGGAGAACTATCTGAATTACGATCTCCTTTTGTCTGTACATATTTCTTCCCATCTACCTCATACACTTTAATCACTCTATGAATTATAGGATCTCTTGATCCTCTTCCATCAAAAACAATAATATCTCCTACTTCTACGTTCTCTATTTTAATACCCTTCAACACCATTATATCTCCTTTATTAAATCCATTTTTGAATCTAAATTCATTAAACATCTCTTTTGTTATTCCAATTTTATCATAATAAGCTCCACAATTCTTCCAATAATCATCTAAATCTGCACTATAATCTTGGGGTGTTACTCCACAAACTTCCCCTTTATATAATATATGTTGCATGCTTTCAGAAACAACAGCAACAACTGGGTGAGTTGTGTGTAAAACTAATCCTAATCCAGGATATATAAGAAATTTAACTATAACAAATGCCAATATAACATTAACAATCCAGCTTAAAGCACTATCATCTTCCCATATAAACTTCCAAACCTTCCTTAAAAATCCCATTTCACCCTGGTTTGAAATAGGTTAAATAAAAAGCTTTTGTTTTTATAAAACCGATTTATTTCCTATATATTTCGTAAAATTTAAATAATTGTTGTTGTTTTGTAAATGATGCACCTTAATAAAGTAAAATGGATTATAATAACGGGCGGTGTTCTAAGCGGACTTGGTAAGGGGGTAGTATCTGCTTCTATCGGAAAATTATTAGCTGATAAATATAAAGTCATCCCTGTAAAATGCGACGGCTACCTTAATGTTGACCCTGGAACAATGAATCCTGTTGAGCATGGAGAAGTCTTTGTTCTAAATGATGGTGGAGAAGTAGATCTAGATTTTGGCCACTATGAAAGGTTCATGAATATCAACTGTAAATTCGAGTGGAATCTTACATCAGGTAAAATATTTCAATCACTTGTTGAGAAAGAAAGAAGAGGGAATTTTCTCGGTAAAACTGTACAAGTAATTCCGCATGTTACTGGAGAAATCAGACGAAGATGGAGGATGATTGCTAAAAAAGAGGACGCCGATATAATGTTGATTGAAATCGGTGGAACAGTCGGTGATTTAGAAAATCTATGGTTTCTTGAAGCTGTTAGAGAGTTGGAAGCAGAAGTTGGAAGGAAAAATATCCTTTTTGTGCATCTTGGTTTGGTTCCGGCAATTGATGCACTAGGACAACAAAAAACAAAACCTATACAACAAAGCATTTTTTTCCTACGTGAAAGAGGAATATTCCCAGATATAATAATTGGAAGGGCAAAGGAACTTCTTGGTAAAAAAACAAAACTAAAAATACACTGGCTATGTAATGTAGACATAGATGCCATAATCTCAGATCCGAATCTTGAAAGTGTGTATGAACTTCCATTAATCTTTGAAGAAGAAAACCTTAGGAAAGTAATTTCAAGAAAATTAGATATTAAAGTTTCAAAGGACCTTAATCTATGGAAAAGTCTTGTAAATAATATAAAAAATCCTAAAAGAGAACTAACGATTGCTATATGTGGAAAATACACTGAATTGGCTGATTCATATATTAGTATTGAAGAAGCATTAGGACATGCGGGAGCACATTTAGGTGCAAAAATAAAGGTTTTATGGATCGAAACAACAGATGTTGAACAAAGTAAAGTTAACCTTGATAATATCTTTAAAAAGATAAATGGTGTAATCATTCCAGGTGGTTTTGGAGGCAGGGGTGTAGAAGGAAAGATAGAAGTAATAAAATATGCAAGAGAGCACAATATACCTTATCTGGGGTTATGTTATGGTTTACAGCTTGCTGTTGTTGAATTCGCAAGGAATGTCTGCGGTTTAGAAAATGCAAACACAACCGAAGCTGATGAAAAAACTCCCCATCCCATAATTGACATTCTTCCAGAGCAAAAAAATATTGAAAACAAAGGAGGAACTATGCGACTTGGATCTTACAAAGCATTATTAAAGAAAGGCTCAAAAGTTTCTAAGCTTTACAAATCAAATGTTATATTTGAAAGACATAGGCATCGCTATGAGGTAAATCCTGCTTATCATGAAATTTTACAAAAAAATGGATTAATCTTTTCAGGGATGTCTCCAAATGGAAGATTAGTTGAATTTATTGAACTACCAAAAAATAAATATTTCATCGCAACACAGGCACATCCTGAACTTAAATCAAGGCTTCTGACTCCATCCCCTCTTTTCTTAGGATTTATAAAATCCCTTTTTTGATTTTAATAATTTTCTAAAGTTTTAAAGCATTAATTCAAAAGATATAGAAAGTTATAAATTACTTAATTCCCTTTATGATATCGCTAAACTGTTTATTCTGTTCTTTCAAAGAACTAACAGCTTTTTCTAAAGCCTTTCTTGGGCTCTCATTTCCATCAGTTTCTATTGTTAAAATTGGGCTGCTTATTAAGCTGTGATCGATTCCATAACCAGCCACTTTAACATGGCTATTTTTCCATAATTCATTTCTTAAAGCATTAACTAAAGTGTGATCCTCTCCGACAATTTCTATCTTTAGCTTATCTTTGCTTTGCTCTAGAACATCAATTTCCATATAAATTTAGCTTTTGGAAGTGTTTTTAAGCTTTTCTATTATATGTTTAAGATGGTAGAATCTCAAGAAGTAGAATCTATAAAGTTAGAAAATATGGTTTATTTGCCAGATGCTACCAATATCTTTGATTTAGATGAAAAAATTCTAGATTCGTTTAGGGAAACAGTTTATAGTATGTTTAATCCAGAAGATACTGTGGAACATTGGACAAAATCTGAAGAAGGTATATGGGTCAAAGAGAAGATATCCTGGAATGAAGATCCTGATAAACCAAGATTACCAACAAGATTTAGAAGAATAATAGAAGAAAGGGATATTAAAAACAGCAGAGCATTTTTTATTGCATTTTCATCAGGACAACATGAATATGGACCAACAATATCATTAAGATTATTTCCAAAAATTGCATTTTTAAAAGCCAAGAATGGAAATGATAAAATAGCAAAGGGATTTTATATGTCTGAAGGAAAAGCTTATTTTCCATTATGTCGAGAACGTGAAGATATCTATATCAGAATGTAAATTATTTTTTTTCTAACTCCCATATCCCAACCTTAACACTATATTTTTCTCTCTTATGAAATTTATAAATTTTTTTAATTATGAAATTAACTTTTTCAATACCATTAACTTTCCAGTTATTATCTCCACATAATTTCTCAATAAAATCTTTGCTTTCTATCTTATGTATAGAATAAACTTTCTTTCCAGTCTCAAATGCTTTTAATAAAAACTCTTTATCAGCATGTTCATTCTGTACGCCAAATGGTGGATTCATAACAATAGTATCAATTTTTTTATCAAATTCTTTAACATCAATATTTAAAATTTCTTTGTTTCTAAAATATTTAGTATTCTCTTTAACTAATTTAATAACTTTCTCATCAATATCAACAAAATAAACTTTTTTAGCTTCCAATAATAAAGCCCCAAATCCAAGTATTCCATTACCACACCCAAAATCAGCGATTATTTTTCCTTTAATATCATTATTCATAAAGGCCTTCCATAACAATAAAGCAGCTAACTCAGAATCTGTTCGATATTGTTCTAATCTAATATTTTTCTCAACAAAATCTTTCAACTTAGAAAGAGCAATTGCCAATTGTTTCTTATTCATCTTTCTTTAACTTAATCAAATCTCCTATTGTAATATCTTTAGCGCCAAAATCCACCTTCTTCTCTTCCTTAAATTCAGTTTCAATATCAATTAACTTTATTCCTAATGCCCTCTCCAATTTCTTAGCCAAATCTAAACTAGGTTCTAAATTCCCTGTCTCTAAGGAATGTATAACGCTTTCTTTCTCAGATATTTTCTTGGCTAATTCTTCCTGTTTTAATCCTAATCTTTCTCTAGCTTCTTTTATTTTTTTACTATAATCTTCTACAATAAATTCTTTAAATTCTTCTTCCAATAATTTCTTTTTAGGTTTTTCAAATTTCACCTTTTCTGCAATTTTGACAACCTTACCATAACTAGAACAATTTTCACAAACACTTAGCATAACGCCCTCTACCAAAGCATCAAATAACTCCCTTTCCGCCCCACACATCTCGCATCTCATAATAAACCATAAATCAATTAATCTTAAAAGTCTTTTGTTTATATCTTATTAAAAATTATATTAAATGTTGTTAGTTCTATTTTCTGTCCTGTAACTTTCTGTATGTGTTCTTTATATCTCTCCATATATACTAATTCATATCTGTCAAGTTTGGCACATTTATTCTTATCTCCATAAATCGCATATCTGTCATTTTTGTAGATTATATCAAACTTACTCATAAATGTCATATCATTTTTATATTCTGGTTCAAAAATATTATTAAATAATATCAATCTATAACCCTTATCAATTCTATCTTCGACTAAATCCATATAAGGTGCGGGTTCACTTGCTCTTCCAATGCTATTTAACATTACCCATCCGTTACTTGAAATTCCGCATTCATCAACATTTTTTAACGCATCATTGAATTGATCAAGCTTATAATCACCAATATAAAAGAACATTACTATCACTACAATTAGATTTAATAATACCACTGTTAAAAATATTTTTTTATATTTTTGATAAGCAAAATAGCCAAAATATGTTAAAGGTAATATTAAAAAAAACATATATCTAACATCTTTATAAGGTATTTTTATAAAACTATAAATTGTAATTAAAACAACGAGTAACATAATTATATCCAATTTTTTTATATTCTTCATTCTGTAATAAATACCAATAAAGAATAGTATTAACAAAAATCCAAAAAACCCGATTGGATATATATCTTTTAAATTAATCGCGTTTCCCCTAGCCACAATGTTGAGTAAATAAGAATCTAGCATGCTGAATAAAAAATTGCTTTTTTTGATATAATTATAAATAAGCCAAGGTAAAACCACTAAAGTTCCTCCAACAGCAAAATAAATGTAATTTTTAATTTTCTTATTAAAAAAGATTAATAAAGCAAATATTAGTGTTGTATATCTGGTCAAAAAAGCTAATCCCAAAAAAATCCCAGAATATCTTGTATCTAAAAAAGTAATAAATAGTAATATAAAAGTTAAAGCTAACAGTTCAGTTCCTGCAAAAAAACTATACCCTACAAATACAGGGACTAGATACAGCATCATCATTACCTTATAATTTAAACTATATTTCTTACAAAATAGATAAACAGAGTAATAAAAAAATAATAAAATTAAAAAAATAATAACATAGCTATCTGCATTCCCTAAAAAGCTAAAAACTGTAAAAAGTAAAGGCATTAAAGGCGGTCTTAACCATTCAAAATAAGTACTTTTCCCTATAAAATATCTCCCATTCATACTATAAACTTCAAAATCCCAAGAAAAGAATTTGTAATGTTGAATAAAGAAATAAGCCAATTCAACTAAAAATATTGTAATAATTATCCAATTATCTTTTAAAAATTTCTTACTTTTTAATAAAAGATTCAAGCTCAGTCAACCCCCTCATTCCCTCGTAAATCTTTCCATTAATTACCATAGTTGGAGCTTTTTTCACATTATATTTATCCCTAAACAGTATCAGGGCAGGATTTTTATTATTAATATCAAAAGAAAAAACAGCAATTTTATCCTTATTTCTTGAGTAAAGGTTATCTAATATATATCCCTGATCTTGGCTTTGCTTATACTCTAACCTATCCCCTTCATCATTTGAATAAAAAAAGAGTATTATATTATATTTTAAGTCACATTCCTCACTTATCTTATTTAATAATAAAATAGTTTTAACTTCAACAAGCTGATAAAATTCTTTCTTTAACAAAACATCTTTGTTTTCCTTTCCAAGTCTTTCTTCTAGTAATCCGACATCTCCCCCTACTCTGACTTTATCCTCCATTAGCCTGTCAATGTCTAAGTCGCATCCTGGTTCATTAATAATGGTCTCTTTTAAATCTAATCCAATAATTAACAAATTTAATTTCTCTTGTTCATATTGAAAGTTTTTGAATTTGTAATTAGTAAACTGCCACCCAATAAAGATTCCAATTATTAATATTAAAGCTGTAACTGAAAATGCAGCAAGATAATTCAATCTTTTTCGTTTTTGTGAAGTTTCTATCACCATTGTGGTTTCCTATTCGCTATAAAAAATATAAGTGACATCACCCAGATATATAATAAAAAGGGGGTATACAATAATGAAAATATTACATATTTATATATCTTAATGTTTCCCTCTTCATTAGTTTCATAATAAGTTTTAACTTTTCTAAAGATATATAATGCCATAATAAATATAACTATCGCCAAGGCATATTTTAAAGTTGTAATCACATTTAAAAAAGAAAAATCACTAAAGTCTATCGCTATTTTGAAATCTGTAAGTATTAAGTTTCTAATAATCTTAAAACCGTTATTTAATAAGTTATAAAAAAATATAAAGAATAACAATATAGAAAAAAACACTGATAAAATAAACATTGGCATAAAAAACCATCCAAAATCGCCATACTTCATACCAAATAAATCCTTATGTTTTTTAAGATTATACAATGTCCCATAACTCCATCTCATTCTTTGTCTATGCACACCCTTAAATGTATTAGGTATGATTGTATAAGCAGTTGCATTTATTGCATTATAGATATTATATCCTAATTTTTTAACCTGGAATGCCATCTCCAAATCTTCTGTTAAATTTCCTTCATCATATCCTTGTGTTTTTTTTAATATCTCTGTTCTAAACATAGTACAAGCAGGGGCAGCAGGCAGTGCCTCATACGTGCTCATTAAACTTCTAATAAATGTAGATACAGAATATTCAACAACTTGAAATTTTTCTATTAATTTTTTTGGTTTATATGGTTTTAATGTAGGTATTACGATTCCAATCTTTTCATCTTCAAAATAGGCCAGGCATTTTCTTATTAAATCTTTTTCTATCAATGTATCTGAATCTAAAAGCAAAGCATATTCACTTTTAATTTCTTTTATGCCAATATTTAATGCATGTGCCTTTCCCTTTACTTCCGTTCTTATTAATTTTACTTGCTTAAACTTCTTAATTTTATCCTTAATATTATCTGTACTGGCATTATCAACAACAATTATGTTTAATTTATCCTTCGGATAATTAGATTCCAAAATATTATTTAATGTATTTTCTATAAAATCGGCACTATTGTAAGCTGGAATTAAAAAAGTTATTGTAGGCTCATTTTTAGAAGCTTCCTTTATCAACTTTTTTTTATTTTTAACATACGCCAAAATATATATCAAACTAGTAAAAATTGTAAAAAAATAAATAACATATAATATATAGTCTATTATCATTTTGCTATAACTAAATTCTCTCGTATCTCCAAATCTCTAAATAGTTATTAGCAAAAACTCTTTTAAATCTATTGGTATTCCTAAGGTTATACAAAATATTTTTAGTTTTCCCAAAATCTAACTCTTTTGCCATATCAATTGTTATTACTACATAGGTTATTTTATATTTATTAACCAATTCCAATAGTCTATTAAATTTCTCTGTATTCAATATTTCATCATAATCTTCTAATTTCTGATCAATATCTTTTACATATAAATGATTTCCATCAATAAATGTTTTTATTCCGTAATAATTCAAAATGTAGCTATATCTTGGGTCTGTAAATATAATATCAATATCTGTATTTCTTTGTGCAATAAATTTAGCTCCAAATTCATGCCTAGATTCTGGACCATAATTAATAAGTTTTCCAATATATAGCACAGTAGAAAATATAATGCAGATAATTAATAAACCAATTAATGATTTTCTTACAATTTCACTCTCCCATCTAGTTTTTATCAATCTCAATAATCCTATTGCTGCCAAAAAAGACATATAAAAGTTAAGATAGAATAGTGCATATTTATATAAAAAGGAAATTATAATAAAGAATATCAATGCAAAATAATAGCCCCGATTACTATACTTTTCCTTCCATAAATCCCCGATGCCAAAAAAGCAGAGGATTATTATAAAAATACTCAATCCATAAATGCTTCCTATATCAGAAGAAAAGTCAAAAATGCTGCCAAGATTAGATTTAATTATGTATCCCAAAGAAAATGCATCTATCCTGCCAAATTTAATATAAAAGAACAAATAATAAATAAGTAAAACAAGTAAAAAGATTATTATATTTCCTTTCATTATATTTTTTTTATTTTTTCTAATGGTAATTGTAGAGATTATTAAGAAAGTTAATGTGAAAAAAGCAATATATGCATCAAAAAGAATAATTAAGGATAAAAATAAGCCAGAAAACATAGATTTCTTCTTGTTATCCATAATGAAAAAATAATAGGATATCAAGCTTAAGAGTACAGCAAATAAGAAGGGTGATGTAAAACTAGAAAAATAAATAAATGTAGAAGATAATACAACAAAAAATAAGCTTAATGCAATTATTCTCCAATCTAAATGAAGTTTTTTAAGTATCAAATACAGTATTAATAAAATAACCAAACCCAAGAATATAGATAAATATTTGATAAAAAAGATAATAGGTAAATTTATTATTTTTGATAAAACATTTATAACAAATGGGAATCCAAGGTTATAAGAAAATGGTCTCCCATTATTATTCATCTCATCCAATCCAGTTTTAGTATATTGGAAGAAATTTTCAGATATTCTTGCATAAAAATAAGATTCCTCCTCAAGTAATGCTCCATTTTTATTATCATACCTCATAAAATTTGTAATTAATATAATCACTAAAAATACTATAAAGATAATTGTTAAGTAATACTTATTAACATAATACCTTATAGATTGTTCCTCTTTCGATTCCGATAACTTTATCGAAGCAGACATCGTCAAAATACTTTATCTCCTTAATATCATATCTATCTCTAAGATAATCTGTTAACAATATATAATTAATTCCATAATTTCTGATTTTTTGTAATGCTAAAGCTCTATTCCATGTAGTTGCTAAAAGTTCCGCATCTTCAATTCTTTGATTTACATTGGGTGCCAGTAAAAAGTTTTTATCTATAAAACTTTTCTTGTTAGCAATGGTTGTAACCAAATTTCCTTCATTTAAATCACTATATATTATTGCACCCTCTTCTAAATTCATATTAGCCCATTCCAATATTTCTATCTCTTCTTTTGGAATAGCATTTTTTTTGATTTCTAAACTTAGATTAAAACTAGGAATTATCAAAAATAACATTATTACCACTAAAAGAATTATTGATGTTGTAAACTGAAATCTGCTAAATTTAGACATTTTTATCATATCAAATATTTTATTAAAAGAGAATGCCGACAGTAAAATCAAGGCCATACTTATCACCATAAATCCGATTGAAAATTCTAATAATCTTAAAAACATCAGTATTAAACTTGATAAAAATAGACCTATGATCAAAAATAAATCTTTTCTATTATCTTTCTGTAATCCATAGTAAATACCAAAAGCTCCAAAAATTAATGGTACTATCCCTACATAATATGTCAATATGAAGAAATCTAATCCCTGAAAGTAATCTAAAAACAATCTATTTGGTATTCCCAATCTTAAAAAATCAAATCCATATTCAAATATTACATTTTTATAATAAAAAAATCCTACAAATAAAACAAGGAAAAATGAGAATAATATTATTTCCTTTCTAATTCTTGCTATATTTACATCCTCGCTTAAGGATAGCAGAACATAAAATAAAAGAGCAACTATGTACACAATAAAAGAAGGGTATACCAATGGTAATAGTATAGATAAGATAATAATTAATATAACATATTTGTTATCATTTTTTACTTTTAATATACAATAAAATAGGGTTAATAATATAAATAAAAATAATGAAAATATGGAAGCCTTGTTTAAGGTATCTCTGATAAATAATGGAACAAATCCCGCCATAAGCGCACTTAATAATGATGCTCTATCATCATTTGTTAATTCTTTAGCAATTAAAAATATAATAATTATAATGAGAGCGAATAAAATTTCAGGTATTATTTTTAGTACCATCTCTAAAGGAAAAAATAGAGAGAAAAAGCTAAGTAGATAATGATAAACGAAGGGATAAGCATTTCCTTTCCCCCCATAGCTTAACACATCATAACTCATAGGTAACTTGTTTTCCAAGATATATTCAACACTTCTTTCATGAAAATATGCTACATCATCATTAAATGTGTCTATGGTTAATGTGAAATATAATCTAAATAAGAGTACAAAGACAAATATTGCTATCAAGTATATATATATTATTTGATTTTTTTTAATTTTCATTTGTTTTAGAATCTTCCTTAATCATATGGTCTGTAACGTCCTTAATAACTTTCTCAAATTCTTTTTTATCTCCTGCAATATCCAATTTATTTTTTAGACTATCATCAACAACATCAAAATAATCATAAAATTTTTGAGTTAATTTTAATATCCTAGTTCTGCTTGATTTTTCACTAGTTATAAAATTGCTATCAAGTAAAAACTTTATATGATCGTATGCCTTATTTCCTCTTATTTTAATAACATCACTCTGTAAAATGGGTTGTTTATATGCAATTACTGCTAAAGTTTCTTGAGTCGGTCTATCTAACTCTGTATCACTCAATAATCTTTCTGTAAGGTGCAAATAATTTTTCTTTATATTAAGTTTCCATCTATTATCTTCATTAACAATCTCTAATGAAGATTCTCTTTTTTCATAGTCTTCTTTAAGTTCATTGAGTTTATCTTTAACTATACCTACGCTAGCCACACCTACCATTTTACCAATATCATCAATTAACAAAAATCTGCCAGTAGTAAATAATACAGCTTCTATTCTATTCTTTAAATCATCCATAAAAAATAAAGAAAATTTAAGAGTTTTTAAAAGTTACCTATTCCCTATAAATAACTGCCCGATTGTAATATCTAGCCAATTTCTTATAGTTATAAATAATCCTCCTTCACTAAATTCAGGAGCTTTTTTAAAAATATTCTCGCTATCTACATTAATAATTTCGTTTCCGATCGGATCATAAATTCGAATTTTAGAGGCTTCATATGCAGGTACAGTTAATATTACTTCTTTCTTAATTATCCTAACTACCCCACCTGAGATTTCATCATTATTTGGCCCGTCCATATAAATAATTTCTGGGTTAAAGTTACTTGAATAAACTACTTTGTTATTCAAATCTATGTCTATTCTGTAATCATCTCCTTTAATTTCTCCGCTACCGCACCCCATATTCAAACTTGTATCAACAAGTGTTAATTTACCATTTTCATAGACCATATCTAATAATATATACTTGCTATCCTTGCATTCAGCTCCATAGCTTATTCCGACCATTATTATTATTATAAAAACAAATAAAATAATTTTCATGTTAACTTCTCCGAAAGTATTTTTTCATTCCATACACCAAATACATTAGATTTATAATAATTTCTCATTATTCCATTTTGTATAGATCTATAATATTCTGCTTTACTACATCCGTTGAAGCATCCTGTTCCATCAATATTGTTCCATTTGTTGCAATTAGAGATATCACAGTTTAATGAATTTGTTATATCTATCGACATGCCATCTTCAACATATTCATCGCTTAAACCTCCAAATAAATGTCCAAATTCATGCAAAACAACCAAGCTGTTGTCTGCAACATTTATCGATCCCACATTTAAGTATGCGCTAGATCTTAAAGGCAGTACAATATCTTTAAATTGATTAACCTTATTGATTATAAAAATATAATCATTATGGCATTTGCTAGCAACTTTTTTAGCTGTTCTATCATCACATAATATAGTACTCTCCTCGATGTGGCATTTAACCTCACTACTCATTACTGCATAAAAATTAAGTTTATTAAAATTTGATTTATATGGTTCAATTGAAGAAAAACTATTTGTGCCATTAACATATTTTTCAACATCGGTCAAAAAAGCTTTTTGATCATCATATCCATAAGATAAGAATACTACATTTACCTTTCCACTGTCTCCCTCATGAAGTACAATACATTCAGAATTTAAGAGTGGGCTTTTATTAACCTTGTCTATATTAAAACTAAAAACAGCAATTACGATAATCAAAGAAATTGGAATAATAAATTTATTTATCTTTTTTAGGTTCATTATAAATCAAAATATTATATTGCTTATAAATTTATTTATTCTTTTTAAAGTAAAATAAAGCAGCAATCAAAAGCATTATTATAACAAGCCATAACGCAGCCAGATTTATTGGGTTATTAAAAACAACCTTTCCAGAAATCCCCCCTGAAGATGCAAAACCTCCGCATTTTCCACTAGGTAAACAGGTTGGTGTATTGCTTGGACAACCGCATAATTGGCAATTGGATATCAAGGTGGCTGTACCTTTGCTTATCTTTCCTGAAACGTCAAAATCTTCTTTGCAATAACTTGGTTTATTTAAAGAACACTGTCCTGCAACTGTTCTGTCTGCACATAGAAGTTTGCATTCACCATCCTTGCACCCATAATAATCCCCATAGTCTCTACAATTCATAGAAGAGCTCTTCAAAAGTACTGGTTCGGGATTTACAGACTTAGACGTTCCACAAAACGATTCATTTAAGAAGAATTTATCAACACAAAAATCATCTGCTTTTTTGTAGATATTTCCAGTAGGATTTATCACAAAGGTTGTTCCTTTCGCTAGCGATTTTTTTCCTGCATCAGTTTCAGAACAAGTATAAAAATTATTACTGGGAATTAGTCCACTCAAAACACACACCCCAGAACTACAAATATAGCCTTGTTTGCAATATACATCTAATGGCCTTACAATAATTCCATCATCATCGCAGACATATTCTCTAACTTGGGCTATTCCAACACAATGGTCATAATACGTTGTAAACTGCTCATTTAAACCCATTCCATATGTATTTCCAAAAATAAGTGTACTTTCTCCATCAGAATCTTGACACACTTTCTTCTTTTCACTAGATGTACAAATTCCATTACTGCAAACATCACCTTTATTGCATTTTACTTTTTGGGAACCTACATTGTTTCCATCACAAAAGTATTCATTAACTTCATCTAAAGCAGAACAATAATCGACATTATTGCTATTTCCGCTTCCAGAAGTGTTGGACCAGCTAAAACTAATCGTACCCCTAGTCTCTTTAATAATCCCTTTATCGCTATCAACACATGATTTAGTAACTATTGCCCCAGGATATTTCACACATGTTCCGTCATAGCAAGTTAACCCTTCTCCACAGTTTATTACACTTGTATCTCCTCTATTATTCCTACAATATGCTTCATTAAGTTGTTTAGAATTTAAACAAATATCTGTTCTAGTCCCACTTCCGCTTCCAGATGCATTTGTCCATTTATATTGGGTACTTCCTTTAAGTCCAATATTCAATCCACCATCATCTTCGCTACACTCATAACTTATTGGGGTTCCAGCAATGCAAGCACCATTACTGCAAACAAATTTTCCAAAACTAGCACAGGATTTATAAACTAAATTATAATTATCGTTTTCACAATAACCTTCATAAACACCATCAGGATCTCCACAAAAATCATTATAACTATTTTCCCTTCCCCCAGCTGTATCTTTTACTGTTCCTATAGAAAAAAAACTTTGTCCACCATCAGTATCACTACATTTTATAGCGTTAACATCACTAGAATAAGATATCAAAACAAAGCCAAATATAACTAAAACTAATAATATCTTAAATTTCATCTATTTCCTCTTCCCTTTTTTCTTTTTCATGCTTAAAATAAGATAAGAAATTATTATAAGTATTATAAGTATTATTAAAATAACCAAAGCATATGTTGAAAAAGAACTACCCGGACTTCTTTGGGCTCCTGGAACAACAAATGCCAATGCAGTAGGAATTAAAGCTAAAGAAGATAACAGTAAGGAACTTATTTTTTTCATTTTAACACCTCTTTTATTAAAATTGTTAATTAACTATTGTATTTAAAGTTTTTGATTAGCTAGAAGGCAAAGCAAATCTCAATATAGCTCCAATTCCAGTTAAATCTCTCAATTGTACACCTTCTCTTGTCTCTACACTTATAATTTCAACTTTCGATCCATTCTTCTCAGCAATTTCGTTTAACTCTTCTATTAGTTTGTCATCTAAAGCTTCGCTTAATAATAATGTATCAACAGCTCCGTATTCTAAAGCTTTTCTTACTTCTTTTTCACCATAAGCAATCTTATCAGCTTCTTTGTTTAACATATCAAAAAACTTATTCATCAATGCTTTTTCTTTAGCTATAATCTCTTTTGCTAACTCTTCCTGACTTTTATCAACTAATTCATTTAATCCAAAATCTCCAGTATAGCTTAAATCTTTAGTTCCAATAATCTTTTTCTTTAATTCATTATTCAAATAATCTCCATTCAAAAATATCTCTTTTGTTGGTCCCGGTCCTCCAACCAATAATCCTTTCAAATCATTCTTTAAAGGTAGAAATTCTTTATTACATGCTTCTCCTATTTTAGTATAAAAATAATGTGCAGCTCCTTCCCTTAGTCTTGCAAATCTGGCTTGCGATTGTCCCCCAGCCTTAATTTTTCCAGGAACTTGTGATTCTAATTTAGCAACTTCAGTTATAGAAGTTCCTCTCAAAAATCCAAGATTAGCTTCCCTATTATCAATAACTAATAATCCATAAACTTCCTTAACATCTAATTGTTCTCTTAACAAATCTAAAACAAATGTTTGATCACATCTATACAATCTTGTTTTAATCGGCTCAGGTGGTTCTATGCTCCAAACTTGAATATCTTGCTGTCCTTCTCTTTCGCTTTTATTACCTGAAAAAACAGCCAATCCTTTTTCTGGAGTTCTTTTAAATAATCTCAAATGTCTTATCATCCTTTCTAAACTATCAATAACATTATTTCTAGTTGTTTTATCTTTAATATTTTCAGCAGTTCCTTGTTCCTGTTGTAAATGTTGTATTATTTTTATTAATTCATATCCACTTGGAATATAAACAGATACTAATTCAGTATGTCTTCCTTTAATTACTTCTAATTCCTTGATAAATTTCTTCAGTCTTTGTTTTTCTTTTAAATCTATCATAATTCAACTCTTAACTCTCCATATTTTATTTCTTTAGCATTATGTGTCATTATTAAATCCTTTTCAATATTTTCTAATTTTCTAGGAATAACCAACAACTTAATTTCTTCTTTTAAACTTTTTCCATTATCTTTTTTTGTCTTCCAAACTAAACTATCCAATTCAACTATATCATTAGTTTCAATCTCATTCTTAACTTCAATCTCAACTTCAGGAAATTCTTCTTTATGAATATCTTTATCATAAATTTCAATATAGATTTTTTCAGTTATCATAGGATTAATTGGGGCTAATAATTTTAATATTGTTTGTAAACAATAATGCAATGTAAATAATGCTGATTCTTGATCTTGTTTGCTAAATTTATCATTTTCATTATAAGCCCTATTTTTCACTAATTCAATATAATGAGAAGCAAAAGTTTCCCAAATAAAATGCTTAATATTTACACTTGGATTATGAAAATCATATTTTTCATATTTTTCATTAGCTTCTATAATTAATTTATTTAACTCATTTATTATCCATTCATCTAAATCTGTTAATTTTACCTTCTTTCCTTTATCAAACATAGAAATAAATCTAGCAACATTCCATAACTTAGTTAATGTCTTTCCAGCCCCTTCTATTCTTTCAAAACTGAATATGAAATCGCTTTGATCTAAATTTCCTTCTACCGCTGCCCATAATCTAAAAGGTTCAGCCCCATATTCATTTAAAACATCTTTAGGATCAATAATGTTTCCTAAACTTTTACTCATTTTCTTTCCTTTTTCATCAGTTATATGATAATTAATCCAAACATCTTTAAACGCAATTTTCCCAGTTAGCAAATAATCTTTTAATAAAGTATAATAAAGCCAAGTTCTAATTATTTCTTTGCCCTGAGATCTTAAACTGCATGGAAAGTTTTTCTTGAAAAATTCATCATCTCTAGAATATTTCAAAATATACAATGGACTAATACTCGAATCAAACCATGTATCAAAAACTCTCTCATCACCTCTAAATTCTGTACTTCCGCATTTGCATTTCTTTATCGGAGGTTTTTCTTTCCAAGGTTTGTAATATTTTCCTTTTTCAGGAACAATAATTTCATTACATTTCTTACAATACCATAAAGGAACTTCGGTAGCATAATATCTTCTTCTTGTTATCGGCCAATCAATACTTACTGAATTTATCCAATCAATTAATATCTGTCTAGAGTTTTCATGAAAAAAATTAATTTTTTTAGCAATTTCCAACATCTTTTCTTTATAATCTAATTGTTTAACATAATATTCTTTCATAAAAATAAATTCAATCGGATCTTTGCTTCTTTCGCATATTGGAGTTCTATGAACAATTCTTTCCTGTTTTGCTAACAATCCTTCTCCTTTTATCTTCATAACTAAAGCTTTTTGTGCATCTTTTATCTTCATTCCCTTCAAAAATCCAGCATTTTCATTCATTGTTCCATCTTTATTTATAGAAATAATTGGTTTTAATTTCATCTCTCTAAAAAATCTTATATCTGTAACATCTCCAAAACTGCACATCATCATTAATCCCGTTCCTTTATCTTGTTGGGCAAAACTATGTTCAATTATTGGAACTTCTTTGTTAAAAATAGGGGTTATAGCATGTTTTCCTTTCAAATGTTTATATCTCTTATCACTTGGGTTATAAATTATCATCCCGCAACTAGAAATTAATTCTGGTCTTGTTGTTCCTATTATAATGTCTTCTCCTGTTTCTTTAACTTTAAATTTGATATCATTAAAAAAACTCTTTAATTCTTCATATTCGATCTCAGCATCAGCTATTGTTGTTTGACATCCTGGACAATAATTATTTGCTCTTTCATCTTCATAAATTAATCCTTTATTCCATAAATCAATAAAAGTTTCCTGGGTTAATTGTCTGTAATCATCGCTATCTGTATAATAAATATCTCCAATTTTATTTCCAACTTCAAAAGAATTAAAACTTATTCCCAATCTTAAATAAGAATCAACACTTTCATTGCTTGTTTCTTCTAAAACCTTTTTACAATATTCAATAAAAGTTTCTCTAGGAACTTCAGTTAATTTTATCTTAAATTTCTTTTCAGCAGCAACCTCAATTGGTAATCCATTTCTATCTAATCCTAGAGGAAATAACACATTGAATCCCTTCATTCTTCTAAATCTTGCAAACATATCCATCAAAACATAAGTTGTTGCTTGTCCGATATGTATCGAAGTATTCACATAAGGCGGAGGTGTATCTATAGAATAAACTTTCTTCTCATTTTTGACAAATTTATAATCTTTATTTCTTTTCCAAGATTCATAAATTTCATTTTCAAAATCCTTGCTCCATTGCTTCTCTTTTATCTTAGGATCTAACATAGTAAAAATTTGATAAATAGTTTATTTAAAACTTTCTAATAAACTCTTTTTTGTAATAATTTATGAAAAATCTTATTTCTATATTAAATTTTTAAAAATCAAAAATATTATTAAATAGAAGATTTAATATATAACCAATCAGTAATAGTTATATGAACAAGAACTATTTTTCAATAATTTTAGATTATCTAGGTAAATTATCTATAGCATTTGCATTAATTATCCCAATAACACGGTATCTTTCTAATAGTTTTTATTCAAATCCCTTATTCACCCTAATTACAAGTATATTATTTATTGCTACCGGTTTAGTATTAATATTAGTAGCAAAAAGGTTAAAAAAGATATAACAAATTCATCCATTCCACTTATTATAAAGAATTAAAGTAACTATGGTTAATATTAAACTTAACACTAATAATATCAAAGAAAATGTAAAAGCTCCTTTATCTTTGCTGAAAAATCCTTCATCAGAGCTTCCTTTTATTAAATCATTAACACTAAATCCAGTAATTGCAGCCTGCGTTAACACCAATCCAAAAATAACAATGATTACAAATAGAATTACAACTATACCCCATTTTTCCCCTTCGGCCATAAATCTAATAATACCTTATTGTTTATAAAATTATCTACTCTATTTATTAATCTTTATATCACTTAGAAGAAAGATTGAAAATTCCTTTCTAGTAGAAAAGCTTATATATCTAAGGTATATACAATAGCTATATGACAACCGAAATGATAACAGTTAAATTAGAAGACAAGTTTTTAAAAGATATAGATATAATAGTAGAAAAAGAAGGTTATCAAAATAGAACAGAATTCATAAGAAATGCTCTTAGAGAGAAAGTAGAGGAATCAAAGTTGCATGAAGCTATGAAAGAGATAGCACATCTTAAGGGGGCATCCAAAAAAAGAACTTCTGAAAATGAATATGAAAAGATAAGGGAAAAAGCATTTGAATCTTTGTCGAAAAAACTTAAATAATTTCTTCTGGTTTATAATGTTTTGAAATATCCTCTAATTCCCTAAAGTGTTTGTCTCTAGTAATAAAAATCAAATCATGATCTCTTGACAAAATGGCATGTAAAACATCTCCTTTAGGTATTTTTCTTTTTTCTGCAATTTTTAAAGCCTCATTTCTTTGCTTTTCCGTAGTTGTTATTTTAACAATTATGTCTTGAAACAATTTCATCATTCCATTTATTTCTTCTATAGAATAGTTCATTTCTAGTTCTCTAATCAACAAGTCTGAAACAACTAAGGATAACTTTTTTGATTTGATTAAACCAAGCAATTTCCAAGCATAATCTCCTAAAGGTTCATTATTATATCCTTTTCTATCTTCATAAATATCCATCCATATTGATGTGTCTAAATAATATCTTTCATTCATTGTAGTTATTAATAAAACAAATAAATATTTAAGATATATAGATACTCTTCTTAATAAAAAACTATATAAATACCTTAAAAGCCATTTCTATTATGGGTCGGTAGCTCAGAAACATGATGAATGTTGAGCAACCTGGGAGAGCACACGACTGAAGCTCGTGGTATCGGGGGTTCAAATCCCTCTCGGCCCATATACTAATAAAATAGAAATTAAAAAAGAAAGAAATAAGAAATCTATGTTTGGGTTTTTAGGTAAAAAACAGGAGTACTATATTAAAAGAGCTTAGAGATAAAAATGACAGATTCTATAAATAATTCTTTAGTACCTAGCTTTTCATAGTGTATTGTAACATTAAAGGGTCTTATAATATGAAAAATCTTTTAAGGAGTTTTTATAATGACATCTATTTTTATCATTAGAAAGTTAAAAGTAAACCTTTTTAATTTAGCAAAAGTCTTTATTAACATGGGGTTATTAGGATTTTTAGGATTCATTCTATCATTAGGTATATTTTTTATAGAACTTAATTATAGGGTTTCTAAAATTAATGGAGTTAATGGTTTTTATTATGCTGTAGCAAATGTGTTATCTTTTTTTATTTTAGGGTTATTTGCTATAGGTTATATTGTGTTAAAGGATTATTTTAAAAAAAGAAAACCTAAAAAACCTAAAACTAGGGGGTCTAGAAAATGACAAAACAAGATTTACAGATAATAATTGTTATATTAATAGTAATAATAATATTATTGTTAGTTTCAAATGGTTATTTTATTTTTAAAAAATAGAATTATTTATTTGATAATTCTATTAAATCCAACCATTTATTTTTACCTAATTTTAAATCAGTAGCCAATTCATAAGGGTAGCAATTTGTAGCCATATGTTTTCTACAAAAGTTATAATAAATTACATAGCCTTTCATAATTGAATTAGCACTTTCTAGAACTCCAAAACCTCTAAAGATTTTTGTTCTTTCTCTTATTGAATTATGTAATCTCTCTATTTTATGATTAAAGCCACGTTCAGAAGCTATAACAATATTATGTTTTACTTTGCTTTTATATCTTTTAAGTCCAAATGTTTTTCTCAAAACTCTAGGATAGCCTTTTAATCCATCTGTTGTTACTTGTGTGATTTGAGAACCTGTTTTCTTTTTAGCCTTTCTCAAAACATCACTTAATCTTTCAATAGTCCTACTTCTCACAAAATCAGAACTAACTAAATATCTAGTTTTAGTGTCTAAAACATCTATAAACCAAGATTGTTGTCCTTTTACATTATATTCCATTTCATCTACCATTAATTCATCTCCTGTTTTAAGGTTTAATTTATCTGTAAATTTGCTAACAGTTTCAGCATACTTTCTAATCCATCTCAATATTGTCATATGACTCGCATTATGAGTATAAAATACACTTAGATGTTCTTGTGTTTTTCTTAATGAAGTTCCACTAAAATAAAGATGTAATGATTGCGTTATCTTTTCTGGAGCATTTCTCATCCTAAAGAAGCCGTCATTTAAAGTAAATCTTTTCTTACAATCTTTGCAGTAATATCTTTGAATTAAGCCACGATTAAGAGTTTTTCTTTTAGCTCTTTTTATTACATTTTCACTCTTACAGTTTGTGCATTTTATTAGTTGATTTTCCATATATTTTAGATACCTAAACTACTATATAAATGTTTCGGTATCTAAAAAGTAGCAAATAAACATATATGTTTCGGTATCGAAATGTTTATAAAGGTTAGATACCTAATAAAATTATATGAGATTATTATCCCAAATAAGTAGAATATATAAAAATTCCAAATATGAAAAATTTTGGATAGTAATACCTAGTGATTTAATAAAAAAATTAAATTGGAAAAAAAGTAATGAATTAAAAGCAGAAATTAAAAATAATAAACTAGTTATAGGAAAAGTATAGAAAAATGGATACTATAATAGATTTCAAAAATAAAATAATCTGTGCAGATGCACTTAAAACATTAAATAAAATTCCAAGTAGTTCTGTTGATTTAATCGTTACTTCACCACCTTATAATTTTGAAATGAAATATGATAATTATATAGATAAAAAAGGTTGGGAAAAATATTTTTCATTTCTTAATGATATTTGGTTAGAATGTTATCGTATTCTTAAAAAAGGAGGTAGAATTTGTATAAATGTTCAACCTTTATTTTCTGATTATATTCCATCCCATCATATAATATCAAAACAATTACTTGACATAGGTTTTTTATGGAAATCAGAGATATTATGGGATAAACATAATTATAATGCAAAATATACTGCATGGGGTAGTTGGAAGAGTCCTAGTATGCCCTATCTTAAATATACATGGGAATTTATAGAAATATTTTGTAAAGATTCCCAAAAAAAAGAAAGGGATAGTAAAAATGAAACAGATTTAACAGGTGATGAGTTTAAAAAGTGGGTTTATGCTAAATGGGATATTGCCCCAGAAAGAAATATGAAAGAATATAACCACCCAGCTATGTTCCCTGAAGAAATACCTAGAAGATTAATCAAATTATTTAGTTATACTAATGATATAGTTTTAGACCCATTTAATGGTGTTGGAACTACTACTGCTGTAGCTAAATCATTAAATAGAAATTATATAGGAATTGATATATCGGAAAAATATTGTAAATATGCAAAAGAAAGGTTAAAAAAAGTAGATATAAGACTAGATAAATTCACTGAAATTAGCCAATAATCATTCTACCCCAACCTTTATTTTCTAATTTTTTAGATGTTTTCTTTAAAGCATTTCTTATTTCAATAAAAAAATCAAATAATACATCAAAATCTATAGGACTTTCCCAATCTTTTCTTAAAACAAAATATTGGTCTATTGGTGTTTGAGCGGGTATTTCATCAAGAGCAATTTCGTTTCTTTCAGATAAAACATAAACCCTTACGTTTGGTGACCCTCTTTTTATAGTTTGTGCTGTAAATTGAGCTTCACTAAACATAGTTTTATCTGCATATGTTTTACATTCAATAGCTACTATCGGAATTATAAAGGTTTGTTTATTCCCATCAAAATCTACTGTTAATTTTTTACCTACACAAAAATCAACATCTTTAGTTTTCACATAGGTTTTACTATTTTCATCTATACCTAATCCAGCAAAAATACCTTTATTATAAAAATTTAGTTGTAATTTTTTTATCTCTGGTAAATCTTTAAATAAATAACCACAAAATTCTTCTAATACAGTCGGTCTTAATTTTGCTCTTGAAGATAAATTAGACCTTTGAGCTTCTGGAAATTTATTTATAAAAATATCGATTTCTTTATAATATTTTTCTAATTCCTTTAGTTTATTAGCAATATCATCTTTACTTATTCCTTTTATAGAAAGCTGTTTATTTTTAAATGGATTATACTTTTTATTTAAAAATTCTTTGAATAAATTATTATATTTAATATATTGTTGTGAATTAAGTTTTGCTGATATATTCTGACTATGCCAGAACCATTCTTTTTCCATAAATTATAAAGAACAAAATATGTATTTAAACTTACCGAAAAGACCCTTTAATGTTACAATACATTTTCATAGAAAACTATATAAACTACATAATTCATTTTACAATATATGTTAAGAAATAAGAGAGGTGCAATAGAGCTTTCTATAACAACAATTATTATCATAGTTATAGGTGTTGCTTTGCTTGTTCTTGGATTAACTTTTGTTTCTAAAATATTTAAAAGAGGAGCGGATTTAATAGATCAATCATTTGCAAGAGCAGATGCTGAAATAGGAATATTTGAAAGTATTAACGCTCCACTAACTTTAATTCCAGACACAGTTAAAGTAAAGAAGGGTGGCTCAAAACTAGTTACGGTTATAGCAGCCAACCTAGATGAAGGTGTAGCTAAAAATGTTAAGATGAGCGTAAAAAGTTCAAAATCTTCAATTGGATGTTATTTCTTAAGTACAGAAAATTCAGTCTCTTCTCCAAGAAATATTGAATCAGGCAATCAACTAAAAGATAAAATTGTAGTTCGAAGTCTAGGAGATTTAGCAACAGGAGCTTGCCATGTAGAAGTTCAAGGTTTATCTACTTCAGACAACCAAGTTGACTTATTTGTTCAAGTTGGCTTAGAAGAGTAAGTTTTTAAATACCTATTTTCTTTTAATTATATGCGCTCATTAACTTCCTTAGACATTTACTTTTTAGTACAAGAATTACAACATTTAGTTAATTCGAAAGTTGATAAAATAGCTAAATTAGATGACAAAGAATTTCTATTTTCTTTTCATAAGCCTTCTATTGGCAAAATTATATTAAGAGTAACTCCAAATATCCTTAATATTTCAACAAAAAAAGAATCATCTTCACTTCCAAATCCCTTCATAATGCAATTGCGTAAATATTTAACATCATCTTTCTTAATATCGATAACGCAAAAGGAATTTGAAAGAATAATAGAGTTAAAATTAAGAAAAGATAAAGAATATAATTTAATTATAGAAATGTTCGGTAAAGGTAATATTGTTCTTGTTTCAGAAGGTAAAATAATCTCTTGCTTAGAAACTCAATCATTTTCAGCTAGAAAAATAGCTCCTCATGAAACTTATTCTTATCCTCCATCTAGGGCAAATATAATAAACTTAACTTTCAAAGATTTTAAAGATTTAGTAAACTCATCAGATAAAGAAAGTATAGTTAAAATATTAGCAATTGATTTCTCTTTTGGGGGAATTTATTCAGAAGAAATTCTATCTACATTATCAATAAAAAAAGATAAAAAAATATTAAATGATTCTGAACTTAAAGGTTTATATGAAAGAATTCAATCAATATTAAAAAAACAACTAGCTCCTATTCTAATTAACAATGATCCATTTCCATTCAATCTTAGTTCTTTAGTTGGAGAAAAAGTAGATTATGATTCTTTCTCATTAGCTCTTGATTCATTTACTTCAACAAAAGCTAAAACTTCTTTTGACAAAAAATTAAAGCAAGTCATAGAATTAAAAGAAATTCAAATTAATAAAATAAAAGAATTGGAAGAAGAATCAATTCAATTTAAAGAAATAGGTGATTTAATTTATAATAATTATTCTTTAATCGATAATTTAATAAAGCAAATAAAAGAAACTAAATGGAAATATAATGATGAAATTATCAAAGAGAAAAATGCAAAAGAAAGTAAGGTAGTGATTGAATTATGATAAATAAAATAAATTGCATTATAATTCATGGTTGTCCTTCAAGTAAAGAAAGGGCAATGGATCAAAAAACAAGAACTTATGATAAACATTGGATTCCTTGGATAAAAAAGGAATTAACATTAAAAAGAATAAAAACAGAAACTCCTTTAATGCCAAATCCTTGGGAACCTAATTATGATTCGTTTAAAAAAGAATTTGAAAAGTATAAAGTTGATGAAAACACAATATTAATCGGACATAGTTGTGGTACTACATTTTTAGTTAGATGGCTGGGAGAATCAAAACAAAAAATTAGAAAATTAATACTTGTAGCTCCTTGGAAAATATCAGATAAACCTGATAAATTTAGAAAAGTTTTTTATGAATATCCAATAGACAAAACAATCAAATCAAGAGTAAAAGAAATAATTATGTTTACGGCAGATGATGAAGAAGATAATGGTAAGAAAAGTTTAAAAATTTTTCATAAAGCATTTGGTGGAAAGATAATTAATCTTAAAAACTATGGACATTATACTCAAGGAGATATGAAAACAACTAAATTTCCAGAATTACTAAAGGAGATTATAAATGATACTTAAACTTTATAACACCTTAACAAGAAAAAAACAAGTATTTCAACCTTTTAAATCAGTGGTTTCTATTTACACATGTGGACCCACTGTCTACCAATTCGCCCATATCGGTAATCTAAGAACTTACATTTTCGAAGATTTACTAAAAAGAACTTTATTTTACAATAAATTTAAAGTAAAACATGTAATGAATATTACAGATGTAGGTCACTTAACTTCAGATAGTGATGAAGGAGAAGATAAACTAGAAAAAGGAGCAAAAAGAGAAAATAAATCTGTCTGGGATATAGCTGAATTTTACACAAAAGCTTTCCGAAATGATTTAGAAAAGTTAAATATTATTCCTCCAAATATTTGGTGTAAAGCAACTGATCATATTCAAGATCAAATAAGATTAATACAAATATTACAAAAAAAAGGTTACACTTATGAAAGTGATAAAGTAATTTACTTCGATACATCAAAATTCAAAAACTACACTAAACTTTCAAGACAAAAACTAGAAGAAAAAAAAATAGGATCAAGAGAAGAAGTAGAAATTGATAAAGATAAAAAACATCCAGCTGATTTTGTTTTATGGTTTAAAAGAGTTGGGAAATACAAAAATCATACAATGCATTGGCCTTCTCCTTTTTCAGATGGTTTTCCGGGCTGGCATATAGAGTGTTCTGCAATGTCTATGAAATATCTCGGAAGTACAATCGACATTCATTGTGGAGGCATAGATCATATCTCTATTCATCATACAAATGAAATAGCTCAATCAGAAGCTGCAACTAATAAAAAATTCGTAAGATATTGGCTTCATGGAGAATTTTTAGTTATTGATCAAGGAAAAATGGCAAAATCAGGTGAAAATTTTATAACGTTACAAACTTTAATTGATAAAAATTATTCTCCACTACATTATCGTTATTTCTGCTTAAATACTCATTACAGAAAACCATTAACATTTTCTTATGAAGCTCTAGACTCAGCTAAAAACTCCTATGAAAGATTAAAAGAAAATATTCTAAATTTGAAAGAAAATCCATTTTCAAAAAAAGTAAAAAATAATTATGAAAAAAGATTTATTTCCTCAATTAATGATGATCTTAACATTCCTAGGGCATTAGCTGTTATCTGGAATGTAATCAAAGATAAAAAATTAGGTAACAAAGAAAAATTAACTTTAATATTAAATTTTGATAAAGTTCTTGGATTAAAACTAGATTCTATAGAACAAGATAAAATACCTCAAAATATTATAAAATTAGCTGAAAAAAGATTACTAGCTAGAAAAACTAAAGACTGGAAACTTTCTGATTCAATTAGAGATGAAATTAATAAAGAAGGATATTTAATTGAAGATACCGAAAATGGATTTAGAATTAAAAAGAAATGAGAATTACAATAGATATTAAAAAATCAGTGCAAGAAAATGCAGCTTTCTATTATGAAAGATCAAAACGTTCAAGAAAAAAAATAGATGGAGCTAAACTTGCTTTACAAAAAACAGAAAAAGAATTAGAAAAACTAGAAAGAACAAAACAATATGAAGAAAAAATTCAAGAATCTAAAAAACAAAGAAAAAAAGAATGGTATGAAAAGTTTCACTGGTTTTACTCATCAGATAATTTTCTATGTATTGGCGGTAAAGATCAAACAACTAATGATATTGCAGTTAAAAAATATATGGAAGATAAAGACATAGTTTTTCACACAGAAGCTCCAGGCTCTCCTTTCTTCATAATAAAAACAGAAGGTAAAAAAGTTCCTGAACAAACAATAAAAGAAACAGCTCAAGCAACAGCTTCATTCTCAAAAGCATGGACTCAAGGTATAACAACAACTGAAGTTTACAATATCAATCCTGAACAAGTTAAAATAGAACTTGGCTTGCCAAAAGGAACTTTTATGATACATGGAAAAAGAAATTATTTAACTCTTATTTTAGAACTTGCAATTGGAATTTACGAAGGTAAGGTAATGTGTGCTCCCCTTTCTTGTATTAAAACTCATTGTAAACATTTCCTAACAATAAAGCAAGGTTTCACAAAAAAAAGTGATGCTGCAAAGAAAATTAAAAAATTCTTAGAAGATAAATATTCAACTAAAATAGAATTAGATGAAGTTATGCAAGTTCTTCCAGCAGGAGATATAAAAATAGAATAAATTTACTTTAATGCAGTAAGAAAAGCAAATACAAATGCAAGTATAGCCTCTATTATTGCAAATATCAAAAGTTTATTTTTTTGTCCCAAAAATGCGAACACGCTAATTAAAACCAAGTTCAAGATTATCAGTACTAACAATACAACTTCCAATATCATTTTAACAACACCTTCTCCAATACTGCAGATGCTACAGATATTATCCCTAACACAACTGATCCAACCCAAACAAGAGTTGGACTATTAAATATAAAACCTAATCCCATAAATGTAACAGCTAAAACTCCCACCATTATTATCACCAATCCTACAAAAAATTTAATGTCAATCTGTCCTTTCCTTTCCATATTAGCACTATACTTTACTTCTTTATATTCCTTTCTAACACCATCTCCTGGTATATCTCTAAATAAAATCCACAAACTCTAGTCCAAAATAAACAACTTTATAAGCAACTTGTTAAAAAATTGCTGTAACTCTCAGTATATACTTTATTTTGCCATTCTAAGTCATATAAACACTAATTTCTTAAAATTTAACACCACTCTAAAATGGCTAACCATAGCTTTATATATTTTAATACTATAAAACGATTATGCCAGAAATTGACAGAAAAGAGGTTAGGCTAGATAAAATAGTTCCATCTGTAATGGAACCTAAATCAACTAGAACGACTTCTTACAATCAAAAACCAATAGAAGAAAAATCTTCAATAATTAAATTAGTTCCTGGAATTATTGAAAAAGGAATTGATAATGTTAATCTTTCAATGTTTACCGAAGATTCAAGAAATGAATTACTAAATGCAGTCGGAGAAGAATACATAAAAAAAGGGAAATATCCTGAAGCAGTAAAAGTTTATGCTTTAACAAAAAATAAATCAATGCTTTCTAAAATAGGAGATATGTACAAAGATGAAGTTAAATATGATAAAGCAATCGAAGTTTATTCTTTAATAAATGATAGAGAAAAATTAATGCAGATTGGTGAAAAATGTTTAAGAAATGGTGACTTAGCTTTCGCTGCAAAAGCATTTATAGGATTAAACGATATTGACAGATTACAAGCTATAGGTGAAGAATGGCTTAAGCGTGAAAGATATGATTTTGCAATTGAATTATTTAATGAAATTGGAAATACTCAAAAATTAATACAGATAGGAGATATCTGCCTAGAAAAAAGACAATATGCTTACGCTGCTCAGGCTTTCGAGCTTTCTAAAAACAAAGATAAATTAAGTAAATTAGGTGATGTCTGTTTTAATGAAGGATTATATAACACTGCATTTAAACTTTATTTGCTAGCCGAAAACCAAATTATGATACAGTTTTTAAAAGAAAATTTCCCTGACAAGATCTCAATAGATGAATTCAGGGGAGAACTGTAAAAAAGAGGTAAAAATGGCTGAAAGTGTTAAGGGTAAATCTAGAGCTATCTTAGAAAAATTAAAGGCTCAAGAATCAAGACCGCAAATAAAATTGGAAAGTTATTCTGGCTTTACTCCAGAGAGAAGAGAACAGAGAAAACAAGTTTCTGAACAAAAAATAGAGGCTAAATCAATCTACCAATCTAAAGTTGAAACTATTTTAAATAAAATGTCAGATAGAGAATACAAAATGAAAAATGGTTCTGATTATTTCACTCATTATTGGGATTATAAAAAATTAGAAAAGGATTTTATTGCTGCTTTACAAGAAATGGAAAAGTTTGATGATAAACAACTTCCCCCTTCTTTAAAAAGTAAGATTGAAGCGAAAAAGATTTCTATAGATAAAAATATGGAATTAGAAAAGAGAAAAAATGCTCCTCCAAAAGGAACATTTAATCCTGATAATTTAGACAGATAGAAAGCTTTAAATATTTAAACATAATTACGTTTTTTAACATGTGGAGGTAAAAATGGTCAGTGTAACTTTGTCAATTCCTGAAGAAGTGAAGCGCAAAATGGAAAAGTTTTCAGAAGTCAATTGGTCTGGTTTAATACGCAAGACTATCTTAGAGAAAACTAAAGAGCTTTCCTGGAAAGAAGAAATGCTTAAAAAATTAAAAAATGAGGAAGAAATAACTAAATGGTCAGTAGATTTACAAAGATCTGGCAGACAGGATAGAGTTAAAGAACTAAAAAGAAAGGGATTAATTTAATGAATATAGTTGTAGATGCAAATATTTTATTTACATTTTTTTGGAAAGATTCTGTTTTAAGAAACATATTATTAAAATCTAATGTAAAACTATTTTCACCAGAATATGCTCTAGAAGAAATAAATAAATATTCTTCTTATATAGTCAAAAAGGCAAATTTATCCAAAGAAGAGTTTAAAAAGATAAAAGAACAGATTGCATTATATATAGAATTTATTCCTTTAAAAGAATATCAATCATTCTTTAAAGATTTTGAGTCAATTTTTAAAAACTTTTCTGAAACTGACAGAATTGAATTCTTGAAAGATATAGATTACTTAGCCTTATCTTTGAAATTAAATCATCCATTATGGTCGAATGATAAATTATTAAAGAGTCAATCTATTATAATTGTATTCACGACAAAAGAAATAATAGAATTATTAACAAATGAAAGTTAGAAAGATTTACAATCCAAAACAATCTTTATTCTTATAAACTTCAGCATATTTAGCTATCAATATTAATTTATTAATCTTAGTTTCAATTCTCATATCTTGTTTAGCTTTAAGATCTTTAATAAAAGAACAAAAATCACTTGTACTTTTCATTTTATTTATATAATAATCTCCAGTTAATATTCTTAAGTCATAATCATCAACATTTTTCTTCTCTACATTTCCTTTTGTAATTAAAAAGTTTAGATCATTCCTTACTTTCCCATCTCCATCATAAAAAGAAAATAAAACCTTTCCATCTTCAGGCAATTTGTTAAAAAACTCAGTCTTACTTAATATCGTTTCAAATTCATCTGCATTTAAGCTTATTACAACCTTTTTCTCGCTTCCAGTTTTAGCCCCATAACCTATATTGTTGCTATTATCTTCAGGAAACCTTTCAACATTCTTAACAACATTTCCGGTTATATCATCTGTTTTATTAGAACTGCATAAATTCCATTCACATAACTCAATCTTAGATGCTAAAATACTTCCCAATACTAAAACAACTAAAACTCCTAAAACCATATACCTCATTTTCATATAAATTGAGAGTATAGAAACCTTTTTAAAGCATTATCTACACTAAAATGAACACTATTAATATTTATAATAAATTGCTTTGTTTGATAAAATATCAGATAAAGAAACCTATCTAATTATTCCGTAAATTCTCGTCTCACATAATCTTCGAGTGGCGTGCAATCAAATTCCGCTATTAAAAAGGATTTTCGACCTTTTACCCCAATAATAAGCGGGTCATCTCTTGAATTATGTATAAGACGGGCTTTACCGGTTTCCCAATTATGTGCTTCGGCCACTAAATACAAATCTTCGCCAAATGCCTTTCTTGCAATTTGTATTTTATCCTTAACATTTTGCGGAATAAGACCAAAGAATTGTGATGAAAAAGTTAACTCGCAACTGTTTGGTAAATAAACCGATTCATAATAAATTGTTTTATTTCCAGTTATAGAAATTCCAGCGATTAGATGCTTTACTAGTTCTTTAGGTAATTTAGGTTTTTTAATACTTCTCTCATAACAATCTATTCCAGAACCACCACCAATTTTATAGCCTGCTTTTACAGTCAATGCAACAACACATTTTGGTGAATTTAATGAATATATCCCAAACCTAGGGAGAACCGTTTTAAAATCATATCTTTGAAATTTATTTTGAAAATTACTATTGATTATAGCAGGGTGTTTCATGTTTAAAAAGGATAAATCAATTATTGGATAAATAGTTTGCAATGTATTCGTCACTAATTTTTCTTTAGCATTTTTTTCAACACCTAACATTTCATCTGCTAAAATATCAGTTAGTGATTTAACCTCTCCTGAAGATAGAACTGCAACTGGTGCATTCACATATTTTTGAAGCTGATATTTTTCAATGAGCGTTTGTGCCATTTTTCTTATCTCCAAGTTTTATCAAACTCATTTCTTTCATGAACCTCATCGCATTTTGCAATATATTCCATAACAGCCTTAGCTTCTAACTCTAAGCCAAGACGCCGATAAATTACTTTCGCTAGTTTAAGCTCATCATAATCTCCTCTAACGCCAATAACACGTCCAATTGATATAATAGCTACATCTTTTGCGGCTTTTAGTAGATGTTCTTGAGGAATTTGTATACCATATTTGAATACTGATTTAAGAATGCCATCGTAATTACCTTGCGCTAATCTGTCAACTAGAGTTGTCCTAGCACTTTCTCTATCTTTTTCTGCCTTTCTTTCTCTCTCACTTTCTAATTTAGTTCTCATCCTCTGAATTTCCATGTCATTTATTTCATTCGTCATTTTTATTTTCTCCTTGAATAGTAAGTACAAGAACTAGTATTATTAATTTTTATCGGAATATTCCGATATAGTTATCTAACTTGTTTAACTAAAAATGGTAGCAATTTTGCTTCTGCTTTAGCTAGATGAAATTGAAATGTTGAAACTGAAATTTTTATCTCCTTGGCTAGTCTTTCTAATGTAATCTTTCTAGGATAGCCATAATATCCTCTTTCTACTGCCAAAGTCAATACTCTTTTTTGCTTATTTGTTAACTTTGGAAGCATGGCATAAATCATTATGTTTTCAAGTCTCTTTTCTTTGAAATATATAAGCTTATACTCTACATTAGCCATTTTTTCAGCAGATTTTATGAACAAACTTAAATCCTCTCTCCTATGACTAGCAACTTCCCATTCTTCCCAACCATTTTCATCAATAATTGCAGGTTTAATAAACACAAGTCTAGGATTATAGGCAACCTTAACTGCTTTTGCCCTTGTGCTAGTTTTTTGTTCAGAATAAACACAAATAAAAAAATCATTATTCCATTCTAAATTAACAACCTTCTTATCTTTTTTAAGATCTAAAAAGAACTTTCGTTTTTGGTCTTCTTCTCCCCCTATTATTCCAGAAGCAGCAAAATACATTCTTTTTCTTTCTTCATAATAATTTTGAGAATAAACATATAGTTTAACCCGAAATTTAGCTGTACGTTTATTGTAAATATTCCACTTTTCTCTAACTTTAATATCTATTGCCCACATATATTACTATAGGAATTCTCCGATATTTAAAATTAACTATCTTTAATGCACAGAAACTAAACTCCAGAAATGCAGCAATATGAATCTATAGAGACCTTTTTTAAATTGTATTATCTAAAATATATTTCGCTATCACTTCTCACATTTCACATATTTCACACATGCGCGTGAACTATATAAATGAGGTTAATTCAATATGTTTATGATAGTAACTAAGGTAATAAAAGCGGGAATTTTAAAGCTAACTAAATCTAAACAAAAGGCTTTAGATAATGAATATAATGGTTTTCAATGGTGGATGCAATTTGGTATAGACAAAGATATATTATCTTGGTACAAAAGGGCTAAAGGTGGATATTATAATAAAGAAAATATAAAATATAAAGATTATTCTATGGTTCTTCCCCATGAAAGAACATGGTTTAGAAAAAAGAAAACAAAACTTACTCCTTATTGGCTTAAGATAAGTGTAAGAAAAAGAAAAGGAGTTGGAATTTGGTTACCAATTAAACCGCATAAAGAACCTCTAGATATTAAATATTTGAGAGATAGTCTACTATTAAAAAACAAAAATGGTAATTATGAATTAAGATTAGTTTACCAATATGAAGTTAAAGAAATTAAGTATAAAACTATAACGGCTATAGATTTGGGTGAAAGAAATATAGCAACTGTTTGTAACAGTAAAAGTTTAAAACCTGTTTTCTATGGTAGAAATATAAGGGGAATAAGAAGGCATTATGCATATCTTAGAAAAAAACTTGGAAATAAGAAATTATTGAATAAACTTAAATCAATAGGAAACAAAGAGAAAAGAGTAGTCGAACAGGAATTACATAAGATTGCTAATGAAATTGTTGATTTTAGCATCAAACGAAAAGCTTTAATAGTGGTGGGTGACCTGAAAAACCTAAATAAAACATCTAAAGGAAGGAAATTTAATAGACTTACGAAGAGTATTCCATATTATAAGTTAACAAATATGATAAGTTACAAAGCAAATCAACAAGGAATAAAAATGATAAAAATAAACGAAAGAAATACATCAAAAACCTGTTCTAGATGTAGTTCGATTGGTATAAGAAAACATCAAGGATTGTTTAAATGTAATAACTGTGGATATGAAGTTAATGCTGACTTTAATGGTTGTAAAAACATATTAAAAAGGTCATTAGATTATATGTTTAATGACGGGGTTATTGGCTTAAACCCTAA
>CAZJUI010000002.1:0-25718 GCA_964549185.1 Candidatus Woesearchaeota archaeon
CGACGCTCTTCCGATCTATGAGCCCTACCTGTTTCAACTAACAGATTGTTAATACCATCTTGTTTTAACAGATTTACAATTTCTTTTGCCATAAGAGGATCTCTTTTATCAATTAAAGGATCTCGAAATCTACCAAAATTAAGATCATCTGGGTTATATTGTTCTTCATTTTTTGCTTCATAATAATCTAAAGGAGCATTTATAGCAGAGGCCATACAATTCCCAAAAAACATAATTCTATCTCCCAAAGATAGAAAATTAAAAGTTCGATCATTATTTTCCAGAGCATGAATCGTATAACCATAATTTTCTGCTATATCATCTATCGGATCATACCATCTTCCATTACCAAGATGTTGATAAAACCAAGAAACAGATAAAGGTAAGGCCACAGATAAACCATAAAGAAAATTACCAATAGATATTTTAAAATTATCCCCACTCCCACACTCGTTTGCAAAATAATCATGTTCTTTAACAAGTTTTTCTGCAATTTCAAATTCTCTTTTATTATAATGATGTACTTCTCCTACTAAAGTGAAGTTTTTTTCTTCCCCATCAATATTAACTTTATATCTATGAATTTCTAACTGGTTTTGTAAACCTCCAGTTTCTTCAAGTTTTGGAAGATTATTCTTAAAAAAATCGTATCCTATATGTGCAGATATTCCTAAATAAGCAGCAATATACAATTTAAGTCCAAATTTTAATGCCTTTTTTATATTCATTTTGACCATCCACTTTTGATATAATAGAAAAATCATCCATTATAAACCTATCTATATGTAACCACTATAAAATAATAATTTAATATAAATAGTAATCTTTATAAATACCCCAAAATCTCAAATTCTAACCCGTTTTACTACCTAGCGTAGGAGGGAACTTATGGAAAAACAAACAATACTAGAAACAGTCAAGAAAGTACGCGAGATTTCTCCTAAAAGAAAATTCAACCAATCATTCGATTTAATTGTAAATCTAACAAATATCGATCTTAAAAAACAAGAGCAAAAAGTAGATTTATATTACACATTACCCTACGGAAAAGGTAAAATTCCAAAGATATGTGCTTTAATTGATAATGAACTAAGCTCACAAGCTAAGGGTGTTTTTGATAAGATAATATTAAAAGAAGAATTTTCTTCATACACAAATAAAAAACCAATTTTAAGAAAACTTTCAGAAGATTATGATTTCTTTATTGCTCAAGCTAATCTAATGGGGCAAATTGCATCAACCTTTGGTAAGGTTCTTGGTCCTCGTGGAAAAATGCCAAGTCCAAAAGCAGGTTGTGTTATTCCACCATCAGCTAACCTACAAGCAGTAAAAGAAAAACTACAAAAAGCAATTCATTTAGAAACAAAAAACGAGCCTGTATTAAAAGCATCTGTCGGTAATGAATTAATGAAAGATGAAGAGATAGTAGATAATATCCATTTTGTTTACAATCAATTATTACACTCTTTACCTCAAGAGAAAAACAATATTAAATCATTTATACTTAAACTTTCAATGGGTCCAGCTGTTAAGATAACAGATAAAGGTCCTGTTGTTAAAGAAAAACTTAAAAAAGAAAAAACTCCAAAGAAAGAAAAGAAAGTAAAGGCTAAGAAATGAGACCAAAAGCTCATGTATCAGAAGAGAAAAAGAAAGAACTTGCTTCAATAGTTAAACTTATGCAAGAATATCCTGTTGTTGGTTTAATAGATTTAACTGGACTTCCATCTGCACAATATCAATCAATACGAGCTAAACTCAAATCTAGATTACTAATAAAAACAGCAAATAAAAACTTAATAAGATTGGCTTTAGAAAAAATAAAAGAAAATAAACATGGGATAGAAGAATTTGAACCTTTATTAAAAGATTGCATGCCTGCTTTATTGTTCACAAAAGAAGATCCTTTTATTATTTCAAAAAATCTTAATAAATCTAAATCAAAAGCAGCAGCTAAACCTGGCCAAATAGCTCCATATGATTTAATAGCACCAGCAGGTCCAACACCATTTGCACCAGGTCCAATTATAGGAGAATTAGGAGCTGTTGGAATTAAAACACAGATTGTAGCAGGTAAAATTCACATTAAAGAAGATGCTGTTTTAGCCCATAAAGGAGATGTTATAAATCAAAAAGTAGCTGAAATGTTAGCTAGACTTGGAATTCAACCAATGGAAATTGGATTAAATCTAGCTGCAATGTATGATTCTGGAAAAATATTCTTAAGAGATGTCTTAAGCATTAACGAACAAGATTATATTAATCAGATAAAAGAAGCATTTGCTTTCTCATTAAATCTAGCTGTTTATTCAGCCTATACATCAAAAGATACAATAAATCATTTGATTAAAAAATCAGTTGTAGAAGGAAAAGCCCTTTCATCTTACTTAAAATTAGAAATAAGTGAAGAAATAAAACATATTGAACACAAAGAATATCATCAACCACCTGAAAAGAAAGAAAATGTTAAAGAACATGTTAAAGAAGATATTCATGAAGTTAAAGAAGAATCTGTTTCACAAATAATAGAAGAAAACCTTGAAGAAAATAAGGAAATCGATATTTCCCCAGAAGAAAAAGTCGCTCAAGGAATACTTAGAGATTTGCAAGACAAGAAACTTGGAATAAATCCTAAACATAAACATAAAAAAGAAGTTAAACAAGAAAGAATAGAGCCTGTTGATGATGAAAAAGTAGCTCAGAATATATTAAAAGATTTGCAAGACAAGAAACTTGGAATAAAACATAAAGATAAAAAACAAGAAAATAAAAAAACAGGATTGGAACAAACTGAAGGCGATGTTACAGAAGAAGGAAAGATAGCACATGATGTACTTAAACATCTTCAAGATCAAAAAATAAAGGAAGGAAAGTTTTAGTGGAGGTAAAAACATGGAATACATATACACAAGTATGTTGTTGCATAAACTTGGCAAACCTGTAAACGAAGAAAACGTTAAGAAAGTTTTACAAGCAGCAGGAGCTCATCCTGATGAAGGAAGAGTAAAAGCTTTAGTGGCAGCTTTAGATGGCGTTGATATAGACGCAGCAATAAAAGAAGCAGCTATAATGCCAGCAGCATCAGCACAAGCAGCACCAAAAGCAGAAGAGAAAAAGAAAGAAGAAAAGAAAGATGATACTGTAGCTGCCGCGGGTTTGAGTTCATTATTTGGCTAGATACTTTTATATTTTAATTAGTCTAGCCAATTCTATTAGTTTAACATCTTCTATTTCTAGTTTTTAAATTGATAATTTTATACAAAAGTTACGGGATTTGCTAGAACAATTTATCTATTCGTTATTAATTGCGGTTCTATAACTCTTCTAAAGGTGTAATGGTTAACAGTTCTATAACACGACTCATCCAACAGCATTTTAACTTCATCAAGTAAGCCCAATATATCTTTATTGATTTTAAATCCTTCTTTTAATACATCCATTATTACTTTAACCCCCCCATTCATTTCTTCATCAATTTTTTGATTACCAGTTTCAAATTTTCTGAACAATCCTTTACATTTATCATAACCCATCGATACAAATATTGCGGTTTGTTCGCTACAAAATGGATATTTTCCGGCAAACCCATTCTCATGTTGAATAATGTGAAATGCCTCATGGGATAAAGAATATTCTAATTGATCTTCTGGGTCCGGTTGTAGTGGAATTCCATTTCTTGCTTTTGGAAAGATAAATATAGTATTATATGGATGAGAATTGGCATTTGGAAGGATTGAAGAATCTAATTGTGATGTTACCCTTGAAGAAATTGCTGTTCTTTCTCTCTCTGTTATTTCTCTACCATATCTTTCCTGTAATCTTTTATTTACTATTGCAATCCATGATGCAATTTCCAAATCTTTATAATAAGGCAATGTATTTGCCATAAATACGAGATTCCTTGTGTAATCATTCAACCTCCAAATATCATCTTCGCTTACATCAACAAAAGAAATTTCAGGTAAATCATAATCCATTTTAGTTTTATACCAATGTCTAACTCTTTCTAATGCTCCTTCCAACCCTTCATTAAATTCTTGCTTTTGCATATAAGATAGATTACCAATAGAGTTTATAAAACTTACTATAGGTAACTACTATATAATAATAATTTATTACGTTCACCCAAAGTTTTTTCGTATATCCTCTCTGTTAGAATATTTGGACAAAAAAATACAAAAAATACAAACCTTTAAATAATAAAAGTATTACTTTATATGATTAAATATTATAAAATAATACTATGAAAGAGCGTATTTCAATAACTTTAGACAAAGAAATAATAAAAGAGATAGATTTAATTCTAAAAAATAAAAAATTCAGAAATCGTTCTCATTTTGTTGAATCAGCTATAGATTTATTAATAAAAAATGAAAAAAAATAAAGAATATACACAAGATATTGTAATTTTATTACTTGGAATTATAATAATCATAATATTATCTTTCTTCCAAGAAATAACTTTAAAATTATCTCCATTACAGATTCCATGTAATGATGGAACTCAAGATTCACAATGTTCAGCAACCCTTCCATTATATTGCAAAGAAGGATTTTTAATATATAACAGTACATCCTGTGGTTGTCCATCTCCATATTATATCCAAGATGATGGAACTTGTTCAAATTATCCACATATTAAATTATTTTTATATGACTTAAAGCAAGATTTAGATAATCAAGATACAATTTTTAAGGCAAAACATTATGATTTAGCATTCTCGCATACATCATATGCTTCCTTATTAAAACAGACAAATCCACAAATTAGAGTTTCCTTATATAAAAATCCAACAGCATATACAGATAATGAGCAATCAATAGATATTCCAAATTATTGCTTTAATATAGGCGGTTGTACAAATATAGAAGATTTCTACTTACATTATATCCAAGATGATTCTTATTATGATAATTTTGGAACTTATCTCAACACTCCAGGTTATAATCCTGCTTGTTCTCCAATTTGTAATCCTCCTGCAACAGCAACTTCAATAGATCAATCAAGAATTCCAGATTATTGGCTAACAACATGGAAAGCATCAAATATAACAAGTCAACTATGGTTTGATTATGAAACAACTCAAATTTTAAATTTATTAAACATTAATGGTGTTCAAAGAGAAGCAATGTTCTTTGACAATGCCTTTTTCTATCCACCCACAGATTTAAACTATGATAAAACTCATGAGTATCTTAATATCCCCCTAGATAGCAATCATCCAAGGATACAAGAGATGTATGATGAAATTAATTTATTTAAAAGTTCTTTAGATGTTTATTCTGGAAGAGATTTTAAGGTTATCTCTAATCTCATATCACCATCTTGGTTCTTTAATAACCTTTATCTAAAAAAGAACATACAATATATTAATGATACGCTACTAGAAATTTGGTACCCGTATGCATATTATGATAAGATAAACAAAGATGTTCAAGTTTCATATTATGAATTATATTTTGCCACATTTTCAGTTCAAGTATTAAACATGTCATTAAATTATAACAAAACATTTTATTTAATTGGCAGCGAAGATTACTATCAATCAACAGATAGAGGAAAAGAATTTTTATTAACACAATTTTATTTGATTAATAATAAAAATCTATATTTTATGTATAAAGATGATTCAAATGGACAAGTTATACAAAATGGAAGAAAAACAATAGATTATGCCTGGGTTAATCAATCAGAATTTGATATTGGAAAGCCAATTCCAAACATATTAAATAAAAAAGATGTATTCAAACAGTTAAATACAAATCTCCCATATGAATATGAAAAACCATTTGACCCATCAACAAATTTCCGTCCATCTTATATTTATGCAAGAGATTATGAAAATGCATTAATATTATCGAAAATGAGGGGTATTGGAGGTTCTGTGCTTAATTATACCAGAGTAGTTTCTAGAAATCATGAACCATTTACATTAACAGCAGGAGATACATTGCAGATGACAATTACATATCCCACTCAAACAAGTACAGTAACATTAATCTTCCCAACATCAGGAACATTTACTACTAGCCAAATAGTTTCAATAATAAATTCTCAAACTACTGAAATTAATGCCTCAACATCAGATTTTGATCCAGATTGGGTAACAGATAACATAGTTACCTATCCAGACTATCTTGTGCTTACAAATAATGCAGAGGGATTTGGCACAGCGATTTTCATCACAGGGGGGACAGCAGTTACAAAATTTGCATTTGATCAAAATTCTCGCAGTCCTTCAGATACACAAGTTTCATTACCTCCAGAAAAAAATTTCTATAGATTATTATATAATAATTCATTTTTAGGACCTTTAACACAGATAAATTTAAAGAATAATGAAGGAGCAATTTTAGTTAGGCAAGAATATCTAGATCATGAAAATTTCTATGGCAATATTATTTGCAATCCAAGTATTTATCCAAATGGAACATTCACTCAAATAGATACATCAATAGAATTTAGAGTTCATAACGCAATAGACAGTGGAACATTTATAACAAATTCAATTAACAATTTTTATAATTACACAGTTCAAGGATTTTCATCTCAAGATACCATAGATATTTACATTGACAATGAGTTAATAACCTCGAAACAACTGACTCAAAGAGGAATTAATAATATTAATTTAACAACAGATTCTCCTACGGTATGTATAACAAATACACCTTCTGGTGGAGGTCCTGGTACAGGTGGTGGTGGCGGCTCTGGTGGCGGCTCTGGGGGTCTTCCTACTATTCCAACAATAAACAAAACTCAGCCAAATATTACAGTTCCCCTACCAATTCAACAAAATGAAACAAAAAACGAAACCGGGTTTAGGCTTCCGACAATATTCCCTGGTGAAGAAAATGTAAAAACCTTTATTTTCATAGGTGTTTTGACTTTAATCCTAATGGCCTTAGTAGTAATATTTAACAGTTACATAATCTTTAAAAATAGGAAGAAATTACAGTAATTGCTTATTTATATAAGATATATATTAAAATGAAAAACAATGAACTAAAAACACTAAAAGATGAACTGAAAGAACTAAAGATTAACCTAGAAAAGATATCTAAGGAAAAAGAAGAATGGTTTAAAAAAAAAGAGAATCTAAAATTAACAATTTCTAATAAAATTAAAGAAATAAAAGATATTAAATCATCAAAAGATAAATCCAATATAATATCACAAAATATTAAGAATAACAAGTATCAAATTAAAAAAGAAATAGAAGAGCTTATTAAAAAATTTAAAGATCTAAATAAAAGAAAAAAAGAAATGATACAAAAGCTAAATTTAGGTTTTGATCCTTCTGAATTGAAAAACAAACTTGAATTTTTAGAAATGAAACTTCAAACAGATGTGGTATCGTTTGAAATAGAGAAAAAAATGATGAAACAAATAAACGAACTTAAAAAAAAGTTAAAAGAATCTGTTTCAATATCAAAGATTATGGACGAGCAAAATACATTGTCAAAACAAATAGAAGAAAAAAGAAAAAGATTCAAGGAATTAATCTCCAAAATAATGGACCATAAAGGTCAAGGTGATTATGAAGACTTCTTCAAATCATCAAAGGAATTGGAAATCATAAAAAAAGAACAAGAAGCTGCGTTTAATAATTTCATAGAAAAGAAAAAAGAATATTCTTTGATGATTACACAAATAAAAGATAAAATAGGAAAAATAAATGCTATAAATGAAAAAGAACACAAGATTAGAAATGAAAAATTAAAACAAAAAAAGGATGCAGATCAAGCAATCTTAAAACAGAAATTCAGAAATGTTGAAGAAAAATTAAAAAACAAGCAGAAATTAACAACAGAAGATTTAATGATATATCAAAAAACTAACTCATAAAAAAGCCCTTTAGGGTTATAATCCAAGCTATAAAGAATATAAAAAATATAGCAACAAAACCAACAATAAGTTCTGGATGTATTGGTGATCTCTGTATACCTTCCGCTGGATTAAATAGGTTTAAGGTAAATCCATAGATTAATATCATAAGAGCAAATAAAACAAGATTTACATTCCTCATTAACAAAACTTTATCTCTTTTTCTTTTTTTTACCATTTTTCTTATTTTTCGTAAAAGCTTCGTTATATAAATATTTTACGTCACTATAAATAGGAATATTATTAACCTTATACCACCTTATTAATAACACCCACACTAAAAATACATATAAGGTGCTAATTAATTTCCAAAATGTTAGATGAATAAGATCAAACCAACTTCCCCCAAACATTAATAAAACAATTATTATCAAAACAACTCTAAATATATTCATAGCCAGTATCAATAAACTCCCAACTATAAACATCTTTAACATTTTTTTAAATGATATGTCTTTTGTCATTAATATTAATAAAGTAAGTAAATAATAAGCAGAGCTAGCTACACATGCTTCAACGAATTCCAAAGCATAATTTCCAGAATATATTGTAAAGTCTTTTAGAGAAAGTAAAACATCAAATCCAAATATTTTTAATAATGCATAAGGTAAGATTATACTTGGCCATATAAATATCCAATACCAAACAAGTGGATTGAGAATAAAAGCAAAAAAGACCCTTAATATTAAGTTAAATTGATATTTCATTAAATTAAGTTATTAAAACACGATTTAAATTAGTTTTTAATTATGAAATAATAGTTAAAATGTAATAAAAAGACATATAAATAACAATCTTATCTAAAAGAGCATAAAAAGAGGTAAAATGAAAAAGATATTAGCATTATTTATTGTATTATCATTAATGGTTATACCTTTTTCCTATTCTAGTGAAAATGAGCTTAATGAAAAGGTAAGCAGTGGATTTGAAGATTTTAAAAATAAACCAATAGCATCAGCAGACAATCCAGAATATATTCCAACACAATATATAGAAAAAGACTTTGAAAAAGAAGATTATTCAGAATCATTCTCAGAACATCAAATGCGTAATTTCTATGAAGATAGTAAAAAATATTATAATTATCACCAAGGCCCAAGTTATGAGAAAAGAGATAAGAAAGAAATACTTTTCAGCTTAATATTCTCAAAAATAGGAGATGATTTTAAAGCAGAAGAGTTATTATCATATTGTCCAGATTCTGATAAAATAACTGATATTGTAATCTCCAAAATAAAAGCAAAAATTCCAGATATACAATCTGTATGTAATGAACTAGATTCAATGGCTCAGCATTGTGAAGAAAGAATAAAAGAAGGTTGTAATACGATAGGAAAGATAAGCATTAATTCCAATAATGAAGAAAAACAACTAGAATCAAGAGCATTTAGTTGTCCTCCAAACAGAGAATCTTTACTCAAAATATGCAAAATAAGACTTGATGAATATAATGAAAAAAGACAGCAAAATATAGAAGAAGTTTGTAAATCAAAAGTAGAACAACAAAAAGAATATTGTAACAAACAAAGCTCATTTAATTGCGATAAAGAAAGTTACATAACTAAATGTGTTAACAGTCTTTCTGTCTCAATAACCCCTGAAGCAGAAAAAAGTCCATTAACTCAAGAAATAATAGAAACAACAGATTCAGGATCATCAGAGATAACAGGCAGAGCAACTTATGAAGATATAAAAAGTGAATGCAATAGAAGATGGGATGAAGAAGGCAGCAAATATTGCACTCAATCTAATTGTGAAACAGATTCTCTAATGCAACAATGTTTACAACAACAATCATCAGATGTTGAAGATTCCAGATGTAAGGTAGAAGCAGATTATTTATTTAAACAAGTTCAGCAAAGCTGCTCAAGAATAGAGCAGAAGATAAATATGTGCTTAGAAGAGAACAAGGAGCGCTGCTCTAATCTAAGAGATTCAGTAGCTAATTGCAAAGAAGTGTTAACAGAACAAAATTTAAGAACTATAATAAAAGAAGCAGCTGAAAGAGAATGTAAATTCTATTTGTTAAAGAAGGAGCAGGGAAATGCAACAAAATTTGAAGTTGTTTTAGCCATTAATAAAGATATTTCAGAAGAAAACATGGATAAGATAAAATTCTTGGTTTCTGATCTAGAAGAGGTTCTTTCACTAGAAAACATAATAATATACAAAGGTATTATCTCGCCAACAGACTTGGGAAAACTAAAGAGCTATAATTTTATATTAGATGTTAAGCTAAATCCTATAACAAAAGATGAAGAAAAAACAGAAAAGAGGTTAAGCAAAAAAACAGAACATATTGTAAGAAAATTAATATCTTTAAAAGATGCAGATGACTTAGATGATGAATCTTCTTATTTAATAGGAGAAGATGCAGATGATTTGCTAGAATTATCAGATGAACTTGAAAAACTAGAGCAGAGCGATAGAAGCTTATTTAAAAAAATAAGAATATTGCTAGGTTTAGCTAAAGAGCAACAACAAAGAGAAGCAAAACTTCTTGAAGAGCAAATTAAAAAGCTAGATTTATCAATAGAAAAACTAAATTCTCTGCTAAATGATATAGAAGATCCTATAATAAAAGCAGCACTAAAAACACAAATAGAAAATCTTAAATCACAAAGAGAATCTTTATTAGAATTAAAAGAAAAAAAGCAGAAAAATTAATCGCTTGTAACAACTACGACATTACAAAACTCATTACTAGTGATTTTTATCATACTTTTAATAGATAACAACATCATCTTTTTATATGCTATGTTTTTATCATATTTTTATAAAAGGGCATATTAACCCCCCTACTATCAGAATTTCTAATAACAAAAAATTTTACCACTATAAATAGGTTTCATATAGATACTACATTTTTGTATTCTAGAATATATAAACTAAAGAGTGATAATGTTTATATAAAAGGCTTGTATGAAGCTAACATAGGCTCAATTTACTAGCCTAAAAAAAAGGTGATTCTAAACTAGCTACCTAGTAGCTAATCATAGTCTTAATCAGACAAACCAGCCTAGGTAGGTTTGGTACTATCCACTTTTCAAAGTGGAGATAAAAAGAACTCAAAGAGGAGGAAAAAAAGATGAAAAAAGTGATAGTAGGTTTAGTAGCATTACTTCTAGTCATGACAGCAATTCCAGTAAGAAGTAACGAAGTAGGTTCAGGTGTAGGTATAAACATAAACACAGAAAAATTTGTACCTATGATCTGGATGTGTGACGACAGAATTGTAAGAGATGATTGTAATGAACCTGGAAGAGTTTCAGGATGCGGAGATAGATTAGTTGAAAGACTAAATAACTACGCTTTCGAAGGAGAATCAATACATTGGAGAGTACTTGTTTTAGATAAAAACGGTATTGAAAAAATAAAAGATGTATTTGTAACTCTAGGAAGCTCAAGAGCACCAGAAAATGACATAGAAGCTAACTGTAAACTAGACTATGTATTAGACAGAGAAGACAGAATAGATAAAAGTTGTAATGCAAGAATACTTGAAGAACAACTATACAAGCTTCCAGACAACACAGCTGCATACTACGACTGTACATTAACAGTGGAAACCCCTGAATCAATGTACGGAGAATATTGGGTAGCAGCAGAAGTTGAAGATTTGGATGGTCAGAAAGCAGCATTCGACGAACAAGAATTCTGGTTCTTCAACCCGGTAATACAATTAAGTGTAGACGGTGACATCGACTTTGGAACTGTACGCCCAGGAACACAAGCATATTCCAAAACATTAACAGTTGGAAATAATGCAGACGCAGGCAGTGGAGTTTTACTTGATATGTTCATATCAGGAACAGACTTCTACGACCCAGCAAGTTCAGGAGCAAAATGCCCAGACAGCAACGTATTGAAATTAGATCGTTTTAGATACTTTGCAACACAAGGAGCATACTCCACAACAGGCAACCCTGGAGCTGATTCAGAAGGCTACAGAACAATTCCATACGAAGTAACAGGAACAGGTGGCGCAGTCAACAACGGAAGACAAGATATAATCTTTAACGGATTACTTCCAGGCGGATATTCTGCTGGAAACATCTTGTCACCAGGTGCTGAATTGGCAATAACCTTCAAATTAGCATTGCCAGAGCCATGCAACGGAGACTTTAGCTCAGGACAAATATGGTTCTGGGGAGAAGCAATATAAGGTTGTAAAAACAACCAATTTTTTTTCTTTTTTTAAAATATAAATTAAAATACATAAATCAATAAAAAGATAAAAAAATATAATAATAAAAATGAAAAATAAAATTATATTTATAATATTAACTGTAATCATATTAACATTATCTTCTATTATAATTGCAGAAAAAGTTAATGCATATGCTAAAAATCAATATTGGGAATGTACTTCTAAGGGTGAAAAAAGTTTAGGGGACGCTTTCGGAAGAAGAGCAGGAACTGTTTGTAAAAACACTTGTTGTAAACTTTGCATTTCTACTAAACCATTCCAAGATTGTTTTAGTTCATCTGCAAAACCATCTTGTTCTTGTCAAGCAGGCGGCGGTGGTGGAGGCGGTGGAGGAACAGATCTTAATCCGCCCACAATAACAATTAATACACCTGTAAATGGCACAGCATATCCTTCAAAATCTACAACAATTGATATAGATTTAAATGAAGCAGCTGATTTATTTGTTTCAGATAACTCAGGATCATTTCAAAAACTTTGCTCAAAGTGTACAACTTACACCGGAGTTAAAATATATAATGATGGAAAACATAATTTAATGTTTAAAGCAATTGATTCAAATCAAAATACTAAAACCGCCCAATTAACTATTATAATAGATACTCAAATTCCAAAAGTAAATAAAATTCTCCCATTGCCAAATTCATTTTCAAATGGAGAATTCACAATAAATTATAATGAAGATAACCTTAAAGATTTAATATTAAATTATAAATCTTCTTCAAATCCAATCCAATCAGTTTCAAAAAAAGACTGTCCTTCTGGCAGAAGTCAACAATGTACAATAAAAGTTAACAATCTTCCACAAGGAGAAACAGAATTTTTCTTCACTTTAAAGGATGTCGTTAACTCAATTAATTCAAAAGCAATAAAGGTAAAAGTTGACACAGTTGCCCCACAACTAACTGTTCGTGATCCCAAAAATAAAGATTATGGATCAACAAAAGCATTGTTCGATATTTCCTCTTCAGAGTTAGTTTTATTAAATTATATAGATATGAACGAACATACGCCAAAACCCAAACAATTATGCAGTTCTTGTTCAAATTTTAATAAACTTGTAACATTCCAAGATGGATTACATAATGTAACGATAAAAGGAAAAGATAAAGCAGGAAGTCAAGCTTCCTTTAATAGTCTATTCACAACAGATTCAAAAAAACCATTAATACTAAGAACATTTCCATTAAAAACAGATTTAGCTACGAATGGAAACTTTAAAGTTATTTACACAGAAGAAAATCTTAAATCAATGAGTTTATTCTATGGAACATCTGTCTTCTTCGAAGTTCCTTTAACAAACTGTCAATCTGGAAAGAATAAGGAATGCTCTAAATTTATTGATATATCTAGCTTAAACGGAAAACAGATACAATATTTCTTCAAGATTACAGATAAATCAGGAACAAGCGTAACTTCAAATCCCGTTGCTTTAATGGCAGACACCACAGTTCCAAATATGAACATACAATCGCCATTAGAAGCAAACACATATCCAAAAAATACAAGAATTAGAGTTTCATTATCAGAAAAAGTTAAAGTATTAGAATATATCTTAGATAATAGCAATACAGGAAGTTTATGCCATAACTGTAATTCATTCAATAGCACAAAAACAATTCCCGCCGGAAATCATAAAATTAAGATAATAGCAACAGATTATGCCAATAATAAAGCTGAGAAAACAGTAAATTTTAAAACAGCTTAATCTCTTTAATATAGTGGTACCATCATCATTTATATACTTTTACGTCTATATTTCTCTAATTTTATTCGACAATGGGGGTGATTATTATGAAAAAGATGGTGAATTTAAAGATTAATTCTAATAGTTATCAAAATAATAAAAAAGGAGGCAGTAATATGAAAAAGTTATTTACAATATTGGTAGCGATATTCATGGCAATATCAATGATGCCCGTAAAAGCTACAGAAATAGGAACTGGTGTTGGCATAAATGTTAACACAGAAGATTTTATTCCATTAATTTGGATGTGTGATCATAGAATTGTTTTAGATGATTTTAATGAACCTGGAAGAGTAAGCGAAGGTGGAGAAAAACTCGTAGAAAGAACACAAAACTACGCTTTCGAAGGAGAACAGATACAATGGAAAGTTTTGGTTATGGATAAAAGCGGAATTGAAAAAGTAGGAGATGTTTCTGTTAACATAGGCCCAACCCAAGGTCCAGGAAATGATATAGAAGCAAACTGTAAAATAAGCCACATAATACAAAATGAAGAAAGAATAGATTCATCATGTAATGCAAGAATACTTGAAGAGCAACTAAAACATCTACCAGATCACACAGCTGCATACTACGACTGTATATTTACAGTGGAAACCCCTGAATCAATGTACGGAGAATATTGGGTAGCAGCAGAAGTAACTGACTTAAATGGAAATCAAGCAGCATTCGACGAACAAGAATTCTGGTTCTTTAATCCAGTGATAGGTTTAATAGTGAATGGTGACATCGACTTTGGAACACTAAGGCCTGGAACCGTTGGATATTCCAAAACATTAACAGTTGGAAATGATGCAGACTTCGGATCAGGAGTTTTACTTGATATGTTCATTTCAGGAACAAACTTTTATGACCCTAGTTCATCAGGAGCAAAATGCCCAGACAGTAATGTATTAGAATTGAAGAACTTTAAGTATTATGCAACTAGTGGGGCATATTCTACAAAAGGAAATCCTGGAGCTGATTCAGAAGGATATAGAAAAATTCCATATGAACAAACTGGAGCAGGCGGTTTAGTTAACAACGGAAGACAAGACATTATTCATAATGGATTACTTCCAGGCGGATACTCTGCTGGAAATGTTTTGAGTCCAGGAGCAGAACTAGCATTAACATTTAAACTTGCATTGCCAGAGCCATGCAACGGAGACTTTAGCTCAGGAAGTATTTTCTTCTGGGGAGAAGCCATTTAATTTTTTTCTTTTTTTATTAAAATAAAGTTATTAATAATAAATATCTAAAAGCTAACTTCAAAACATCTTCTTACTAACTTATATTTTATAACAAACAATCTGTCTACTCCAGTGGCACTATCTATATTTATATACTTTTTTTGTAATTTAATATTCAGAGGTAATTAGAGGTGATAACAGTAAAGAATATTAAAGGGGCAACACAAAATGCAAAAGAGGACAATAATCACTCTATCGATATATATAATTATAATTTCAATAACAACATTTTTAGTTAGTTCTGCTACAAGTTCTAGCACCAAAGTAAATTTTAATCTAAATGGGGTAGCCTCAGCTTCATGGCCATCTGATGGTCAATTTGTTCAATGGGCTTCTGATCCTCAAGAAAATGGAGATCATGAAAATTGGATGGACATCGATAAAGGATATTCTTATTGCGATGGAACTTATGCTTATTTCAGAACAACTTACTTTGACAGTCCAGCCCAAGAAGGAGATGTAGATTGCAGTCCTGGAAATTCAGGAGCCTGTACAATTTTAGTCAGATATAAAATATATATTAATAAGCTTCCTTCTGATGGTGAAGTTAACGGAGATGTTGAATTTTTCATAGAAGACAGATCTCCTAATGGAGTTGGAAATGGGATATATGAGCTTTATTTAGTTAATGATATAGATGACGATGATTCATTCACAGATGATTTTGATGAAAATGTTGGCGGCGGTGTAAAATATGATAATGGATCAGCTAATTTTGTAATTGAACAGCAAGGAATAATAGATGAAATAGCAGGTTACAGAGTTTTGCCAAATTCAACTGATTTTTACATAAAACTTTCTTCCTTTGGCGGAAGCTGTGATGCATACGAATTAATTTATGAAACAGATCAAGATGAAAATAATCCAATTGATCAACATCCTACACAAGGGCAAGGTGATAGAACAGAAGGATTTACTCCTCCACCAGTTCCAGTATGTGGTGATGGGGAAGTTAATGGCAATGACCAATGTGAATTGCCAGGAACTGATGATAATGAATTCTGTTCTCAATCAACATCATCTTGTTTAGTTAATAAGACTGGATCAAGAGATTCATTTGGTTCTTGTTCATTAACATGTCAATGTCAGCAAGATTCATTTTCATATTCATGTGTAAAAGGAAGTTGCGGTGCAACATGTAATCCAGGAGAAACTCAAGTCGAATCTTGTGGCTTTAATAATATCGGAGTTTGCAAGTTGGGTAATAGAACAAGAACTTGTGATGATAATTCATGTAACTTCGGTAACTTTGGAGAATGTATTGGAGCTATTCTTCCAGGAACTGAAATATGTAATCAGCTAGATGATGATTGCGATGGTCAAGTAGATGAAGGTAATGTTTGTTATGTTCCAGCATGCGGAAATGGCATTCTAGATGCAGGAGAAGAATGCGATGATAATAACTTAGTTTCAGGAGATGGCTGCTCATCAACATGCAAAATTGAATTCTGTGGCGATAACATTGTTAATAACAATACAGAACAATGCGAACCTCCATCTACAAGTAATAATCAATATTGCTCTCAATCAACATCATCTTGCCAAGGCAACAAAACAGGCTCTCGAGATTTATTTGGATATTGCTCATCTCAATGTGGTTGTATAAATGATCAATTTTCATATTCATGTGTAAAGGGAAGTTGTAATGCTCAATGTTCCAATGGAGAAACTCAAGTTGAATCATGCGGAGTTACAGATGTTGGAGAATGCAAGCTTGGAAACAGAACAAGAACTTGTGATTCAAATTCCTGTTCATTCGAAGATTTCGGTCAATGTACGGGAAACATAGATCCTGTAACAGAAATATGTGATGAAAAAGATAATGATTGCGATGGACAAACAGATGAAGATAATGTTTGTTATGTTCCAGCATGCGGAAATGGAATCTTAGACACAAATGAGCAATGTGACGATGGAAATTTAGCAAACGGAGATGGTTGTAATTCAATCTGTCAAAGAGAGTTTTGCGGTGATAATGTTGTAAACAATAACAATGAACAATGTGAACTTCCATCAACAAACAACAATCAATTCTGTCCACAAACACAATCACAATGTTTTAATAACAAAACAGGAACTAGAGATAACTTAGGATTCTGTTCAGCTTCATGTGGTTGTGCATATGATCAATTTGATATAAAATGTGTAAAAGGAAGTTGCGGTGCAACATGTAATCCAGGAGAACAACAAGTAGAATCTTGTGGTTTCAACAATGTTGGAATCTGCAAACTTGGAAATAGAACAAGAACTTGTGATGATAATTCATGTAACTTCGGCAATTTCGGAGAATGTGTAGGTGAAATATTGCCTGGAGAAGAAGTTTGTAATCAGCTAGATGATGATTGCGATGGATTAGTAGATGAAGGCAATGTTTGTAAAGCTGTTTGCGGAAATGGTAAACTAGAAGAGGGAGAAGAATGCGACGATGGAAATAATATTGGTGGAGATGGCTGTAATTCAATCTGTCAAAAAGATTTAGTCTGCATTTATGATAAATCAAAACCTGGTTTAGGTGTGCAGGGGTCTCCTCAACTAAACCAAGTTGAACAAGCTCAATCAATAGGAACAGCAACAGAAAGATTCCCTGTATTGTTATGGATGGATCCAGCTAGAAGAATTACATATGATGATTCTAATGAACCTGGAAGAATAAATAAAACAATATTAGTTGAAAGAATTAATAATTATGCATTTGAAGGCGAACAAATTTCCTGGGATGTATTTGCATTTGACAAAAATGGAATCGAAAAACTAGGAGATGTATTTGTTTCAATAGGTCCAGTTCACGGTCCAGGAAATGACATAGAAGCAAACTGTAAAGCAAATAAAAGAACAGATGATCCATGTGCCGTTATTGGAGAAACAGAAAAAGTTAAATTTAATTCTCAAACATCAAGATGGTATACCTGTACATTAACAGTGGAAACCCCTGAATCAATGTACGGAGAATTTTTCATCACAGTAGAAGCAGAAGATTTAGAGGGAAAAAAATCTTCTATTGATGAGAATGAATTTTGGTTCTTAAATCCAGTAATTGGTTTGAATATAAATGGTGAAATCGACTTTGGAGACTTACGTCCAGGAACAATTGGATATGCAAAAACATTATTAGTTGAAAATAATGCAGACGCAGGCAGTGGAGTTTTACTTGATATGTTCATTTCAGGAACAGATTTTTATGATCCTGCCAATTCAGGAGCAAAGTGTCCTAAAACAAATAAGCTTGAACTAAAGAATTTCAAATACTTTGCAACTAGTGGAGCATATTCTACAAAAGGAAACCCAGGAGCTGATTCAGAAGGATATAGAAAAATTCCATATGAAGTAACAGGAACAGGCGGAAAAATAAATAATGGAAGACAAGAAATAATACAAAACGGAAAACTTCCAGGTGGTTATTCATTAGGAAATGTTTTATCGCCAGGAGCAGAACTAGCATTGACATTCAAATTAGCATTACCTGAACCTTGCAAAGGAGACTTTAGCTCAGGACAAATAATGTTCTGGGGAGAAGCCATTTAATTTCTTTATTTAATTTGAAATAATGAAGAGAGGTAAAAAATTGAAAAAAGTGGTAAACTTACAAAAAAAGAGTACATTTCTTCTAATTTTATTAATATCTTTTGGTATAGTTTTAGCCACATCATCAATAAACATCCCACTAAGTTTTACTACAACAAATCAAAAACCCACAATAACTTTATTAGAAAGAAATTTATCTAATACTCATCCGAATAATTATTCATTCCAAGGGGAAGTATTTAGATATAAGGTAAATGTAACAGATCCAGATGGCGCTCAAGATATTTTAGATGTTTATTTCTCCTTAAACGATAGCATAGAGTCTAACTGTGCTTTGCAATATAACACCTCATTTACTCAAAGAGTTTACCTATGCATATACACAGTAGAACCAATAAATCTTGCCCATGGTTTCTATGATTTTAAAGTAAATGTAAAAGACAAATCAAACCAAACAGCAAATTTAACTATAGAACAGAATTTTATCAATCCAGCATTAGCCATCAGTTTATCTTCAAATCCAACATTTCCAAATGCTCCAGCCGGAAGTGTAGTGTATAGTAACAATATAACTATAAATAATACAGGAGAAGACAGCATTCTTATTAGATTTAAAATTAGCGGTAAAGATTTAGCAGATAGTCTTACTCCTTCCGCTCTTTGTCCAGACAGCAATGTACTAAAGTTAACAAATATTAAATATTATGCACAAAAAGGAATCTTAACCACAACTGGTTATGAATCAATACCATATGAACAACCAGCAAATATATCAAATAGGAAGCTTATCTTAAATACAACTCTGTCAACAACAGATTCTATGGTCTTAGGATTACAACTTTCAGTTCCAATACCATGCATAGGCTCTTATGCAAACAACCAAGCCATATTAATATCTGGAGAAGCTGTATGAAACTAATTTTTTTAATGTTTTTACTATTTTTAATACCTACAGCAGATGCTATCAATATTTATGTTGCTCCAGCCAAAATACTAGACACGAAAGGTTCTGTAATAATAAAAAACACAAACGAGTATAAAGTATCTTTAAATATACCAAAATCAAAAGAATATTATTTTAATCTAAACAAAAAATACCTAAATCCAAATGAGGAAATAAAAATCAATGTGAAAACAAAACCTCTCTTTATTAACTATAAAACAATTAACATACCAATAATATTCAACAATGATAAAGAATCAATATCAGCAGAAATTTCAATAGAAAGAAAACCTATAATAAAATCAAGATATCTGAGGGATAGGATAAATAAAATTTATTCGTTTTTTAAAAAATAAATCAGAATTCTATACTTTTGGTAACAACATATAAATTTAAATACTTTTTCTAGTTAATTTTATAAACTTATTGAAAATTGGGGGTGATAGAGGTGATTAGCAAGAGATATTTATATCTATTAATATTTCTTATATTTACAGCATTATTAATTTCTAGTTCGACTTCAACAACAGCAATCCCAACTCCACCAAAGACAGATTGTAAATGCTTAGGTTACAGTTTAATCACATTGCAAGTTCCATTAAATCTTGATCTTCCAAATGGATCTGATTTTGATCTAGATATTTTTGCTTATAATGGAGAGCAGCAAGTTTCTTCTCGCTTGATCGACATGGAATGGTTTATATCCCATCCAGAATTTCTTCCTCTGTCAAATATAGATGACATGCACGCTTTCCCAGATAATCTTATTGTAGATTCAATAGAAAGAGATAAAATAATTTTTACATTAAAAAATCTTAATCAACAAACTTTGCCAAGATTTGTAACTTTCAAGGTAGCAGCAAATCAAATTTTCCATGGGGATAAAAAGCCAATAGAGAATATATATGCAACCTTTAGATTGGATTGCAATCCAGAACTACAAATAGGTTATTCTTTTAAAAAATTCACAATAGTAAATTTAATTAAAGTTGAAAATACAAGCGATGTTTGCAAGGGAGAATTTTGCGGCAATAATAGAATAGAACAAAATGAACAGTGTGAATATCCAAACACATTTGATAATCCCTATTGCCCAAATCCTGATGAGATAACATGCCAAGGCAATAAGACAAGTCTTCAAATAAATCTGGCTGGCAATTGTAATTCTCAATGCCAATGTGAATTCGACGAACCTTATTTTGCATGTGCAAAAAATTCTTGCGGCGCTTCTTGTTCAGAAGGTGAAACACAAACAGAAAGTTGTGGAGTTACAGATGTTGGAGAATGCAAGCTTGGTACAAAAACAAGAATCTGTGACGATAATTCCTGTTCATTCGGAAATTTCGTAGAATGTACAGGAAACATAGATCCAGTTACAGAAATATGTAATGACAACAAAGATAATGATTGCGACGGACAGATAGATGAAAATTGTGTTCCTCTTCCAAATTGCGGTGATGGAATTAAAAATATAAATGAACAATGTGAACTTCCTAATACGAATAATAATCAATATTGTTCACAATCAACAACATCTTGTTTAATAAACAAAACAGGCTCTCGTGATTCATATGGAATATGCGGTGCTGCTTGTTCATGTGTTTCAGATGGATTTTCATATTCATGTAAAAAAGGTTCATGCGGTGCTGCTTGTTCAACAGGAGAAACTAGAACAGAACAATGTGGGGTTAGCAATATTGGTGTTTGTAAACTTGGAACAAGAACAGATACATGTGATTCAAATTCATACTCATGTCAGTTTAATATAGGACAATGTGTAGGTGCAGTTTTCCCAGGTAATGAAACTTGCAATCAATTAGATGATGATTGTGACGGACAAGTAGATGAAGGCAATGTTTGTGGTACAATCCCTATTTGTGGAAATAACATTTTAGAACAAGGAGAGGAATGTGATCCTCCCGGACAAGTGCAAGCACAATCATGCGGAACAACAGATACAGGAGAATGTCAACTAGGAACCCAAACAAGAACTTGCAACTATCAATGTAAATTTACTGATTATGGACAATGTACAGGAAATATAGAACCAACTCCTGAAATTTGTGACCAGAAAGATAATAATTGTAACGGTCAAACAGATGAGAATAATGTATGTCAACCTCAGCAATTCTGCGGTGATGGAACAGTAAATGGAAATGAACAGTGTGAATTACCTTCAACAAATAATAATCAATTTTGCTCTCAATCAGGAAATATATGCGCAGGTAATAAAACAGGTTCTCGTGATAGTTATGGTTATTGCTCATCTCAATGCAGCTGTGTAAATGATCAATTTTCATATTCATGTGTAAAGGGAAGTTGTGGAGCAACATGTAATTCAGGAGAAATTAAAAACGAAACATGTGGTTTCAACAATGTAGGAATATGCAGATTAGGTACAAGAACAGCAAGTTGTTATGAAGTTAATTGCCAATTTGATTCTTTTACACAATGTCAAGGAGCAATCCTTCCAGGTACTGAAACTTGCAATCAATTAGATGATGATTGCGATGGATTAGTAGATGAAGGAAATATTTGTGGAACTATTCCAATATGTGGTAATAATATTTTAGAACAAGGAGAAGAATGTGATCCTCCTGGACAAGTTCAAGCACAATCATGCGGAACAACAGATGTAGGTGAATGTCAACTAGGAACCCAAACAAGAACTTGCAACTATCAATGTAAATTTACTGATTATGGACAATGTACAGGAAATATAGAACCAACTCCTGAAATTTGCGATGAAAAAGACAATAATTGTAATGGGCAGACAGATGAGAATAATGTATGCGTTCCACAAAACTTCTGCGGTGATGGTAATGTTACAGGAAATGAACAATGTGAATTACCTTCAACAAACAACAATCAATTCTGCTCTCAATCAGCAACACAATGTTTCGGGAAGAAAACAGGAACAAGAGACATATATGGTTATTGTTCTTCTCAATGCAGCTGTGTAAATGATCAATTTGCAAAATCCTGCGTTAAAAATTCTTGCGGCGCTTCTTGTTCAGAAGGTGAAACACAAACAGAAAGTTGTGGAGTTACAGATGTTGGTGAATGCAGGCTTGGTACAAAAACAAGAATCTGTGACGATAATTCCTGTTCATTTGGAAATTTCGGTCAATGCACAGGAAACATAGATCCAGTTCAAGAAGTTTGTAATGACAACAAAGATAATGATTGCGACGGTTTAACAGATAACAATGATGATGATTGCGAAGGTGAACAACCAATTTGCGGAAATGGTGTAAGAGAAGGAAATGAACAGTGTGACGACGGAAATCTAATTTCAGGAGATGGATGTTCATCAACATGTAAAATTGAAGAAGAGGATGAATGTCCACCAATTTCAATAACAGATATCTCAGGAAAATTAACAAAAGTAACTACATCAACAATCGGCATTGGTACAACACCAATAGTTTCATCAGAATTTCCAATATTAGTATTCTTAGATCCAAATTCAAGAATATTGGTAGACGATTGTAATTCTCCTGGAAGAGTTTCTGGTTGTGGACAAAAATTAGTTGAAAGAATTAATAACTATGCTTTCGAAGGAGAACAGATAAAATGGGATGTGTTTGTATATGATAAATCAGGAATAGAATTTGTAAAAGATGTATTTGTCTCTCTTGGTCCTTCTCCTGGTCCAGGAAATGATATAGAAGCTAATTGCAAGATAAATGATAGAACAGATGATCCTATCTGTGTATTTATAGATGAAAAAGTTGAAATTAAATTTAATCCACAAACTTCAAGGTGGTATACTTGTACATTAGCAGTAGAAACTCCAGAATCAATGTACGGAGAATATTTTGTAACAGTGGAAGCAGAAGATTTAGAAGGAAATCAAGCTTCAATGGATGAACAAGAATATTGGTTCTTCAATCCAATAATAGGGTTAAATATTAACGGAGAAATTGACTTTGGAAATATAAGGCCTGGAACAATTGGATATTCAAGGACATTATCAGTAGAAAATGCAGCTGATCAAGGTTCAGGGGTTTTACTTGACATGTTCATTTCAGGAACAGATTTCTATGATCAGTCAAGTTCAGGAGCTCTTTGTCCAGATAGTAATGTTTTAAGATTAACAAATTTCAGATATTATGCTGTTAATGGAGCATATTCAACAAAAGGAAATCCAAATGCAGATACAGAAGGCTATCGTCCAATTCCTTATGAAAGATCAGGAACAGGGGGACTTCCAAACAATGGAAGACAAGAAATAATACAAAATGGATTATTACCTGGAGGATATTCTCTTGGAAATGTTTTATCACCTGGAGCAGAACAATCATTGACATTTAAACTAAACATGCCAGAGCCATGTAATGGTGATTTTAATTCTGGACAAATTTTCTTCTGGGGAGAAGCAATCTAAAGATATTAAAATCCCTTGAAAATTTAAATAAGGCTAAAGATATGTTGTTGCCAAAAGAATAATTAATTCTTTCTTCCAAATATCATCAAGAATATTAATCCAACCAACACAACAATCAAAGCCATCAAAGCAGATATTACTTGATCTTCTTGTAATCTTTGTTTTGCTAATGTAGCTGTACTGGCACCTGTTATTTGATTATTATCTTTATTTGTATCTAAAACTTTCAACACAGCTTCATTTCCAACTAAATTGCTTCCTGTTACTTTTAATAAATCAGGTCTGTTAATACGTTCTAATGTAATAACTGCATTATTATCTTGAATATTATTTACATGAACTGTTAAATCAAATTTACCATCATTATTAATATCAACAGCTTTTACCTCAGCCAAATAAACATTAACATCAACAGGCTCAGAGTAAAATGTCATTGCAACATAATTTCCATATATATTATTAATTTCAAGTGTATGTTTCTCTCCATTTAATTCAAAGTTTATTACACTATTTTCTTCTACATCTAATGTTAGCCCATTTAAATTTCCAACATCAAATATTGAGAAGCTTGAACTTCCACCAGTAGAACTTCCTAGTGAACTTCCACTTGATCTTATTACAGCTACTTCTCCTTCTTTTTCAAATTTACCTTTATTTGTATTCAATGTTAATCTAACCAAATACTTTCCATCTCTTGCATTATCTGTTATCTGCCATTCAACATGATATTTTACTTTTCCAGTTTGATAACCATAACCATATCCATAACCATATCCAAATCTTACATCTCCAGTTGCAGTTATTTTTACATTATTATAATTAGTTACCTTACCGTTTTTATCTCTAGTACAACTATATCCGTTCTTTATATCACAGCTTATCCAATCTCTTGCACTTCCATCATCAAATCCAATTATTAGATTACCGGAATTTATTATCATGCTATTATCTTGTAAATCAATATCAACATCAAAGGAAAATGTATCCCCGACTTTTGCTATTGAATTATCAGGCATATTAATTATAACTGCGCTTGCAGGTCCTGCAAATAATACAAATAATGCGACAATTATTGCTAATATCCCACTTAAAATTTTAGTTAATGTTACCTTTTTCATTTACCACTCTGGAATGAACCAACTAATATTTAAATGTTATCATTTTAAAATGATAATTATATACTGGAGTATACAAATATTTATAAATATAACATAGATTTTATAATACCACAATTAAATAATGCATTTTATATTCATACAAGGAGATGAACAACATGGATACTACAAAAACAATTGATGATGCTTTACTTGAAATTCCTGAAAATGACGGTTTTCGCGAGTCTTTAGAGTATGGTTATTATGAAACTAGCTTTAGATACAGATCTGAAAATGGAACAGATTACGAATTGCCAATGCACATATACTATTGCTGTTTGCCTTCTATGCAGACGCGTAAGATACATAAGAAAAAAATATTAGAAAGAATTCATTTAACACCACATAAAGATGCTGCTAAAGATCAATTATCAATAAAACAAGAACTCGGATTGCACCATCATATAGATGTTTTTGTAAATCCTGAATTATTTAATGATCCAGAAGAAAATAAAAAAATAATCATAGCAATAAACAATGCAAGAACATCTAAGTATAATGGAATAATAATAAAAAGAAGAGAAGAGCTTCCAGTTAATGAAAATGAAAATAAATATCCAGTTAAGGTATATGCCCCACCAACAGAAACAACTACTTAGCAATACATTTTGCCTGTACACATTTCAATGGTT
>CAZJUI010000002.1:25728-93487 GCA_964549185.1 Candidatus Woesearchaeota archaeon
GACAGGACAAAAAGATAGATTTTTGTATTATCACCGGGGTGAAAAAGAAACAATAATGATTGAAACATTCTATTGTTCATTTAGCGGTATAAATCACAGACATATTAGAGCCTATCTTCCTTTAAAGTTAGAAAATCTTGCAGATCTTGTTGCACATGCCATACATGATAAAAAGACTAGAGAAAGTCCTATGCCATTATATAAAGATATTGACATTGAAAAATTAACAGAATAATTATTTAACAACACATCTTGATTGTACACATTTCAATGGTTCTGGTTGAATACAGTCATAAATGCAAACTTCTCCATTCATTCCATTATACAATGTTATCAGTCCATTAACTTCATTTAAATCAGCATTTTTATTTATTGGGCTATCACAACCAAACGGACAACCAAAAGAATGTGTTATACAATCATTATCCACATTACAATAGTTTAAAGAATTTATTTTATCTTTTATTTGTAACTCTAATTTTTCTTTTCCAAACTTTTCACCAACACTGTTTATGCATCCAGATACAAATATCAATAAGACTAATAATAAATAATATTTTTTCATGAAATTATAGAATTAGTTCAATCTTAAAAACTTTCTTATTTTGTTTTTTCCCGGAAAGTTTGCATCCCGCCATTTCCACCTTTCAACCATTCTATAACTTGGGCTTCATGCTGATCAAAATCATATTTTCTTAATCCTTCCATTATATATTCTGGCAATAGATAAACACCCCAGGCTTTTAAACCAGTATCAAATTTGAACAATCTTCCTCTTTTATATCTTAATTTACCATTTTTATCCATTTTATCATAATTATCAGATAAAAACCTGACATAATAAAAAGCATTGGCATATATCTCGAAACTTACGTTGTCTCTTATATAAGCTGTAAACGACTGATCATTTATTTTAGGCGGAAAAGAGCATCCTATGTCTATCCTTAATATATTCTTTATTTGATCTTCTCTAGGCACAACTATATTCTTTTCACCATACATGCTATAATAATATTCCATAGTTCTAACTATCTGTTCTTTTTCAGTACCTATAAGAACAAGTTTTTGTCCAGAAACTTCATATTGAAAGTATTCCATTTTATGCAATTTCAGATTTCATATATGTCCTTAAAATTTTATAAATTGTAGTATCAGAAATATTCATTGCCAAAGGATTTTTTATTCCTTTAGCGTCTTCAAGTTTTTTAGTTTCTCTTCTAAAATCATATCTTACATGCCTTAAAGTGCTTTTCTTTCCATAATGATACTGGTCTTTATGGATTTTATAACTATTAGCAACAAATTCATAAAACTTATTATTATCACCAAATAAATATCCAGCTTTATCTATATTGAATTTTCTAAATTGACTATCTTCATTGTCTTTTCCCTTGAATTTAAGTTTTTGTAACCCTCTTTCCTTTTTCCTTCTATGTTTTGGCTCACTTATTGTAGTATATTCCTCTCTTGAAGGATTTACTGTTACAGGAACAGTTGTATTATGAACTTCTGAATCAGATTTTTCTGTTATAGTTTCTAGATTATTGCTTCCAACACATCCATTTCCTGCTGCGATTGATTGATCAACAACTTTCTCTTCTATACTATAAAGGTATTTGCCAGCTTTTACTTTTCTATCATTTGTTATGCCATTTAATCCAAGAACTCTTTTAACATCACCATTTTTACCATAAAGAATCTCATTATTTACTCTTAACTTTTCATCAATTCTATGGTTTCTTATAGCTTCACTTATAGTATCTTGTTTAGGATTTTCTTTAGAAGACTTAACATAAATAAACACAGTATCAGAATCTGTTTTAATATTATAACTATCTTCTTTTTTAGGTATATTGGAAACAAAACTTTCTTTTGAGGATTTATAATTCTTTTTTAACTTATTTAAGAAAGGAGTTTTAGGATTTTCTAATAAATCATCTAGATCAAATGGATTATCCACTGTAGATGTAATAGGAGTAATATCTTTAAAAGTGATATCTTTTACTGTTATTCCTTGAGGTAAATAGATTTTATCCTCTGGATTTTCTAGGTTAGATGCTACCCAATCTTTTATCAATGCTCTTAAACTATCCTGCGATTTTTGATAATCATCCATAATTTCAGATGGTTTTTCTGGATTTACAGTATAAGCAAATTCTTTAACTTCTTTTGATTCAATAGCAGCTTGCCATAAACTATCTAATCTTGATGGCTTAAATTCATCAATAACTTCATTATCACTATAAAGCTCACTAATATCACTAAAACTTACTTTCTGAGGAACTTCTATAATATTAGTTTGCATTTTTCTGTCTATTTCATGTTTATCATCTTTTATCATAGCTGAAGCTAATATTTGAGCTTCTTGAGAAAATTGGCTCCTTACACTTTCAACTAAAGGTGTTTCTTGTACTGCTATATGGATTATGTCCTCACTTCTTTCTCTATCATAAACAAATTTAACAGCCAATAAACTTCCCACAGTCGTCATTGGGTTATAACCTTCAGTTAAATTTGTATTATTTACAATTGTGGAATTAAAGTTTGTGATATTGCTTGCTTTACCTTCTCCCAAATCTTTTTCTTCAACTGATGAAACATGAGTATCAATTTTATCCTTATCCACAAGTTTAGGTTTACTTATCTTATCACCCCAATAATCGACCATATTAGAAAAACCAGATCCTATTGCACCAAATACTTTGCCAATATTAAACCCACGTTTCACTTTATTCTCTAAACTATCTGGTTCAGCTCTTGCGGTATCAATATTTTCAATTTTTTTAACAGGTTTTACTTGAATAGTATCATTATATCCAAAACCTCTAAGACTACTATTTAATTCTCTGAGCCTTTGACTTTGACTTTTGATATTTGGTAATATTTGTTCCTTAGCATAAGCCATAGTTGGCGAAGCTATAGCTAATGATAAAGCAGTCAATAGGGCACTTCTTGTTAATTTTCTATTACTATTTCCCATTTTACAACTACAATATAATTATTACAAAATATATTTTTAAGTGTCTATTTATAAACTTTTCTATTTATCTTTTCTTCCTTTATCTTCCCTGTGCTCAGAATTACTTTCATCTCTTTTTTCCTCTTTTTTTTCTCCTTTCTCTCCAGAAGCAGCGCTGTTATCACTTCTCTCTTGTTGCTTCTCTTCTTTTTTCTCCTGTCCCTTGTTTACTGGAACATTTGAAGTAGGAACATATTCAACATCTCTTACATGTGATTTTTCTTTCTTTTCCTGCTCTTTATTTACATTATCGTTATTTTTGTTATTTGATTTATTAGAATTATTTTCTTCATGTTTAATTTGATTGTCATCTGCATGCTTATTCTTATGCTCTTCATCTTTTCCATTATTCTCTTTATTACCATTTTGATTATTATTATCATCAGAAGTTTGATCTTTCCCATTATCTTTTTCTTCCTTATCATCTTTTTTGTCTTGTCCATTATTTTCTTCATTATCATTAGAACCTTGATCATCATCTTCATTCTCTTCATCATCACTTTCTCTTTCATCATCATCATCATGTTTCTCTTTTCTCTTTTCTTCCTTTACTTCTTTCTTATCTTCTTTTTCTTTATCATCATCTTCATGAACTGTTGGAGTTAAAACATTAAATGTATCAACTGCATTTAATTTCTTTCCATCAATATAAACATTAAACATGACTCTATAACTTCCAGGATGTAAATTTTCCGGAGTTTGCCACTCAACATGATAAGTTAATCCATCGCTTACTGATTCTTGATATCCATATCCATACCCGTAACCATATCCATATCCAGGATTATTATAACCATATCCATATCCTAAATTTGTTCCTAACATCCAAATTTGAATATCCTCATAGGTTTTAGGATTATTCAAACTTCCTTTATATCTTACACACTCATAACTTCCTTTATCATCAATTGAACAAACAAACTTATCAACATGATTTTGTTCTTTCCCATTTTTGTTTGCAAAATATTCTATTATTAATTCTGCTTTATCAACATGATCACTATTTACATCTATATCAAACTTTAATAATCCGCCCTTGTTAACATCACTAATATTATCAATTGACAAAGAATATGCTTTGGCTGGTCCAGCCATTACCAAAACACCCACTACTATGAGTGAAATTATAACTCCGAAGATTTTTTGTTTTTGCATATCGTGATAGAGATAAAGAAAAATATATAAATGTTACCATTTTTAAATGGCTAAAATAGCAATATTTATAAATCGAAATAACAAAAGTTTTTTAAAAGTTATGTTTTGAAAAATTAAAATGGAATTGGAATATGAACTAAAATCATTAATGAAAATAAAAAAATAATTCTATCTTTTTATTTCTATATTAACACCAGCTAATTCCTCCAGATTGTGACTTTTATTATTAAAAGAAATCTTTGGAATTATTATATCATTATCAGTTAGATTTAGATTTTTAACATCATTCCTAAATACTGGAAAATCATTTAATTGGATTATATCATCATACCATTCTTTTTTATTGCTGGAAATTATGTACATCCCGCTATCGTCCTTATGGCAAAGTAAAACAGGTTTTTCTTTAATTGAATAAAGATACAATCCATTAAATTGATTGCATCCTAAGATAAAATCACAATTTTTTATAAGATTTTTATAATCAGCAACGTTTCCACTTAGAAAAACATCCAGTCCATAATCTGTAAATGTAAGATATATATCACCGCAAAAATCTTTATCTATGTCATATTTTGTTTCTTCCTTAAAATTAACTCCAATTAATCTTATATTTGCTGTCATAAAATAACATTCCCCAAATAATATTTAAATTTTATCATCTAAACTTCCTTTGTGTCTATTGATTAATCTTCTTTTAGCATTATTTACTTGATATCTTCCAATTTCATAAATGCCGGAAATAACATTGGTAGCTACAGGTAATAATAAAAATTCTTCTTTGCCGTGTCTTGCCAATTGATAATAACCAAAAACTTGCATTCCAACTCCGCAAACGCCTGCAAGGATAGAAGACACCGTAATAACATGATCTGTTTTTGTATATATTCTATTTTTTTCTTCCTCTGAAACTGGCTCTTTAAAATATCTGATTGCACTAGCGATGCTATAAGGAAAAATATTTATTAAAGCCATAATTGCAACAGCTTCCTCCAAAATAGAATTTTTAAATTTCAAATTTTTAACAGAATCTACAAAATTATTTCCAATCTCTTTAGCAATCTCGCTTTTTGTAGGAACATAATTCTCTGGGTCTACATATTTCTTAATTTTCTTTTTATCCACACTTAATTTTCTTAAATCATCATCTATTGGCATTTTATTAATCTATTTTATTTTCCAAATCTTTTTTATGTTTTTCAATTAGTTTATTTTTAGCTGCTCTTCTAAGCTCATAAACCCCGGATACAGAATTTGTAATTCCAGGAATTAAAAAAACTTCAGGATGTTTAAATTGAAGTGTCATAACAAGATAAGCTATGCCTTGTGTAACTCCTCCTATTAATCCACCAAATAATTGTCCATAAGACTTTGGGTCAAGTAATTTTTTTTCTTTAGTATAAGGAAATACCCGACCTTTTTCTTCATGTATTCTAACATTTGTAGCAATTGCATATGGGATAATATTTGCATAAATTGCCGCACTTAAAAACTGTACAAATCCATACTCCATATATTTCTTATCATTAACAAAATCTTTTAAACAACTTCCCATCTCTTTAACAATATCTTTATTAGATGGAGCATATTCTTTTTTGACATTATCATCAATATATTTTTCAATCCTTTTTCTTTTTTCTACAGGCAAATCTTCTAAAACATCATCTATAGTTCTATTACCTTGTTTCTTTTTTCCAAACGCCATATTTTCATTATGATTAAAAAGATTTATAAAACTATCTATAATAACGACTAACCAGTAAGTAAGATAAATAACATAAATAAAACTTATAAAAATCTTTAAATATATCTTTATCATTCATTTTATCCTAATAATGATTAAAACAAGAAGAAACTTACCTTTAACAGAAACAATATTTTGTATTTCTGATATATTAAAAAATGAAAACTCACTTAATCTATGATGAAAGAGTACTAATGGGGGGAGCATTAGACACTGCAATTAGTGAAACAGCAATATATATCTATAACAAAGAAAAATTACAACATTCAGAATTTTTTGGCGTTCCATCATCCAATAGGCAAGAATCTCTAAAAGCGATATACCAAGAATATTTGTTTCCAGGAATATTTGAATCATCATTATCCCCCAAAGGAGAAAGTTTTAAGACAATAAAATCTAAACTTGAAGAAGATCACTTAAAATTTTTTACATCTTCCTTATCAAAAAATTACCCTTCAGACTCAAGGCCACATATTCACAATATGATAAACAAAAACCGTGATGTTACATTGTTAACAATTCTTCCTTTTTATTTATTTTTAATAGCATATAATATTAATAAAAATCCATTCATTGAATTTATACAAACAAACAAATTAACAATTTTAACTCCGGCAGAATATGCAAAAAAAGATCCACAGTTAAAGTATATTATTAATTCATTGGTAAATTATGTAAAAGAGGAGATTAATAAACGCGAAAGAACAATTTTTACAGGACCAAGTCTGGAAAACATTAAAGAAATAAGCAAATCTTTGGGAAAAAATATAGATAAAAAAAGGATAGTTTTATGTAGTCCAACACGTCCCGGAGAAGAATTTCCACCATATTATTATGTTCCAAATATTTCTAAATTGGAAGATGTTGTGGAAGCTTTAGAAGCAGACAATGTTATAGATATCTTAGGAAAATGACAAAAATAATCTATGATGATAAAGTGCTTGTAAAAGGAGCTGTAACAAACTCTTTGGATAGTTTGACTAATGAACTCTCTAATGATCCTGTAATAAGCTCTAAAGTTTACGATATGTTAACCAATAAAGAATCAAAACAGGAAGATTCTGTTAAGAAAATAATTGCTGACGAAATGCATGAATTATATATTAAAGCTTCATTATCTCCATTAGAAGAATCCTATAAATTGTTTAAAGATAAGTTAGGCGAACTTACAACAAAACACCTATTTTACATTCTAGCTCAAAATTACCCAAAATCTTCTGTTGAACATATTAATAATATCCTTAAAAATGATAAAAATATTGTTTTGTTGACAAGAATGCCATTACTTTTTTTTAATGCTATTCACACGATGGATGAAAATCAGGAATTTAAAACAGCAATTGAAAAAGAAAGATTAAAAGTCCTTACACCTTACAATTTCTATCGCAAACATTTCCTAGTTGATGAAAAAAATGCAATAACTCGAGGTTCCATAGATTCAGCATTACTCTTACAGGCATCAAAAGAATTTCAAGAAGAAAAAAACAATACATTGTACGTTAGTAGTCATCTGAGAGATGTATTATTAATGAGGGAAAATATTACAGAAGATTTAAAAAATACCAAGATAGTAAAGCATGTTGGAAGTCAACACCCTCCAAAATGTAAATTATTGGATGGATGTTTCCTAGATTTGCTTGAGCTTGAATCATATTTGAAAACAGCATGAAAACACATTTAATCTACGATGAAGCTGCATTAACAAAAGGAGCAGTGAACAAAGCATTAGAAAGCACATCCACTTTAATATACTTGTTCGAAAGTTCTCAAGATTCAAGCTTATTCCATGGTGTTTCAAAAGAAAAAGCAGTAAAAGCAATCTATGTTCAAAGATTATTTCCGGCATTTATTAGAGCCTCTCTTTTGCCAGAAAAACAAGGCTATCAATCTTTATTATCTGAATTTAAACTTGAAGATGTAGAAGCTATCTCTAGTTTTCTAAAGCAATATTATCCAACAGATTCAAAAAAGCATATTCTTGATATGTTAAGCAATGACAGAAAGATAACAATAATCACAAGACTTCCCACTTATCTGTTCGCAGAGGTATACAACTTAAACGAAAAATCTGATTTTTATTTTGCTGTAAAGAATAATAGTCTTGTGATACTTACGCCTTATAATTATTTCCCAAGAAACAGGCTTGCAGTATCTTATACAATGGAAAATGAAATAATTCAGTATACAGTATCAGAAATATTAAATTCCAGGGCAAAATTAACATTCTTTGTAAATCCATTAATAGATTATATTAAAAGTATCGGCCACAGCATAAAAGGAATTTCAGAAAACAAGACTACAGTGTTAATTAATGATGAACGTCCTGAAGATACAGAGTTCATAGATCATTACGTTCCGGATTTCGAGAGATTAGAAGATTTAGTGGAAGTTCAGGAAGTAGATAATCTTAAAGATGTCTTGAATTTTCCATATATAAAAGATAAACCCAATCAAAACCTTTAAAATCTTTTCTGATATTTTACAATTATGAAAGAAATCATATTCGGTAATGGTTATCTTGCATCTAGACTAAAAGAGGAATTAAAATATGAAACAGTCTCAAGATCTCAGGTAGATACTACGGATTTGTCAAGAGTAAGAAGATTTTTAGATTTAGCAAAGCCTTCAGTTGTGATAAACGCCATCGGATTAACAGGCGGCCCTGGAGCCAAAGGAATTGACTACTGTGAATTGCATAAAGAACAGACAATAGCATCAAATATTACATCACCAATAAATATTGCAAGCGAATGTTCTTTACGAGAAATATATTTTGTACATTTTGGAAGCGGTTGTATTTATAATGGATATGAAAAGGCCTGGACAGAAATAGATACCCCAAACTTTTATGGTCCTCAGTTTTATGCTAAGACAAAGATAGATGCTGAAAGACTTCTAAATCTTCTTCCACATCCTGGATTAATATTAAGGATAAGAATGCCCATTGATAATAGATCTCATCCAAGAAATTTAGTTGACAAGCTAAGAAACTATCAGAAAGTTATTGATGCTCAAAACTCAATGACAACAGTCCCGCACATGATAAAAGCCATAAATTATCTTGTTAATGAAAGAGTAGAAGGAACAGTTAATTTTACAAACCCCGGAACAATATCAGCAGCTGAAATAATGGGATTATATAACAAATTTATTATGTCACATTCATTTGGTATAATGTCCTTAAAAGAACTTGATTCAGAAACTATCGGAAAAAGATCAAATTGTGTATTGGATACAACAAAACTAGAGAGTATACTTCCAAATGCAATAAAGCTTCCCGAAATTCATAAAGCTGTTGAAGAATGTTTAGCTAAATATTAAAAAAATAAAAAATTTATTTAGGCTTTGCTGGTGTTAATACACTAAATGTATCACTTTCTGTTACTGGACTTCCATTAATCATCGCTGTTAATGTTGCTTTATAATTTCCAGGCTGTAAACTTGTTGGTGTATTCCATTCAATTCCATATAATGTACTTCCCGGATTATATCCATATCCAAAATCATTTACTAGATTTATTAAAATATCATTGTATGGTTTTGGATTGTTAAAACTTCCTTGGCTTCTTGTACATTCATAGCTTCCATCATTTGCTATCTCACATTTAATAATATCTAACTTAGCACCTAAATTTTCTATAGTTAAAGTTGCACTAGTTACTTGTCCTGTAAAGTTAACATCAAAGTCTACTGTTTGTCCTTTGTTGACATCTGCAATATTGCTTATGCTAGAAGTTACAGCTTTCGCTCCTCCAGCCAAGAATAAAGCACTTATAACTAACACAGAAAATATCGTTCCTATAATCTTTTCTTTCATTGCTATCACCCCCGTTCATAAAGAACATATTTGTTCAAAATAACGATATATAAGCTTTATGCATTACTGATTTCACTTTGCATTAAAATGACATGATTTTTAACTAAAAGTAAGTATTAATTTTGAACTAAAACTAATTCTTTTTTACTTTAATGCTTTATCACTAGAAACAATTTTACAAATTTTTCCTACTTGCTCTATATCTACATCAAATTTCTTTTCTATGAATACACCTTTAAAAGAATCAATAAAATTTTTATCGTTTATAGTATGATCTAACCTCTTAAGATTTTCCTTTATTTTATCTAAATATCCAATAAATAAAAACCTCTTTATTAATCCTAAATCCGTATCTTTTGCTAATGCTGCTATATCTCTGAAATCTGTCAATCTTCCAGAATGAATTTTCATAACTATCAATAATTCTTTTATCGGTATTTTACCTGAAACCTCTTTTTCAACTCCTATGATTTTCCTTTTGATTGAATTATCAGCAAGTAATCTATAACTAAATGAGGCATTTGTTGTTCTCGAGGCTAAGGCATCTATTAATATATCAATACTTGCATTATCTTTTTCATATCTCATAAATCTTGAAGAATAAATATTTTTTAGTTCTTTTGAAATAACTTTCTTAAATTTTTCTTTTGTTAATATTTGTTCAAATTTATTTAAATCTGCACTTTCAATAACAATATCTGCATCGACAGAAAACCTATGCTTGAATGAAGAAACTGCATATCCACCGACAATTATAAAATCTAACTTTTTTTCTATAAATTTTTGTAAAATATAAAATATCTCATTTTCTTTCTTTATCAGTTCTTCCATTTTATCACTATAAAAAGTTAGTTTCTCTATATTTTATATTTAAGTTTTTATTATACATTTCATTAATCATTTCTAAAGCTGGTTCAAAATTATATATATTTTTTTGCATAAATCTTATTGTTTCATCCAATGGTTCAACCAAAAAATTACCTTTTTTAACATATTTAAATCTTTCTAAAATCTCTGGAGCAAAGAAAACTTTTTTTTTCGAGTTAACTTTTAAATCTAATTTTTTACAATATTCTAAAAAGATATCATAATCCGATTTCTTAATTTTAATAAATATTGGATAATATTCTTTGTATCTGGCTACATTATATCTTCCTTCAGTCCAGACATAGACTGCATCTGTTTTTGTAAAACAATATTCTATTCCAAATAAACTTAAAATAGAATAATAATGACTAATATCATTAAAATTATTTTGTATAAACTTTAATATTATTTTGTATGTTGAATTTTCTTTTTGTAAGGTGACTCCGCGCCATCTTTCCTTAAAAATGCCTTCTTTTATTAATTCTTCGATCCATTTATGTGTCCAGCCATATGACAATCCAATTCTTTTGGAAATAGAGCTCACGCTATCTTGGTCTCTTGCAGATATCAATATTTTCATTACATATGGATTTATCAAGTCAAATTTCATACTATCACTATAATGATACTATATAAAAACCTTTCTATTATCTTATTTTATATAAAATACTTTAAATTATCAATGTTGAACTAAAACTAATTCTTTTTTACTTTGTTTCTCAATTTCTGAATCAACAACACTCCAATAATAATTAATAAATTTTTCAACTTGCGGATTTTCCCTGTTTAATTTATACATCTTTGCTTTTCCAACATCTCTCGTATGATTAACTATCTTTCTCTTAACAAAATCTTTCCATATTTCTTTTAAACTAGTATAACTTATTTCTGAAAACTTAGCAATATCTCTCATAGAATAATCAAATTCAGAATGAACTATCAAAAAGTTCCAGATCCTGTTTCTTACAGTATTTCCTTCTAGTTTTAAAAACAATTTTTTCATTTTCTAAGTTTTTTCTTAGATTCTTATTAGAAATTAATTGACCCTTTTTTTTCATTAATATAACTTTCTTCAAGTAATTTTTTCTCTTGAAATGTTAAGATATTATATTTCATATTTTTATTCCAAGTTTAATTTCGTCATATCTTAATATAGGTTTTGCAAGTTTTCTACTTGTTTTTTCTTTTATGATCTCTATTAATCCTACATCTTTTAATATTTTTATATCAGTGGTAATGCTTTTTCTATCTCTTTTTGCTATTCTTGAAAGCTCATAAATTGATTTTGGTTTATTTAATTTTATTAAATGTAAAAGTTCTAATCTCTTTTTAGTTAAAGTTTTTTTGAACAATTCTAGATTATCAAAAGATACACTAGTCTCACTCTTCGGAAATATGCCTTTATCTAAATCTTTAAATACTTTCTCAGTCCTATCCCAAAATGCATTTGAGGGTTCTATTCTTACATTAATTTCCTTTGTTTTTATTACCATTTTCCATTTCTCCAACTTCTTTTCTAAATTTTTTTATTAAATCATATATATTTGTAAATTCATATTTGAATTCTTTTTCATAAATATGTTTATGATGTCCTTTTGAAGCCTCATTATCATATCCCAATATTCTTTTTCCATTTCTTATTAAAACCAATGCATATCTTATTCCTTCTGGGAATTTATCACTCTTAGGAACCTTTGTAATTTTTATTTCTGTTATATAATTATTAAAAACTTTTTTAGTATGGTAAATCACTTTAGTTGTAATTACTATCACCATACAGGGTAAAGTATAACCCATATATAAACTTTATTATTCTATAAAATATTAATTAAAACATTCAATAAAAACCCTTATTTCCCTAGACCTTACGTCCACAACATTTATATACTACTTCGTCTTACTTAGTAATATGGAATCTATAACTATAAAACTGGACAACGAATTTGCTAAAGATGTGAAGAAAGCTCTAAAAAAACATAACTATACTACAAAAACAGAATTCATAAGAGAATCAATGAGGCTTAGATTAAAAGACTTAGAAAAGGAAGAAGCATTAAAACGCGTAAATGCAATGTACGGATCTTTAAAACATAAAAAAATAACCGATAAAAGACTTCATGAAGCAAGACAAAGAGCAGTAGAAGAACTAGAGAAAGAACTTAAATAATTTCTTCAGGTTTTTTAGTCTCTACAATGTTAACCAATGCTTTAAAATGAGAATCTCTTGAAATCATTATTGCATCGTTATCTCTTGCAAGAATCGCTTGCCAAGCATCTCCTATTGGAATTCTTTTCTGATAAGCTATTTGTTTTGCTTCTTTTAATTGCTCTTTTGTAGTATGAACATATCTAAGGTTATTTGGTTTAACAATTGTAAAAATAGAGTTAATTTCATCCATGCTACAACCGAAATCTCTTAATTCTTTTATATGAATATTGGAATATATAATTCTAGAATCTTCTTCAATAATCTTTATTATTAACTTTAAAGCACCCTCTCCATTCTCTCCCCGCTTCATACCAAAATCCAGCCAAATTGATGTATCAAGATTATATATCATACTAAGTATAATGCCAAAAAATTTAAATTACTATCTAAAGTCCTGAACTTCACATCCGCAACATTTAAAAACATCTAAATAACTAGTTTATCATATATATTCTAAAAGGGGCGATGAGGTAATTATGAAAGCAAAAAAAACCCCTAAAAAAAGTATAAAACTAGTTGTAATAATTCCAGCCTATAATGAAGCTAACTCTCTTCCTATTGTACTTAAAAATATTCCTAAAAGATTATTGGGAATAAAAGAAGTTCAAGTTGTTGTCATAGATGATGGAAGTGATGATTCAACAGCTGATATAGCACGTTCATTTAACGCTCTCGTTCTTTCTAACGGAAGAAATATGGGTGTTGGTTATTCTTTCCAGAAAGGACTTGAAAAAGCAATTGAATTACATGCTGATATCCTAGTTAACATGGATGCAGATGGACAATTTTCTCCATTAGATATTGAAAAACTAGTCTATCCAATATTAGAAGGCAAAGCAGACATGGTTACAGCTTCTAGATTTAAAGATAAAAGTTTAACTTACAAAATGCCTTTTATCAAGAAATATGGAAATAAAGCTTTTATTTACTTGATTAATACTCTTACTCATAAAAAATTTACAGATGTTACATGTGGTTTTCGCTCTTATTCAAAAGAAGCAATGCTTAACTTAACTGTATTTGGCCAGTTTACTTATACTCAGGAAGTATTTCTTGATCTAGCTTCTAAGAATATGAAGATAATTGAAGTTCCTATAAAAGTATTTCCAAGAACATCTGGGAAGAGTAAGGTTACTAAATCATTGATTAAGTATATATTTAATTCTAATTTGATTGTTATGAAAGCTTTTCGTGATTATCAGCCTTTAACTTTTTTTGGTTTGATTGGATTGTTTTTTTTCTCTTTTGGATTTTTTGTTGATTTTATATTGTTTATTAGATGGCTTTCTATTCATAGAACATCTCCTTATGAGACTTTAGTTAATATAGGAATATTTTCAATGATATTTGGATTTTTGCTTATTGTGTTAGCTTTATTGGCTGATATGCTTGATAGGCAAAGAAGGTTAAATGAAAGAATACTTTATTATCAGAGAAGAAATATGAATGGGTTTAAGTAAGATGAATAAATCTTTAGATAAAATAAAAGTTTGCTATTTTTCCAGTTATTATATAAAAGATTACACCAGAACACAGGTAATAATAAATGGATTAAAAAAGAATAATGTTGAAGTTATAGAATGTATAGATAATTCTAAATCAATTTTAAGATATCCAAGAGCGATTATAAAATTTTTAAAGCTCAAAGATAATTTCGATTTAGTTATAGTTGGATTTAGGGGGCATGAAATAATGCCAATAATAAGAAAACTAACAAAAAAACCAATTATATTTGACGCATTCCTATCTTCTTATGACACTATGTGTTTTGATAGAAAGAAGTTCAAGCCAAATTCTTTTTTTGGTAAATTCTTTTTTTGGTTGGATAAATATGATTGCACTATTGCTGATAAAGTTTTATTAGAAACAAAACAACATGTAGATTATTTTGTTAAAACATTTGAAATTAATATTAATAAGTTCGATAGCATTTATGTTGGAGCTGATGAAGACATGTTTTTTCCACAAAATAAAGAAAAATCAAATAAGTTCATTGTTTTTTATTACGGAACATATAGACCACTACAAGGTATAGAATATATAATTAAAGCTGCAAAATTATTGGAGAAAGATAAAGATATTTTATTCAGATTAATTGGTGGTGGGAAACATTATGATGTTGATTACTATAATTCAATAAAGAAATTAACTAAAGATTTAAACATTAAAAACATTGAATTTGTAGATTGGATTCCATATAAGAAAATTCCAGAAGAAATTTCCAAAGCAGATATATGTTTAGGTGGCCACTTTTCAAATATTGACAAAGCATCTAGGGTAATAGCTGGAAAAACTTTTCAATTTATAGCAATGAAAAAACCAACAATAGTGGGAGAAAATAAAGCAAATAAAAGCATTTTTTTAAATAGAAAGAACGTATATATGTGTAAAATAGCTGATGAAAAATCTTTAGCAAAAGCAATAGTTGAATTAAAAGACAACCCAAAATTAAAATCTAATATTGCAAATAATGGTTACAGGTTATTTGTTGAAAAATATAGCAGCAAAGCAATTGGAAAAGACTTAAAGGAGATAATTTTTAATTTAAAATGAAAATTGCAATAATAAGTGAGTTGTATGGAACGCAAAGGCAAGGTGGAGAGAATCAAGCAATGCATAATCTTTATAATAATATAAAAAATGAAGGATATTTAGCCGATTTCTATTCTTATAAATCTGAAAATCAGATAAATTCTATAATTCCACTAAAAATAAGATGCATTCCATTTATTAGAGATATATTATTTGCTCCAATTATAGGAAAAAATCTTATTAAAAGATTAGATAAAGATTATGATTATATTATAATCTCAACTCCAAGTTTAGCTAGCCTTTCAAATTCTAAAAAAATAATTTGTTGGACACATGCATGTAGAACAATGAAAGCAGAAAAATTAATAAAGGAAAGGAAGTATAAGTTAATATATAATAAAATCACATTAAAGATCATTAAATACTTAGAAGATAAATCATTTAATAAGCTAAATAAAATACTTGTTATTACAGAACCTATCGGAGAATTCATAAAAGTTAATTTTAATATAGATAAATCAAAAATAATTAAATTTGAAAACATTATAGATAAGAATTTGTTCAAACCAATTAAAACTAAAAAGATATATGATCTTATTTTTGTGGGCAGGGGAACAAAACAAAAAGGGTTTGATAAATTAATTGAAATTGCAAAACAAAACAAAAACTTAAAGATATTAGCAGTAGTTAATATACTAGAGTTTAAAAATATCCCACACAATATTGATATTAAATATAATATAAAAAATGATGAAATGCCGAAGTATTATAATCTAGCTAAAACATTTATACTTCCATCATTAGATGAAGAGCAACCATTGACTATCTTAGAAGCAGCATCATGCGGATTAAAGATATTAGCAAGTAAAGAAGCATTAAAAAATTTTGAAAATATTAAAAAATCGGAATATGGATTATATGCAATAAGAATTGTAAAAAATAAATCATATAATAGGATTTCAAAAGAATTATTTACAAACAATGTATAAAGGTAGAAAAACACATTCAAAAAATGAAAATGAAAGAAAATTGATTAATATATTAGTAATAACATTAATAATAATTATTTATCTTCTTTATACATTTTTATTTATTAACATCCATACTCCATTTTATCAAAAAGGATTTGACTCATATGCTAATTTGGGGACTATTAAATATTTAGAATCGCAAGTAAATCATGATATTACATATGAACCAGACCTTTTTCCTGGAAATTACAAAGGAGATTTTCACATAGGGTTAAATACAATATTAATGATAATCTTAATTAAAATATTAGATATAAGCTATGTAAATTTATTTTTAATATTGGGATTAATAAATATAATTTTGTTTATTATATCTCTTAAAATATTTTTAAATTCTATGAATATAAAAGATAATATACAATTAAATTTTTTTATTTTATTTTTACTTTTATCTACTTCAATCCCAGTTCTTTATGGTAGTTCAATGTCTATATCAGACATTTTAGTTACTGCACATTATTCTTCTTTTTTTGCATTTTCTATATTTTTATTATTACTTTCTATAAATATAAATCAAAAATTTAATAAAAATGTTACATATATGTTAAATCTAATATTATTCTTTTTATTATTCTCTTCACATTTATTAACAGGTTTTATATATCTTGGATTATATTTTATATTTTTATTTTCTATATTAATCCAAAATAAGAAAATTGAATCTTTTAGGATATATACAATTTTAATATATCTATTTGCAATGTTGTTACTATTATCTTGGCCATATAATAATTGGTTAAAATTCTTTATTAGCTCAGAACCTTTGCAGAATAGCATATTGTCATATAACCAATTTGACCTTAATGTAATATTGGGATATATATCTATCATATCCTTGGGTATTGTTGGTTTGTGGAAATCCACTAGAAAGATTTTCCTCTATCTTTGGAGCATTTTGTTCTTTTTAATTTGTATATCTCTTTTATTTCCTATAAGAATATCTTCTTACTGGAGATTTCTTCCATTTTTAAAAATTCCATTAACATTAGGACTTTCATTTTTGTTTATATCTATATTAAAAAATAATAAATTAAAGATAGTAATATTTTCCATTACCATTATTATCCTAATCTTAGCAAATATTTATAATATTAATAATACGATATTAACAAAAGAAAATGACTATGATAAAACATTACAATTAATGAATTTTATCCCACAAAAATCAAAAATTCTTTCAGATCCATTTATTTCATATGATCTACAAGGAATTGGAAATTATCAGGTGCTTTTTATAGCAAGTGGGCATATTACTGATCCAGAAATTAATAAACAGAACGATGATTATATTAATCGGTGGTATGATGGATGTAACTTTACAGATCAAGAATTTAAAATATTTGATTATGTTATCATACCAAAAAATAACCAAGCATGTATGACTCAAATTACCAACAAAAATTTCCAAATTAAAAATGAAACAAAAGACTATAACATCTATGAAAAAATCTCTTAGATTTTCCATCATAATTCCAACAAAAGATAGGGAGAAAGATTTAACTAAGTGTATAAATTCTATATTAAAACAAAAAGTTAATTTTAATTACGAAATTATAATCATAGATGACGGAAATTTAAATGATGAGCTTATTACTAATTTTAAAAATAAATTATCTAAAAAAAATATTTTTTTAACATATATAAAAAAGGATGGTGAACCTGGAACCGCAAAATCAAGAAATATGGGAATAAGATTATCTCACGGAGAGATAATATTTTTCCTTGATGATGATATTGTTTTAGCACCCAGATATTTTAATGAAATATTAAAAATGTACAATAATAATAAAATTGCAGGAGTTAGTGGGTTAATTATAAATCAAGAATATGGAAAAGAAGGTTTTATAGGATTAATTGCAGAAAAACTAGGATGGATAGATAAAAGATACGGCAAGGTAAGTAAGATTGGTATCAATAAATTAAATAGATTAAAATCAGAAGAGATAAGAGAAATTGATTGGATGCCAACATGTTGTGCTTCTTACAGGAAAAAAATATTACTAAGATATGAATTTGATGATAAGTTTTATACAGATTATTCTCTCGGTGAAGATTTAGATTTATCTTTTAGAATTTCTAGAGAACATATTTTAGTAGTAAATCCTAAAGCTAAATTATATCATTTTAATAGTGAGATTGGTAGAGATTATAAAAAAATAGGTTTTATGAGCATATATAATAGTTTTTATTTTTTTAATAAAAATCTTAATGGAAAACTTTTTGATAAAATAAGTTTTTTAACATACATAACAATTTCCCCAATTGCAATAATGTTGTCAAAAAAACCATTTAATAAAAAGGTATTATTTATATTTGGGCAAATTAAAGCATTACTTAATGTTTATTGCAGACTAATCTATACTCTATTTAATAAAAAATCACTTTCGACAGTTTTACATAGATATAATTAATAACAACAGTAAATTACTTCAAATAAAAACACTTAAAAGTATATCTATTTTGATAGGTACATGAAAAAATCAATAAAGCCAATAAAGATAATAATCTTAATAGTTTTAGTTATTTTAGTTTTAACATTATTTTATTTAAATATAAAGCCATTTGGTGGATCAGTAAGATATTCAAAAATAATAAATCAAGAAAATACATTATTACCTCAAGATAGGATATCTGAAATTAAAACAGAAGGAAATATAAAATACCAAGAAGCTTTAGCAGATTTAATTTATACAGATATTTCAACTCCAGGTGATATTAATGAAGACATATTACTTAAAATAAGATTTAAGGATAATTTTCCTAAAGATTCTAAAATATCTGTTGGAATACAAGATAAAGAAAATCATTATAATCAACAAACAGCTTATATTAAAGTTCCAAATGAAAAAGTAATCTCTTCAGATAGTATAAATCAAATTCCAGAAAATTCAATAGTCTACATTGATGATATAAATTTGATAGTTAATAATCAAAACATAATATCAGGGGAAATAAAACCATTAGACCTTCAACCTTTTTTAAGAGGAAGTTATAATATCTTAATATATTTAGATGGAGATTTATCATTTACAGTCAAACAACAAGACCTAAATTGGTATAATAATACAGATGAAACGAATATTACATTAAAAGACAGTAAAGATAATATATTAACATCTGTAACTATAGAAGATGATAATGATAATAAAAATGATAGAAAATTACATGACCCAAGACAAGCAACATTAACATATCCCAATTTACAGGGAATATACAAAATAGAAATAAGAAACAATGAAGATTCTATAATAACAGAAATTCAATCATCAACAGATAAAATAATATTTTTAAATAAATTATTTTTAGCAGCCTCAAAAAATTATGTTAATAATGATGATCAATTTTCACAAGTTTATTTTAATATAATAAAAGACACAAACATATCTTTGTCAACACCACACAAACAATACGAACAAAACATTCAAATCAACAACATCTCATATAAAGTTCCATATCAACAAAAGAATACAATAACACTACCCCAAGGTTCATACAATCTCTTATCATTCAACTCTAATATTATAGTAGAAGGTAACACTTACTTTGCATTTAATAAAGATTCATTATTCAATCCATATAAGTTTACAATAACAAAGAACATAGCGGAGGCAGATTACATAATAACAAACTATATTCCTCCAATAGAAGACAATGGATGGTTAATATCAACTGTTAAGTTTAATCTTAGTGATTTATACATAAAAGACAACAAATTAAACGTTTTAATTAACATTCCTCATCTAGCTAAGAATGAAACTAAGAACTACACTATTCCTATTGATTACATTGAACTAGAATATTACAAAAAGCCTTTATTCTCTAGATAGAAAGGTTTATAAGTAAGATAATCTTACAGTAAGATTAGGAGGTGAAAGGAAAATGGAAGTCGAAACAACTAAAATGTCATCTAAAGGACAAATTGTAATACCCCAAGATATAAGGGAAGATATAGAAGCTACAGAAGGAACTATATTTGCTGTTACACATAATAAAGATACAATAATTTTAAAAAAAATGGAAAAGCCATCAAAAGAATTTATATTAAAAGAAATCGAGAAAATGGCCAAAGAAAATAGAAAATACTTAGAAAGCAAAGGATTTACAGAAAAAGATGTTATGGAAAAAATCCTAAAATCAAGAGGAAAATAAACTATGAATGTGGTCTTAGATACAAACGTTCTTATATCTTTAAGTGTATGGGAAACAAGCGAAGCAAAAAAATTACTTGATGAGTTAGTTCATAAAAATATAAACATATTTTCCTCAGAAGAAATTAAATTTGAATATGTAAAAGTTTTAAGAAGAGATTTTGAATTATCAGATAATAGAATTGAAGAAATGTTAGAAAAAATATTTTTCTATATAGATTTCGTAGAACCAGCAGAAAAAGTAGATATTGTAAAAGATGATCCTACAGATAATAAGATAATAGAATGTGCAATAGCTTCTAATTCTGAGTATATAATAACTTATGACAAACATTTATTAGATATTAAAAAATTTAGAAACATCAAGATGATAAAACCAAAAGAAGCATTTCAAGTTATAAAATAATCATATAAGTTTACAATAACAAAGAACATAGCAGAAGCAGATTACATAATAACAAACTATCAGCCTCCAATAGAAGACAATGGATGGTTAATATCAACTGTTAAGTTTAATCTTAGTGATTTATACATAAAAGACAATAAAACGTTTTAATTAACATTCCACATCTAGCTAAGAATGAAACAAAGAACTACACAATTACATAGAATTAGAATATTACAAGAAACTCTTATTCTCTAGATAAAAACCGAAACATTTATATAACAGTTGTTATATTATTATTACATATGTTACAAAATTATAACAAGTGGAAATTATTAAAAGTATTTTTTGAAGATCCTTTAAAAGAAGGTGGTTTTCAATTAAGAGAACTTAGCAGAAAAATAAAACTAGCTCCAATTTCAGTAAAACTATATCTAAATGAATTAGTTAAAGACAATTTAATAAAAAAATCAACGCTTCATAATTACCCAATATATCAAGCTAATCGAGATAATGAAAAATTTCTGCTATTTAAGAAAATAGATACAATTATTTTAATAAAAGAGTTTAATCTAATAGATTACCTAAATGATAAATGTCTGCCATCCGTAATAATTCTTTTTGGAAGTGCCTCAAAAGGTGAAGATTTAAAAGATAGTGATATAGATATATTTGTTCAGGCAAAAGAATCAAAATTAGATTTACAAGAATTCGAAACTAAATTAAAACGAAAGATTAATATATTTTTCTCTGATAACTTTAATAATTTAAGTAAAGAATTAAAAAACAATATGTTGAACGGCATTATTTTAAAGGGATATTTAAAGGTATTTTAGATGATAGAAGGAATAATAAGGATAACTCCAGATAAAGAGAAAGCAAAATCTATAAAGAAGATGTCAGAGATAACATCAGAAATGATAAAAACTATAGATATAGAAAGATTTCCCTCAAATATATTAAAAGATTATTATGATGTAATTAGAGAATTGATAACAGCGATTCTCCTTTTAGACGGATATAAATTTATTGGAGAAGAAGCTCACAAAAAATCAATACAATATATAGAACAAAATTATAATGAATTTACAAAATATGAAATAGTAATGTTAGATGATTTAAGAATATTAAGGAATAAAGTAGCATATGATGGATTTTTTATAAAGAAGGAATACATTCAAGAAAGAATAAAAGAAATACTCAATATTATAAATAAGTTAAATAAGATAATAATTGCAAAATTAGAATAATAATCCATATAAATATCAAATAACAAAGAACATAGCAGAAGCAGATTACATAATAACAAACTATCAGCCTCCAATAGAAGACAATGGATGGTTAATATCAACTGTTAAGTTTAATCTTAGTGATTTATACATAAAAGACAATAAACTAAACGTTTTAATTAACATTCCTCATCTAGCTAAAAATGAAACAAAGAACTATACTATTCCTATAGATTACATAGAGCTAGAGTATTATAAGAAGCCTTTATTCCAACGATAATATTAAGAAATATATCTTGCTATCACTTCTCACATCTCACACATTTCACATATGCGCGTAAAGTTTATAAATGAGTATTATTTAGTATATTTATGCAACAAGAATCAATAGTTCAAATGCTTGTATCTGGTCAAAATGACCTAGAATGGTTCGAACAAAACCAAGATTATCTTAAATCTGAGTATAATAATAAGTTTATTGCTTTTTATGATAAGAAAGTTATAGATTCTGATGCTAATTTAGATAGATTAATGAAAAAATTAGAAAAAAAAGAAATAAACATTTCTAGAGTATTTATAGAATTTATCAGTAAAGTAAAAACAATATTATAAAGTGATTACAATGAATGAAAGAATACCATTACAAATAATTAGAAGAAGACTGATTTTAACATCAGTTATTGAATATAAAAACCTAAGAAGTACTAGAAAATATATGTAAATTACAATAGACAATGGAAGTCATAATTCTTATATCAGTGATAAAGATGTTAAAAAATTACAAATACCAATTAGAGATAAATTAGCAATCGAAGAGGTCGATCTTGGTGGCTCAAGATTCAAACAAGTTTCCCTTCCAAGAATAACTATGTATATCCTAAAAGAAAATCGTGATTATTTGATATTAAACACTTCATTATCTGCCTTAAAGACAACTAAATCTTCTGAGCAAAAAATTCAAATAGCACAAATATTACCATCAATATTAGGTTTAGACTTTCTTGAAGACCAAAAACTTTCTTTACATGTTATTTTAAATGAAAACATTGCATATTTGGAGGTAGAAAAATGAAACAAAATAGCAAAAGTTATGCAAGCAAATTTTGGAAAGATTGGTTAGAAGCAGATCTTTTAAAAAGAGAAGACATGATCAAAAAATTGCCAATAGTTAAAAATATATGGGATATAAAAAAACTCCCAAAAAAGATAAGAGAACATTCATTTGCTTTATTGCTTCTTGGTTTTTTTGAAGATTTAGAATCCGCAGTTTATACAAAGATAGAACTTGAAGAAAATAAGAAAAAAGATTTGGAAATTATTAAAAAATTCAAATCAGATAGTACTATGACTGAAGAAGACGCAATTAGATTAGGAAGAGAATTAAATAAAAAGATAGCGAAAAGAAGGAAATTCCAATAAAAAACCTTATAAAACCTATCTTCTCCAGTATATACATGAAAAAACAAGAAATATTAGAATTAGTAAGCTACACATTTCAAACCTTACTAGTTACATATCTAGTATTAATTTTATTAGAAGAACTAAAGAAAGGTTTTGTTTCAGCTTATTTTAACTCAAATTACTTATTAGTCATAGTTATCATTCTAGGAATAGTAACTGTTTTATTCTATAAAGAAGAAAAAAAATTCACTTTAGAAGATAAAATAACAAAAAAAGATTATATTTTAATTTCTTTACTTTCAATAGCAGGAATTATTATAATTTTTATAAAAACTAAAAATCTAGGTTTTCTTAGGTATATAATTTCAATAATAACAGGAATATTAATTTTTTTATTATCATTGCTAGTTTTACAAGAAGATGAGAAAGAAGAAACAGAATGGGTTTAAATGAAAGCTATAATTAAAAATTCATTATTTCAATTATTAATAGTATACACAATTTTAGTAACTTTAGCTAATTTTGATTTTATTTCAAGATATATAATTCACTTTGAGATATTTGCATTAATCTTGGCAATTTTCGCCATCTTCACATTAAAAGAAAGCAATAATTTCGAAATAAAACAATATTTTATTTTTCTCCCATTATTTTTAATTATAATTACAAGAGCAATTCCTTTCTTATTCTCAAATATTCCTCTTGGTTATGATGTTGGAATCTACAAATATGCTTTTGATACTTATACTTCATCTCTTCCAAATATTCCTTATCAAACAACACAATGGTTTACAAACACATTTCCTTTAGGATTTGCAGCAGTAATAGATACTTTAACCATAGCAGGATTTAACACATCTTTATTATTAACAATAGGATTAATATTCCTAGAAATATTGCTTGGTTTATCTTTATACATAACAACAAAGAAATTATTCAACAAAGAAATAGCTTTTTTCTCATTGTTATTATTCTCAGTTTCAATAGCCCAGTTTAAAACATTTTCATATTTCTATTATAAAAATATCATAGCTTTAATTTTCTTATTAATTGCATTTTACTTTTTGAAATCAAAAAAATACATTCCATTTGTATTGGTTTCAGTAATGATAGGCTCTATCCATCAGCCAACATTTTTATTATTCGCTTTAATTGCAGTTATTTACTCTTTAATTAACTATAAAGAATTAAAATACACAATTCCAAGCGGTTTAGCAATTATTATTCTAACTTTACCTTTCTATATTGACAGATTAAAAGAATTAATCTTAGATAACATTCAGCCAATAATAACAGCCAATATAGGAGCAGGAACTTTCATAACATTTTTACAATATCAATTTTTATCTATAGCTTATTTACCATTTGCAGCTCTAGGTTTTTTCTATTTAATAAAAAAGAAAGATTACACTTTCGCTTTAATTTGGTTTATCATTAATTTCATCATAGTTTTCTTCCAATTAATCTTCTTCAATAGATTTATCATTCATCTAGATATTATTTTTATAATCACAGCAGGAATAGGAATTTTCTATTTAATAAAAGATAATAAAAAACTAGGTTATACTATAGCAATTGTTTTATTATTATCAACAACATTCTTAACATTAAAAGATGCAGCTGCTTCTAAGCCATTAATCACAGAAGAAAATCTTAAACTTATACAATCTTTGCAAAACACAGAACAAAATTCATATGTAATGGCAACTTCCTCTTCTTTATCTCCATGGGTTTTAGGATATTCAGGAAGAGAAACAATAGCTCCTGGATTATTTGATCTAAACAAATGGAATCTTGATCAATGGAAAAGATTTTGGTCAGCTAATAATTACAATGAAATAAGAGATTTAATGTTAGATTATTCAAATTTAAAGCCAATGTATATTGTAGCTTACAAAGGTCAACTAAACCTAAATAAATTTAACGATAAATGTTTCTCATTATACAATAAAACAAATAACTTATTCATCTATAAACTAGAATGCTAAGCTTTAAAAACAGACATATATACTGCAGTATATAGATTAACATGGAAGAAAAGCGCATAATAATACCAAGACCATATAGAAGAAAAAAAATTCAAAATCCAAGGCAATCAAGAGATTATGCATGGTTCTTGGGAGTAATGGCAGGAGATGGTTCTTCTACCTATGGGGATAATACTACAAATAATGCAATAAGATTAACAGTTACCTCTGAAGAATTCAGAAACGAATTTGCAAGAAAAGGACAAGAATTATTTGGATTAGAAGCAAGAGGATATAAAATTTTCATATCAGAAATAAATCCTAATTGGAAAGATACGTATTATGCAGGATTTAATTCTGCTAATCTTGTTGATTTATTGGGGGATTTTAGATCAGATAAATGGGTAGATACAATAAAAAATAAACATCTATGGGTTACAGATAAACAAGGATTTATTTGGGGATTTCTTAGTGGATATTTCGATTCAGAAGGGAGTGTAAGTAATCCATATAAATTAAGAAGAAAAGCAAAAAATGGGTATGAAACACGAATTCGTTTCGCAACTGCATATAGAAATGCCGCTGAATTTACTGTAAATTTATTAAATCGAGTAGGAATTAAAAGTTATATAGAAAAAAGTGCTAGCAAAAGAGAAGGAATATCATCCGTAACATTTACTAAGTTAGAATATATGAAAAGATTTTCTGAAAATGTTTATTCATTTGTTCAAGAAAAAGAAGAAAGATTAAAATTTTATAGAAACACCAAATTAGTAACAGGACCATCTCTTGATGTAATAGAAGCTTATCATTTAACAATGAAATTAAGAAAGGAAACTGGATTTGGTTCAAGAAAATTAGCTAAACATCCATTATTAGAAAAATACAATCTTTCACATACTACAATTAATAATTGGATTTATGCAGGTAATAATCCCACAATTAATGGAAGACATTATACATATTTTAGTTTGGTTGATTAAATTCAAATAACAATTCTTAAAAACCTTTATTTTTGTCATATTTTCATGGAATCCGCAGGAAAAGGAACATTATACTTAATAATAGCACAAGTTGTAATGATAATCTCAGGTTATCTTACACATTTTGTTCTAGGTAGATATCTAGGACCTGAAAGCTATGGAACTTACGGATTAATATTAACAATAGCCACAACATTAAACTTAATCTTAACTTCTGGAATTCCAACCTCAGTTTCAAAGTTTATTGCAGAACAAGAATCAAGATCCAAATCAATTTTAAAAAAAGCATTAAAAGTACAATTAATATTCTCAGTTATAATTTCTTTATTATTCTTAGCATCAGCTCATTTAATATCAACATTATTGCAAGATGCTTCATTAACAAATTATTTTAGATTAATGTCAATAGTTATCATTCCATATTCCTTATTTTCAATTTTAATTGGTTATTTTAATGGGAAAAGATTATTCAAAACCCAAGCAATATTAAATATTTTTTATTCAATTGCAAGAGCTGCAGCAATTATAGGTTTAGCCTTCTTATTCCATCTATATGGAACAATTATTGCATTTATGGTATCTCCAATATTAATATTAATCATAGCATTATATCTATCAAGAAAAGATAAAACCCAAGAAGATTCCATTTCATCCAAAACATTAATAAAATATGCAATTCCAATTTCAATTTTTGCAGTAATCTTTAATTTTGTACAAACTTTAGATTTATATTTTGTTAAATCTTTGTTAAAACAAGACATCTTTACAGGTTATTACACAGCTTCAATAACAATTTCCAGAGTTCCATTGTATATTTTAACTTCGTTATCCATAGTTATACTTCCTTTAATATCAAATGCATTAAATGACAAGGAAAGAACAAAAAGATTAATCAACTCAGCAACAAAATATACCCTAATTATTTTAATGCCTTTAACAATTTTATTTGCTACAACATCAGAAAGAATAATTTCATTATTTTATTCCAATGTTTACTCTCCTGCTTCAACTTCATTATCAATTTTAATAATTGCCATAGCCTTCTTTACAATATATTCATTTTTATCCAATATTCTAAACGGAGCAGGAAAACAAAGAGTTCCAATGTATATTATTCTAGTCTTATTAGTCATAGATTTTATTTTACTTAATTTCCTAGTTCCAAAATATCAATTGGTTGGAGCAGCAATATCTACATTAATAGTAAGTTTTCTAGCTTTTTTATTATCATCAATCATAGTTTACAAAGAATTCAAAGCTTTAATTTCATTTAGATCTTTAGTAAGAATATTATTTGCATCTTTAATACTATTTGCTCCATTATTCTACACTTTAAACAAATACTTCTTGCCATTGGAGTATTTAATATTAACTTTACTATATTTAATAATCTTATATTTATTCAAGGAAATAAGAAAACAAGATATCAAAGAATTACTTCCAACTAAATTTCATGGAATATTAAACTTCATTCCCGAATGATTATTAATAAGATATAACTTTAACATCATCAATTCTAGAAAAATGTTGTTTATTATTTGTTATTATTATATTACAATTATTTTTTAACATTATTGCAGATATTAAACAGTCATTTTGTCCGATCATTTTTCCCTTTTTAGCTAGATCAGATAGAATTTTAGCAGCATTTCTCCCCCAATTATTATTACATAAGATTTTTATAGTTTCAAAAAAGGATAAAGCAATTTCTTCTTCATTTTTATTAAATTTTTTATTATAAATTCCAAAAAAAACTTCAAAAACATTAATCTCTGTAGTTGCAATGTCTTCTTTATATCTTTCTATAACATTTTTAGCTTCTTTATTTCCATTTAAAAAATCAATAATGCAATCAGAGTCTATACATATCATTTTTTCTTATACAATCTTAAAAGTTCTTTACTTGAATTGTCTCTAAGTTTTAAAATATCTCCCTTCATTTTTTTTATTTCAGTTTCTGGCGTATCTTTCCAAGCGCCGGCAAATTTCATTACATCTCCCTTTTTTGCAATTCTTCTAATAACATCAGAAAAACTTTCTTCTTCATTTTTAGTTTTTTTTAAAATGTCATACACATCATCCATTATTGATATAGTTTTAGTTCCCATACACATACACATACACATACATCTATATAAACTTTTCTATCAAAGAACTTCTCTCATCTAAATTTCATGGAATATTAAACTTCATTCCTGAATAACCACTTTTAAAAAGTAACAATAGAAAACTTTATAAGCTAATAATTTTCATAAAGAACCCATGGCAAATATTAAAATTGAAGGTTATAGAACAATTTCACCAAACGAGGTATTTGGAAGAGCTTCAAACCCAATACCACATAATGAAACAAAACTTCTTACTGAAACTACTGAACTAATTTATTTGCAAAGATATGGTATACCAAGAACAGACGATGTTTTGCAAGCAATTGTAACAAGTGCAGCAGAAGTTAGAGATGAAAAATCAAAGGATAAATATACTTTTTCAGAAATAGCAAAATTCTTAAAAATAGGCATTAGATTAAATCGCATTAATTCAGAATATATAGAAAAAATAGCAAGCTCTGAAAAAGAAACAATAGACCATATCAAAAGACATATGCCACCAACAGATTTGGAGCAAGGAAGATATTATCTAAAACTGTTTAATGGCACAATCATTAATGATATTTTAAAAACCTCGGCTCCAGTTATAAAATCCATAGGTAACAATAAATATGGAGAAATGATAGAATTATGTTGCAACGATTCACTAATTTTTACATTGATGATGCAAGACAGTAAAACATTGCCAGATAGATCAGAAATAGAATATCTAATGAAAAGAAGAGCCAATAACCCAGCTGTTAGTTCCATAGCGGGAAAAGGAATAGATTATCAAAAATTTATAAGAATTGTAGAATGGTTTTATAATTTATCTACTACTAAAGAAGTTGAGAAAATTCCAGACACATCTTTACCCCTATTTGTAACAACTGCATCTACTGCAATAGCGGTTTCCGCAATCTGCAAAAGATTAAGAGAATCTCCTTTCGAAAAAGAAGGTAATGGAACTTTAATGGAAACATTGGAAAGTTTATTTGGACAGCTCAAAAGAGTTGATGAAACAGGCTTTCAAAAAAATTAAATAAGTTTATATAATTTCTTAATATACTTATCCTATGCATAAAAAGTTTAAAACAAGAACATTGCTTGAGAGAATAGTAAAACCAAAAGATTCTGAGCTTACAGTATTAGTTGTAGATGTTTTTGATAATTCCGCAGGTGCAGGATTTGCATATCCATATAATGATCCAAAAGGAGAAGGAATATTTTTAGACTGTCATCATGGAGATAGATCAAAATACAAGCATGGAAAGATAAAGCACAAACAAGGAGATTTAATTTTTGCTTTTGTCCAACAGAGGGATAAAGGATTTTACGCTTCTTATTATCGCCCATATAAAAAGAATTATTAACCCAATTCTTGCATAAAAAAGGTTTAAAAATTTATCTATTAACAAGATTAGTATGTTATCCACAATAAACAGAGAAAAAGGAAGAAAAGTATTGAGATTGGAATTCTTTAACGAAGAAATAAGAGGTTTAGAATATTATATAAAATTTAATTTAAAAGAAGAACCTAAGGGGAAAAGATATGATATAAAAAATAATAACCTATTGTTAGGATATAAAGAAAACATTCCATTATGGATAAACCTAACAAAAGAAAGAAAAGATTCCATAAGATATTATCGTGGCGGTATAGTTATAGAGCTTACTAGAGTATCCAAGAATAACTTATTAAAAGAGGGTAAGCTTTCTCCTTACAGAATATCAAATCCAGATGAATATGATTTATTGTTGGTCTCTCATCCGGATCAAGAAGCTATATCCTATAAAAAAATCCCAGAATATAAAAAAACAAGCCCAATAGAATAAAAATGAGAAAACTAATATCAGAATTGGAAAATAAACAAGTAAGGATAAGGTTGGAGTTTACAAAAAGTGATATAAAAGATTTAGCTTCTGAAAATGGGTTATTGGAAAGTTTGAATAATAAATTAAGACTATTACATCAGCGCTTTGATACAATAGATTTGTCTATAAAATTAGTAAACGGAAATGATTCAGTAACCTATAAAAATGGGGAAATAACTCTTAATCTATCTAGACAATCTTACATAAAATTAAAAGATCTTAAAAATTCTGGGAAAACCCATGAGCATCTTTCCTATGGATTTGGTCCTGAAATTTCACAAAATAGTAAAAAATACGAACTTATCCTGACAAAAGAGGGAGCATATTTTTAAAAGATAAGTTTAAATATTTTTTCTACATATTCATTATATGGAATCGATTCAAGATCCAAGAAGACCTAAAAATAGAATAACTTCTACTCCAGAAAATGTAAATCTTGAATCAACAGTAGTCATTTGGTTTAATAATAATAGGGGTTATAGATTTGCTCTGCCCACTGCCGAATCTGAAAATCATGATATTTTCTTACATTGTAACAATGGAGATATATCGAAATATGTTGATGGATATATAAATCATCAAAAAGGAGACAAAATATTAGTTAAAGTTGAAAAACATAAAGAAAAGTATTATGCATCATATTTTTGTCCGAATAAATCATAATATTTTTTCTTCAAGAACCTTAAATACATAATCTCTATCTTCAAATCTTATCATAAAGCCAGCTTTATTAACATTTTTCTTAAATTCACCATCAAGATAATAACAAGTACCAATATGTTTATCCAAACCTTCAGTTATAGGTTCAATTAACTTGTTAAAAATATTTAATAAGGTTATTATATCATTATCTTTAGTGGCAATATAAGTACTGTTATCATTAACAATTAATTCATAAAATGCTAAAGCGCACAATCTTTCATCGTTAAATCTATGCCTTCTTTTCCCATCATTAATTAAAGATTCATTAGGTTCCTTGATATTGTATCTTTGTCCAATTTCAACAAATAAATTTTCTATCGCTTCAAGTCTATCCGAAAATTCAGCTTTATACGTGTTATTTCTCAATAAACTTCTTACACTCTTCATCCTGTTTAACAAACTGTCAAAATATTTCATATGCTCCTTAGAATAAACTCTGGGATATATCGACCCAGGACTTCCAAGATATTTGAGATTTAAAATTCTAGCCAGATAACATTCAACAAAATTACTAAATTCTTTTAAACAACCTTTGCTGGTAAAAACTCTCTTGTCAGGATCTTTCAGGTTTGCTATGATACCACTATAAAATTTTTCTTTATTTTCATAATCAAGAAAAAAATTCATTATTGATGGGGTTAGAGCACTTTCCTTTATACTGATATATCCATAATTTATAGGGTCTGCTAAAAAAGATGTATCTAGCAATATTGTATCTTTATTATTTCTATTATCTGACATGTTTAGTTTACATAATCAAAAAGCTTTTAAATGTTATTCTTTTAAAATATATTATGGAAAAGATATTTAAGGTATGGCTTGCTGTAATAATCTCATTAATTATATTATCATTCATATTAGCTCCTTTTCTTACAATATCAACATCATTTAGAATAGTATTCGGATCATTATTTGTTTTATTTATTCCAGGGTATTTCATTACATATATCTTCTTCCCAGAAACAACAAAAGAGCATAAAATAGATTCTATAGAAAGAATAACCTTGAGCTTTGCATTGTCAATAGCAACTGTTCCATTAATAATCTTTTACTTAAACAGGATAGGAGTAAAAATAAATTTATTAAACTCTACACTAATAATAATTGCAATAATTGTGGCTTCGTTAGTAATAATATATTTTAAGCAGAAAAAGCATTAGTTATAATGTCACTAATCTCAATAATCAATTTAAAGAAAGAATTCAAAACAGAAAATAAAATAATTAAGGTATTTGATGATTTATCGCTAGAAATTCAAGAAAAAGAATTTTTAGTCATTCTAGGTCCAAATGGTTGTGGAAAAACAATATTGTTGAATATGATTGCAGGTTTTGAAAAATATACAAAAGGACAAATATTGGTTAAAGGAAATCAGATATCTCAACCATCAAAAGAGATAGGATTTGTGTTTCAAGAATTATCTCTTTTCCCCTGGAAAACCGTTTCCAAAAATGTCCTATTCGGTTTAGAAGTAAATAAAGTCAAAAATGCAGAAGAGATTGCAACAAAATATATAGATATTTTAGGATTATCAGAGTTTAAACATACATATCCAAATCATTTATCTACAGGCATTAAACAAAAAGTAGCTATAGCAAGGACTCTTACCCTAGATCCAGATATATTATTGATGGATGAGCCATTTTCTAATTTAGATGTTACTACAAAAAAAGTTTTGCAGCAGGAACTTATTAGCTTATGGAAATCAACCAATAAAACCATAATCTATGTAACCCATAATGTTGATGAAGCAATAGCAATTGCTACAAGGATAGTATTATTAAATAATGATGGATGTATAAAAAAGATTATAAACATTAAACATCATCATCCTAAAGATTTATCACTGCCATATTTTAAAAAATTAAAAATAGATATTGAAAAGATAAGAAAATGAAAAAGAAAATAAAAATATTTTTAATAACCGGAATTTTATTAATAATGCTGATAATAATTTCAGTAAAGACAATAGAAAAGAAAGAGCAACCATCTATAAATTTTGGATATGCTTATAATATTGGAATGCTTCCGGGCATTGTAGGTGTAGAAAGAAATCTTTTTGAAAAACAAGGATTAAAAGTCAATCCAAGGATCCTTACAGGTGGCAAAGAAGTTGTGGAAGCGATGATTGCCGGAGATATAGATTTTGGATTAGCATCTTCAGGTAATATAATTCCCGCAGCTTCAAAAACAGATGATATCAAAATAATAGCAACTACAAGCTGGGGTGGGGGGAGGAAAAGGTTAATGATAAGAAAAGATCTTTTAATAAATAATTTCTCAGAATTAAAAAGTAAAAAAATAGCAGTAAAGATTGGAGGAACAAATTATAAGAATCTATTAAAATTAATAGAACTTTCAAATACCAACATAAAGGATTTTAGAATCATGAATATGAAGGATGATGATGCCATGGTAGCATTACAAACTAAAGATATAGATGCTTTCTTATGCGGTGAACCTTATTGTGCTACTATGGAATATAAAGATGTAGCTTACGAACTCTTAAATTTTGATAAAACCGAGAAAGACCCAAATTTCTTATTGATTAGAAAAGATTTTATGGAAAAAAATCCGGAATTGGTTATCGAATTTTTAAAAGCTTGGATAGAATCAGTAGATTTTGTAAATAATAATATTGATGAATCAAAGAATATAATAAGCAAAAAAGGTAACATAGAACCAGAAATCATTGACTTAGCGATAAAATACGCTAGATATGATTCAGATTTAGACGATTCGATGATACAATCATTTAAAGAAGATTCTAAGTTCTTACTCGATCAAAAAGTTATAGAAAAGCTGCCTAATTTTGATGATATAATAGTCAAGAGATATTTAGCAGAAGCTATAAAGATAAAATGAAATTAAAAGAAAAAACTAAAAATATATTATTATTCCTGTATCCATTGATAATAATTATAATAATCTGGCAAGTAATATCTACTTTTTTTATACCAAACTCAATAATCCTACCATCCCCATTTAAAGTTTTTACATCATTTTATAAATTATTGGTTGAAGGGGTTCTGCAAGTAAATTTATTTTATAGTTTAATTAGAGTAATAATAGGATTTTTAATTGGATCAATTTTAGGCGTGATACTAGGTGCACTTATGGGAAGTATAAAACAAATAGAGATATTTTTAAATCCGATAGTAAATTTATTACAGCCAATCCCAAAGATAGCATGGATTCCACTAGCTATTCTTTGGTTTGGTTTAGGTTTTACTGCTACAATATTCATTATAGCTCTAGCAACATTTTGGGCAGTTTTATTCACAGCATGGAATGGAGTAAAAAGTGTAAACAAAATTCTTATAAAAGCAGCCCAATCCTTGGGCGCCAAAAAAGGATATATTTTTTTTAATGTTTTATTACCAGCAGCTTTCCCTCAGATAATAACAGGAATGCGCTTAGGTATAGGGATGGCTTGGAGAGCATTAGTTGCAGCAGAATTATTGATAGCAAGTACAAATGGATTAGGATATATGATATTTAATGCCAGAGAATTTTTTAGAACAGAAGAGATTATTGTTGGAATGTTGATAATAGGATTAATCGGCATCCTTATAGAAAAGGTAGTTTTCAGAAAAATAGAGATACTGACTATGGAAAGATGGGGGATGTATAATAATTAGCAACATGTTTTCTATAGATAAATATCGCGGGATACACAAAGGCACAAGAATTGCTGTATTGGGATCTTCTCCAACTTTATCTTTATATCATAATGAAGAAGATATAGCTATTGCAGTTAACGGTGCCCCACAAGCATTAAATAAGCAAAGTAAAGTAGATTATTTTATGTGCGGGGATAAAGATTCTTATAAAAGACAATGGTTTCTTTCATCTCAAAGATTTAATGCTACACGAATTGTTTCCTCATTTGTACTCCCATTTGATGAAATAATAATTCCCGACATTCAAGAAAGAAAAAAACTTCAAAAAAGATTAATGGATTTTGAAAGCACAAAGGAATCCCTAATTAAATTTATACTAGATGATTATATTTTAGATTCCAGCCACGGTTTCTTTTATTACAGCAGACCTTGGAATCAGGAAATATCTAGAGATCAAAAAAGATTTGCTAAAAGTTGTACGATTACTGGGGTTGCTTCTCAGATGGCGTTAGTTATGGGTGCGGAAGAAATACATTTATATGGTTGCTCTTTTGGAGATGTAAAAGGAAACCATTACAGTTATGATGCAAAAGATGAGCCTGGTGAAATCAAACCCTGGCAACCAACAGTAATGGATTTTATAATCTATCAAATAATTCAACAGGGTGTAAGGGTTTATTCACACGGATTTACTACATTAAGAATGCCGGAAAAGCATTAAATTCCTATTATTCTAAATTGAAAAGGTATAACCATAGTCAATACTTTTATGTTATAGATATTTTTTAATCTTGTAATTTCGAGCTTAAAACTCATATCCTCACAAATCTTTTCCAATGATTCCAAATCAGAAATAAATCTTTTTTTTAGATCATCAATAGCATCATCTCTCTTGCTAAAATCTACATGATAATAAAAATCTAAAGCACATTCTCCAATTTCTAACTCATGATCTAATCTACTGTCAGGAAATCCATCTCTCACACCATAATAATCAAAATTTAGGGGAACAGCACATTCAATTGAATCTTTAACAACATCAATCCCGTTATCACTAACACATATTTCATAACTTCCCTGTCTTCTCATTTGCAATATCTTCATATTAATAGAAATGTTAATAACTTTATAATATTTATCTTTGATTATTCCGTTAAATAATTTTCTGATTTTAAGTTACAACAAAACTATTAAGCTTTAACACCCTTTTTAGGTATTAATTGTATTTTAAAAGGTAATTCTACATTAATATCATGTAATTTTTCTGTTCTTTTTTTAAAATTGAATACAGCTATCCCAGTTGTTTTTTTTGTTTTTTTATCAATCCTTTCAAAAATATCATTACCCAAGTTTTTAAAATAACCTTCAGTATATTTTCCCATATTTATTTCTAGAAAATCTCCTTCATCATCATAATATAAATTTAAATTGTTTTTCATTTTATTTTATCTGTATAAAAGCTTGTAATTATAAATCCTTTTCCATTTAAATACTTTACTGCTACTAACAAATATTTTATCCTATCCTTATTGTATTTATAATAAACATTGACATTTTTATCAGTTTTTGATTCAACAACAATATTTGGGTTAATTAAAAAATCTTTAATTTCTTCTAATCTATTAGACATTTCTGGATGTTTCAATATATGGTTATATCTTTCATCAGTCAGATAGATAATTCTTCCATTTTCATCTTTTATTTCAGATATAATCATTGTCATATAAAAAATATAAAATCTTTTAAAACTATCTTTTCTTAATTTCTAGTTACAACAAAACTATTTAAACTAAATAAAATAAATCTATATTATGAAAAAAGAGGATAAAGTAGTTAAAAAATCATTGAGATATTCAATAATTGACGGCTCTTTCTATTCCTTAATGACCGGAGTTGGACATTCTTTGATTATACCATTTGCATTAGCAATGAAAGCAACCAATCTGCAAATTGGTTTTCTAAGTTCCTTTCCGGATTTAATCTCTCCTTTATCTCAGTTTGCAACAATAAAAGCAATGAAGCATAATCAAAGAAAATCATTAATTCTTAGAGCAGCATTGTTCCAAGCTTTTATGTGGATTCCAATTTTAATGATTCCCTTCATAATTTTATCACATGGTCCATTGGTTTTAGTTTTAACCTTTTCATTACTTGCTTTATTTGGTAGCTTTATTGGTCCGGCATGGGCTTCCTGGATAGGAGATTTGGTTCCGGAAGAAAAAAGAAGTTCATATTTTGGAACTAGAAATAAAATTATAGGATTAGTTGCATTAATCTCAACATTATTAGCAGGATTTTTCTTAGATAAGTTCAAAGCAGTTAATAAAATATTTTTAGGTTTCGCAATTCTGTTCTTTATAGCATTTATTGCAAGATTAATTTCAATTTCATATATGAAAAAAATGTACGAGCCTAAATTTAAGCTTGAAGAAAAATATCAATTCACATTCTGGCAATTCATAAAAAAAGCGCCATCTAATAATTTTGGAAGATTTACAATCTATTTTACTTTAATCAATCTGACTGCGAATATAGCCTCCCCGTTCTTCACAGTTTACATGTTAAAAAGCTTAAATTTTAGTTATGCACAATATACCATAGCAGGTTTTGTTTCTGCTTTTTGTGGTTTATTAATTATGTCCCAAATAGGAAAGATAGGAGATAAATATGGCAATATTTCAATAATAAAAATATCTGGATTTTTAATTCCTTTTGTTCCATTGCTATGGCTCTTAACAAAAAATTTTTATTTGATATTATTAATACAAATATTTTCAGGAATTGCCTGGGCAGCATTTAATCTATCTTCATCTAATTTTTATTTTGATTCAACATCTCCGCAAAGAAGGGCAACTTGCTTGACTTACTTAAATGTTTTGACAGGAATTGGAGTTTTTCTCGGCGGTATTCTCGGCGGTTATCTTTCAACAACAATTAAACTTAATTTTGATTCAATATTAATTCTTTTCATTATTTCAGGAGCATTAAGATTAGCGACGTCTTTGATATTTATTCCAATGTTAAAGGAAATTAGAGAAACTCCAAAAGTGAACCTCATCCATTCTATAGAATCAACAATAACCCAAAGATTCTTTAAACTCACCCATCTTCCGATAAAAAAACCTTAAACTATATTTTCTACAATTTAATTAACCATTGTATTAAAGTATCATCTTCATTTATATAGTTTGGTTAATTATAAGTTATTGCTCTTTTTCCCTAAAAAACGAGGCGCTAACCCTTGGGGAAAAAAGAGGTTTATTTTTATTGATTATGAATCCATTTCTATTAAAGGTTTAAATCTTTTAAGCTGTTTTTCCAAATCAATATCAGCTTCCTCAAAAAATCTTTCATTGCCAACAAGATCTTCATCCCTATCAAGATTAATATAATTAGGTCCCCTAGTATAGAAAGAACTTCTAAGTATTAATATATCATCAACGCGCAAATCACCATCTTTATCAGTGTAAATTTTATCATCTAAAAAAGTAGAGTGTCTTTTTACTTCTATTTTACCTTCTGCTTCATAAAGATTAACCTCAGTATGTCCAAAAAATCCATCAGCCTTTTTACAAACAAGATGACGATCATTACGTCCGAAACCTTTATCGAAATATCTCACATTATTATAGGAATAATAATTCATTCCACTAACAACCAAAGCAGCGGTTGCAAAGGCAGTTATAGGCATACCCAGAGATAATGCAACCCTTCCAATAGATCTTAACAATGTCATTTTATATTTTCATAAAATAGCTATTTATAAATCTTTCTATTTGTAACCACTATATAATAATATTATAATTAACACATATTTTACCTTATAAAAACCATTTTAAACAATATAATCAAAATTTATAATACAACTACTTGTGCCAAATAAATAATAAAATACAACAGCTTGTATCTATATTATAAGAAGATTATTTTAGCCTAGTAATTTTACTATCCTCGTCAAGTATCATTGGTGTTTAAATACTTTAACACATATTAACTGATTAAGAGGTATGTAATATGTTGAAAAAGAGGATATTCCTAAGTGGATTTATAACTATTGTAGTAATTATCTTATTAATAGTTGCAGGTCCAGCGAGCGCAGTTCAACTTTCTATTACTTTTAATGATCCAGACAAAACTTACTTCGAAAACGAGTTAATATCTTTTGATTCAGATATTAAAATTGAAAATATAGATTCAAGAGTCCCATTAACAGATGTTGCTTTAAAGTTCACCGGTCCAAAATCATTTACTTGTTCTATAAAATTAAATGGAGATAATGATTGTAATGAAGTTAATCTAACTATTCTAGAAAACCCAAGCAATTATGGCTATGGTTACAGCTATGCATTCGAAGATGGTAATAAGACCAACTTTGGTTATGGTTACGGATATGGTTATAATACCCAAGAACATTTTAAATTTAGAATAAGCTTTTCCAACTACCCATTAGGAGATTATAATGTAATAATACAGGCTAATACTGGAAAAGACATTAAACCTTTCTTTGAAAAGGAAGAAAAATTTAAAATAATAAAAGTTCCAATAATAAAATGTATTGATTTAGAAAAGAATAATACAAAAAAGAAATTAAGAGAGCTAAGATTATTTGCTCCAAATGATATTCCAAACCCAGAATGTATCTCAAAAGGCAGAGTCTTAATCAACTCAGTAATCACTCCTAATTTCAAGAAGCCATTCAATCAGCCAATCACAAACTTAAATGGTCAAGTATTGGTAGATGCAAAAAAACTTCCTGATTTGGGCGAAGATGAAATTTATGAAGTTTGGTTAGTTGACAACGAATCAGGGTATAAACTAAGCATCGGCTTAATAGACTCAAATCCAAGTGGAAACGGGAAATTAACATATCAAATTAATAGTTATTTACCAATTCCAGGATTAAATCTAACAAAAGCAGAAAGAACTTATGATATGGTTATAATAACAAAAGAACCATTCCCAGATCTTGATCCAAGTCCATCATCAAACATAATATTGGAGGGCGCAATATGGGCAAAAGACGATTAATATTAATAACATTTATAGTATTAACTTTAATTTCAACAGCCATAGTTACAGCTATTACTGAAAAATGGACAGCTAATTTAACAACTCCAGATTCAACTAAGATTATTGGAAAAGCAGTAATAACCTCTTCAATAAATCTATTTATTACAAGTAGAAGTGAAAGAGCAAAAAGAAATTTCCAAGGTTCAATTATAATCGATACAAAAAACCTTCCAAAACTAAAGAAGAATTCAAAAGGAACTTTGATCGAAGTTTATGAAGCATGGCTAGTTGACAATGAATCAGGATATAAACTAAGCATCGGTTTATTCGAGACAGATAAAAATAATCAGGGTACATTAGCATTTAAAACAAGAGCTTACTTTACAGAATACGATAAAGTTGTTATCACAAAAGAACCATTCCCAGATCTTGATCCAAGTCCTTCTTCAACAATAGTTTTATCTGGCGACATTAATAAATAAATTAGAAAAATCCAGTATTATATTCGTTCTCAAAAGCATACCTGTCCCCAGTCAGTTCTAACATGGTGCCCGTTTTGTTTCTTCCAAGCATCCATCGCAATGTTTTATTGTTTTTATCAATCTCCTCCCCAACATGATTTATCCTTTCAACAAGAGGGATAGTTGAAGATTGTTCACAACCCACCATAAATTCTTTCATAAACGCTTCATGAACTTGTCTAGCATATTTTCTGTCTGGAAAAGTGAATGTTACATCAACTACTGGAAGATAAGCTTCCTTATTCTTTTTATCAACAAATATTTTTCCTAAGGTATTTGTTTTAAAAAAAATTTGAAATGGATTTGTGTTATCCCAAGTTTCAAAATTATGATATCCAGATGGTCCAATTCCAGAATTAAATTCCGGACTAGATTCTTCTAAAATTTTATCATTAACAAAAATTATCCTTCTTCTCAAATTATTCCTGTATTGTATAGGTAAATAAAGAATAATTTTAGATAATTTAGTATCTAAATTTTTAAATGCTTCCCCTTCATCTAAATAAATAGGATTATGCAATAAATCACGAGGGGTATATGCTGCTTTAATAATATCTCTAGCAAGACCAACTTCACCATCAGATATTTTTAATGACATAAACAATAAAAAAATCAATAAATATTTAAAATGTTTCTTTCTTCAATTTATATTTTCTACAACAACATTAGTTTGCTCTAGTGGTATCATCATTCTTTAAATAGTTTATTAACATTTTTATATCATTCTTAGAGGTTAATTATGAAAAAAAGAGCTGCACTAATGCTAATAGTAGCAACTATGCTTGCAATCGAATTAGCTGCTGCTTTAACAATAGATGTAAATTCAGATAAAGAACTTTATTCTTATCAAGAATTTGTAAAAATTAACTCTTTAATTGTGATTCAATATCCCGACACACAACTTCCAATAACAAATTTTACAGTTAAAATTAATGGTCCAGTAAAAGATGAATGCACATTTTTAATGAATGGATATAATTCCTGTCCATCATTTACAATAATTCCAATAACAACATCATCGGCCTATGGTTTTGATAACTCCTCCGTTATATTTGATGGAAAACTTTACGATTTCAACGAATCATTTGGATATGGTTATAATGAATCTTCATCAGAATTCAAATATGATATTATATGGAATTCAACAAATTCCCCATTAGGAAGGTATGTAGCAATATTCTATGTTAACACAGGAAATGAGATTAAGCCATTATTCTCAGAATTTAATTCATTTAAGATTGCAAATTTTAATCTTCCTGAAATAACAATAATCTCCCCAAATAAAACTATTTATGGAAAAAGGCAAGTTCCAATAATAATTAAATCAAATAAATTACTAGAGAAAATAGAAATATCCGATAATAATAAACTATTTCAAAGATTATGTAATAGATGTTCTTCTTTTTCTAGACCAATGAGTTTTAATGATGGATATCATAAAATTATTGTAAAAGGAACAGATGAATTTAATAATGTTGATCAAGAAGAATTTTCATTTAAGGTAATATCAAAACCTCCAATAATATTTTCATTTAACCCAAAAAAGACAACTAATGGAAAGTTTGAAATATCTTATTCAGAAGAAAATCTTAGAGATACAATATTTTACTATCGTTCTTTATCATCTGGTGTATTTGATTCTGTTTCGATCGGTTTCATAAATCAAAGTTGCCCATCTGGAATGAAGAAAAAGTGTTCATTCTTAATTAATGTAACCGATTTTCCCTCTCCTTTTGAATATTTTATAGTTCTATCAAACGAAGCTTTATCATCATCCACAAAACTAACTAAAGTTTATATCGATAATAATATTCCTGAAATAACATTAAACTATCAACAACAGGACAAAAAACTAAATTTAGATATTCAATTAACAGAAAAAGCTAGATTAACATATTCCATTGATAATGGTCTTCCAAGGGTCATATGTAATAATTGTAATCATGCTACTAAACTTCTTTTCCTTAATTATGGAAAACACAGTATTGTCATAAATTCTATCGATGGAACAGGCAATTCAGATTCAGAAATAATAGAAATCACAATATGATAACTATAACATATTAATTACCGATTATATTTTATATCATAATAATGTTTATATATAAACTAGCTCACATATTCATTTACTAAAGGTAGTTAAAACAAATAACCACTATCAAAGGGGGATTTTAATGAGTAAAAAGATAAGTTTGATTTTTGTAACATTACTTCTATTAATTATTCCTTTAGCATTTGCAATAACAGGCTCAGTAGGTAGCGGAAAAATTTATTTAAAAGAAGAAATATCTCCTAATCAGCCTACAGAAATTCAAAAAACTTTAAGGGTAATCAATAACAATGATTTTCCTGTTACGATTACCATAAGTGTAGTAGAAGACTTAACAGATATAACTGAAATAATAGATAATGATTTTGTTCTTAAAGCGAATGAAGAAAAAGATGCTCGTTATGCTTTTATCTTAAAACGTCCCGGAACTTATAGCGGTAAAATTCTTACAATGTTTAAACCCGAAGAAGGTAATGGTATTGCCCTAGCAACCGAAGTTCAAGTTATTGCATATGGAGAAGGAGATTTCCCACCTCCCGAAGAGAATAACCAAGAAGATGATACACCTACTGATAACAATGCAGATCAAAATGATAATAATGATCCCGAAACTGATGATAATACAGATGATTCACAACAAAACCAGGATACAACAACAGACCAGACACCACCTTCAACAACTCCATCTAAAACAAATATAAAAACAGATAATATTCAACCAACTACACCAACAGGAAAAACAACTAAAACAACTAAAACAAAACCAAACCCATTCTATGGCACATTTCTAATCTTAGTGATAGTAGTACTTGGATTGATGATATATTTCCTATTAACAAAAAACTCAGGGAGCAATAAAAAATGAATAAAAAAATAATTCCATTAATATTAATAACAATCATATTTGCATACACAACATTAGCTACAGATATAGGTTATGTTGTTAGGGATAATAACTATGTTGATAGTAAGATAACTTCTATGTTTGATCAAATGTCATTAACTTATGAAGTTATTTTATCAAATAATATTCCATCAACAAATTTTTTACAATATAAAGCAATAGTAATTAATGATAATATTCTTAACAATGCAGATCAATTACCAGTAAATACTGTTCCAGTAGTTTCACTTAATACAAAACATCCAAAATTATGGGGATGGACATTTAATGGAGTTTCATCAATAGTCAACTCCCAACCTTTAGACATAAAAAACATCGCCCAAGATAGTCCAATAATGAAAGATCAATTTACATTTATTCAAGTTTATACACAATGTTGTTTTGATTCTTCTCCAAACAACCCATCAAGTGGTCATCAAGGAATTCCAGCATACTATTTACTAAGATCAAATATAAGGAAGGTTCCATGGACAATAATTGGTTCAACTGTAGTAAATAATAATGATGCAGTAATTGGTGCAGCTGAAAAAGGAACACCATTCCTTAACGGACAAACAGCCCAGCAAAGAATAGTCTTCTTCGGAATAACAAAAACACAGTATTGGACATTACAAACAGAAGAATTATTTAAGAATTCAATTACCTGGGTTATTGCCGGAAGTCTACCTCCAGAATTTAACGGTCCCATTCCAGATATTGAAATAGAAAAAAATGTAGAAAAATTAAATGCATATAATCTTAATGATTACTTTAGTTCACCTCATGGAGCAACATTAACTTATACGCACACTCAAGCTCCAAATATAGATATAACAATAGATGAAAATGGTATAGTTTCACTAAAACCAAGGAAAAAATTTGTTGGAATCCAAAAAGTAACATTTACAGCATCAGATGGAATTAAATCAACAGATAGTAATGAAGTTACAATAACAGTTCTTGATATTAATCACAAACCATCATTATCTAATTTGACAGATATGACAGTAGCAGCAGGAACTTTAATAAAATTAAAAGCTCTAGCTACAGATATTGACGATGATCCATTATCATTCACATTCTCAGCTCCATTTAATAGTAATGGGGAATGGCAAACAACAATAGCAGATCTTGGAATAAAACAAGTTACCGTAACTGTTACAGATTCTTTCGGATTATCAGATACAAAAACAGTTCAAATTACAATAGTTCCTAAAGTTGTTATTAATGAATTCGTTTCTAATCCAAGCACAGGAGACGAAGAATGGATTGAATTGTTTAATCCAAATGATATCTCTGTAACATTGTCGGGATTTAAACTTCAAGATGGTACAACCACCAAATTCTCTTTATCTGGCACAATACCACCAAAAGGATTTTTAGTTGTAAGCCCTACATTTACGTTAAACAATGATGGAGATATAATTCAACTAAAATCATTAGATGATTCAGTAATAGATAAAGTAACTTATGGAGACTTTGACGATGGAAATTTACAAGATAATGCATTAAATCCAGGAAAAGGAAAATCATCTGGACGTTTACCAGATGGATTTGACACAGATAATGACAAAAATGATTTCCATATATTTGATTTTCCAACAAAAGGAATTTCAAATTCAGCAGATGTAAGACCTCCAACAGTAAATTTACTTTCACCGACTTCAGGAGCAGTATTAAGAACAAGAAACATAGATTTTACATTTTCAGTTTCAGATAATAATGCTCAACAAATTAGTTGCACATTATTTACCGATATATCGGGAATATTTGTTTCATCATCAACAAAAACAGTAGGAAATGGCCAAACAAGTTCATTTAATATACAGGAGATTGCAAATGGGGATTATAGATGGAATGTAAAATGTTCAGATGGAAATAATGAAGCATTTGCTCGAGAAGATTTCACATTTACAATGGATGCTCCATTTGCTCCAGTTTTACAACCAATTTTAGATATCACAGTTAATGAAAATGATTTGGTTACAGTCACAGCAATAGCATCTGATCAAACTCCAGGAGATACCATAATATATTCAATATCAGATTCAAGATTTACACAAATAGGTCCCGGAATTTTCCAATGGCAGACCGACTTTTCATCATCTGGAGTACATATTGTGACAGTAATAGCAGAGGATACAGAAGGCTTATCAGATTCAGAAACATTTAAGGTTATAGTAAACAACATAAACAGAGCCCCAGTATTTAACGGTCCAGTTTCAGATATTATAATTGATGAAGACACAACAACCCAAGTTTCATTAGCAACTTATTTCGATGATTTAGACAACGATGCACTAACATTCACTTCAATATCTCCAGTAACAGCGATAATATCGATATCACCAGCAGGACTTGCAACAATAAGCCCAGCAACAGATTTTAATGGAATTGTGAAGATAAAGTTTAAAGCATCTGATGGTCCATCATTTGTTGAATCTAACGAAATTACTTTAACAATTAATCCAGTTAATGATGCTCCAAAACTATTGACAAATATTCCAGATGTTAGCTGGCCCCAAGACACTTCATTGACAGATAATGTTGATCTTAACACATATTTCATAGATGTAGATTCATCATTAATAACATACATAGTTTCTGGAAATAACAGAATAACAGTAACAATAAGTCCTGAAGGAAAAGTTTCATTTTCTCCAATTGGACATTTCAATGGACAAGAAACAATAACATTTACAGCATCTGATTCATTATTATCAACAAATTCAAATCCAGTCAATTTAATTGTTACAAGGCAAAATATTGCTCCGGTAATAGATCCAATTCCAGATCAGACAATGCCTGAAGATGCTACAATAGGTCCAGAAGTAACTCTTTCTGCTTCTGATGAAGATGGAACAATATCAAAATTTGAGGTTGCAAAACAAGATGAATCTAAAGTTAGATGTATTATCTCAGATAAAAGATTAACATTTATTCCAGGAAAAGATTTCAATGGATTAGCAACATGCGATATTCAAGTTGTAGATGATGAAAATGCAGCAACTTTAACAACAGTTAAAATAAATGTAACTCCAGTTAATGATGCTCCTGAAATAAAAGATTACTCTCCAAAGAGAGATCCAAAAATAACAGAGAATGGAAAACAATTATTTTCAGTAGATGTTAATGATATTGACAGTCCAGAAGCAGATATCTTAGTTAGATGGACTGTCGATGATAATTTTGTTGCCTTAGGAAAAACATTCACATTCAATTCACCTGGGGAAGGAACTTACAAGATTAAAGTAACAGTTTCAGATGGTGAATTTACAGTATTCAGAGAATGGAAATTAATCTCATCAAGAATTCCAATAGCAGACTCATTTGATGGAAACACAACAGATTTCAGTAATCTAACAGATGAACAATTAAAAAATATGAATTGTTTAATCCTAGAAAAAACACAATATGGTAAAATAGATTTCTGCGGAAGAGCAGTTATTGACATGAGAGATGTTGTTGACCTAGATTCATTTGTAACAATATCTAAAGGATTAATTGGAATAGATACAGTTGAACTTCTTGCATTCAAGGGAAAAGCAGCCCAGCTTTCAATGTACAATCTAGAATCAACAAAGACACCTTTAATTTTCTTCAACGATCCATATACCTTAGATTTATCAAAGATAACAACTTCTTGTCCCCGGGATAGATGTAAGAATGTCAACTTCAATCCATTAACAAAAAAATTAGTATTTGATTTAAGCAAATTTTCAATATACAAAGCATCTGATCAAACTCAATTAACCTGTTCACAGCAAAATGGATTTTCCTGTTCATCCCAAGATCAATGTTCAGGTAATTTGCTTCCAAGCTCAGACTCAGCATTCTGCTGCTCAGCAAAATGTTCGTTGGGAAACGAAACAAGTTTAGACAGATGTGAAGAAGGAATTAAAGGAAACTTAGAAATTACAATAAAAGAACCTGATGCAAATGATGATTTTTCTCCAGGAGAAACAATTCCATTAAATGTAAAAATAAAAAATAACAATAACGAGAAAAAAGATTTAATTGTTCAAGCAACATTATTTGATGAAACAGAAGATGATGAACTTGATAAAGTTGAATCAGATTCATTTTCAGTAAGAAAATCAGATTCTAGAGATGTTGAACTTCCATTAAAAGTTCCAAGCTTCGACCTAGATGAAGACAATGATTACTCAATATTTGTAAAAGTATTTGAAGAAAGTGATGAAGAGCTTCAATGTAATGAAGATATAATAAATGTAGACATAAAATTAAAGAAACATAATGTTGTTATTAATAGATTTGATCTAGCTCCATTAGATGTTCAATGCGGAGATGTAGTCTCAGCAATAGTTGATGTACACAACATTGGAACAAGTGATGAAGACGATATTCAGGTTATTTTATCAAATAAAGATTTAGATTTATTAGCAAAGACAGACATATTTGAACTTCAAAGAATAGGAGATGATGATTCAAAATCTCTAGAAAGATTTACATTTAAAATTCCAGATAAAGTAAAAGGTACATTTTTAATAGACGCTACAGTATTCTCTGGTGGAAATGAGGACACAGTTACGAAAGAGTTGATAATAGATTGCAATATTCCTTACATTGATTTAGTATTATTGCAGGAAATATTGGATGCAAAACCAGGATCTTCGATATCAATTCCAGTTTCAATAGCTAATACAGGAACTGATCCTATTACAATTAGCCTAGAATCAGATCCATTAGCTTCCTGGTTAAGCAAGGACTCTGTTTCAATTAGTTTGCAACCTTCCGAAACAACAACAACTTCATTAACAATCCACATTGCAGATGAGGCTCCAGCAGGAACATACCCATTATCAATAAAAACAAGAGTAAACGGAGCAACAACAACCCAACAAACACAAACAATTAATATTGCTCCATCAGATACAAAATATGTTCCAGTATATTCAGAGGGAAACACAAAAACAAGATCAGGAAATTTGAAATTATCAAGAATTCCAACAATAATACCAGAAGCAAATTCACCAATTGCAGTAATATTCTTGATAATAGCAAACATATTGCTTTTAATCTTGATTATTGTTATATTGAAAAGATTGATGGATTAAATTTTTCTTTTAATTAAATTTATATATTTATCTATTATAACCCATTATGATGATTGTTGCTAGTCTAGAAAATTACGTATTGGAAAAACCTTTAGAATGTTTTGTAGAAGCGGAAATTGAAAGGGAAGAATTAAACAAGCCAGGAATATTATTAATTTATTCTTCTAAGGATCCAGGTATTTTACAGGTATTCTTTATGAATCATAATCCACAAGATAGATCTGCTATTTATTATCAAAAAACAGATTATCATAATAATCCCTTATCTTGGGGGTTTATTATATATAAAAATCAAGATATTGGGCCTGTAGAAAAAATTCTTACAGTCAGAAATAAAAAACCATTTATCGGTTATATCGGACATGAAGATGATGAATATGCTGTTGCAAAAATAAGAGATAAACCAAGATTAAGATATAGTTAAGTTTATAAATTTATAAACAGGATATTTATTTTATGCAAAAAGAGGTTATCGGTGTATTTTTAGTAGCTATTTTATTAGTTCCATTTTCTCAAGCTCAATTAAATTCTATTGAAATTGAAGATGTAAATGTTAATGATAATTCTATACAAGTTTTAATACAAAATAATTTTAACCAGGATTTTAATAAGATAACTTTTATTATTAATAGTCAATATACGATAATTCAAGATAATGAATTAAAAGCTCTAGAAACTAAATTCTTTGTTGTTAACTATCCAGGTGGAATTAAATTAGAAACAATAAAAGTTATTGTTGGAGATCAATCAGCTGATTATGTATTTACAGGAAACGAAGATATGTTTGTTGTTAATCAAGAGATAAGTTCAACTACATCAACAACTGAAAGTAATTCACCTATAAGTTATATTTATTCTAATCAAAGATTAGCTAAGCTTCAAGATAACAATGTTGTTTATTATCATTCAGATAATATTGGAAGTACAAGTTTACAAACAGATGTCAATAGCAACATTAAATTTAAAGCTAACTATCTTCCATTTGGTAAAGAGCTAAGTTTTTCATCTATAAATGAACAAAGATATGGATTTACAGGAAAAGAGCTTGATACAGAAAGTTCATTAAATTACTTCAATGCACGTTATTACATTCCATCAAATGGAAAGTTTATTTCTAATGATCCCATCTTTAAACCAACTGAAGGCGGTTATCAGTATGTTAGTAACAATCCTTTGACAATTACTGATCCTAGTGGGAAACAAGCTTCGGCCGATGCTACTTACACAGATATAGGTTATCCATCTGGAGATTATAAATCATTACAAGTTCATATACATCAACAATCTTTTGAATCCTATTTGGCAACATTAGAATATGAAAAAACAACCAAAAAGGTAGATATGATTCAAAAATTAACACTTACTGCAATGGGCGCTGACGTGGTTTTAGCATTTGGTGGAGCTCCTTTTTCAAATTCTGCTCCTACAAGCGCAGCTAGACCCAGGAGGATCACACCCAGACTTCCACCAAGAATGAGGCAAGAAATGTCTAGTGAACCAATTCCAGAATCAATTGATCGTAAAAGAGAACCACCAGCCATTAAAAAATTAATAGAAATAGGATTTTTTAAACCACCATCACCTAAACCATCACTCGGAGCAATTCATTCAGGAATAATGCAATCATTAAATGCAGGAGAATCAGTTAATCTAGTTATAGTAAAATATCCTGGAAAAGAAAATGTGGGTATAATTCCTGGAAATTCGCACCTGGGAATATTTCGAGATCAAGTGCAAACTCAATTTAAGGATAATGATGTAATATCGATAGGAATTCAACTAACAAAAACAGAAAAAGGCGTTTATCTTCAAATAAGACATAGAGGAAACAGTGACAATGGAGAACCTTTACGAATAGCAAATGCAGCCCTTCGTACTATATCTAGTTCAAACCAAGGTGAGTTAGGAAAACCAGGAACGCCTTATAATTTTTATACAAAAATAGATGAAAAATCTCATGGCGAATGGGATGGAACAACATTCGAAATAAAATAATAATACTTTTTGACATACTTAAACAACCACCAAAACACATCCTTTCTAACACTATTATCCCAATAATATCAATCAAAACCTTTATATATTAGTTATAACTTTAGAATGGTAATTATCTATCATAGTAATAACAAATCGGGGGTTTTAAAAGTGAAAAAGATAACAATTTTAAGTATATTATTGATATTGGCAGTAGTTTTAACTCCTATTGCACAAGCAGCTGATTTAATAGTAACCTCTCCTAGTAACCCAAGCGGTAATCCAGGAGCAACAGTTACAGTAACATTTTCAGCAAGAACAACAGGGTCAGTTCCTAAGCCAGTTACATTCTCAAGCTCAACATTAACTAAAGGAGCAGACACAATTACAGTTCCAGGAACATTTACAGACACATTAAATGATAATAACATTAAAACATTAAGCTTCCAAGTAACAATTCCAGCCGGAAAAGCAGCAGGAACATACTCTGGAACAATAACAATTAAAGAGACAGGAAATGATGCAAACTCAGCTACATTACCTTATTCAGTAACAGTAAATTCAATAACAGCATTAGATGTTCAAACTTATACAACTACAAATCCATTAACAGTTAATGTAGATAAAGGAGAATCAACAAGTTCTTCTTTTACAGTTCAAAATACAGGAACCAATGCATTAACATTAGATGCAAACTCATTTACATACGATGTAACAAAGTTTACAGATTCAAATGGAAAGATATTAACTTTATCATTTGTTCCATTAAAATCTAGCTTAGCAGCCGGAGAGCAAACAACAGTTACAGTTAGCATTAATGCTCCATCAGGAATAGAAATAGGAAATTATCTTGGAACAATAATTGCTAAATCAGGAACAGCACAAGATACATTTGCAATAGAAGCTAAAGTTCAACCAAGCATTTGTTCTGATGGTGTTCGTGGAAGAGTAACAGTTGATATAAAAGATCCAGATAATGGAGACGATTTCAAGCCAGGAGATACAATTCAAGTAACAGCTAAAGTTGATAATGATATAGGCGATGATTCGGACTTTGTAATAACAGCTGTTTTATATGATATTTCAGATGATAACGAAGTTGAATCAGTAGATTCAGATTCAGTTTCAATAGATGATGGAGATAACGAAGATATAGATGTTGATTTGGAAGTTCCATATTCAGACATTAAAAAAGGAAGTTCTTACAAATTATTTGTGAAAGCTTATGAAGATGGAGAAGAAGACACAAATTGTGCTCTTGATAGTATTGACTTAGATTTAAAACTTGAAAAGCACGAAGTTCAAATTGACAAATTCACATTAGCTCCAATCCAAGTTTCATGCAGCGATACAGTAACAGCGGTAATTGGATTACAGAACATTGGCTCAAATGACGAAGATGATGTCTATGTTTCATTAGTAAATTCATTGCTTGGATTAAATGAACAATCAACAACATTCGACTTAGATAAGCTTGGTGGAAGCGATGATACATCAACTGAAAGAATATCATTCCAAGTTCCAAATGATGCTAAAGATCAACAATATCAAATAACAGCAACTGTTTACTATAACGATGGAAAAGATTCAAGAGACAAAACACAAACATTAACAGTTAAAGGCTGTTCACCAACAACAGGAAAAATATATGAAGTTTCAACACCATCATCACTATCTGTTGATTCAGGAGATACATTATCTCTTCCAGTTTCAATAACAAACAATGGAGATGAAAAAGTAACATTGACAGTATCAGCAGTTTCAAGTGATGGAAGTTTAAGTTCAGACAGTAAAACAGTAGTCCTTGATCCAGGAAAATCAACAACAGTAAATTTAGCTTTAGACGCTAAAGAAGGAATTTCAGGAACTAAAACATTAACATTAACAACAAAATCAGGGAACACAGTTGTCGATACCAAAAACTTAAATGTCAACATAAGAAGTGCAGCTCCACCTGTAACAGGCGGAACAACAGGAACTGGTAAGGTTGATCAAAAAACAATATTCTGGATAATTGGAGACATAGTCTTGATTATAGTAGGATTATTCTTCATAAAATTGATCTTTTCCAGAAGAAAGAAAGACAAAGATGAACTAGATTAATTTTTTCTTTTTTAATAATCTTTTTAAATAGCTAAATAATTCTAATAATATGAAAAAACATCAAGATTTTTTATCTCTTGGAGAAGAATATTATAAGATTATTGAGATGCATAAGAAATATGTAGCAGAAACTATCCCAAGAAGAACTGACCCAAATCCAAAAGATAGTGTAAAAAGAATTCATAAAGCCCTGAATATATTAAAACCATTTTTAGATATAGAGGTAAAATTTGAAGAAAATTGGTTATACAACAATATTGTAGAAGAACCTTGCTCGTTACATGGCTGCACACATCGTAATTTTGATATAACACAATATTCAACAGATATTAAAGAACATTTAGATGAAATAAAATTAAGTTTAAAGAGAAAATTAGTAAAAAATTCATTAGCTCTTTTATTTTCATCAGAAAGAGAAACAATATTTTCTTCTGAAAAATTAAGATATCCAAAATTAAACTCAGAGGAAAAAGAAATAATAAAAGAATTAGGACAACATTTTCCATTTGGTTACGATTCAAATAAAGAAATTCCAGAAATAAAAAAACTTAATTTATTATCACAAAATAAACTAGAAGAAATAATAGTTTCTTTATCATCAAAAGGATTTTCTCATGAATTTATAACAGCGATAAGAATGTCTTATCAACCAAGAAAAATAGAAGAATATAAAACTATAAAACAGGAAAAAGAAATAAAACAAGCAATAAATAAAGAGATATCAGAGGAAGATAAAGCTTATTCATTGGAAATATTAAAAGTTATCGGAATAGAAGGAGATATTGCAACAATAATATCTTCGAAATTTTCTACAGAGAAAATAGAAGAAAGATATAAAAAACTTGAAGACTTAGTAGGATATCATTTAGCTGAAAAATTGATACACAAAAATAATGAAATAGCATTATTAGATCCGCCAGAATATTCATTATATCTTAGATTATTAAAAAATACTTTAAATAAGATTAGAATAAATGAAATAACAGATGATGAATATAACATCGAACATAATGTTAAGGTATTTTCCAGCATACCATCTTTAGAAAATTTGTTAAAGAAACTGAAAGAAGAAAATCCAAGCATAGTTGAAGAACAAGAGTTTGATGATGAAACAGAAGTTGAAAAAATTAGAATAACTGGTCAAGATTTAACAACTATAAAAAATGTTCTTAAAAACGTTTATGATGGAGAAAGAATAGTCAGAGAATTAAGTCCAATAATTAAAAAATATGGATTATCATTTGATATGACTGGAAAACAACACATAGGTCTATATGGAGAATTTGATGGAAAAAAGAGAATAATAAAAACATTTGCACTTTCACCTAGCGATGTTCGTGCAGGTAGACCAGCATTTACAGAACTTAAAAGAAGGCTTAAAGAAGAGGGATATATATTATCAAATGATTGAAACCTATATTAAAAATAACAAACTAATCTCAGAAAAAGAATGGCATAATAATATTTTTAAATTAGAAACGAAATATGAAAATCTAATTGATAATAAACAGATAGCAATAAGGCTAATACAAAGACACTTAACAGAAGCAATTAAGAAAAGAGCAACAAATAATTTTGCAATTTTATTATCTGGAGGTTTAGATTCAAATTTGCTTGCAATAATAGCAAAAAATCTTAATCTTAACTTTACTTGTTATTCTCTTGGTTTAGAAGATTCAGAAGACTTAAAGTTTGCGATTAAATTAGTTAAAAAATATAAATTGAGACATAAAGTAAAAATAATATCGTTAAAAGAACTAGAAGATTCATTAAAACAGGTTATTCAAATTCTTAAATCAGATGATGTTGTTAAACTTGAAATTGGAGTTTTAAATTATTTAGCATTAAAAGAAGTAAAGAAAGATAATTTTAAAGTTGTTCTAACTGGTTTAGGTGCAGAGGAGATGTTTGGTGGTTATCAGCGTCATCAAGATTTATATAATAATCAAAAACAAGTCCATGAAGAATGTTGGCGAGGCTTAAAAAATGACATATATCAAAGAGATCTAACAAGAGATGTAAACATTGCATTAAATTTAGGTATAGATGTAAGAACGCCTTTTTTAGATGAAGATGTTATAAAACAAGGGATGTTTATACACCCTACACTAAAAGTAGATGAAATTAGAAGAAAAATTATCTTACAAGAATTAGCATTATCATTAGATATATCAGAAGAATTTGCTTTACGTCCAAAAAAAGCAGCACAATATGGTTCATCTATTTCTAAAGCAATAGAAAAATTAACTAAGCAAAACAGATTTAAATACAAAAAAGATTATATTTCTTCACTTAGTAAACTTCAAAAACCCAAAGATTTGCATAAATAAATCTTTTTTGAATAAATAAAACAACACTAATAAGATTACTATTATCAATATTATATTCCAAATTTTCATTTTTTCCTCCCTTTATTATAAGGGCAGTATGGGATTTGCACCCATGAATAATCGCTTACCACTTTTAACTGCAGGCGATCGCCTTACTGCTTGGCCAACTGCCCGTAATTATTTCTCATTAATAAAACTTTATAAAGCTTTCTCGAAGGGTAATTTAATCTTTTTTTAGTTCTTCTAACATCTTTTTCTCTAAAAATCTTGACATATTAATATTCTTCTTTCTACAATAAGCCTTAAAATCTCTTAATATATTTTCATCTATTGTAATGTTTAATCTTTGCCTTCTATATATCTTTGGAAGTTTTCTTGTTCTTTCATATTCTTCTAAGCTTTCAAAAATTTCAGGATATCTATCTATTATTTTTCTAGCTCTTTTAACATTATATGATACCATTTTTTATACTCCTTTCAATTTCATTTATACTAACTAACTTTTTTCTCAAAATTTTTATTACTATTCTTGGAATTTCTTCTCGATTGTAATCTATTTTATTAAGATCCATTAAAAGCATTATCACAGCAGTAGCAGTCCTTTTATTTCCATCTTCAAATACATAATCGGTTAATATTGCCCTTGAAATTGTAGCAGCCGACCTAAGCCAATTCTTACTACTTGCATTTGTTTGAACAGCATAATCAATACTATTTTCATTAACTATCCTCCCATTTGAAAACTTCTTATTTATCTCTATAATATCCTTTTTGCTTAACATTTTAATACGTACGTATACGTATAGATATTTAAGGCTTTCGGAGATACCGTTCCTTTTTTTATTAAAAGACAATTAGCTTTTTTGTAGAAAATACAAGAATTATACACTGATTAACCCATTTATCTTATTAATAATTTCTTTATGTGTATTTTTAGATATCTTAGCTATTTTTTTAATTGCTAAATCTTTCAAAAAAGTATGTATCTGCCAATATTTAACCTTGCTTTTTAAAGGAAGATTTCCATATTCAAAATTGGTTATCGAAATGCCTTCACTTTCAGGATTGCTAGTTATTGCACAGCCGATAATATCTTGTCCCCTGATACCAAGAACAAGCATCGGCCTTTTCTTTGCATTAATTAAATCGGAAAACGGAAAATTAATTATTACAATATCACCTTTAGAGAACATCATCCCACCTTTCGTCATATTTATTGTTCCAGATTTTTTTTAACGAGGATTCACTAAGAAGCATTAATAAATGTTTTTCATTTAATTTTATAGGTTTAATAAATATATTCTCTTTTCCCTCGCTAACTAAAAGTTTTGTACCTTTCTGAATCCTAAAATCTTCTCGAATCTTCTTAGGTATCACAATCTGTCCTTTTTCTCCAACTGTGATTACTTCTGCCATACTAGTAGGAAAATACTACAAATATAAAAGGCTTTCTATCAATGAGTCTGTTAAATATTCTCTGTTTAAGATATGATGGAAAAAGTTTCCTTTTATTTAGCATTAATTAGGTTTAACAAAACTCTACCGATAAATGATAAGCGGGCCCACGGGGATTTGAACCCCGGACCTATTGCTCTCCCCTTAAGAATAGAAGGCAATTGCGCTATCCAGGCTGCGCTATGGGCCCACAACGAGAAATAAGCTAATTAAACAATATTAAAGCTTTTCTATTAACAATTAAAACTAAAAATTAACTCCAAAATTTATTACACCAATAGAGAATAATATTAATAAAATTCCTAATGCAACCATAACAATTCCCGTAGCTAGTCTCATCCATTTCCTGTCTTTCTTCCTAATATCTTCTAATTTTTTCATGCTTGAACCGAAATAAGCCAATAACAGTATAATAATTAAAGGCAATACAAAAATAAAGTTATACAACAATAAATATCCCAAAACAGTAAGGTCAAAACCTATTCTAGATAACAAAGTTGTTATAGCTAAATATGGTCCACCTGTGCAAGGCAGTTCAACAGCAGCAACAAATATCCCTAAGATAATAGCTCCAGGGGCAGAAAGTTTCTTTACCTTCTCTTTAATCTGTAAACTCCTCTTATAAGGTATGCTTAAACTAAATCCTTTTCCATACCACCAAAAATCTTTAATCTCCACTAATCCAAGTAAGATTACCAATATTCCAACTCCAATTCCAATTGGCTCAGCCAGGTTAAATCTTTGTATGAATAATAATAAACCGACTCCCGCTAAGAAATAAGTTATATAAACAGCTAAGATATAAATTGTCCCTATTAATAACATTTTTTTCTTATCTTTAGATAATGCAAGTAATGTACTTATTAATAATATTAAAACACCAATTGCACAAGGATTAATGCTATCAATTAAAGCAGTTGTTATTACAACAGGAAGCGCAGGTAAAGAAACACCTTCTTTTATAACAGCTCCTGTGATCAAATTAGATTCTCTGCCAAGAAATAATGATTGTCCAAATATCAATATTCCAAATAACATAAGAAATAAAACAAATATCGAAATAATCTTATATCTCATACCAATGTGCACCCGCTTTTATCAGCTAATTGTTGAAGTTCTGTTACACCAACAATAACACTTCCATCGCTAAACTCCCAAGTTGGATATTTAGCCACATTTTTTTCTAAACATAAACTAGATTGTCCTCTTATTCCTCTGCAAGCAATTGGTAAATCTTCTGTATCGCATCTAGGATCACATTCTACATAAACTTCCCTAGATTTTATTATCGCCATCGAACTTCCAAATAATTTTTCTTGTTTTGCACAATTTGGACACCAAAAAGCACCATATTCTTTTACCCCTTTATCAGCTAAACAGTTTGCTAATCCATCTACTTGTTCCTTGCTATATTTAACACCACTACAACCAATAATAAAGATTAAACCCAATGAAAGCAAAATTATTATCTCTTTTTTCATGAATAACACCTCCATAGTTTATATGAGAATATAAGTAATAATATTATAAAGATATCTAAAGTTACACATAATATGCAAATTGACAAAATTAAAAACAATTCAGCATAAACTAAATATAAAGCAAATAATAAACTTATTATCATTAAATAAAAGAGAATCTTTGATAACTTTTTCTTAGCATCTTTATTACCTTTCTCAATCTTATTTAATAAAATCAAGATAACTATAAACGTGACAAATCCCATCAAAGAAACAGGTATCCCAGATCCAGGTGGAAATTCTGAATAAATACTTTTATTAACAATATCACAACTTAATCCTTCACTTACATCACAAAAACTGGATTTATCAGAATAATGTAAATATATTAGATATACAGAAAGAATTATAGATATAAATACAATAATTCTCATCCATTTTATTATTTTATTTGGTTTCATTTTACGAACTCATAAACAAAAAATAAGAATATTGCTAAACAACCAATTATTGCAGTTATCACAACTAAATTTATTTGTTTGTTTATATTCTTCCCTTCTTTAATAATATTTTTTAATATAAGATAAACTAAAAAAAAGAAAATTAAAGATAAGACGCTTTTTGCAATCCAATGATGTCCGAAAATACTAGCAAGCATGTTTTTAAAAGCTTCATTTAATTCACTATAAATTGTTAGAAAAACTATTAATATAAATGTTGAAATTGCTGATATTGATAAAACTCTTAAATTTTTCATATTACTTTAGCCTCCAAGCCAGCTCTAGCTCCGCTAGATATTAAATATCCCATAGCACCTATAGCAAATGCAAGAAGAAATATTAATCCGCTTAATAAAATAACAGACATTCTTAATTTATTATTTTTTATAATCTCATTTGGATTTTTCCATAGAACAGCTGCTGCAAATATTGCTAAAAATGGCAAAAACAAAAATATATGCTCCTTAGTTTCCATAAAAATTGAGTGTGCCCAAGGTTGTGGCCCTTCCTTTATTATAGGTTTAACATTAGCTCCATAGGTATTAACATAATAATAACCTCCAATAAACCAACTAGATAAAAACAAAATAACAGCAATTAAAGAAATTATTTTTGCTCTGTTTATCCTTTCAATTGTCGGATTTAATAGTTCAATCAATATCCATAAAAAACCAATTCCCGCTAGCTCTCCAAGAAATGCATGTGCTCCTATAAGTAAACTCACCATCTTTTTTCCAATAAAAATTTATCTTTCTGATATATAAGCTTTTTCACTTTAAAAATCATTGCATTTTTCTTTTATATCTTTGATGAATTTTAATTCTCCATCAACATATTTTATTATTCTGTCATTTAAGCAGATATAATTATAATTAAAATCTATTAATGCCTGGCTATTCCTTATCAACTGCGTTACAGCATCATCCCTAGTTAAGGCATTTCTTCTTATATTTATCTTTCCTTCGCCAATCAGATCATCACCATAATAAAATTTCCAATAACCTTTCCCTTTTGCAATATAATGTGCATTTCCCCCTCCATCTATAAATTCCTTAACCGTATACCATAATTCAGTGCATATTGTAAGCCCAAAATCAGTATAATAACATTCAAAATAATCTGGTTTATTATCTGCTATAACTACTGGAAAAATCAATATTAATAACAAGAACATAATAAATATTTTCAAATTGTCACCCCAAATAATTTAATAAAATTAAGGATATATAAATTTTTTAAACTACTTTTAAGGAAACATTTATCTTAAAATCCATTACACTTCATCTTACTATCTTTAATAAACTGTAATTCACCATTATTATATTTTATCATTCTATCAAAAAAACATATTGTATTTTCATTAAAATTTATTAGGGCATTGCTCATTTTTAATATCTGTTTAACATCATCTTTGGTTAAAGAATTCCTTTGCACGTTTATTTTCCCCTTTCCTATAAGTTCATTATTGATATAAAACTTCCAATAGCCAATACTTCTGAACATGTAGTGATCATTATTGCCATCATTAAATTCCTTTATGCTATACCATCCATCAATACAAAAAGAAAAATTATCCATTTCACTACATTCAGAATAATAATGTTTTCCATCATTGGCTAAAACAGCCACAGGTAATAACAAAATCAATGTCAGTAATACTACCCTTTTCATTTTAGTTGAGCTAGATCAACTATATATAAGCCTTTCTATTATATATCTTATAATATATATCTTTAAGAATATAAAAGTTAAATAGAAAACTATATATATCAAAATTATTATTAATATTTAAAAAATGAGGCAAAAAATAATATTCTTAATTGCATTTCTATTTATATCTAGTAATGTGTATGCTCTTGATCAAGCTTCCAATTCTTCATTTTTAGATGTAGGAACAATACGCTCTGGAACAGCTCCAAATTGGCAAGGTTTAACTGGAAACGGAGTCATAGTAGGAATTGTAAGTACGGGAATTGATTATAATCATAAAGATTTTAAAAATACAGATGGAACAACAAGATTTCTTTATATTTGGGATCAAACTCGTGCTGGCGGAGGATTAACACCCCCTGCAGCTCCCTTTAATTATGGTGATGAATGCAATCAAGCTAAAATAAATTCTGGAAGTTGTGGTAATTTTGTTAGAGACAGCGATGGTTTTGGTACACACAATACAGGAATTGTAGCTGGAAATGGGCAAGATTATGATACCACAAAAGCAGCTCCACAATGTACACCTCATCCGGAATTATGTAATCCTTACATATATGTGGGAATTGCTCCCAAAGCAGATATGATATTTGTTAAAGCTCTTTTTGATTTTGGAAGTTATCAAATAAAAAAAGAAAATGAGGTAAAAGATGCTGTAGATTATATATTTCAAAAAGCTGCCTCTTTAAATAAAGATGCTGTTGTTTTAATAGGTGCAGAATTAAAATCTGGACCAAGAGATAGTACCCATTCATTAGAGCAAAACTTAAATTCTTTAACAGGATCTGGGAAAATAATAATAACTTCTGTAGGTGGCGATGGTAATTCGAATTATCATGCCACTATTCCCCCATTGACCATCCCCAAAATTGTAAAGTTTAATGTGCCTAGCTATGCTCCAGATAGCACCACCCCACCAAATATCGTAGTTGAAGGATGGTATGATACAATAGATAATTTCGCTGTTAAAGTAACTTCACCTGCTCCTCCTGATGGTAGCGGAGCAATAATAGGACCGCTTGCAATGGGGGGAACAACACTTATTTCTACAACACCAGATGGAACAGTATCTATACAAAATTCTATAGTAAATTCAGAAGGAGATCATAAAATATCGGTTAGTATATATAGAGATGTGACTGGTTCACCAGAACCTGCTGATGGAGATTGGACTATTGAAATTATACCATCAATAGATCAAGTAAAAGATGCAAATTTTTGGATAACTAAATGGTTTTTAGATACATCCTCAATACCGAGATTTGTACAGGGAGTATCACAAGATACCACATTAACAACACCTTCAAGTGGATTAAATCTTATATCCGCAGGATCGTATTCTACAAGAGGATGGTTTTATAATGGAAATTCTTTAAATCCGACACTTCGTTCAGATTGTAATCTCTTAGGTGCAGTTTATTATGCATCAGGTCATGGACCAAGATTAACATTAACAGATTCTACATCTCCCGATATAGTAGCTCCAGGATTTTGCATTATATCTTCATTGTCTGGAGCAGTTTCTACAAGTAATACTTACAAAACTCCAGATAGAAAACATTATTCTAACGCAAACCCATTCGGAGGAGCAGCATTTGTTACAGGAACAGTTGCTTTAATCTTAGAACAATGTCCTGATTTATCTCCAACCGAAGTCAAAGATATACTTAAACTTCAGTTAACAGTTTCAGATTCTTACACAGGATTAATCCCAAACAATATTTATGGATATGGAAAATTGAAATTAAAACCATTTACCTGTACAAATCCTCCATTGGATTCTGATGGAGATGGTTGTATTAATTCAATAGATTATGATCCAAATAATCCTTGTCCTAAAGATACCTGCCAGCCATATAATTCATTATGTGACTCAACATGCAAATTAGTAGAATGTGCATCTAATCAAAAATGTGTTTCAAATAACTTGGGGAATAAGGTATGTACAGATCTTCCAACTCAAAAAAAAATTGCTCGCTATTCTCAAGAAACTTCTTCAACTGCTTTCGTAGTAATAGTTTTATTAATCGCATTATTAATCTATTTCACAGAGATTGAAAGAGATGGGAAAAAGATAAAGAAAAAAAGATAAAGCTTTTAAATTAAACTATTTCTAATTATATCATGAATGAATTTAATAAAATAGAAAAAAAATGGCAAAAACTTTGGGAAGAAAAAAAAACATTTAAAACAAGATTAAATAAAAAAAAGAAACTATATGTTATAGAAATGTTTCCCTACCCAAGTGGTTTAGGATTACATATGGGCCATGCAAGAACTTATTGTATAGGTGATTGTTACGCTCGTTTTAAAAGATTGCAAGGTTTTAATGTTCTTTATCCGATGGGATATGATGCATTTGGGTTACCAGCAGAAAATGCAGCAATTAAAGAAAAAACTCATCCCAAAATTTATACAGAAAACGCAATCAAAAATTTCAGAAAACAACTAACAGAACTTGGTTTAAGTTATGATTGGGATAAATCATTAGCAACTTGCTATCCTGATTATTATAAATGGAACCAATGGTTTTTCTTAAAGTTTTATGAAAAAAGCTTAGCTTACAGAAAAAAAGCTCCAATAAACTGGTGTCCGAAAGATCAAACTGTTTTAGCTAATGAACAGGTTATCGATGGAAAATGTTGGAGATGTGAAACTAAAGTTGAAATTAAACAACTTGAACAATGGTTTTTCAAAATTACAGATTATGCAGAAGAATTATTACAAGACATTAAAAATTTAGATTGGCCTGAAAAAATAAAATTAATGCAAGAAAATTGGATTGGAAAAAGTGAAGGGACACTAACAGAGTTCAAATTAAAAGATTCAGATGAATATCTAGAGATATTTACAACAAGGATAGACACTTTATTCAGCGTGACATTTCTAGTGATGGCTCCCGAACATCCAAAAGTTTTGGAATTAGTAAAAGGAACTTCTTATGAATCAAAAGCTAAAGAATTCATTAACAAGATTGTTTTAACAGAAAAATTTACAAGAACAGCAGAAGATAAGGAAAAAGAAGGGTTTTTTACAGGACGATATGCAATAAATCCAGCAACTAATAAAGAAATCCCAATTTATCTCGCTAATTTTGTTGTTATGGATTATGGAACAGGAATTGTAATGGCAAATGCTCATGATGAAAGAGATGTAGAACTAGCAAAAAAATATAACATTCCTTTAATTGAAGTATTAAAACATAAAGATGGAACAGATTTAGAAAAAGATGAAATTTACACTGATTATGGAATATTAAAAAATTCAGCTCAATTTGACAATCTAACAAGCGAAGAAGCAATTCCCAAAATACAATCTTGGTTACAAAATAAAAATCTAGGTAAAAAAACAATTCAATATAAAATAAGAGATTGGTTAATCTCAAGACAAAGATATTGGGGAACTCCAATTCCAATAATATATTGTGATAAATGTGGCATTGTTCCAGTTCCAGAAAAACAACTTCCGGTTATTCTTCCAGAAAAAGTAAAATTTACAGGAGAAGGTAATCCTTTATTGTCATCGAAAGAATTTGTTAATGTAAAATGTCCGAAATGTAAATCAAAAGCTAGAAGAGAAACAGATACAATGGATACATTTGTAGATTCTTCATGGTATTTCCTAAGATATACTTCAAATAAAGAGAAAAAAACACCTTTCAAAAAAGAAGCTGTAAAATATTGGCTTCCAGTTGATACCTATATTGGTGGAGCAGAACATGCTGTTTTACATTTGTTATATGCAAGATTCTTTACTAAAGTTTTAAGAGATTTAAAATTATTAAGTTTTGATGAACCTTTCTTAAAATTATTTAGTCAAGGAACAGTTACAAAAAATAATGTTAGAATGAGTAAAAGTCACGGCAACGTTGTTTCTCAAAATGAAATTGCTGATAAATACGGAATAGATACAGCAAGATTATATCTATTGTTTGTTTCCTCTCCAGACAAAGACTTGGAATGGAATGATGAAGGAGCAGAAGGAGCTTTTCGTTTCATAAATAAATTTTATTCTTTATACAAAGAAAAACATTCTCCAATTTCAAATATAAAAGACAAATTTTTATTAAATAAATTAAATAAAACAATAAAGGAAGTTTCTTTAGATATAGAAGAATTCAAGCTTAATCTTGCTTTAATAAAAATCATGGAATTAGTTAATTACATAGTAAAAAATAAAGAATATATTAGTCAAAAATTTTACAAAAATTCTTTAACACAAATTGCTATATTAATTAATTCATTTACCCCACATATTTCAGAAGAATGTTATAAATTATTAGGAAAGAAAGGATTTTCATCTCTACAAAAATGGCCAAAATACAATATAAAAAAGATTGATGAAAGAGTAGATGCTATCGAATATTTAATAGAAGCAACAAAAGAAGATATAAGAAGAATTAAAGAATTAATTAAAATAGAACCGAAAGAAATAACTTTATTTATTTCAGAAAAATGGAAATATAGTTTTTATTATAATCTAAAAAAAGAACTTGAAAAAACAAGAGATATTAAAACTTTGATGAATCATTTAATGCTAAAAGAACATGAACAGGAAATTTCTAAGATAATTCCATCCGTTGTTAACAACCAACAAAAACTTCCATTATATATCTTGGATCAAAAGACAGAGTTTGAAAGTTTATCTAAAGAAAAACAATTACTAGAAAAAGAATTTAATGTAAAAATAAATATTATTCTTTCAGATAAAAACCAAGAACAAAAAGCAAAACAATCCATTCCTGGAAAGCCAGCTATTATTCTTAAATAATCACTTCCTTCTATTTCCAGCAATATTTATTGCTTTATTAACTTGTATCAATCCTATCAGAAATAATATTACAAATAATACTCCTAATGGTCTTGAGGCAAACGGATCAAGTTTTCCCAAAGATATCAACAATGTCACTATTCTTGTAATAAACAAAACTATCATACTAAGCAGAGCCATAATAAAACCCTGCTTTAATAATCCATTAGTCTTTTTTATTAAATTATATAATATTATTAATATTGCTAAATTAATAATTAATCCTATAATATCATAAACTACAGGCTTAAATAATATACTACTAATGTTTTTCACCCCCCTTTATTTTGTTTATCCTATTCAACAATGAATCTCTGGTTTTTCTATAACTAGTTTCACTTATCACTCCTTGATCAAATACTTTATCCAATTTTTTTAATTCAAATCTTAGTTTTATAATTCTTTTATCAGTTATATTAGAACTTTTCTTTATATATCCAGCATCAGCTAATTCATGCTCATCAACGTGTTTTTTAAATTTTATCGTTTCTTTCTTTATATGTTTTAAATATATAAATATAAATATCAAAACAGCTAACATAAACATTAAAATGGCAGCATAAGTTAGATAGTTGACAAATCCTTCAGGATATCTTGTCCCCCTCTTAACAGTAAATAAATGAGTAGAACTGCCAACTATATTATTATAAGAAACTTTTACATAAAGAACATACTCTCCTGGTTTAAGGTCTTCAGGAATATAAAACTTCTTTAGATAACTAACTTCCCTTTCCAATCCTCTAGTTTCATGTTCAGATAAAATGATAATATCGTCTAAACTTTTTATTTGATAGTCTATCCTTACATCAACTAAATCCTTTAAATTCTTAAGATTTAGTAATGTTATTTCAGCAGATAATGTTCCACCCGGAGCAACAACTCTATTTTCACCTGATATGGTTATAGTAGAGTCAAATAAAGGATTTTCAGATTCAACTTCAATAATTACAGGTATTTCTTTTTCTATATCTCCTCCAGTTATAATAATCTTTCTGTTATAAGCATAAGGTTCAGTCCCAGTAGAAGCACTAAATATTAATTGTATTAACTTCTCTTCATTTGGTTTTAATTTTAAGCTTAATTTACTTTCTCCATTAATGAAAGTAACAAATTCTTTTAAATCACTTAAATCAATCTCTAAATCAATATTTTTCTTTTCATTATTAAAAATTTTGATAAACTCTTTTACATTTTCATTCTGTCTTAATGAAACTTTTATTACATCTATATTTAGAATAAATGAATCTCTTTTTACAATAGCAGCTCCCGAACTTCCGCTCCCCCCACCCCCTCCACCCCCTCCACCCCCACCTGAACTTCCACCGCTTCCAGAATCACCAGAACTTCCAGGAGTTTCCTCAGAAGAGTAAGCAGAAAAATGTGTTACATTAAAGACTAAACTCCCATCGCTATAACTAATCTTATTGCAAATTGAATTAGGACAAACTTCTTCATCAATTAATATTCTTGGATTAGTATAAGCTAATCCATACAAAGATAGTAAAGCGCTTTTATTTAAGAAAGATACATAAGAGCTATTAATAACTAGATAATTAGATCTTATCTCGGTAAACAAATCAAGATTAATATCATCTTGGCTGATATTTATATTTTCCAAAAACTTTATCATTCCAAAACTAGGTTTTTCTAAAGTAAAATTAGTTATGTTTTGCATCTGCCATCTAGTCATAGAGTTAAGATTAGTTGTATTCCCAGAATACTGAGAATAAGAAACATTATATCTAAAACTGTTATTCACACTAAAACTAACACTCTCACTATCATTTACTGCACCGAGAGTATTATTGGCATAAACTCTTATTATATGATTTCCTTCACCTATACTAAAATTAACATAATCTCCATTTAATGTTATATTTACTCCATTATCTAAATTATACCATCTCCTGCTTATTATAGGAGGATTACCTCCAAATACATAATATCTTAGTTCAATGCTTTGATTAAAATTATAAGTAAAATTAACAGGTCTATAAATAAAAATATTTGGCGGACTACCAGAAATAACACTAATAGAAAGATTGATTGGATTGCTTGTAACCTTCCCACTTGAAATATCTTGCCCATATTTTATAAATATGTTGCCAAAAACAACAAGAATCAAAGAGGTATATAAAATTAATACAATTAATAAAATTCCCTCTTTTTTCATAATAATAAATAAAATTAAGAAATATTAAAACCTATCTATTTTTCTTTGGCTTTCTAACAAAGAACATTATCAAGAATACTAACGCAGTTAATATAATTACAATTATCGCAATGCCGTTTGTTCCAAGGCTGTTCAATGCAGCAAATCCAGTTGGTTTTGGAGGAGCATTTACCCTTATTGGAACTATCTTATCTATTCCAACTCCCAATCTTATATTGCTACTTGTCTCTCCTGGAGTCACTGTAACAAATGACGCTATAAATTTATATTCTCCAGGTTGAATATCGCTTGGTAAACTTACTCTTACATTAACCTTTACCTTGCTTCCTAAAGGAACATAATAGGTTGTATCTTGATCAATAAGTTTTGCAAAACTATTCCCTTCTGTTATCGCCCCTTTCAGATATATGTTTTCATTTCCAACACCATTTTGTAATTCTAGTTGAATTTCTTTAGTTTCCCCAGGAGCCATCACTAAGGGATTTCCATTATAATATTCTGAACTTACTCCAGCTGCTTTTACATAAAAAGCTAAAGTTAGTATCAAAATTGCAAATGTTATTATTTTTATCTTTTTCATTTTACACCACACTTATTGTCCAGCTTCCAGTATTATTGGTTGAATATGTTTGAGTTGATAACTGTGCTGGCACATCTATTATACAATAATATAAATTTTGCTGTCCTAGCGAAGCTGAATTATTTCCTCTGTAAATACCAACTCCATTAATAGCAGTTGTTGTTGCATTTACTAATGATGTTGCTATGTTTTCATTACATTCAATGCCACTTGTAGCATTATAAACTGTAAAGTTAGCTACAGGAATAAACTTACTTCCATCACTTAATCCTCCAAGATTGATTGCATTAACTCTCACACTGCTTAAATTAGCATTTCCAGTATTATTAATAATTGTAGGATCATTGTTAGA
>CAZJUI010000003.1:0-80035 GCA_964549185.1 Candidatus Woesearchaeota archaeon
TGTACATCCATTAATGATTAGATATCAAATTTACTTATAAACTTTTCTATTATTTGATGTTATTAATAGTAAATCTTTTAAACCAATATACTTATGAAATATAATATGGTTGTAAAAATTACTTATTTTGTTCATGGAACCACATTAGACAATGAAAAAGGACTTTCTTCAGGGTGGTCAGATGTTGATCTTTCTGAACTTGGAATTAAACAATCAATTGAATTAAAAAAATATGTTAAAAATAAAAAATTTAATATTGTATTCTGTTCTGATCTCAAAAGGGCTATTCATTCTGCAAGATTAACTTTTGGCAAAATAAAGATAATTCCAGATAAAAGGTTAAGAGAATGTAATTATGGAAAATATAATGCTAAATTGGCAAAAATTGTTGAACCAATGCAAGAAAAGAGCATTACTAAAAGATTTCCTAAGGGAGAAAGTTATAATGATGTTAAAAATAGGATAAATAATCTTTTAAAATTTTTAAAGAAAAACTATAATGGAAAACATATCGCTATTGTTGCACATAAAGCCCCACAGTTAGCATTAGAAGTTATACTTAACGGTAAAACTTGGCAACAGGCTTTCAAAGAAGATTGGAGAAAAAGAAATGCTTGGAAACCTTGTTGGGAATATATTATTAAATAACTTCATTTCTTAAACGCTTTTCTTATCGGTTCAATAATCTCAATTAAATATCTGCTTACATTACTCTTTAAATCACTTGGATGAATTTTATTCATTAAATATTCTTTCTCTAATTTTTCATAACTATCAAATTTAACATCCCCGCCAAACTTTTCATTTCTTTCAATTACAAATTCCTTAACTCTTGGAAATATTATCAGTCTAGCAATAGAAAGTACAGCATTATTCTCCACACTTACAGGACAATAAGCATTATTTATCTTCTTTACAATATCTTCTTTCTTATCTCTTATAGATATCATACTTTCAGGTTCACTTGAACTCATCTTTCCAGGTCCTTTCAAACTTGGAATTAATGGTGTATGAATAAACAAAGGACTTTCATAATCAATTTCCTTAAATAACTCCAATCCAAGTGCATGAATTTTACGTTGCTCAATTCCAGCAACTACAGCATCTAATTTTAAAGCTTTAATATCCTCAATCTGCATAAAAGGATAAATTACTTGACTTACTTTTGCATTTTCTAGATCTCTTGCAACTTGTTGCATGCTTCTTAAGGCTCTATTTATTGTAGTATTTAAGCTCATTAACAAAATATCATCAATATAATCTAAATCTCTCTGAAATTTGCTTCCTAAAACAAATTCAGCATTTTTTAACCCAGCTGCTTTAAATCCATTCTGCCATATCTTAACTTGTTCATGAATAAACTTCCAATCTCCTTTCCTATTAAGCCACGTATGCCAATCAGCAAATAAAACAACAACATGAAACCCAGCTTTCTGTAAATCTAATAATTTTGTTATAGTAACTAAATGGCCTAAATGAATTTCACCTGAAGTTTCATAACCACAATAAACTCTAGGATTTTTTTTCTTTGATAATTCTCTTATCTTCTCTTTATTTAATATCTCTTCTGTATTCCTTTCAACTAATCTTATCTTTTCTACAATGTCCATAAAATTATCTATCTATCCTAAAATATAAATCTATCTATCTTAGAAATCTTTTTAAACTTTTACATTACCATAAATAGAATGGATAATCTTGAAGCAACAGTAAATGATATTGATTGGGCAATTCCCATAGCAATTTTAAATCCTACATTAAGTGAAATGTTTGGTTTTTCTTCAAATAAAGACAAAATTAAAATATTTTACAGAACAAATGGTAGAAATTTCCAAATGGGTTATATGAATTTAGATTGTTCTAAAATATCACTATTATCTATAGATAAAATAGATGAAGTTTCTAAAGCTTTAGGTCTTGATGAAAGGGAAATTATGAGAAAAAGATTATGGTTAGATGGATATCTGAAGGCATATGAACCTAGACATTATACCTTAGGAAGTATAGATAAACTTGAATAATTCTTAAAAGATAGCTTTTTAAGTTTTTCTTAATGTTTAACATCATGGTAGAAACAGGGATTGAAGGGATTTTAACAGAGGCAGCTGAAAAATTATTAATAATATCTAGAAAGGATGCAAAAAAAACAGAAGCAGATGTTATCCGTTTAAATTCCAGGATTTTGTTTACGGAAAATCGGCCTCTTTGTTTCGGTTGGATTGATCCACGTGTTGGTATTATCTGTTTGATTAGCGAATTTGAAGTTAAAAATTATACATCAAGAAAAGATTTTAATAAACTCAAAGAAGCAATGACACAATATAGAATATTAAATGAATATTGTAGCAATAATGCAACCAAACTTGGTTATAGCCTAAATTACGGACATAAATTTAAATTATCTGGAGAATCTTAAAATGAAAAACCAAACATTATTTAAAATCGCAATAACAACCTCTTTTATAGGTATTATTTTGTTATTATTTTTATCTCAAAAAATAGATGCATCTGCTTATCAAATTTCAGATATTTCAACTAAAAATATAGATGAAAAAATAAAAATAAATGGTGTTGCAACAAAAATAACAGAAAAACCAACTGTTACTTTTATCACATTAAAAGATGATACTGGAACTATAACTGTTGTTATTTTCAATAAAGAAAAACTTAATATAAAATCAGGAAATAATATACAAGTTTATGGAAAAATATCAGAGTATAAAGGCCAGTTAGAAGTAATAGCAGATTCAATTAAAAAAGTTTAAATAAACTACTACCTTATAAAAAACAATGAAAAAAGCCATATTGGTAACATTTTTTATGTTAACTATATTTATTGGTCTAATTTTTCTTAGTTCTGGTATTACTGGATTATATGCTTTAAATATTGGAAGATCTCAAAATGCAAATTATAGTTTTATTGTTCTCGGTTTATTATTCTTATATCTAACAATTTATATTTATTCTAAAAATAAAAATGATTTATTAAAATAATCAGGAGGGATTTACATGGCAACTTTGTTATCTATATCTGTACCAGGAGTTTTAACACCAATAATATCGTTAATATTTGGGGTTGTTATTTTGATATTCCCAAAAATATTGAATTACGCAATAGGAATTTATCTGTTATTGATTGGGATTATTGGTATGTTTGGATTTTTTTAATTTTTTATTTTTTAACTTTGTTATCTCCCCATGCAGCAATTCCTAAGAAAATAAAATATAGAAGCCCGCCTACATATGGTATTAATGATAATATTATCCACCATCCAGGTCTTCCAACAGCTTCAAATACCTTCCATCCCCAGATTATAGAATAAATTGAAAGTGGAAGAAGCAATAATATTCCTAAAACAAAGAAGACATAAAAAAGAGGGTCTGGGCTTACTCCTGGTTGAATAAATAAAAATCCAATTATAAATAATATAACAGCAACAGGTAAAAATAAGATTGGCCACCAATGCATCTTCGCAATTTTAGCAGATAATAAAGAAGTTCCTACGATGGGTATCCACGCCATCCATTCTTTTTCTGTTTTTGTTTTTCTTGCAATCTTAACAAATGCAATTGCCATATAAATATAAGTTGCTATTAAAAAAATTATTATAAAAAAGAAGAATACTCCTAAAAAGTTTAAAAGAAATTGATCTCCTGCTGTACCAACGGTTGAAACAGGAACTTGTTGTTCAGCTTGCAATAGTAAGTTTAACATCTAATCTTTATTTAAATTTTAAGCTTATAAATCTTTGCAAAAGTTAAATTTATAAATTTAAAGTATATTCTCCTAAAAATAATTTAAACCAATTCTAAGTTAGTTTGTTGACCAATCAACATCTGCAAATTCTGTAATACTCTCGGGCATATCTCTCTTACTTATAAATTTGTATTCTTTTCCACTTCGGTTAAAAAGTCTTAAAGAATCATTCGTATACACATAATCAATTATATGTGATGCTGAAACAACTAAATATTCGTCATTTCCAGACCAAGCTACATTATATGCAGCTACATTATCTAAACTATCGAAATCGTTTTTTCCTGATAATATTTTAGCAATATCCACAAAATATAACTTATCTCCATATAATCCAAACAATGCTAATGTTCTTCTATCATTAGATAAACTTATACTAGAATGATCTCTATCATATTTTCTATGATCCAAATCGATATCATAAGTTGCTTCCTTACTTTGTTTTGTCTTAATATTAAAATAATAAATTGTATTTTTTGGGGCTACTTTAAAAATGATATTATCCTTATCTACCCATTCTAAATTTAAATCTTCATCGTGCCATGTATCTTCTCCGCCTATAATCAACTCTAGATTTTCAGCGATTACATCAGTGCTATAAATATAATATTTTGATCCATATTCATGATGTGTAAACACAATTTTTTCAAGATCTGGGGAAATTGCTGGGTTATGATCATAGCAATAGCATTTTGTATCAACAATCATCACAGAGTTTCTGCTTTGTAAATCATATCTGTAAATACCATCTACATATCCTGCAAAGATTACAAATCTCCCATCTGGGGACCAAACAAAATCTTGCTCGCTATATAGCCTTCCTTTAAATTCATGTAATATATTGCCATCTAAATCAATGATTTTATGATTATCATCCCTTCCTTTAAAAGTTATTAAATCTCCCTTTGGTGAAAATCTTATTCTTGGATATATGCCTATTTGCTTACCATCAATTAATTTTTTAATATTTGTTCCATCTGGATTGGCAATCCAAATATCGTAACTTGGATATCCTGTTTCCCTATTATATTCTGTAAATATTATCCTTCCTTGAGCACCTATGAGGGGTTTTAATGGTTCTTGTGTTATTGGTGGTTGATTGGGTTTTTCGTTACATCCAGCTAAAAAAAGACCTGTTATTAGAGAACCTAAAGATATATATTTTTTAAAATTTCTTTTTGTTAATTTAGTAATATCTTTAAGAATTTCCATATAAATTATAATGCAGTTAAATTTATAAATCTTCTTATCAATAAATAATTAGGTGACAGGAATGACTAATGATAATAGAAATAATAATAGCAATAATCCTTGGTTGTTTAGCTGGAATTATAACAGGCATAACTCCTGGAATTCATATTAATTTGGTTTCTGTTTTATTACTCTCAGCTTCACCAATCTTGCTTAATTACACTTCACCATTAATCCTAGCTGTTTTCATTCTATCAATGGCTATAGTACATACATTTACAGATGCAATTCCATCTATTTTCCTTGGAGCTCCTGAAGCAGACACTGTATTAAATGTTCTTCCAGGACATAAAATGTTAATGCAAGGCCAAGGTTATGAAGCAATTAAGTTAACAGTTATTGGTTCACTTCTAGGATTAATTTTAATCATCCTGTTAATTCCATTACTATTATTCACAGTAAATCCACTATATTCTTCAATTCAAAATTATATTGCCTATATCTTAATCATTGCTTCTTTAATATTAATTATAAAAGATAAATCAAAATGGTTCTTTTCATTAATAATTTTCTTATTATCTGGGGCATTTGGAATCATAGTATTAAACATGAACCTTAAACAGCCTTTACTTCCATTATTATCTGGGTTATTCGGAGCAAGTTCATTATTGTTAAGTTTAAAAGATAAAATTAAAATTCCTAAACAAATATTTTCCTCTCCTAGCTTAGATAAAAAAGAAACAACCAAAATTATGGGTGGAAGTTTAATAGCCTCTATTCTTACTGGTTTCCTTCCAGGTTTTTCTGCATCCCAATCAGCCATTTTAGCATCTTCGATTACAGGAAAATTAAAAGCTAATTCTTATCTGCTTATGGTTGGGGCAATAAATACAATAGTAATGATAATCTCCTTTGTGGCTCTTTATACCATAGATAAAGCAAGAAACGGAGCAATTATTGCTATTTCAAAATTTATAGATCCATTTACAATGAATGACTTAATGATATTCATAGCTATCACTTTAATTGTAGGTGGAATTGCTACCCTTATTACATTATTTATAACAAAACATTTCTCAAGATTAATAGAGAGATTAGATTATAGTAAGGTTGCAATATTTATTTTAACTTTCATAACAATTCTCGTAACAATAATCTCCGGTTGGCTTGGTTTACTTATTTTCATAATATCAACAGCAATTGGAATTTTACCTGCCTTAAAAGGAATAAACAGAAGTCATTTAATGGGTTGTTTGATATTACCTGTTATTTTATTTTTCTTGCTTTAAGCATTATAAATCCTGTAAATATAAATTAATAAAATTAAAAACAATAAAATTCCTGTAATAAAGATCACTAAATTTAAACTTACCATACCATACCAAGGATTATTATCACTTAATGGCCAAAAAGGTTTCATTCCAAAATTTGTGATATTATCAAGAAATGCATGACTCCATGCTCCTATTAAAGAACTTAATATTATTTTTTCATTACTTAAATGTCCTTGTCCAATTCTATATTCACTTAATTTTTTATCAATCTTATCTCTATAAATAAGTAAAACTGCAGCAACAAATGCTCCGACAATTGTGGTTCCAATATATGTGTGAAAGAATTTATGTGTGTATCCATCATGCACTCCACCAATGAAATGGTAATATATTGGTTCTATATCCATTAATGTGCTTCCCAAAAATAATGCTGGAATATAAAATATATCAAAGAATATCATCCCTAATATTAAAACACTCCAATGAAATGGTGTTACTGGCATATTTTTTAGTAATAAGAAAAAATTATAAACCTAACTAAAACCATTTCGTTAATCCTTCTTGTTTCTCATCTTCCCTTCCAAACAAACTTTCTATTCTTGATTTAGTTAATTCTAAGCTTTGTTGTAAATAACTTGGTAAAACATATCTTCTTGCTAATTCAAAACTCGGTTCTAAATATTTTATTATGCTCCCCTCACTTATTGTAAATATAATTTTTCCATCACATTTCAAACACCTTCCTATCAAAGGCGGTCTTCTATATTTAGCATTGCAATTAACACATCTAAATTCCTGCATAGAAAACTTTCTTAAATTTCCTCTTATATCTCTTATAAAATGTCTTTCTATAACTAACCTAGCAACATCATTTTCATCAACAGCCCTTATTTTTTCAGCTAATTCCATTTGGCCCCTAACTTTTTCCATCATAGTCGGTAAAAATTTATAAGCGCTACATCTTACTCCAAAATTTAAATTAGTTGTATGATGTGTAAATCCATATCCTTCGTATTGTTTTTCGGTCCCTAATCTATTTTTTAATTGATCAATTTTAATATCCCAAGGCATTTTGTATTGTTCACAAGCTTCATAAAACTCTAAGGGGTATTCAAATACAATATCCATATCAAAAACCATATCATCAACCTCACTTGCTATAATATTTGTAGTTAATACTAAGGGTGAATCTTGTGTTGCTCCTCTGTGTGCTGGTAAGAATTTTCTTGAAAAGTTTAATAGTCCATCTAACAATAGCATAAATCCGCACTCATCACCATCACAATTCGAAACTGCAATATCCCCTGCTATAAAATTATGATTCTCTTCTACATTCAAACAATAAGTTGTATCTGCATTTAATTCTTTTATGGATTTTATTTTTAAATAAGCATTTTTTTCATCTAATTTTATTTTAGTTCCATTAAATTTTTGAGATGCAATTTGTTTAAGAATTATCTGTTTTCTAGGTAAACTAAAACCTATCTCATTATAGAATTTTTTTGTAAAGTTGCTTGGAATAGTTACTTTAGTTATTGTAAAGGTTGGTATTTCTCTACCTTTTCTTTCATAAAATTTTCTGACTAATGGTCCCGGTTTTTTGGAATATTTATATCTTTTAATATAAATCCCAAATCTAGCAAAAACAAAGTAAAGGTTTTCTAAAAGAATCTCACTTATAGTGTCACAAGTTATCCTATTATCGCTTAAACTAACAGAACCATCACCATCAAAATATCCCTGCAATAAATATTTTATTCTTTTTTTAGGTAATGAAAGTAATATGGCAGGAATTTTCTTTTCCAGTGCCCTAGTCCCGCAACCAAGATAATCTACGAATAAGGAATATAATAATCTACTTGAATAAATAATAGATTCTTCTGTTATTTGGGAGGGGTATAATGAAAATTCTCTTTTAAAGGTATTCATTATTCTATCCCTAATAAATTGCTCCTCTGCTGAAAAGTTTATTTGATAAAATCCTTTTTTAGAGTCATTTTTCCTTGCGTATCCTTCTGCAATATATAATCCAATGCAATATAATAAATCCGGTGTCAATTTTATAAATCTGGGTATATCTATATGATCTCGTTTTATCCCAACAAATGAATTTTTCGGTAGATTAATTTTATTTTCTTTAAAAAAAGATATTGGATAGCTATTTCGTGCTATAAAATTTCCATATTTCTTATTCCATTGAACTTTAGGTTTCTTTATATTTCTTATCATTAAATTATGTACATTCAAATTTAATGTATCTATTTTCTTTATATCTTTAGATGGAATATTAATATTAAAAGGGGTTATTACTAAATCTTCTTTTCCTAGCAAATAAGCTGCTTTTTTTTGTATTCCTGAAAGTGTTTTAACATAAACTTTATGGTTTGGTGTTAAAGTAAGTATTCGTCCATTTTCAAAATCAATTTTTATTAATTTAGTGTTTAAATGTTTTGAAACTTCCAATATTTTTTTAATTTCAGTTCTTCCAGTAATTTTATTCAATGTTATTGTGCTATAATTATTGAGTGAAGCTACTCTAGTGCCAAATTCATCAACTTCTTTAATGGGATTAAATGATTCTACAAACTCTCCTATTGGGACAGATTGCCATTTCAATCCATCATAAACATTAATTAAATTACCTCTATATAAACAATCTCTCCTTTGTGCAGAATGCCATAATGGATGTGCATATCCACCTTGCGTCCTGCTAAATCCTATAATTCTTCCAACAACACCTGCTGAAATATGTGGTGCTAGACTTATTATTAGATGTCCAACTAAATCTTCTTTCTTTTTTAAATTATAAAATCTTTCAACCCCATACAACCCATTTAATAAATCATCAATAAAATTAGCAATTCTTGATAGTATAATATCAGCTCCTTCATCTCCAGATTCAGTAGAAGCAGGCAAAACAACATCCTGTATTTTTAATTCCAATATTTGATTTCCATCATTTAATTCATTTCCATATATATCTTTTTCATATCCAAGTTCTTTTAACTTTTTGATGTCTGTTCCTATCTCAATTGGTTTAAAATGAGTTAATCCAGCCTCGGTCATATCATATCTTATTGTTCCATCTTTATTTACGGGCAAATTATGAAATGCTCTCAAAATTCCTTTTACTAGATGTTCAGGAATATGTTCTTCATTACTAGTCCCCCTAACCCCTTTGATTAAATCTGGTATTTCTTTGATATTTAGTTTCTTCTTAGCATTTTCAATATATCTATTAATATCAATTGTTTGATTTTTATAAATTGCATTTTTATCATGATATTTACATTTTTCTTCTTTCATTGTTCTATTACATTCTTTACAATAATACCTTTTTTCAGCCATAGTATCGCATTTGTCACAAACAAAGTATATTGTTTCGCTGTCGCATTTATTGCAGTAATTTATCGGAAAATCTCCTGTAATTTTTCCAAATTCCATAGTAGATTGAAAACTTCTAAATTTTCCTCCTTCGCTTCCAACAGGGAATAATATTTGTGGGGTTCCTGTTAATTTTCTTACTTTAGCCTTTTCAGGCCTTCCCATTCTTGCCCCAATGCATATTCCAGATTTGTCTTTAATTTTTATTTCACTTAATTTATTAATAAATTCTAAAGTATCATGGGAAAGTTCTAATCTTCCTAATAAAACATCATAATCAAAATCTTTCTGTAGAAAATTTAAGTTTAACATTAAAGCTTTAGCAAAATCTCCTTCAATAACAACATATTCCTTAGTCACAAATTTATGAGGTATTCCCAAAACCTCTAATATTCTTTTACCATTTTTATCATCATTATATGGAACTATTAATTTATCTTCTTCATTATTAACAACAACCTTCTTTAAAAAATTTAATAAATCGCTAACATTTCCTTTTTCTAAATCTTTCCAATGGTATGTAAATCTAGGATGTAATGGAATATCAAATAATTTAGATAAAGAGTAAGCTTCATTAAAACTAATTTTTGTATAACTCGGATATTTTATTAACATATTAATAAGATTCTCGCTTAATCCGCTTTTTTTAACAATCTCTTCAACAGAAGCTTTTGATAATAACTCTTTTACATACCATTCTTCACAATATCCAGAAGGAACTAAAACATGAGCCCTATTAAAAAAATCTCCATAGTTTATCAATATATCTCCTAAGAATAATATTTCTTTAACCTGATCTTTATGTTTTATTGCTTCTTCTTCTGTATCTAAGAATATAACATCTCCATTTTTTAATTTTACAATAGGTCCCTCAATTGAATCGCAAACTCCAACTACACATCCTTTTCCAGGTCTTTCCATTTTAAATTGGCTTCCTATTGCAATAAAGCCATTTAATACTATCATTGTAGCTGGATGTATTGCTGTACTACTCAATCCAGTATTTCTCCCCCTCCCATACCTTAACCTTAATCCTCCAACCCTTAATGGGTAGGTTATTACTGGTCTTCCAGCAACTATATCTTTGATAAAAGTATAATCCATTTTGATCTTTTGATTATCTTCTGTTTTTTTATCTTTAGCTTTAATTCTTTTTTGAATTTTAATAAATTCTTCAATAAAGTTCCAGTCATCCATCTCAATTTCAACCATCCATTTAGAAAATCTGCCGTAAAATTTTGCAGCCTTCTGTGTTAAACCTTCTCCAAAAACTAAACATACTCCTCCCCTTATTTTATTAGTTTCTATTCTATCAATATTTTTATAATTACTAACTTCAAACCTTTCAGTTGGATCTCCATCAATTTGAATAGGTAAATTTTTAATCATAAAATAAGCTTCTTCTTCTGTTGGTAAATATTGTAAATTAGTAACCTTTTCATGATAATCATATAATTCAGTTACAACCCTTTTTATTTCATTTTCATCAGGGTCATATTTTTCATATCCCATCTTTTTTCTAATATAATCTGCAATGCATACAAATACACATGTTGCTGTTGTTCCAGCTGATCTTATAGGTCCAGAAAAGAATAGACAAAAATATTCTTTTCCATCTCTCCTTTTTTTTATTTTTAATTGAGTAAATCCTTCTAAAGGTGAAGCTAAAACTCCATTTGTTAAAAACGCTAATCCTATTCTTAAACCAACTTCCATTGCTTCATGTTTATCTTTAAATTTGCAAAATTTTTCCTGTGCAACCTCTAAAGAAATTTTAAATCCAACCCTCCAATCACCTTTTCCATATTCTTTTTCTAAATTTACTAACCTATCAACAATTCCACTTTTAATTATTTGCGGAGCAACGGCACTTACTAATCCTTCTACTCTTTCTGCCATGTTTTTTGCTCTTGGAATCTCTACAATATTTTCAGGGTCATAATGTTTAATTTTAGCTCTTTCGGCAATATCATATGCTAAATCTGCTTTCTTGTTTAATTCTAAAAAATATTTCTGATATTCTTGACTTATTTCCATTATTCATCACCAAATTTTAAGATTTTTATCTCTCTTGTTTTAAGATTTAATATTGGAACCTTAGCCGGGTCTGGATTATGTCCCACCTTTTCCTGAAAATCTGTCTTGGATTGCCAACAAGAGCAATTTATTATTATTATTCCGTTATGGTTACCTATAGCAGATCTATGAGAATCTCCACAAACAACAACATCTGGAACCTTTTCGATAACTAAAGGATCTTCTTCTGTATCTGGAACAAAAACATTGGAATTATGTGTTGGTGCAAAATGTCTTTTTTGTAATAGAAATTTCATTGTATTACTTGGATTTTCTTTAGCATTCCTCAAAGATTCCACATTATCAACATAATAATGAAAGCTTGCTCCATGATACATATAAATATTAAACCCTTCAAAATCTTTTGTAGATTGTATGTTTACTAAACAAGGGTTACTTACCAAAATTACGTTTGAAAGTTTATAAACTGTTTCTGCATATTTTCTCATTAAAGGTGGTTGAGGTTCAGACATTCTTATTGCATCGTGTTGCCCCCCACATATTATTAACTTTATATCTTTTCTTATCATGTCAATTAATTCAGAAAATTTTTCATATTGTTTAATCAAATCTTTTATTAATAATTCATCTTCTTGTCCAGGATAAACACCTACCCCATCAACTAAATCTCCAACAATAAATAAATATTTTACTTTTTTAGCAATGTTCTTTTGGTTATCATCTCCAACATTTCCATTAAGCCAATTTATAAATTTAATAAATTCCTCTTCTAAAAACTTTTTGCTTCCTACATGGATATCAGAAATAAATGCTGCATAAACTTCATCTGGGCTTTTTTTAATATGATTACTTATTGCAACTTCTGGGAATATTATGTTGTTTGCAAATATAATCTGCCCACCAGAAACACCAGTAATTCCTATAACTTCATCAAACACTACATTTTTCCCGAAGTTAAAGAGTTCACTTCTATTCTTACTAATTAAAACTTTAATAATTCCTGTTGTATCCTCTAATGAGATTAATATATTTCCATTTTTTGTTTCGTTTTTATCACTAACTATTCCTATAACAGATACTTCTTCTCTATTTGTCTTTGTTAATATTCTATTTATAGATGTTACATTCTGTAATTCTGGTCTTCCAATTAATATCTTTTTTAATGCTTCAAATCTTTTGTTATAATATATAACAAAATCCTGAATTTCTCTTTTTTTATAATCTTCTTTATATATCTTTAAAAGGATAACATTATTCTCTAGATCTTTTTCCTCTTCTAAAATTTCTGAAACACCCAATACATCTTCTTCACTCTTCTTTTCTTCCTGTTCTTTATTTTCATCTAAATTATATTCTAAAATATTAGAAAATGTTTTATAGATTATAGAATCTTTACCTTTTTCAACTAAGACTTTTGCTCTTTCAAATTCCTTCCAATTTATATTTTGTTTAATTTTATCTAAAGATAATAAAAGATTTTTATCTAAAACGATTGGTTTATCTTCCGTATTTAGAAAATTAATATTATTTTTAAAAAATCCGATATCTTGGTTTAATAAATCTGGATTTAAAAGAAATCCATTATCTAAAAAAGTTTCTACTATCTTTTTTCTATCTTCAATAGTCATAAATTTAATGCCTCTTTAATTGTTTGGTTTATGTTTGGAATTGTAGATGTTGGTATTGCTAACCTTATCTCTCTTGTTCTTCCATATCTTCCTTTACTTATTACCTTTACATTAATTATATCCATCATATCTAATTCAGAAATAATATCTCCAACTCTTCTCTGTGTTAAGGGTTTTAATCCAGCTTGCTCGCATAATTTACCATAAATTTCATAAATATCTCCTGTAAATATTGCCTTATCTTCTCCATTTCCTAAGCTCAATATACTCAATAAAGTTAATTGAAATTGTTTTGGTTGAGTGTGAACTGCATCTAAAACCCTATCTTTCTCTATTTTTTCTTCAGCCTCATCTATACTTTTTATATTTATTCTTAAACCATTGCTTCTTTCAGCTAACTCTCCTGCTACTCTTAATAATTCTAATGCCCTTCTTGCATCTCCATGTTCTCTTGCTGCATAAGCTGCACATTTTTCAACAACACCTTCATCAATTGTATTTTTTCTAAATGCCTCTTTTGCTCTTCCCTTTAATATATCTTGAATTTGTATTGCATTATAAGGTGGAAAATTTATCTCTTCTTCAGACAATGAACTTTTAATTCTTGGATCTAAATCATCTGTAAACATTAAACTATTTGATATTCCCACTATAGAAATTTCTACATCTTTTAATTCTGAATTTAATCTTGTTAAATTATATAATATCTCATCTCCAGCTCGTGTAACTAGTTGGTCAATTTCATCTAAAATTAATATTATAATCTTTTTATCATTGTGAATTCCTTGAAGGAATAATTTATAAACTCCATCTGTAGGCAAACCTGTTGCTGGAACTTCAATTCCAAGTTGTCTTGCTAATTCTGCAATCAATCTATATTCTGTATCGGCAACCCTTTTTAATTTACAATTAATATAATAAATTCCTAATGGTATTTTTTTATTTTTAGATGTTTCTAGAAGTTGATTCATAACATATTTAATACTTAATGTTTTACCGCTTCCTGATTTTCCATAAAGAAATAAATTGCTTGGTTTTTCTAATCTTAAACAAGGTGCTAATATACTTGCTATTTGTTGAATTTGTTCTTCTCTATGTGGAATTGTTTCAGGAGTATAACCTGCTTGTAAAACTTTTTTATTGATAAATATTGGATCTTTTTTTAAAAAAGTCTCAAAAAAACCACCTAAATTTTTTTCTCCCATATATTAATACACCTCTTTTTTCTTTTTATTTATTCTTATCATAAAATATACACACCCTGACCTATATTTCCTATGGAAGGTTAAAATAATGTTTCTAAATAAAAACTTTCATAACTACTTTAAATGAACACCATGGTTTCTTATAGAACTATTGAAGAGTAACACTACAAAAAGTATATTTATAAATATAAATTAAATAATATAGATTATATAATATAGAAAAGCTTAAAAAGATAATAAAATAAAGAAGATTTAAAATTTAATTATATTATATCTACAAACCTTATAACACCAAATTAAAGATTTAACATTTATTAAGTAATAAATTATATGTTCTATATTTTAAAAGCAAATAATCACATCTATAAATATGGTTTATAAAACAGAAATTAAATAAAGAATAAACCTTCCATAGGAAATATTCAATAAAATAAACATCTAAAAATAAACCAAATATTTCCATACGAAATAGGGGTGTGTGGGTACCATATATCTTCATCAAAATAGATAAACATATGCAGAAAGGTTTATAAATATGTTAATCTTCCATATAATAAAATGCCAGAAGATGACAAAAGATATGCAAGACAACTAGTTGGAAAAACAGTTGTAACAAAATCAGGAAAACGCTTTGGAGAGGTTGGTAATTTAACTTTTGAAACAAGAACAGGAGAATTAATACAGATTGTTCTTAAAAATCCAACTGGATTTACAGAAGGTCTTGAACTTGAAAGAGATAATATAGGAAATTTATTAATACCCTATTCATCTGTTATTGCAATAGGTGATTTTATTGTAGTATCTGAAGAAGATATTATATAATATATATTAAAACAAAGCTTTTTAAATATTTCTTTTATTAATAATATGATATGACAAACTTAAAATTCAATTCTACCAAAGAAATCAAAGTTTCCGAAAAGATTATAGAGCAAATAATCGGACAAAACGAAGCAGTTAATATAATTAAGAAAGTAGCAAAACAAAGAAGACACGTTCTTTTAATAGGAGAACCAGGTACAGGAAAATCCATGATTGGCCAAGGCCTTTCTGAACTCATACCAAAAGAAAAATTAGTAGATATTCTAGCATTTCCAAATTTAAATGATGACAATCTGCCCTTAATAAGAACCCTTCCAAAAGGTAAAGGCAAGGAATTAATTACAAAAGCAAAAATACAGGCAATGAGTTCATTTAAAAACCAGAATATATTGTTCTTTATTTTATTAATATTAGCAATAATCACACCTTGGTGGGTTAGAAAAGAATATGGAGATATTTTAGCAGCAGCTTCATTAATAGGATCAATGATATTCATAGCATCCTTTGCAATTTTTATTAATGTAGGAAGAAGAATGTCAAGAAATGATAAAATTCAAGTTCCAAAATTATTGATTGACACATCTCAAGAGAAAAAAGCTCCATTTATCGAAGCAACAGGAGCTCACGCAGGGGCCTTACTTGGAGATGTACTTCATGATCCTCTTCAAAGTGGAGGTTTAGGCACCCCTGCATTTGAAAGACTTGTTCCAGGAATGATTCATAGAGCTAATGGTGGTGTTTTATTTATAGATGAAATAGCTACATTAAAACCACACTCACAACAAGAATTACTATCTGCAATGCAAGAAAAACGTTATCCAATAACAGGACAATCAGCTCGCTCATCAGGGGCAATGGTAAGAAGTGAACCTGTTCCATGCGATTTTATATTGGTAGCAGCAGGAAACCTAGAAACAGTAAGACATCTTCACCCAGCATTAAGATCAAGAATCAGGGGTTATGGTTATGAAATTTATATGAATGATGTAATGGAAGATACAATTGATAATAGAAATAAATTAGTTTATTTTGTAGCACAAGAAGTAATTAAAGATGGAAAAATACCTCATTTTAATCGGGAAGCCGTTATAGAAATAATAGAAGAAGCAAAAAAGAGATCGGGAAGAGCAGGAAAATTAACATTACACCTTAGAGAGCTTGGAGGAATAATAAGAGCAGCAGGAGATCTTGCCTTGGAAGAAGGCGCTAAAATTACAACAAGAGACCATATTTTAAGAGCAAAAAAACTAGCAAGAACTTTAGAAAAACAGATAGCAGATAAATATATTGAAAATAAAAAACAATATGAAGTAATAATAACACAAGGCGAGAAAGTAGGAAGAGTTAATGGTTTGGCAGTTATAGGTTCAGGATCATCCTATTCTGGAATAGTTCTTCCAATAGAATCAGAGGTAACTCTTGGTGGTAAAAAAGCAGAATTTATAGCAACAGGACAATTGGGAGAAATAGCAAAAGAAGCAATAAAAAATGTATCTGCAATTATATTAAAATTCTTTGGTGAAGATATAAAAGAAAAATATGACATTTACATACAATTTATCCAAACCCATGAAGGTGTAGAAGGAGATTCAGCATCTATAGCAGTTGCGACAGCAATAATATCAGCATTAAAAAACATTCCAATAAGACAAGATACAGCAATGACAGGTTCACTATCTGTAAGAGGAGATGTTTTAGCCATTGGTGGAGTAACAACAAAAGTAGAAGCAGCAATAAATGCAGGAATTAAAAGAGTTATAGTTCCAAAACCAAATGAAAAAGATATAATATTATCAAAAGAAAATGAAAAGAAAATTCAGATAATCCCTGTAACAAGAATAGAAGAGGTTTTAATCGAAGCTTTAGTTTGGAAAAACCACCATAATATTCTAAAAAAAATAAAAACGAGAAGATAGATTTAAATACTTAACTTTTAAATTATTTTTATGCAAGAATTCAAACAACATATTATCGATGAAATTAAAAAATCAACAAACATTAATACAGAAATAAACTTAGAAATTCCACCCTCTAGAGAACTCGGAGATTTTTCCTTTCCTTGTTTTACACTAGCAAAAGACCTTAAAAAAAGCCCAATCGAAATAGCTTTAGATATATCAAAAAAGATAATTAAAAATGATTTCATAGAAAGGGTAGAGGTAAAAGGTCCGTATCTTAATTTTTTTATTAATAAATCAAAACTAATAGATTTAACATTAAAAAAGATTCTCAAAGAAAAAGATAAATTTGGAAGTCACAATATAGGTAAAAAACAAAAAGCATTAATCGAACATACAAGTATTAATCCAAATGCTTCCCCCCATGTTGGAAGAGCAAGAAATGCAATTATCGGAGATTCCATTTCAAGATTATTAAAATTTGAAAATTATAAAACAGAAACACACTATTTTGTTAATGATGTGGGAAAGCAAATTGCAATGTTAGTATTAGCCTGCAAGAATAAAACACCAACATTTTCACAATTACTATCTTCTTATATTAAAATAAACAAACAGATAGAAAAAAATCCAAGATTAGAGAAAGAAGTTTTTAATTTACTCAATCAATTAGAAAAAGGAAACAAAAGCGTTAAATCTAAGTTTAAAAAGATAGTTGATATCTGCATAAAAGGACAAAAAAATATCTTGGAAGATTTTGGAATAAATTATGATTATTTTGACTATGAATCAAAATATATTTGGAACAAAGATCAACAAAAAATTCTTTCTAGATTAGAAAAAACAGGAAAAGTTTCAAAAGACGAAGAAGGACGTTTAATATTAAGCTTAGAAGGATTTGATTTACCTACAAAAAACCCAGTTCTTGTTTTAACAAGATCAGATAAAACTTCATTATATATACTAAGAGATTTTGCCTATACTATAGAAAAAATGAAAAGAGCAAAAAAGAATATTATTGTCTTGGGAGAAGACCAAAAATTATATTTTCAACAGCTTAAAACATCTTTATCATTAATCCAAGAAGATGCTCCAGAAGTTATACATTATTCTTTTATATTATTAGAATCTGGAAAGAAGATGGCCACAAGAAAAGGGGATGTTGTTCTATTAGAAGATTTAATGAAAGAGGCATTAACAAAATCAAAACAAGAAATAAAAAAACGTAAACATAAACCTTCTGATAAAACTGCAAAGATAATTGCTTATGGAGCAATAAAATTTTCAATATTAAAGAATTCATCAGATAAAAATATAATATTTAATATAGATAATGCTTTATCTTTTGAAGGAGACACAGCACCATACATCCAATATACATATGCAAGATCAAGTTCAATATTAAAAAAAGTTAAAAAATATAAAATATTAACAACCAATAAAGAAATAATAGAAGAAGAATTCCAATTAATAAAAAAAATGTCAGAATTTCCAGATATAGAAGAACAAACTCTCAAAAACTATCAACCACATATAATGGCAAATTATTGCTTAGAATTAGCCCAATTATCAAATGAATTCTATCATAAATGCAAGGTTATTCAAGAAAATAAGGAATTAATGAACTTCAGATTAACATTAATCAAATCCTATCAACAAGTAATAAAAAATGCTACATATCTATTGGGCATTGACCTTCCTGAAGCAATGTAATCCAAAAGCTTTATATAAACTTCTATTAAATTAATTTTATGCCAATAATAGGATTAAATTTTGACAAAATAGAAGTTGAAAGAAAAAAAGGAATTCAACAAAATATGGAAATAAAACCAAATATAGATATATCTGATATTTCAGATGAAAAACTTCCCATAGCAAATGCTAACGAGGTTTTAAGAGTATCTTTTAAATATGGAGTTAACTACGAACCAGGTATAGGACACATATCTTTTACAGGACACGCATTATTATTAGAAGATCCTAAAATAATAAAAGAAATAATGAAAAAGTGGGGCAAAGAGAAAAAATTAAGCATAATTCCAGAAAAGATTTTAGAACAATTATTTAATGGGATATTAGCAAGGTGCAATATAAGAGCACTTTCACTTTCTCAAGAAGTTAATCTTCCACCACATATACCAATGCCACAATTAATGAAAACAGAAAAGATAAAAGACAAAAATTATATTGGTTAATTTTTGATATATACATTAATTCCAGTTAAATTTTTTGCATTTTTATTTAACCAATTAAAATATTCTTCTTTATTAAATTTGATTTCTTTTTTGTTTAATTTTAATATTTCTTCATTCAATCTTTCAATTTTAACCTTCAATGTAGATATTCTATAATTAAATCCAATCCCTAATTTTGAAGTTTCATTTTTCATTAAAATGTCATTAATTTCATTAATCCTATTGTTAATTTTATTCCATCTTTCAACCAGTTTACTTAATTTTTCATTATTAATCTCATTAATACGGTTGATTGCTTTTTCTTTTTTCTTTTCATCACTTTCAAGATTGTTAATATTGTCTTTTATCTTAATTAATTCATTAACTATTAAAAATTCTTTATCTTCAAATAAATAACTTAAACCTTTATTATAATTAATAACAACAGATTTTTCATCCAATCTTTCATATTTTTTCATAACCCTATCTAAAGGTGCAAATAAATCTATTAAAATAGAGTTTAATACAGTTTTTTCAGTTTGTAATTCATCTTCTTCTTTTTTTAATTTCTTTATTTCATTATAAATGTCACTCTCTTCAAAACTAGCTCTTTTCTTCTCTAAATTATCTATTTCCTTATTAAATTCTTCTAACTCTTTTAGTTTGTTGTTATATTTTTCATTTAAATCATCAAAAATCTTTTGGTTTTCATTAAATTCATTTATCTTAATTAATATATTATCAAAATCTTCAAAATTTTGTCCATAAACTAAGTGCTTTATTTCTTTAAAATTATTATCTAATTCACTTAAAGAAGCCCCAACATTTTTTATATTATTTGGAAAAACAGCCTGAATCATATAAAAACTTTGCAAACTAGCCTTATTAAAATCATCAGCCAGTAAAAAATAATGATAGCAATAATCCTTAAATTTTTCTTTATCTAAATTTTCTACCTTATTTAAAAAAATATTAACTTGTTTTTTATACGAATTTATTCTATCACTAATTCTTCCCTTTAATCTTACATCTGCACCATCAACAAAAATAACATTATCAAGATCTTCTAAGTTTTTCTTAATTTTTATAATATTTAAATTAACTCTTTCATATAACTTATTTAATCTTTTTAAATCAACCACATTTTCAAACAACCAATTTTTTAAATTTCCAATTTTTATTTCAACACTTACAGGAATCTCTTCTTTCCTTCCAAAAATCTTACTTAAAAAACTCATAAATTTTTCACCTTTCCAAAATTATAAATCTTATCGCCAATAATATAAACCTCAAAATTTCCTAAATCCTGATTTAAAAATGGACTTAACATTTTTTCTCTTGTGATATCACTTCCCTCACTTAATAGATTAAAACTAGATAAAACTATTAAAATTTTATCATTCCATTTACCCTTCAAAAAACATTTAAATTTTTCTCTTTTAACTCCATCCTTTATTGTAACAGCTGGATGTTCATGGCCCATTATTATTTTTTTACAATCTAAGGCATTTAACAAAACTTTATCCCCATGCAATAATGTGATATCATCAATTTTATAAAAATCAACTAGTTTTATTCCTCTTTTCTTTACAACAGGCTCAAGTATAGCATCATGATTTCCTTTTATTATTATTAAATTAGCTTTTCCTTTTAAAAAATCAATTAATTGTAATATCTCTCTCCACTCTTGATTACTTATCCTTCCAAATTCATGTTTTAAATCACCGCAAATAATAATCTCTTTGGGTTTCGTCTTATCAATTATCTTAGTTAATCTATCGATTATATCTTTAAAACTATAAACGGGTATTAATAATCCACCTTCTTCAAAAGCCTCTCCACTCCCAATATGCATATCCCCTATTATCAAACTCTTAGTTTTCTTAATAAACAAAGCTAGATCAACAATCTCAATTCCTTTCAATATTTCCATAGTTTTTACCTTAAGATTAGAATTAAAAACTTAACTATTCTATTTCATCCAACATATCTTGCATTATATTACTAACATCCGTCATAGTATTTTCTTTACTACAGCTTGGACATATTTTTGGCGGAGCAGTTCTAGTTTTGCTTTTAGGAGTAAATTTAAATCCACATCTATTGCAATGAAACGTTGGCATAAGTTCAATATGAATTACTTGCTTATATATCTTTTTATGAAATAGAATCATATAAATAACTTTATAGTAGTTACTACAGAAAGTTTTATAAATCCTAAATTAATCAAATTTAATTATGAAAACAATTGATGAAGCATTAGCAAGCTTACCAGATAGTAATCTTACGCCTGAAGAGATTGCTAGATATAATGCTAAAAATAAAACAGAAGAAGAAATAAAACTTGGAAGAAATTATACAATCTTAGAGACTAAATTAGGAGATGATGATATTAAATTATATGTAGCATTAAATAAAACAGATTTTAACTTAGATTGGAATCAAACATTACAAAAAGTTTTAACAGAAGGAGATGTAGAACTTACACTAAATCAATTTAGAGATTATGTAATTGGATTTAAAGAATTTTTGGAAGGTAAGAAAAAAATTTATTATGCTGATGGAAGCGAAGTTGATAAAGTTGTTATAGAAAACGCATATGAAGAAATATTTAATAGAAGGAAGGAACAAAGATGGAGAGCTGAACATTTAGATGCTAAATTTGATGAAAAAGCTAATATGGATGGAATAATTATAAGTTATGGGCATAGATTAGATAACGGAGTTCTTAAACCTTTATTTTCAGAAGAAATTCCAGCTAAAATCTCAAAATCTAACGGATGGTTTAATTTAGAAGATACAGATAGAAAAACAGGACTTGTAACCAATGTAAATAATACTAGCGAAGAAGCATATTTTTATGCACCAATTACCGGAAGAGTCTCGAGGTTCGGTGCTGATTCCGGTGGGGCTTACTTCAGCTGCAACGGGTTTCCTGGCGACTCGTATGATGGTCTTGGGGTACGTCGCGCAAAAATTTTAAAATAATTTTATTCATCAACAATCATATTCTTCTTTTTTATTATATGTCTTCTAATAAAGTGTATTAAAACAATGATCCCAGCTATCAAAACAACTAAGCTTATCTGATCACTATAAACATTAATCTTATCCCAATTCTTTCCTAGTAAATAACCAGCTAAAGTTAGTATAAAGCTCCAAATCCAGGCTCCAAAGAAGGTATATAACATAAATTTCTTAGCATGCATCTTAGCCATTCCAGCAGGTATTGAAATAACACTCCTAACAATAGGAACAAACCTTGAAATAAATATCATCTTCTCTCCTTTCCTTTTAAAATAATTCTCAGCATCATCTAAATCTTGCTGATCTAAAAAAAACCATTTACCAAAATGCTTAACAAATCTCCTCCCACCATGTAAGCCTACATAGTAAAAAATTAAACTTCCAATTAAACTTCCAATAGCTCCAGCAGTTACAACCATAAAAAAATTAAACTTCCCTTGATTTACTAAATATCCCGCAAACGGCATTATCAATTCAGAAGGAACAGGAGTTGGCATACTATCTATTATCATCAAAAAAATAATACCAGAATAACCAAAAATACCAATTACATTAATTATCCATCCTGCTATATCACCAAACAGATTGCTTAAAAATGACATCAACTTAATTCAAACGATTAGTTTTTAAGTCTTTTTATATTGGTTACCATATATTTTTATAGTAATATAATATACTTGATATTATGTTATGGATAATATTTGCTTTATTAGAACCAATTTTACACGGATTTGCTAATATCCTTGATAATAATTTCATAAATAATCTATTTAAAAGAACAACCACACTTATTTTTTATGCGTCTCTTACAAATATTTTCTTTCTTCCAATAATCTTTCTATTGGATTTTCCATCCATGATAACTATAAAACAAATACCATTTTTTATTATTTTAGGATTTACTAGTGTGGGTTATTTATATCCTTATTATAAATCTCTTAAAGAAGATGAAACTTCAATTGTGGTTTCCCTATTTTCATTAGGAAAGATTTTTGTTCCAATTTTAGCATTCTTTTTTGTTGGTGAAATGCTCACATTAAAACAGTATCTTGGGTTTTTTATTATAATCATTAGTGGAGCATTACTCGCTATTAATGGAAAAAATAAATTTAGAATAAATTCCTCCTTTTATTGGATGATATTATGTTCATTTATCTTAGCAGTTGAAGTAGTAGTATATAAATACATTTTTAATTTTATGAGTTGGGGCACAGGATTTACATGGGCCTCAATATTCTCATTTATTTTTATTATTCCATTAATTTTTATTCCTAAAGTAAGAGAAGATATTAAATTACAAATAAAACAATTTAAATCAAGTTTTTTCCTTTTTATCTTAGAGGAATTTTTAACATTTGGCGGATCTGCTGGTTTAACATTTGCAATATCTATAGCATCAGTTACATTAGTAGAGGTATTTAGTTCATTTCAACCGATATTTGTTTTAATCTATGCAGTGTTATTATCTAAATTTTTTCCAAATATATTCAAGGAAAATATATCTAGAGAGAGCATTGTTAAAAAAACCATACTATTTATCATAATGATTGCAGGAATATTAATAATCTTTATCTAAGTGGCATTAAACTTTCACTTTCTCAAAAACAGCTTTCCTCAACTCCTTCGGCCAATTTTTATTAATCTCACTCTTCCACTTCTTTAATCCTTCTATTGTATCATCACTTAATTCTTTATTATTCACAACTAACTCAACAATCTCTTCCTTAACTCTAAATGGAACATGTTTAAGATTGTAAGCCATTGTTTTTAATTCATCTACTTTCTCATCTCTTTCTTGTTCTTTCTTCTCTTCCGCTTTATTCCAAACATCTTTGTAATCAAATTCCTTTTCTTTAACAAATTTATCTCCAATCTTATTCAACACTCTATTATGCATTCTTCTAAGAAATTCAATCTTATCTTCTATTTTCAAAACATCACTATAACCTTGAGAAGCTAAATTAAAAGCAAAAGGGCTTGGACTAGAAGTTTCAATTTCCTTAACTTTAATTTCATCATCTTCTATTTTCTTAATTATTATCTTAGCATTTTCAATATCCATTAAATCTTCTAAAACTTCTCTTCTAGCTTCCTTCAATATACAAAAATTCTCATCTATTCTCTTTACCGCACTTAATAATATCATGCTAGAAACTTGCTGTCTTCCAACTCTTTTTGTTTTTCCTTTATACTGTCTTAGTATCATCAATGATCTTGTTGCACAATGTCTAAACCTTCTTTTTAATATCTCACTCTTCTCAATAGCTTTCTTAGCAACATCATAAATTTCCTTGCTTTTAATTAACTTAAAAGCTCTTAAAACTTGTATATCTTTAATAGAAGCAACATAAAATCCATTATCGCTTATTCCAATCTCAACATCTCTATGCTGTATTCTTCCAATTGCAAATCCAACAACTCTAGATAAAACATCATTAACTCTCCTTCCATATATTGTATGAAAAATAAAATATTTCCTTCCTTCCTCATTATATCTTTCGACAATTAATTTCTTATCACTTGGAATTTCCTTCATAAATAAATATTGCTCTCTAAAATATCCATAAATAGCTTCAGCTGAATTCTCATCAACATATAAATATTCATTAATAAATTTTAATATATCTTCCTTACTTCTCTTATTTCTAAATTTTTCTTCCATCAATCTTCTAAACTTCCCAATATCACTTGCTAAATCAAAGCTTAAAGGTAACATTTCACTAAACCAAGAAGGAACAGTAGGTTGTTTTCCTATAGCATTTCTTACTTGAGCTACCTGTCCACGAGCAAATAAAAATTCATAAGTATTTCCACCTAAAACAAATATATCTCCTCGTTTTAATCTTTCCAAAAATCCTTCATCTAAACTCCCAATTATTTGCTCATTAATTTTAACTTGAATAAAACTTTCATCTGGAATAGTTCCAATATTAGTCATATAAATAACTCTTCCCATCTTCCCTCTCTTTCCAATCATACCAGTTTCTTCATTGTAATATATTTTTCCATAGATATTTCTATCTTCCAAACTAATATAATTCCCAGCTAGATAATTAATAACCTCTAAAAATTCTTTATAATCTAGATTTCTATAGCAATAACTTTTCTTAATAGTTTTATACACATCACTTATCTTCATCTGATCAGAAATTGCTATCCCATTAACTTGCTGAGCTAAAACATCTAAAGCATTTTCAGGAATATGTATTCTATCTATCTTTCTTTCTAAAGAGTCCTTAAGCATCACAGCACATTCAATTAAATCATCTCTATCCATAACAATTAATCTACCTTTTATTGTTTCATGTAAGGAGTGTCCACTACGACCGATTCTCTGTAAATTTCTAGCAACACTCTTAGGACTTCCAAGCATTATTACTAAATCAATATACCCAATATCAACCCCTAATTCTAAGCTGGTCGAACTAACACAAACCTTCAATTCTCCATTTCGCATTCTTTTCTCTATACTTAATCTATGGCTCTTGCTTAAACTTCCATGATGTGCCCCTATATTTTCAGTATAACTTTTAGGAAATTTTTCCTTCAAATGATGAATAACTCTCTCAGTCGCACTTCTTGTATTTGTAAATATCAATGTAGTTCTATGTTCTTGTATTAGATTATCAATCAAAGTATAAAGTTGATGATGTAATGTTCTTGCATTAACATTTATTAAATCAGGAACTGGACTTAAAACTTTAATATCCATTTTCTTGCTTAAATCAACATTAGCAATCTTACAATCTCTTCCAATTCCAACTAAAAATCCCGCAATCTCTTCTAAAGGTTCAATTGTAGCTCCCAATCCTATTCTTACATATTCTTTATTTGTAAGTAAATTTAATCTTTCCAAGCTCAAAGATAGATGAACCCCTCTTTTATTATCACCCAGAGCATGAACTTCATCTACAATAACATATTTAACATCCCTTAATAATTCTCTAAATTTATAAGAAGTCAACATTATAGCCAATGATTCAGGAGTTGTTATTATAATATGCGGCACACTTTTCAACATCTTTTGCTTTTCAGTAGCTGTTGTATCTCCAGTCCTTACACTAACTTTAATATTAAATTTTTTCTTAGCTTGCTCTTCCATTTCTTTTAAAGGAGTTATTAAGTTAAATTCCACATCATTATTGAGCGATTTTAAAGGACTTATATAAATACAATAAACCTTATTTTCTAATAGATTATTATCACTCAATGTTATTAACTCATTTAAAACAGTTAAGAATCCAGTTAACGTTTTGCCAGATCCAGTCACCGCACTTACCAATATATTTTCTCCATTATGTATCGGCCCTATAGCATACTTTTGCGGCTCGCTAAAATCCTTAAATTTGCTAAAAAACCACTCTTTTACTATAGGATTAAGTAACTTGACTATCTGTTCACTCTTCCAAGGTTCCTTCATAAAACTTATCATAAGAATTCAAGATTATTCCTTAATATCTATTTATAAGCTTTATGCACACATTTTCATGAGATGAGAAGTGTTCATAAACAATTAAATAAATAAACATATCTAACTTACTAATCTCATGATACAAAACTCATTCATCTTTCTACCAAAGATTAGCATTAAAAAAGAGCAATCTATCTGGAAACAAGGAGTTACAAATTGGAATAAATTTCTTTCTACAAATAAAATAAAAGGAATTTCAGATAAAAATAAATTAATTTACAATGAACTAATAAAACAAGCAAAACAATCCTTACTTGAAGAAGATTTATCATTCTTTATTAAACATCTAAAGCAAAAACATATGTTTAGATTATATTCTTATTTTAAAGATTCTTTATTATTCCTAGATATTGAACCATTTTCAAAGAGAGATATCTTACTAGTCGGTTTATTTGATGGTTATGAAACAAAAACTTTAATAAAAAATATTAACATAGATAAAAATAATCTAGAAAAAGAAATTAATAAATATAAACTATTAATTACATTTAACGGCTTAACTTATGATATTCCAATGTTAAAGAAAGTGCTAAAATTAGAAATTAAAATCCCACATATTGACTTAAAACAATTATGTATCAATCTTAATTACAAAGGCGGTTTAAAAGAAATAGAAAATATTCTTAATCTTAAACGTCCAATTCATCTTAAAGGGTCTCCATTTGACGCCTACAAGGCATTTCTCGCATCTCAAGATCAAGAATACTTAGATTTAATCATACAATATAATCAAGAAGATATTATTAATCTTAAGCCAATAGCAGAATTTGTAATAAAAGAAACATGGAATAAAATTTATCACTATTAAAAGGTTACAAATGGAAAGATTTAAAAAGCATAATAATAATAAAAAATTATGAAACCAAGAAAGATATTAAGATACGAAATAACAAGAGAAGAACCATTTCCAAGGGATATAGGAAGAAGGATAAATAATCTAGTGAGTGTAGCAAGATCAGAACCACATCAAATAACTTTTCTTTCAACTTCTGACACCCCAAAAACAGGAACTGATCTAAGAAGAAATGTTTTGGATGTTACAGATGGCATTCTTGATTTCCATGATGCAAACTTTAATCATTATTGTAATGATGTTTTTGTAAATAATGGGGTTGTCAGAGAAGAACATGCTCATTTTGATAGGGGGAATCCTGTATTGATGTGGAGGAGAAATCATGCAGGATACGTGTTTGCAAAACCAGTTTGTTCATTTCTTTTAAAAAAAGCAACAGAGTTTGGAATATCTATATCAGATTTTTTAAATACACCCAATGGTTATTTCATATTAGAATATGTCCTACAAAAATCACAGCGAGATAAAAATATCGCACTTAGAGAAATAGATATAGCAGATGCTTTAAGATTGCATAAATCAACAGTACTCGAACATCTAATAAGGTTGAGAGATTTAGGTATTGTAAGTTATGAATCTGTAGGTCCTGAAATTAGATGGTCAAAATATAGAATAGCTGAAGATAGAAAAATAAGAGAAGTAACCCCTATTAATGAAGAGGTTACCTTAACAAGAAAGGTAGTAGAATATATTGAAGGACATACAAGAATAGAACATAATAGATTATTTGAAGAATTGCTTCAAGATCCAAGATATGTATCCGTAGGATCAGAAAATTTAAGAAATCGCATCTCTAAAATTCTTGGGAGATTAGAGGATTTAGGGTTTATTGTTTATGAAAGATATAAAGGAAGAGAAAGATTATCCGAAGTTTCATTAACCTATGAAGGAAGAATAATGATTAAAGACCTGTCACAGATTAGAAGATTCTTAGAAGGAAAGATAGATATATCTGTTAAAGATTGGGCAAGATATGCAAAAGAAGCTGCAGAAATATATCAAATGAGTGGACATTCTAAGGTAACGCCGCAACATAATTAAAAATATTAAATCACCAAGAACATAAACCTTTAAAAATCCTTCTCCCTTTATTATTATAATGTCAATTGAAATACTACAACAAGATTATTTACTTAAAAAACAAAGAATTCAATCAAGATTAAAAGAATTCGAACAAATTATTCCTCAAGGAAATGAAAAAATATTTGAAGAGCTTTGTTTTTGCATTTTAACAGCAAATACTTCAGCAAAAGCTGGAATTAAAAGCATAGAATATCTTAAACCAATCCTACTTACAGGAAATCAACAACAATTAACAACAGCTTTAATTTCCTCTGGTTATCGTTTTCCTAATAAAAGAGCAGAATATATTATAACAGCAAGAAATTTTCTACAAAAAGAATTAAATTTTAAAATTAAAGAAAAAATATTATCATTTAAAGATAAAGAGCAATTAAGATTATATTTAATTAAAAACATCAAAGGTTTAGGTCCCAAAGAAGTTGGCCATTTCTTAAGAAATATTGGATTTAAAGGTTATTCAATCTTAGATAAGCATATTATCAACACATTATATGAATATCAAATATTATCTCAACCTACAAAACCTAAAAACTATAAACATTATCTTGAAATAGAACAAAAATATAAAGAATTTGCGCAGCAACTAAACATTAATGAAGATGAACTTGATTTATTATTATGGTCTAGAAAAAATGGAGAAATATTAAAATAGGAAGCCTTAAATATGTGTTATCACATAAATATTTGTGGAGGTAAACATGGCAAACATAACGCTTTCAGTTCCAGAAGAAATAAGAAAAGAAATGAAACACTTTTCTGAAGTTAGGTGGAGCGAAATAGCGCGAAAAGCAATTATTGCAAGATTGGAAAACCTTAAGTTAGCTGAGTCTTTAGCACAAAAAAGCAGATTAACAAAAAAAGATATAGAAACATTTAGTAAAAAAATAAAGTCAGAAGCAACCAAGAGGTTTTTGAATGAAAATAATCATCGATTCTAACATTTTATTTTCAGCTTTAATTAAAGATTCTACAACTAGAAGATTGATAATAGAATATAATGGATATTTTTTATTTCCAAACTATGTATTTAAGGAATTAAATAAATATAAACAAGAATTATTATTAAAGTCTAAAATGCAAGAAGAAGAATTTAATAAATTGCTTCAAATTATTCTTGAAAAAGTGATTGTTATCTCAAATGAAGATATAAGACATTATAGAAAAGAAGCATGGGAACTAATAAAAGACATTGCGCCCGAAGATGTCATATTTATAGCGGTTGGATTAGCTTATCAAAATAGCATTTTATGGTCAAATGATAAAAATTTGAAATCACAAAATAGAGTAAAGGTATTAAATACAAAAGAGATAATTAAGATATTAAAATAGAAAGCTAAGAAGCAATTTTATGAGTGGTTAGAATAGAATTTACCTTTCTTTTTAATTCTCTTATTAATTGAGGCTGATTATAAAGATAAACATCTTCTATATCTAAGGAAATTATTTGTTTTTTTAAGTATATATCAGGAAATCTTTTAGCTAATTCATTTATTTGTATATCCTCCATTACAAAAATAATATCTGCCCATAAAAGTTCTTTCTTACTTACAGGTTTTTCATTATACAATCCAGCTGATTTAGTTTCAAATTCCTTTTTAAAAAGATGTTCAGCCGTCTTGCTTCTATTTAAATTTTGATTGCATATAAATAACACTTTCATAAAAATAATAAAATAATCAACATTATAAACCTTATGAATTACCATTCTTATTATGAATTATAATTTCAAAGAAATATTTTCAATATTGGAAAAAGAATCTGAAAAATTCACAATTCCTTCAGTTACAGAAATATCAAACGTTAATAAATCTCCTTATCAAACTTTAATATCTTGTTTAATTTCATTAAGAACAAAAGATGCAGTCACTCTCCAAGCTTCCAAACGTTTATTTTCAAAAGCTCCCACTCCAAATAAAATGATAAAACTAAAAGAATCTGAAATAGCTTCTTTAGTTCATCCAGCTAATTATTATCTAACTAAAGCTAAAAGGATAAGAGAAATTTCCAAAGTTTTAATTAAAAACTATAAAGGAAAAGTTCCATTAGAAATGGAAGAGTTACTAAAATTCAAAGGTGTAGGAAGAAAAACAGCAAATATTGTTTTAGTTTATGGTCATAATAAGGAAGGTTTACCAATTGATTCACATTGTAATCAAATAACAAATCGTTTAGGTTGGATAAAAACTAAAAATGCAAATGAAACAGAACAAGCTTTAAGAAAAATATTACCAAAAGAATATTGGAATAAGTTTAATGATCTATTTGTTCAGTTTGGTCAAAATATATGTGTTCCAATCTCTCCTTATTGTTCAAGATGTCCAATAAATAAATATTGTCAAAAAATTAATGTTAAAACTTCTAGATAGCATTACATTTAAATAGTTTTATACATTATCAGTATTATGTCAAAAAATAAATCATTATTATTAAGATTAACAAGAGAACTACCATTCTTCAAAATAATAGACTTTTTACTAGAAAATAAAGGAATGGATTTCAGTAAATTAGATATATCAAAACAAGCAGGTATTTCAAGAACTTCATTATTTAATTATTGGAGTGAAATAGAAAAACACGGAATAGTAAAGGTTACAAGAAGTTTTGGAAAAACAAAATTATATACATTAAATACCAATAATCCAGTTACTAAAAGGATAATAGAACTAGAAAAAACACTTATTGATGAAGCAATGACTAAAGCAAAAAAAGAAATAATTATAGAAAATTAATATCTAAATATTTTCTTTAGGAAAAACCATAAATATATTTATCAATATTTAATCCATATCCATTATCCGATTCATCAGCATAAAGTTCAATAGTTATGGAATCAATATCATGGTAAGTCTGCCCCCAAATATCTTCCCTCAAGAAATCTTCTGGAGAACCTCCAAACTTAGGCAACGATTCTCTGACTAATACATCTAAAACCTTTCCATTATTATCTTTGATAGCTACAAAATCACCTAGCACATATTCATTATAATTATCAAATATTTCTTGAGGTGTAAATTGTTTCTTTTCTTGAACAACACCACACTTTATAAATCTTAGAGAACCTAAAGGAGCTCCTCCAGATTCCTGTTTGACAATTTGAGTTTCTTTTATAGTATTTGAGTCAACTAATTCTCTTTTGTAACCTTCAGGGGCATTTAAATCACATTTACCATAATCAACTTCTTCAAAGATAGTTGGAGTATTTGAATTTATCATTCCTTTAATTTCAAATTTTTTAAAGTGTAACTTTAACAATGTTGCTCTTGGATGTTGTAGTGTATATGACCAAATAAGAACTTTCCCACCATTACTACTTACATAAGGATGCGGAGTTTGAATATCTACATTTACACCTTCCCCAGCTTTATCAAGCCCACCTCCTTTATTTAAACACCCACTTATTAAAACAACAAATATCAATAAAACACTCAACAAATAATATTTTAATTTAATCATTTTAATAAAAATTATAAGATAATAGATATATATATCTTTCGTAGACTTCAACTTCATTCAAATTTTTAATATCCACTATTAACTTGTAATCACTTACTCTGTAAATACTTAATTATCTCCAAAGAAGCTTTTCCACCTTCACCAGCAGCAACTATTATCTGTTTCTCAGTTATATCAGTAACATCTCCTGCTGCAAATATACCTGGAACATTGGTCTGATTTCTCTTATCAACAATAATTTCTCCCCATTTATCTTTCTCTACAATATTAATAAAAGAACTAGCTGGAACCAATCCAATCTCAACAAATACACCATTAACTTCTAATATTCTTTCCTGCCCATTAACATCCAATTTTAAACCATTAACAAACTTATCTCCAACTATTTCCTTAGTTTTAGCATTATTAACAACTTCTACTTTACTATTGTTCAAAACTTGATCTAACATTCCTTTATCTCCCATTAATTTATCATTTAAATTTACAATATAAACCTTAGGACAATATTTTAATCCAAACAAAGCAGCATCCAAAGCACTATTTCCTCCCCCAATTACAGCAATTATCTTATCTGCAAATAAAGGAACATCACAAGTTGCACAATAACTTAATCCTTTTCCATAATATTCTTTCTCTCCAGGCACATTTAACTCTCTATGTTTTTCTCCAGTTGCAATCAATATTGTTTTTCCTTCAAAATCTCCATCATCTGTTTTTACTATAAAATTATTTTCTTTAACAACATCATTTACACTTATTCCTTGCCTTAATTCTATTTTATAATCATTCAAATGTTCTTTAAACTTCTCAACTAAATGCACTCCATCAATTAAATGAAATCCTAAGTAATTTTCAACATCAGCACTTAATAATGTTTGACCACCAACATCTTTGCTTAAAATTATAAAATTAAGTTTCTGTCTTGCTAGATATACACTTGCTGCCATTCCAGCAGGTCCAGCTCCTATTATTATGCAATCATACACCATCTTTTTCAATAATAAAATAAATTAATGATATTTAAAACTTATCATGTAATTTCTTTTCAATTTCTTTTCTCAAAACATTAATATGTAAATCAAAATTTAACTTAAATATCTTCCAATCATCATGTTTCAATAACTGTCCCCTATAATTTATTGCATTTCTTTTTAATCTTATTGTTTCCAGAAAATTCCAATTTAGTTCTAATTCAGGATGTTTAAAACATAAATAAGCATTTTTACATTGATGATTATCCGCTTCAATTCCATCAAATAATAAATATGCTTCAATTAATCCACGTAAACTTTCATAATGATCTCGAAATACAAACGTCCAATCAGTGCTATCTTTTGGAATATCTCTTGATTTGCTATTAATGAATTCCAATCCATTTTCTGCTACAAGTTTTAAAGATTTAATTAATTCAATATCGATAAATTTTTCCTTAATCTTTCCAGAACTCAAGCAAGTTTTATATGTTGAATTCAAATCATCAATATCAATCTTCATTATATCACTCCAACAATATCTTGTATTTGCCCCTTGATTATATATCCATTAATCACGTTTTTTATTAATCCTGTTTTAACTTCTTCTATTTCATTCTTATTTTTAAAGATATGCATTTCAATATGTTTTCCAAGCATTCCTTCATATATATTTTTATCAAAATTTCCAACATCTCCATATACAAAGATATCAACATCCGAATCTTTATACCAATCTCCTTTGATGATACTTCCAAAGATTATTACAGACTTTGCATTATGTAAAGATAGTAATTCTGAAATTAAACCAATTTCATTAAGTTTTTCAAGTGCATATATTCTCTTCCATGAATAATATACTGGATTATTATTTCCTACAGTAAAATATGGAAAACTTTTTTTCTCTTTAATTCGTTTTAATAGTCCAAATTTAATATATCTCTTAAACCATTTATTTGCAACAGCTTTAGTTACTCTAGCTTCCTTTACTATTTCTGTAAAATGCCATTCTCTTAAAGGACTATTTTCTAAAATAAGTTTTAATATATTTTCTTCTTTACTAAGACTTGCCATAAATTAGTATGTCTGAGATATACTATTTAAGCCTTTTGTTTTCATGCTAATTGCTAATTAGCACTTATTTATAAATATTTTTAAGAAAATGGAAGCAAAATTTCCTAGAGAAATTTCATATATTGAGATAAATAGATGCCTAAAATATACTAAAAATCTAATAGTATAACACCCCATCACCATTACAATTAAACAACAATATCTTTATAATTAACATATAGAAATCAATCCCGCCATGAAAAAACACATCCAATGGATCATCCCAACTTTAATTACAATCTTCATAATCTTATTAATCTTATACTTTAAACATCAACTAATAGATCAAGCCATAACTTTAAATGAAATATCTCAACCACTAAAAGAAAGTTTCTTCCTATACCTTCCAAAAATATTATTCATAATCATCTTATTCTTCATAACAAAAATCTTCATAGAATTAACATTAAAAACAATAAAAAAAGGTTTAGAAAAGAAAGGAAGACCCCAAGATATCTTACTCTTCCAATATCCATATAAAATTATAGTCTGGTTTACAGCTATCTTAATTTCTTTTTCAATTATATACAAAAACTTCACATCTTTAATATTATCTTTAGGTTTAGTTGGTTTTGGAATAACCTTTGCCTTACAAAAGCCCATCCTAAATTTCGTAGGATGGTTAACAATAATAGCTAAACGTCCTTATTGGATTGGAGATAGAATAAAGATAGGAGAAGTAAAAGGAGATGTCTTTGATCTAAACATAATGTACACTTCACTATCTGAATTTGGTACAGACATAGGAGATGAAAGTTCCGGTAGATCTATTACAATCCCAAATGAATATGTCTTCTCCCAAGCAGTCTATAACTACACGAAAGGCTCTGTCTATATCTGGGATACAATTAATCTATCAATTACCTATGAATCAGACTGGAAAGAAGCTTCAGATTTGCTAGAACAAGCTACCAATAAGATAGTCGGAAGTGTAATGAAACATAACTATGAACGTTGGGTTTCAAATAAGAATAAGTTTCAAATTCTAGGCAAAGATGTAGTTGAAAAGCCAATAATGCGTCTTAATCTTAAAGAGTCATTTATTCAGGTTAGTGCAGTTTACCTAACAGATTCAAGACAAAGAGGTTTAACAAAAACAAATATAACAAAAGAAGCTCTAGAATTAATATCAAAAGCTAAAAACGTTAGAATAGCCTATCCACATATGCATATAATTAAAGATAAAAACTAAAAGATAGATTTAAATATTTTTCCTAACTTACCTAATAAAATGAAAAAAATAAGAACAATAGTTGCTATAACCAGTTTAGTTTCTCTATTATCCACATCTCCTATGATGGCGATTCCAACCGATTCTTTTCCACCAAAAACAGATAGTTACGAAAAACAAAGAAGATTGGCAATTCCAACAATTCCATATGCTGAGTTACTTATCACAGATGAATTTGATATTGAAACCCATAAGTTATTAGTAGGAAATATAAGGGGTTATATACGTATAACGGTACCAAGAGGGTATTCATATAGCAAGATAGCAAGAGATTTAAATAGGGTATTAATTGAAGATATAACTTCAGAAGATTTATTTACTGAAAATAAAGATAGGATGGGAGATAATCCAGATTTTTTAAGAGAAAAATCTATACTATACTTTACACTCAATAAAAAAGATTTAGTTCCATCAAATTTTTATCAAGATAAGCTTTCTAGACTTTTTAACACATTTTAAACCAATTAAAAAACATCTAAAAAAATTCATTTAAGCTTCTTCTTTCTTTACTTCTCTCAACAGCTTCTTCCCAACTACACTTCATTTCTTTCATAATGTTTAGAATTTGCAACTCTTTTTTTTCCATTTTTATTATTAAAATATTAACTAGTTTATAAACACTATCAATCTAAATTATAGTTTTTATTATCTATATTTTCTATTGAGACATTACTTTAAAATTAATACTCTTTGTTTACAAAATTGTTAGAAAATAATTATTATATCTCACTAAAATTATCATAAATCTATCTATAAAATCAAAACATATAAATACAACATATAGACTCTAAAACATATAAATAAATTAATTTAACATCTACATCAAGTAGTGCCTACAAAAATGTACATACGTATAAAAACAAAGAAAAACAATAAAGAAAAAATAACTAAATATGCGTACTTAGTAGAAAACAAAAGACGTTGGAAAAAACCAAAACAAAGAGTAAAAAAGTACCTAGGAAAGGTATATGAATATCCAAACACTCAACCAAGTTCAATTGACATCTCAAGTCTTTCTTATCAAGACAGCATAAAACAAATATTACAATCTCATTTGCTAGAAATCAATTTCAAGTTAAATGAAAATTTAATTCAAAATAAAGATCTTTCAGTAAATTTAATTGATATTAAAGTAAAAAATTCTAAGAATAAAAATGCAGTTATAAAATTAAACGACGGATTTATCTCAAATTATTCACTTAAACAAGCTTTAAATTTTAATTTACCGAATGCAACAGATAAAGAATGTGCAAAAGCATTAGCTACAATTTTAATCTCTTCCGGATTTAAATTAACCGACGATACATTCATTTCTTTGTTTAAAAAAGTCTATAAGTTTGAAGTCTAAGCAATCAATCAAGCACATAAGCACACACGCACATCCAACGCATAAACGCACATAAAACGGCTATAAACCCAAAATATTGAACTTATAAGCAATCAATCAAGCACAAGTCCAAGCACATCCTAAGCACATCCTAAGCAATCAAGCACATAAAAGTTTAAATATATAAAATGCTTAAATATATAGGGGGATGTAAAATGGCAGTGAATGATCCTAATTTTGAAGAAAACGTTAAATTATCCTTTATTAAGATGAAAGAGCACGTAAATAGCTTAGAAATTAGAATGAAGGATTTAGAAGGAAAGATGATTAATATATTAAACCTATTTATCTCGTTTAAAGAAGATATTGAAGCTAAATTAGAACTAAAAATGGATAAAAATGGTAAAATAGACTATTTTAAAGGACTTTCCATCGGAAATGAAGGGGTCCAATCAATCAATCAAACAATCAATCAATCACTTAATCAATCAAACAATCAATCAATCACTAAGCAATCAAGCACATTAACTGACCTGAAAGAGATCGAAAAACTATTCAAAACTATTCCAAAACAGGAATTATTATTATATTTGACAGTATATCAATTTGAAGAAGATAAAAAAGAAGTCACATATACTAATGTTGCTGAAAAATTGAATTTAACACAATCTTGTATAAGGGCTTATGTATCCTCACTTTTGCAAAAAAAAGTACCTTTGATAAAGAAAAGGGTCAACAACAAGCTAATAATTCTCACTATTCCACAATATTTCAAAGATTTAGGAGTTTACCCTCGCTTATTGAATCTCTATTATGGTAATGATCCTAATCAATCAAAACTTAAATAACTCTCACTTTTATTTTTAGCATACGTATAACTTAAATATTTTATTAATTAAATACGTATAAATCTATCTGCTCTCTCTTATTTCTCTTTATTCTTCCAATAACATCACTCCCTTCTATAAATATCGACGATATTTAATACGTATAACTTAATAATTTCTCTCACTATTTCTTCTTCTTATTCTTCTTTTCTATAGAATCAGATCTAATCTCACTCATAATCTTGCTTTTTATTTCATCTTCAATATAATATCTTTTATTACCATTTTTCTCTACAATCTCACTCACTAAATTATCACTCTTTCTTTTTATATTATTTAATTGTCCTCTTATTGTACTCTTATCTTTTCCTAAAGTTACAGCTAGATCTTCATAACTTAATTTCAAATCAGTATTTAACAAAATCCATATAACTGCTCTCTCCATTACAGTCAATCTTTTTAAAATAAAACCTAATTCTTCACTACTATAATCCATAACATTTTCTTTAGCTGTTTGGACACGTGTTTGGACAGCTGTTTGGACACCAACAGATGTTTGTTTTAAACGCACAGCTGTTTGAGGCTGTTTGGACAGCTGTTTGAATAACTGATTATTAACAAAAACTTGCTTATCCTCAAGCTCTTTTATAGCATTTTCAATAGCAATCAATCTAGATTCAACATCAATTATCTTATCTTTATGTTTATTCAATCTAGATTTATGTTTTCTTCTATGACCTTCAAGATGATTTATCCATTCATTCATAGATTTAATATCTTTTTTTATATTCGAGAAAGACATATTTAACTTAGAATTTATTTTTCTAAGATCAACTTTTTCATCCTCTCTTTTAAACATATCAAAAAAACCCATAACAAACTAAAAATCTAACTTCTTATTAAACCTTTCTCTAATCTGATTAGAGATATAATATTACAAAATATATTTTGCTATCACTTCTCACATTTCACGAATTTCACATATGCACATAAGGTTTATAAATTAATCTTTACATCAAATTAACAAGGTCATTAGACTATATGTTTAATGACGGGGTTATCGGCTTAAACCTTAAAATCTCTGCTATGCAAGAGATAAGTCCCATAAAACTTTTGTAAAGTTAAAGATTCGGACAAGGCCCATGCAAATATTTAAATAAAAAAAGGTTTTTTGCAAGAATATGAAGATACTAATAACCATATTCTTGTTTTTTTTACTTCTAATTGCCAGCTGTTCAAACACAAACAAGGTAATAATTACAAACAACCAACAAAAAGACATAGAAATACAAGTAAACTTAGCAAAAACACCCCAGCAAAAACAACAAGGTTTAATGAATGTTTCAAATTTATCTCAAAATCAAGGCATGCTCTTCTTGTTTGATAATGAAGATTATTATAACTTCTGGATGAAAGATACATTAATTCCTTTAGATATAATATTTATTAATAAAGATCTAAGAATAGTAGATATAATTCAAGCAGTTCCTTGCAAAAAAGATCCATGCAAAGTTTACACTCCAAAGAATAAAGCAAAATATATTTTAGAAGTTAACAAAGATTTTACAAAAAAGAATAATATACTAATAAATAACAGCTTAAAACCTTTAATCAATTCTTAAAATATAAATAATAGTAAACTTTAAGAATTTTTCCTTATAAGATAAGATAATGGAAGTAGAAATAAAATATACCCCATTTAATACAATGCTCATTCAAGCCATTTCAGATTATCCAAATGAAACATTAGCTGAACTATATGGTCTTAAATCAAATTCAACAGCCCCTGAAAAATTTTCTATAGATTACATTGTAAGGATAAGGCCTAAAGAGCAAGATCAGGAAAGTATCACAGCGGATAGTAAAAGTCAAAAAAGAGTAGATAGAAATTTAAGAAAGATAGTAACATCAAAACTTATAGGAGATTTTCATACACATATTTTGGATGATGAAGAAATGCAACAAAAACCTAGAAATATAACAAACCTAATCGAAATATTAGATGAGAAAGCGACATTAAGTAAAAAAGATAAGAGAAGTATGGAAAAGAATAGGAATTATACATATCTTGTTTTGGTTATAGCTCCAAGGTATTTAAATCTTAGAAGATGGAGAGTAACAAAACAAGGAGATCTCTTAGGAGCAACAATAGATTATAATTATTATCTTAAAGCTTATTATTATGAAAGAAGATTAAAGGATTTTGCAAGAGCAAGAATAGATTGTAGATTTGCAACAGGTTTATTAAATGATTCTTAGCTGTTTAAAACTTTTAATCAATTATTAAAATATAAATATGATAATTGACTACGTATAATGCTAACTACACGCCCTATTTAGGAACTTTTATATACTTTTGATTTATACGAACAATAAAAAGAGGATAAAATGCTAAATCAACTAGAAACAGAGCTTAAGTTACGTGGTTTTTCAAAACAAACAGTAAAAACTTATTCTTTGCAAAATCAATTATTCTTAAATCATGTAAAGAAAGATATTAATGAAGTTAACGAACAAGACATTAAAGATTACTTTGCTAGTTTAATGGATAAAAACTTTTCAGCAAAGACCATCTCTTTGAAGCGTGCAGCTCTAAAATTCATGTATGATGAAATATTAAAAAAATCAATTGTTAATATAAAAACTCCAAAAATAGCTAGGAAATTACCTGAAATACTCACAAGAGATGAAGTTAAATCATTAATTGAAAATGCAAAATCTGAAAAATCTAAATTATTAATAGAATTACTTTATTCATCTGGAATAAGAGTATCAGAATGTGTTAATCTAAAACTTACCGATCTTAATCTCCAAGAAAAAACAGGATGGGTTAGGGCAGGAAAAGGAAATAAAGATAGATTATTGATCTTATCAGATTCTTTTATTACTCGATTGAATAGTTACATGCCTAGATTTAACACTAATAATCCTTATTTGTTTCAAACAACTAAAGATCATATATCTGTAAGAAACGTTCAAAAGATAATACAAAGAGCAGCTAGAAAGGCTAAGATTAATAAAAGGGTATCACCACATACGTTGAGGCACTCGATGGCCACTCATTTACTTGATCAGGGAACGAATATAAGACTAATTCAGGAACTGCTTGGGCACGCTTCGCTAAATACTACAGAAAGATATACCCATATTTCTTCGGAACAAATAAGAAAAATAAAAAGTCCTATGGATAGTTTAAATGAGAATAAAGAAATTATTGATAAATAAAATAAAAAGCTTTATATATTTTTCGTTACTATATAATAGATATGGAAAATTTAGAAAGACCAAAAGATAATCTTTCATTAGAAGAAATAATAAATCTATTAGGAAAGGTAAAAAGTTGGAGTGAAAACAGAGAAATATATTGCAACTGGAAATGGCCACCTACTGCAAGAAAAAAACACCCTTTCTCAGGCGGTTATGATAAATTTATAATTAATATTAGCGAAATAGGCGATATTGGTGCTACAGCATACGAGATATCAGTTATGTTAGAGAAAGAAGGAGAAATGGTAGAAGTTGCTTATCATGCCACACGAAAAAGTTATTCATCTACTCCACCTTATAGCCCAAACCAAGAAACTTTTGAAAAATTGTCTAAAATTCATTCATCAATTAAAGCAAAACGAAACCAAGAAGGTCTTAACAAGAGAATGAGATATGTAGAAATGGCAAGGGAATTAATGTAAGAGTATTAATATCTATCTTACATCATAACTTAAAGAATTAACTTCATGTAATCTGTTAATGAAATTATCAGAACTCTTATTTCTCTTGAAATCTCTTGCTTTATCTCTTATTCTAGAAAGAATAGCTAATAACTTTTCTTCACTTTCTCCTTCTTCTTTTTCTTCAAAAAACACATTTCCATAATTTCCAAAAGGATCATCTCCAACAATTCCATGTCTTGTTTTAGCCTCTTTTTTAATCTCTCTCATAACATTATAAGCAAATATTCTTATATCATCTGTTAATCTTATTGTTTTATTTATATTCCTTACATCTTCATTTTCAGAATATTTAATAAAAAGGTTAAGTTCATCTTTTCTAGAATCAAATCTTAACACACCAACACTTTTTAGCTTGATATTAATGCTTTTCATCGTTATTATAATTCATTAGTACTTTATAAATTTTTATATTATCCTTTATATTACAATTTCTTTAAATTTTAATCCCTCTTTTTTTAAGGTATCTTTCCAAATCTTTTTCTGTTTTTCCTTTTTCTTTCCCATTCTTTATGTCCAGTAATCTTTTGCGTGCAATTTCATCCAATTTAGATCCAACATTTTCCATATGGTTTTTCATATTATCTATACAATTACCCCTATCTAAAAAACTTGCTTATATATTTAAGATATAATAAAATTAATAATAATATTATTAATAAAGAAAAAAATAACCTTTTGTAAAATCTTAACTGATTATTTAAATTATTAACTTTTTTCTCAATCCTCTTCTGTTTATTATTAAACATTAGCCTAGATAATTCAAATCTTCTTCTTTCTCTCTTTTCATATCAACAGCGTTTTTGCTATTATCCAATAATCCTTTAACTTTATTTTCAAAATCTTCAGCTTTCTTTATCAAAGGTTTATAATCAATTTTTAAACCCAAATAATTATCCAAAACTTCAATTACCTTAGCAGCTGCTCTTGAATCAGGTAACTTTGAATGAGTTTCAGCAAATACACAACTTAATGGAATATCTTTTTGCAACATCAAAGCTCCAGTCACTCCCATTACAACACCTTCCTTTAATGGTTCTAATCCAATTTTAACCCATTTAGCTTGTTTATCAGAATAATAAAAGGTTTTAACACTATCTGGATTACCTTCCATTGCCCCTACACCTTCTACTGAAATAACTTCTTTTACAGTTAACTGTTTGCATAAATCCTTTATAGCATCAACTAATTGCCATTCTAATCCATTAACCCCGATTAAAGCATGCAATATCGCAATATTTGTTTTTTTATCATAAAATATTCCTAAAGGTTCAACAGCTTTCGATTCATGTATAGCCACCATGGGATTTATATCTTTGCTAGTTATCTTACCTATTTGCTCAGCTTGTAAATGTTCTATTAAAAATTCAGTTGCTATTGTTCCGATCAATCCAAAACCAGGAAAACCTTCAATAAGAATTACGTTTTTAGGTTTTTTTGTTAATTCTATTTCCATTTTCACACCTCTTAACTTTTTCTTATCTTTGTTCTTTAAATACTTTATTATTCTTAAAGTTATACTTATCTAGTAATAAGTAAATTATATATAATGAAAAACAAGTTTTCACCTTAATGGCAAATCAGGGTTTAATTGATTTTATCAAAGAATACTTATCAAAAGGTTTTAACAAACAAGCTTTAAAACAAGGTTTAATGCAAAAAGGATGGCCTCTATCAGAAATAGATCAGGCGTTTTCAGAAGCAGAATCCTTTTCCCAGCTAAAACAAGAATTTAAACAACCAATAAAAATTAAGCCAGAAATAAAAGAAGAGAAAGAAGAAGAGCAAATAATAGATTTAGAAAAAGAGCCGATTAACAAGAAAAAAATACTTTACTATGGTTTATCGTTTTTAGGAATTTCAGTTATTTTATTATTTACCTTATTAGTTTTCTTTTATATGAATGGAGTAATAGATTACACAATTAAAGATCCTGCAACAGGAAAAACATTAACTAAATCCTGCATTTACCAAGATTGCTCGGACATGAAAGACTTTGCAATATCTAATGTTAAATCACACATATCACTCTCTTTAATAATAAGCATAGTATTAGCAATTGCTTTGGTAGTTATCTATCATTTTATTAGATACAAAAATATTTTTTTCTGGGTTTCCAATGTGCTTTATTTATTGTTCTTAGCAGTTATTATATATATGTGGTTTAGTTTTAATGCCAAATAAAAAGCTATTTAAACAGACTTTTTGATCTTTTTTCTGAATGGGCCCGTAGCTCAGCCTGGTTAGAGCACCTGACACAATGGGTGAAGCTCTTAAGGCTCTTATGGAGATACCAGGGGGTCGTGGGTTCAAATCCCATCGGGCTCATTTTAGATACATTTTTATTTTTATTTATTGTTATATTATTCTTTAAATTGGCACAAGCACAAGAAGGGTTGGGAGCAAGGGTAGGGAAAACGATTTTTAGATCATATCATAAAAAAGATGAAGAGGATGATTTTTACGAAAGAACATTTATTCATCAAGATCACAAACCATTTTTTTACTTAGATATAGGAGAAAACAATTTGCCTTTAGAGGCAAGAATCCTTGCGGAAGTAACACATCATAAAGTTTTCAAAGAAAATCAATTTCCGAAAAAGGGTGAAGGAGTAAAGTTTCATTACCCGCTTGACATAAATATTAAACAAAAAATAGGAAATAAACATGAATATAAATATATATCAAAATTAAAAAAAGAACTAAGATATATAGATTATAAAGATAAAAAATAAAAATTTAAAGTAATGTTTTTATTCTTTCTATATTTTCTGCTATTTTGTCGCCATTTTCGGTAAGTTTTATTGTTTTGATTCTGCCTGCTTTCTCAAAACTTACTAATTTAGCTTTCTCCATCTCCTGAAGAATTTTTACAGCATGAGAATATGTACAATCAACTTCCTTTGCTAATACGCTTCCATAACGATTTTTACTTCCTTTTCTTAACGCCACTAAAATCATTGCAGGCTTTTTCCTAAAAAAAACCTCGAAAATGTCTTTTTTGCTTGTCTTTACCATTAATTTTCCCCCTTATTGAGGATAAGATAATATGTTTGTATATTTAAAGATTTATATAGTGACTTATATATTAAATCATCCATGCTAGAAAACAAACAACAAAAACTATATAAACCTTTCTGCGTTTTTTACAAAAGATTTAAAAACCTTCTCTAAAAACCTACTTTTTCCTTACAAAATCAAGTACTTTAGCTTTTGTTACCATAATCTTTAAATAATACCACTCTTAAAAATATATAATGCTAGATATAAATCTGATAAGAGAAAATCCAAATATAATAAAAGATAGTTTAAAGAAACGAGCTCTTAATCCGAATCAAGTAGATGAATTCTTGACAATAGATTCTAAATGGAAAAAAATAAAACAACAAACAGAAGAACTAAGAGCAGAAAGAAATAGGATTAGTGTTAGAATAAATGAAGCTAAAAAACAAGGAAAAAATATTGATGAGATTATTAAAAGATCAAAAGAATTACCAAAAAAAATTCAGGAATTAGAAAATGAATTAAAAGATTTAGAAAATAAAAGAGAGAATATTTTGGAAAATTTTCCAAATTTAGTTGACAAATCAGTTCCTATCGGAGAGGAATCAAAAAATAAAACAATATTGACTTTTGGGAAAATATCAAAATCAAAATTTCCTGCAAAAGGACATGAAGAACTATTGCTAAATTTAGATTCAGTTGATATTGAAAAAGCAGCAAAAGTTACTGGCGCCCGTTTTTATTATCTTAAAAGAGATATTGTAAGATTGAATTATGCAATCATTAATTTTGCTCTGGATTTTTTATCAAAAAAAGGTTTTATCTTGATGCAACCTCCTTACATGTTAAATAAAACTTCATTAAAAGGAGCATTACCATTAGCTGCATTTGAAGAAATGATCTACAAAATTGAAGATGAGGATCTTTATCTTATAGGAACAGCTGAACATGCATTGAATGCTTATTATTCAAATGAAACTTTGCAAACAAAAGATTTACCAATAAGATTTGCAGGAGTTTCTCCTTGCTTTAGAAAAGAGGCAGGAAGTCATGGAAAAGACACAAAAGGAATTTTCAGAACACATCAATTTGAGAAAATAGAGCAATTTGTTTTTTCTACTCCTGCAAATTCATGGAAAGAATTTGATTTAATATTGAATAATTCAAAAGAAATGTTAAAACTACTTAAAATTCCATTTAGATTTGTTATTCTAGCATCTCAAGATATGGGCAGAGTTCCAACTAAGACAATAGATTTTGAAGGTTATTTTCCAAGTCAAAAAGCTTATCGTGAGCTTGGCTCTTGTTCAAACTGCCTAGATTATCAAGCAAGAAGATCAAATATAAAATATGATGATAAAGCAACAAGAAAATTTGTTCACACCCTTAATAATACAGCAATTGCAACTGAAAGAATGATAGCTTGTATTGTTGAAAATTATCAGCAGAAAGATGGATCAATAAAAGTTCCTTTAGTATTACAAAAATACATGAATGGAATTAAAGTTATTGGACAAATTTCTAAGAAAAAGAAATTATAAAACTTTCCCCTTATTACATATCACACAAACACCTTTTTTATTGTCAAAATGTAATCTACAAACGTTCTTTCCACATCTAGGGCAAGGAATTTCAGCAATTCTTACATTACATATTTGGCATTTGACTAAAATAGTCATAATAAGAATATGTTTAATTTACTTATAAATTTATCTAACCAAAAACCTTAAAAACCGATTTTCTTTAATATTATTATGAAAATATTAGCAGCTGGAGATTTCCATGGAGATAGAATAAAAGCCAAAAAATTAGCAGATTTGGCTGAAAAAGAAAATGTAGATTTAATTATCTTAAATGGAGATATAGTAGAAGAAGAGAATGTAGAAGGCATAGTCGGCCAATTTGCTTCTAAAAGAAAAAAATTATTATTAATTCCAGGAAATCACGAAACAAATGCAACAATGGATTTTCTAGCTAAAATTTACAATGCTAAAAACTTACATATGTCTTTTGTAGATTATGGTGGAATTGGAATTGTAGGTGTCGGCGGAGCAAATGTTGGATTAACTCAATTAGATGATACGGAATTCTTCAATTCAATTAAGAAAGGAGTTTATTATACAAAAAACTCAAAAACAAAAATCTGGGTTACACATATTCATCCAGCAGATACAAAAATGGAAAAATTCTCAAACTTTGTTACAGGTTCATCTGGATTAAAACAAGCAATTGATAAATTTCAGCCAGACTTAGTTATCTGCGGCCATGTCCATGAAGCAGAAGGTATCGAGGAGAAAATAGGCAAAACAACTGTTTTAAATGTCGGAAGAAATGGAAAAATAATAAATATCGAATAGAAATTCTAAATAAATAACTTTTTAAAGCTATCATAAAATAAAATTATAATGAAAACTTTTATTTTGACGGAAAAACCATCGGCCTGTCTTAAAATAGCTACCGCTCTCTCCGACGGAAAAATAAAGAAAAATTCAGATAAAGGAGCCCCTTATTATGAAATAATTCATGATGGTAAAGAAATAATAGTTGGATGTGCAGTTGGTCATCTTTTTGGATTAGCTGAAAAAGAAAAGAAAGGCTGGACATATCCCGTCTATGATGTAGAATGGCGCGCAACATACCTTACCTCGAAATCATCTAAATTTACAAAAAAATATTATGATGCTATTAAAAAAATATCTAAAGAGGCTAAAGAATTTTATTTAGCAACAGATAAAGATATAGAAGGAGAATTGCTCGGCTATAATGTTTTAAGATATATTTGTAATGTGAAGGATGCTAAAAGAATGGAATTCTCAACATTAACAAAAGAAGATTTAATAAAATCTTTCAAAGAAGCAAAACCTCACGTTGATTTTCCATTGATAGAGGCAGGAGAAACACGACATATTCTTGACTGGGTGCATGGAATTAATACAAGTAGAGCATTAACATTATCAATAAAAAACGCAACAAAACAATATAAATTATTATCTACTGGAAGAGTTCAAGGTCCAACTTTAAAATTAATAGTTGACAAAGAAAAAGAAATTAAATCATTTATTCCAGTTCCCTATTGGGAAATTGAATCTGATTTAGAAGAAAAAAATGAAAAATTTATTGCTTATCATGAAAATGGAAAATTTGAAGATAAAAATAAAGCAAATGAGGTATACAATAAAATAAATACAGCAAAAAAAGCTAAAATAATTAAAGTTTCAAGATCACAATTTAAACAAACTCCTCCAACTCCTTTTGATTTAACTTCATTACAAACAGAAGCTTACAGAAATTTCAGAATTCAACCTAATCGGACATTAGAAATTGCTCAAGCACTTTACTTAGCTGCATTAATTAGTTATCCAAGAACATCATCCCAACAATTACCTCCTGCTCTAAATTATAAAAAAATATTAAAAGATTTATCTCAACAAGAAAACTATAAAGAATTATGCAATGAATTATTGAAAGAAAAATTAAATCCAAATAATGGTAAAAAAACAGATCCTGCTCATCCAGCAATCCATCCAACAGGAGAACTTCCTGAATCATTAACAGAAGAAGAACAAGAATTATATGATTTAATTGTAAGAAGAACATTAGCAGCATTTGCAAAAGAAGCAACTAGAGAAACAATGACCGTTAATTTTGATATTAACAAAGAAATATTTATTGCAAAAGGCACTAGAACTATAGATAAAGGATGGCATAAATTTTATGGTAAATATGCTACATTCAAAGAAGAAACATTGCCTGATTTAAAAGAAAATAAAGAAGTAAAAGTCATTGAAACAAGATTATTAGCTAAAGAAACTTCTCCACCTAAACGTTACACTCCAGCTTCAATAATAAAATTAATGGAAACTTTAAATCTTGGAACAAAAGCAACTCGTTCATCTATAGTTGAAACTCTTTACTCCCGTCATTACATAAAAGAAACTTCTCTTGAAGCAACAAATCTTGGAATTAAAACAATAGAAACTTTGGAAAAATATTGTCCTGAAATTATAGATGTTGCATTAACTGAACATTTTGAAGAGGAAATGAATGAAATCCAAGAACAAAAGAAGAAAAGTTTAGAAGTTATAGCTGAAGCAAAAGAAACTTTAAACAAAATATTTACACATTTTAAGGAAAATGAGCATAATATCGGCTTGGCTTTAGCAGAAGCTGTAAATCAAACTAGAGATGATTACCAAATTGTAGGCAAATGCGAAAAAGATAATGGAGACCTAAGAATAATGTTTTCTAAAAGATTTAAATCATATTTTATTGCATGTTCTAACTATCCAAACTGTAAAAATACGTTTTCTATGCCCAAAAATGGACTTGCTAAACCTACTGGAACTGTCTGTCCTGAATGTGGTTTTCCTGTAATTAAAATAATAAGAAAAGGAAAAAGACCTTATGATTATTGTATATCAAAGGAATGTCCTCAGAAAAAAAGATGGGCTGAAGAAAATTCTATCCCCAAATAGAATTTAAATGATAAACAAGTTTTTCCTCCTCTTCAGGGGATATAGCATCCCAACCTCCATCGTAATAAAAAAATGTTTCAAAAAAAGAAGATAAGGTTTTATTTAATATAGAGTGAACATTTTTTCTTATTTCAATCGTGTTTAGATTATACTCGTTTTTCATAGCATCTTTTACAAAAGAAAGAGTTTTATTATTAATATACCTTTTTTTAATTCTTAATTCACCTTTATATGGAATTATTAATTGCGCTAAATATATTATATTTTTATTCAATCTTATAGGTAGTCTTATTAGTTTATATCCGTGATTAATACTAAAAAGCAAGTTTTGTTTTTTGATAATTTTAATAAAGTCTTTATATGACTTATTATTAAGTTTAAGTATTTCAAAAAATTTTAATACTGGAATTCCATGTTTATTAATCTCCCAACTAGATAAATTATTTAATTTGACGTCAAGTAATTTAGCTAAATCTCTTTGTCTTAAATTTAATTTATTTCTCATTTTTTTAATTAAATCACCTCCACTATATATCATTAATCCATCAATTTTTCTTAAATCAAAATAAACATCTTCATATAAATTTTTACGTTTAATACCATTAAATGTCTTTAGATTAAATCCATTTTTGAGATTATTAACTAAAGCTTTAATCTTCCTAGCATGAGAAAAACCTATTTTATATGAAAATTTTTTATAAGAATCAGAGTAGATTTGTAAGAAATATGAATTACTTGTCCCAAATTTTACAGAACTTACATTAAAACTAATTTTAATCATATCTTTTCTACATTCTTCTAATAACGCTTTAGTCCCAGAAGATATTGATATCTGTTTATTATCGTATTGGCAGTATCCATCAGTATCAAAAAGACCTCTCCAAAAATATTTATATAATAAAAATGAGTTTTTACTACTATTGAATATCTTAGGCTTTTCTAGTTTTCCTTTCTTCCTACCATAGGGTGCACCAAAATAAAAATTAATAAATCTTCCAAAGACCATACCATTTACTATCAATTCTATTCTATTATCTCGTCTATTCGGCTTAGATATTTTTAGACCGAATAAACTCTCAATTAATTTCCTGATATTATTTAAAAAAACTACAGAATCTTTAATTCTTTCTTCATCTTTACTTCCATCAACAATTACCCAAAAATTACTTAAGGAAAAGCCACCATCTCCTAAAATACAACCAGCTAAATAGGCATATTTTTTATTTAATAAATCATCCAACTTATAAGGAGGATAAAACCTAATTTTATTATGAACATCAGTAAAATATTCAACTTTTTGTGTAAGTTTAGATAAAGATTTCAAATCCTGTTCTTTTATAAGAGAAATTACCCTCAATGTTATATAAGGCCATATATTATCTTTCTTCCATTTTCTTAAACATTCAATTTTAATTTTTCCTTTTTTGCAATATGTTGCAATTTCTTTCCTTAAACCCAGAAAATCATTTTTAATAAGATCTTTGCCAATATAATTACACAAAACATTTGTAGATATCTTACAGTACACCATACTATTTAGACTTCTATCAAAATCTAAAGTTTTTACAAATGCCGTATATAGATTTAAAGAATTTCCATTTAAGATATAATGAAATTTATTATTAATTAATCTATTTACATTTATAAAATTTTCTCTACTACTTTCCTTAAATAGTAAAGGATCTTCTAAATAATTAATCATTTTAATATTAAAACCTTTAGGATATTTAAATTTTCCTATTATGTAAATTAAAAGAAGAATGGGCTAAGCAGCAATTAAATTCTGAATAAATTGAGCATTTATCACAACTTTTCCAGAAAAGAAATATTTATAAATTTTTGGTATATAATAAACTCATGCCATCTAGAAATACGATTGGAAATATATATCTTACAGCTGGTGCCTTAATAGCAATGAGTGGAGCGATGATGATACCCTTAAATACCGCATGGACACCAACAAAAACTGGAAATTTAGGTAGAATATATCAAATAAACCAAGAATTAAGGGATTATTCTTATACAACTGAAAAAAGCGATCATACTGCTCTTTATTTTCAAAACCTTATAGCCGAAAAAGAACAATTGAAAGCTTTACCTACAACCTCAAACGAAATAAAATTAAATCAAGATACAAAAAGAAATAGAAGAATTACGGGCGCAGGTATTACTCTCTTAGGTTTAATAGGTATGGCTGGCGCTGCAAAAAAGAAAGGGATATTCTAATTTTCCTATTCAAATTCTTCTTAATCCTTTATCATCAATATCAAAATAAAATTCTTCTTTAATTGGCTTCCATATTACACATTTTCTTTTATTATTTTTAATTAACTCAATTAATTGATAACTATCTTGCAATATCTTTCCACCCAGCATTTTAACTCCATCATTCATATCAGAATAAACTTGGTTAGTAACTAGTACAGGAATATATTTGCTTATATCTTTTAATATTCTAACTTGGCTTATTAACATAGAATTAGCTAAAGAACTATGATTCCTTACTAATTTCCTATAATGAATTCCTATACTGTCAACAATCAATAATGAAGCTTTACTTTCTTTAACTAGATTAAACAACATCTTTATCTTTTCTTGCTGATCTTTGAAATTACTTGCTTTTAATCTTATTATATTATCTAGATTTTTATCTATATTATTATTCATCTGTTTTAATCTGTCTAAATTAAATCCATTTTCAGTATCTAAGTAGATAATTTTATTTTTAAAAGATTCTTCATTAGCTTTCATCAAGCATAATGTTGTTTTACCACTTGCTCCAGGACCATAAACTGTAGTTAATCCTTTAATCTCTATCATAATAATATTAAGTTAATTAGTTTTATAAGGTTATTGAAAAAATTAATCACTTAAACTTGTAATTAAATACATTTTTACAGGATCTGGTATTCCTACAATGGAAAGTTTTTCCTTTAATTTTAATATATCATCATATGGTTTTATTTCATCCACACTTCCACCATCGCTTAAGTCTTTGTTTATGATTTTTTTTCCTATAATTGCACCACGAATGCCATTACTATCTCTACTCAATACATAAGCTTCTAATTCATTATCTTCTAACAATTCAAGATATTCTAAATCTACTAAATTTTCTATACCATCAGTTATTTTTTCTCTATATCTTAAATCACTTCCACAATCACTACAAAATCTTTTCCCTTTAGTATTTGGAACTTTATCCTTTTCACAAACATCTCTAATTTTTTCTTGATATTTAGCTCCAAAAATATGCATTGCTCTACTTTCTTTTAACATTGCTCCGACATATACTGTTGCACCATAATCTACTCCCATTTTATTACCCCCCACTAATTATATTCTTTGATATATACTTTAGAAAACCTTTTAAATCTATTGTTTAGCTAATCTTAATGCTTCTTCACATGTTTCTTCCAAAGAATTCATAATAACTTTATCTGGAATATCTATTGATAGATCATACTTTAATGTATCTAACTCTGAAAACTTTCCATCACTCCCAACACAAAATCTAATTGATTTATCATATCTATAAGCAGTTGTCCAATCTCCTAATTCTTTTCTAGTCATTGCAGCATAAGATTTTTCACAACTATGTTCTACCTCTCCAGGCAACCAAAATAATATAGCTCCTGTTTTTGATGCTCTCTCTAAATAATGTTTTTCCCATGCACGTTGTCTAGGAAAATTATTATCATCTCCGTTTAAAATATATGCAGCTATATTCTCTCTTATCCCCCTCCTTGGAGATGCTACAGTAAGTTGAGAATCTATAGCAAATAATATTCTTATTGCTTCATCTTGCCAAAGTGGAGCACCTTTAATCGGACCTGCTAAAAATATAAGAGGACTTTCAACATTATCCACATAAGTCTTTGGAATAATAACGCCTGCCATAATTCTTAATTACAAGAAAAACTTTTAAATCTATCTAAATAGTCATAGGCGTTATCCACAATCTCCGTTCTTCTCTTTGATAATTTTTATATTCTCTTTCTGTCAAAGGGATATCATAAAGCCCACAATTTTGACAATACATACCACGAACTAAGTGAGTAAAACCAGTATCCTCTACTTTCCGATAAATACCATACAATTCTTTGGAGTTTGGATGGTTCCTTGCTTTACATTTTCTAGCTAATTCCTCATGTTCTTTACATGCTTCAAGCAATCTTTCAACCAATGATTTATCCATATTCTTCTTTAATAACTAAAAACTTTTAAACCTTTCTTTTTTTCTATAAACATTCACCTTATCATTAGGATCATGAATAATAGAAGCTAAATGTTCATCTAAATCAAAATTCTTTCCTTTTAATGGTTTTAATTTAAAATTATTAATATTATCTATTATTGTTTTTACAACTTTTGTTTTAGCATTACTCTTTATTTTCTTTACATCTCCTTCATGAATACCTCTACTTCTATTATCGCTTATTATTAAGATTCCAGCTGCTCTTATTCCAATTTCTTTTGCTCTTGAAAGACAGGAAGCCAATTCCATCTCAACTGTTAAAGGATTAATTTTCTTATACTCTTTATTATCATGAGGTAATTGAAACGAAACAGCAGGTACAGATATGTTATTTCCATTAACAAACTTTATTTTCTTTTTATTAAACAAACTTTCTACTTTATTCTTTAATTCCTTATCAGGTAAAGACATTTTCTTATCTAATCTTATTCCATGATAAATTCCATCAAAATGATAAGATTGATTAGGCACTACAACACTTCCAATATTAATATTCTTAAAACCACCATAAGCATATCCAACAAATATTATTGTTCTACATCCTCCATCATGCATCTCAGTCATCACATCTATCATTGCAGGAGCTCCATAAACATTAAACACAATAGGATAATCTACATTTCCTTTTCTAGCTAAATAAGCATGATAAACAGAATCTTTAAAATTTAAAGTTTTATCAAAAAAACTTAAAACTTTCTTTTCAAATTCTTTTTTATTAGTTCCAGCCATAACTATTCCTATACTTCCAATCTTTTCTTTTCCAAATAATGATTTTGCCCAGTGTCCCATACAATTAAATTTTACTTAGTTAATATATATCTTTCGTAATTCACAATCTATATAAGCAACTTAATTTTATTATCTTTATGGATGAACATCAACATCACGAAGAGCTTGTTAATGGCTTATTTAATCAGTTAAAGCCTTTATTTGAGAATTCTAATCAAGCTATCTATATTTACCTAGATGATACTCATAAGAAATGCAATAAGAAATTTGCTTCTCTTCTTGGATATAAATCAGCTTCTGAGATTGATAACATAGAAGATTCTTTTCTAGATACCTTAGTTTCAAAAGGAAGTCAAAAATTATTAGCTAATACTTATAAAAATGCAATGGAAAAGTTAATAGGCTCAACAATCAAAGTTACATTTAAGAAAAAAGGTAAAGGAGAGGTTAAAACAACTGTTATCTTGGTTCCAATAGTTTATAATAATCATTTGTTTGCTTTACATTTTATTTCTTAAAGAATTATATTAATGAACTATTTCTTTTTCTTGAGTTCATAATCAGATTCAGATTTAATTATATACCTTGTGCCGTTTAAATTAAGCATTATTCCATTACGATTCCAACGAAATAATTTTCCATTTGGATGACCGTTTTCAGACGTAGTAGGGTAAACTTCTTCTATCCTAGAGAGTGGTTCAGGTTCAATTATAATAGCTCCAGTAACAATCTGTCGTGATACTTGTAATTGGCCTGCCATATAAGAAATCCCATAATCAGCATCTATAAATTTCCTTATCCCATCTTCTAATGCACTAAGTTCTTCTGGACTTCCTGCTACAAATTTTACAATATTAGAAAGCTTCTTTTTCTCAACTTCCAAAGTCATTTTTTCTAAACTATTTGACATTTTTATATTTTAAGTATAGGGCATAAGTTTTTAATCTTTTCTATAAGGGTCCTAAAAACCAAAAACTTTATATACACCTGCCGTATACACACATAAAGTATACAAAAATGGACATCTTCAACACAACAATATTATGCGATAATTGTAATAAAGTAACACAAAAGATAATAATAGATAAAGATAACTTTAAAATAAGAGCAGCTAAATGTAATGATTGTAATAAAACATGGTATCATCCTACTGATTTAAAAGAATATGAAGAATTCCAAAAATTCAAAGAAAAAAATTATAAAGTTAAGTTAAGAATGGTAGGTAATTCATATTGTGTCTCAATACCAAGAGAAATAATAAATTACTTTGAACAAGAAAACATTCAAGAATTCATTAACTTACAAATGCAAAATCCAAGAACAGTAAGTATTATATTCACAAAAAGAATAAGGAAATAAAATGGAAACTCAACTAAAAGTAATGGAAGCTTTACAAGAAGAAGCTTACAAAGGTATTGTAAGAATAGATTCTGAAACAATGCATTTAATTGGAGTCCATGCAGGAGATATAGTTGAGATAGAAGGAGAAAGAACAACAGTCGGAATTGTAGATAGAGCTTATCCCACAGATGTTGGATCTCAAGTTATTAGAATGGATGGAATTTTAAGAAGAAATGCTAAAACATCTATTGGTGAAGCTGTAAAAGTAAGAAAAGCAGAAGTTAAAGAAGCTAAAACATTAATTATTGCACCTGCTCAAACAGGCATTACAGTCCAGGCAAATCCTGAATTATTTAAACGTGGATTATTGGGAAGAGCTGTTACTAAAGGAGATATTGTAGCTTTAGGTGGAACAAGAAGAAGAAGAAAAACAATGTCAGACTCTCCATTCTTTGATGATATATTTAATGTATTTGAAAATGATTTTATGGGAAGTTTCGGTCTTGGATCATTAAAGTTTGTTGTTGTTGACAGTAATCCAAAAAGCGCAGTTGTTATTACTGAAAATACTGAACTAACTTTAAGTTCAAAAGCTCAAGAGGTTATTGAAGAAAAAATTCCGGATGTTACATATGAAGATCTTGGTGGTTTAGAAGAGGAAGTTAAAAAGATTAGAGAAATGGTTGAACTTCCATTAAAACATCCTGAGATATTTGCAAGACTTGGAATTGAACCTCCAGCAGGAGTTTTACTTTACGGTCCTCCTGGAACAGGAAAAACATTATTGGCAAAAGCTGTTGCAAATGAGTCAGATGCAAATTTTATTTTAATTAACGGTCCTGAAATAATGTGCGTTTCAGGAGAAACTCAGATATTAACAAATCCTAAAGGTTATATCAAAGCTGAAAAGATTTATGAAGAAAAGGGTAAAACAGAAGATATAGGAAATCATAAAGTTAAAAAATTAGAAAATCCAATTAGCACCTTTTCTTTTAAAAATGGAAATATAGAGAAAGGCCATATAACTCATATTACTATATTAAACGCAAATTCCTATAAATTAAAAATAAGTGATTAAAACAATATAACAGCATCTGAAAATCAGCCATTTTTAGCCTATGATAATGGTAATCTAACATGGAAAACTGTTAAGAATCTTAAAAAAGGAGATTATATAGCAAGATTAAATAAAATAGGTTTAGAAGAAAAAAGCAAAGAATTTTCTTTAGATGATTTTAAAAAGAAATTAAAGATTAAAGAAAGCAAAGGAAGATTTGTAATAAATAGCAGAAACCTATCAAGAAGCAATTATATTAATTTTCCTAAAAAAACCTCTCCTGAACTTTTGGAAATTCTTGGATTATTGCTTTCTGACGGAAATATCTCAAAGAAAAAAGATTCGATTGGCTTTTACAATAAAGATAAGCTTCTTATTGATAGATTTAAATATTTAATGGAAAAAGTTTTTGAAATTGATAATTTTAAGAAAAAAAATGATGAAAGTTGCCCAGGAGTCATAATTTATTCCAAGCTTTTGGTAGAATATCTTAAATTAATCGGCTTTACAAATGAAAACAAAGAAAATATTCCATCATACTTCTATACTCTTCCTAAAGACGAAATAAGAACTTTCATAAAAGGATATCTTGATGGAGATGGCACAGTTTCTATACTAAAAATCAAAGGAATGGAATACCCAACTCCGATTTTATATAGCGTAAAGAGAGATTTCTTGAATCAATTACAGTCTTTAATGTTATTGAAATTAGGCATTCAAACAAAGTTGCGCGAACACAATACTAAAAAGGGATTAATATATGGACTTGTTGTAAGGGGAAATGAAGGAAGGATAAAATTCCTGGAAATTGGTGCAACAAGTAAACATAAATTAAAAAGATTGAATGAAATAAAAAAAGTTACAAGAGTCAAGGAACATGAGAATATTCCACACCCATCTATTTTAATAAATGCCATAAGAAAAAAATTATTTTATAAGGAATTCAGAAACAAAGATTATTACATCTATAAAACAGGAAAAGCAACGAAGCATTCATTAAATATTTTATATGATCTAGCTTCAAAGAAAGGAATTTTAACAAATGATATCAAAAAAGAATTTGAGCTTCTTTCAAGAGATGATATTGGTTGGGAAAGAATAGAAGATATAACTTTTGATGGTAAAAAAGACCTATATGATTTCACTGTTGATAAAGACAGCTTTACTGCATCACCTTATTTCCTACTACACAATAGTAAATTTTATGGCGAGTCAGAAAAGAAGGTTCGCCAAATTTTTGAAGATGCAGAAAAATCAGCTCCATCAATAATTTTCATAGATGAGATAGATGCTATCGCTCCAAAAAGAGAAGATTCTCGAGGAGAGGTTGAAAGAAGAGTGGTTGCACAATTATTAACAATGATGTCTGGACTTAAAGATAGAAAGAATGTTATAGTCATTGGTGCAACTAATAGACCAAATTCAATTGATCCTGCCTTAAGAAGACCAGGAAGATTTGACAGGGAAATATCAATTAGAGTTCCAGACAAAAAAGGAAGATTAGAAATCTTAAAGATTCACACAAGAAACATGCCTCTGACAGAGGATGTTAAACTAGATAAAATAGCAGAGGTCACTCATGGATTTGTAGGAGCTGACTTAAGTGCTTTGGCAAAAGAAGCTGCAATGAGCGTATTAAGAAAAATACTTCCAGAATTAAATTTACAACAAAAAACAAAAATTCCAGACGAAGTATTAGAAAAATTAAGAGTTACAGATGATGATTTTAAAACAGCATTAAAAATTGTACGTCCATCTGCAATAAGGGAAGTTTTAGTTGAATCTCCGAATGTTAAATGGCTTGATATTGGCGGTTTAGAAGAATTAAAGGAAGAATTGAAAGAAGCAGTTGAATGGCCATTAAAACATGCAGAAGCTTTCAAGAGAATGGGAATAAGACCAGCTCGTGGAATTTTAATGTACGGTCCTCCTGGAACAGGTAAAACATTATTGGCAAAGGCTGTAGCAAGTGAAGCTGAAGCTAATTTTATTCAAGTTAAAGGTCCATCATTGATAAATATGTTCGTGGGCGAGTCGGAACGTGGAATTAGACAGATATTTGAAAAAGCAAGACAAGTTTCTCCTTGTATTATTTTCTTTGATGAAATAGATTCAATTGCTTCTAGAAGAGGAAGCGAAATTGGAACAAAAGTTACAGAAAGAATGGTTAACACAATGTTAGCAGAAATGGATGGATTGCAAGAATTAAATGATGTTGTTGTTATAGCAGCAACTAATCGTCCAGACATGATTGATCCTGCTTTATTAAGACCAGGAAGATTTGATCGAATTATTAACACAACAATCCCAGACAAAAAATCTAGATTAGAAATCTTAAAGATTCACACAAAAGGAATGCCATTAACAAAAGAAGTTAAACTTGAAAAATTAGCTGAACTAACTGAGAACTATGTCGGAGCAGATATAGAAGCTGTTTGTAGAGAAGCTGCAATGTTAGCTTTGCGTGAAAGCATAAAAGCAAAAGATATTACAATGAAACATTTTGAACAAGCTTTAACAAGAATTAAACCTTCAATATTTGAAGAAGATCTTAAACGTTATCAAGAAATAGAAGAAGAATATATAAGAAAAGCAAAAGCTGGACAGTTAAAGAAAGAAAAGCAAGTTTATTTTGGTTAAAGTGCTACATCAAATTCATGATCCATATACCAACCGATAACTTTTTTTTCATCAGAAGACATTGAAGCAAATCTTTTATAAAATCCCCTTAAATTAATTTTATAATTTAACCCATCTAAACATTTTTCAGTTAAACCCATAGGGACATTCCCAAATGTTACACTTGTTCCAGTAACATTTAAAATTTTTTCAGGGTGATTAAAGGATAATAAACCTCCACCTAAGCATAATTCTGGTGTCTCAAATGGTTTATGTAAATCTTCTAGAAAAGATAAAATAGAACTATGGCTTACATTATCAATAGTTGCGCTATCTAAACTTGAAACATATAATAATCCATATAATCTTACTTTATCTTCTCCAATAAGATTAACAACAAATTTTCCTACATTATATTTTTCAAATTCAGTTTCAATACGGGTTGTAGGATCAAAACTTACAATTAAAGGCGGTTGATAAATAATTTCTGTCATAAAAATTAAAACATAGAAAAACTTATAAAACTAACCTTAAAGACCCATCATATCATATTCTTCAAACTTATAAACTTTTAAATTTATCACAACTTTCCAGTCAGCTATTAATTCTTTAAACTCATGTCTTATTTTTCTTGAAACTTCCTCTAAATCTTCGCTGTTCTTTGCTATAATAACACAAGTTAAGTCATAATCTCCTATTATTGATATTAATTCAACTATTCTTGGATGACTTTTCAAATGACTAATAAATTTCTTTAATTCTAATTCTCCAATATTATGCAATTTTATTTGTACATTAGCAACTAAATCATATCCAATTTTTTTAGGATCAACTAAAGTTCTATGATGAGCTATTCCATTATTAACTAACTTTTTCATTCTCTTATGAGTTGAATCTATTGATAGATTAAGAGCTTTAGCTAAGTTTGTCAAAGATTCTCTTCCATTGTCTTGTAATATGTTTAATAACTTTTTATCTTTATTATCCATCTATCTTAATAATTAAGACTAGTATATAAAACTTTCGTAAAAATTTAAGAGAAAACTATAGATAAGCTTATTAATAAGGAATACATTACTATATAGTAATAAATAATTAAGAAATGGAGGAAAAGAAAATGGAAAAACTATATAAAAAAATTGTTGGAAATTCAGAACCTAGACTAGATGACTATCTCAAAGTAGGTGGGTATCTTATTGGAGGAGCATTGTCCATGGTTGGATATGCGATGAAAGACGTAAGAATAGCAACTGCAGGGTTTAGTATGATGGCTGCTTCAACAGGTTATATTTATGGAAAAAGAACTGGAAGAGAGCAAACAAAAAAAGAATTTAAAGAAATTAAACTTGAAGAAGTTGTTTTAGCGGAAGAATAAATAAAATTTTTATTATTTTTTAATAAAAAGATATATCATAAAAAATGGAAGCACTAGAATCAATCACCCAAAAAGATGATTTTGGATGTGGAATAGCTTGCGTAGCATTTATTTGCAACGTTAGTTATGATCACGCTAAGAATAGATATTTTAAATTTCCAGAAGATGCAGAATCAATAGGATTTTATTGTAGAGATTTAGTTTACAGTCTATCAAAAGCAGAAAAAAATTATAAATATAAATATCATAAAAGAAAAATGCAATGGAAAGAGGGGATGATAATTTATATTAAAAGATCTAAAAAGCATCCTGCAGGACATTATTTAGTTAGAACAAAAAATGGTTGGATGGATCCTTGGATAAATTTTGATAGATTAAATGAAAAAACAAATAATGTAAAGAATGCGAGATCCGGATTTCGACAGAGATTACCAGGAACTCCACAATATGTTATTTATCCAGTATAAAACTAACCAATCAACTTTATCTTATCACTCTTTGGCATGAAAACTTCACCTTCTTTTACTAAATCATTTAATATATTATAAAATTCATCTCTCTTTAACTTGCTTTCACTTAACACATTATTAATATCAGCTCCATTTTCATTTGAAAGTTTCTCAATAATACTTATTATCTTGCTTCTTCCGCTTGAACTAACATTTTCAATCTTAATCTCTTCTATTTTCTCTTCGAACACTTGATTAACTTTCTCAGTTGGTTTTCCATAAATTTTTAATAACTCATATTTTCTTATCAAATAAAGATTAGGATCAACTTTCTTAACAATTTCAGGAACAATATAATTTTCATCATTATAATTCTTAACCTTCCCAATAACATTTACTATGCTTCCAATTTCTAAAGGATCTAAAAACCTAACATCTTCCTTCCAAGTTTTAACCCTTATTGTATTGCTTCCATCATCTAGAGTTATAGAAATAAAACTTTTATCCTCATTTTCATTTTTAGCTACAACAACAGCCATTAAATTTACCCTAGAAACATTATTCTCCTTAAAACTAAAATAATTTATTCCAAACTCTCCTTCTTGTTTTTCAATCTTTCCATTAACAATATCATTAATCCAAAGCTTGTAAGCAGTCTGTCTTTTCTGTATAGTTTCCATTTATATTTTTGAAATAAAACCTCTTCTGGGTTCAAAAACTTCACCCTGTCTTCTCAAATTCTCTATTATCTCTTCTACACTCTCTTTTGTTATTCCTTTTTCTATGGCTTCATTAATTAAATCCTCTATAGGAATACTTTTTCCAACTTTCCCTTCTAGCTCTGTTATTATATCTTTGATAGTTAATATTTTATTTCTGGTAGAAGCTGTTATTCCTGTACTTATCCTATCAATATCAATCTTTCCCGTCTCATAATCAAACCCAACTTGCATCAAGCAAGATTTTAATATTCTTATAGCTCTTCTAGAATCATCTCTTGTTACTTTATCACTTAATCTTATCTTTGCGCTTGCTTCACTTAATCTTACTAAAGCTTCTAACTGTCTTGCACTTATCGGAATTGGTTGAACTCCTTCTCCGCCTTGCACATTGCTATTTCTTAGTTCAACATAAAAACTTTTAATTTCATCTATAGCTTGATCAGTTAAAATAGGGAATACATTTTGCTTTGCATATGAAACATAGATTTTTAATAGCCCAACAGGAATTTCAGCTGCAAAACTTTTAGGTTTTTGTTGTAATGTCAATACATGGCTTGCTATTTTTTCATCTTTCTCTTTATTTGGCAAATCTCTTACTGGAAATATTAAATCAAATCTATTAATTAAAGTTGGTGGTAAATCAATTTGTGCAGCTATAGGTTGATAAGGATCAAATCTTCCAAGCTTAGGATTGGCAGCAGCTAATAAAGTTGTTTCTGCTCTCAATGTGGCTTGAACATTTGCCTTGTTTATCGTAATAGAGTTATGTAAAACCATATTATTAGATATAAAGCTATGTGTCTTTTCTATCATAATATCATAAACCCATTTTAATCCTGGATTTTGTATAATCTCTACAGATTTAATTTTAGACCATCTTATTTTTCCAAAAGCAAGTTTTTTCAGCTCTCTTAAATCTGGAATAACCGAAAGCATACTATCTATTTCTAGTAATAATAGCTTTTGATATTTATCATTTTCAATATCTCTTTCTTCATTTTGCATTAGCATATAACTGGAAATACCAATTTTTTTTGAAATACTTAAAATAGAAAATTCTAAATATTCTCTTATTTTTCCTAAATCTTGCGATTTTTTTGTTTTTCTTACACTATTCTTTGCTTGCAATAATCTTTCTAGCTTTTCTTCAACCAAAATTATCATCTTTTGTAAGAATATGCGATGTTTATTATAACCCATGCAGATTTGATTTCCAAGATATTTCTTTTTATTTATCTTTAATCTTTTAAATATGCTATTTATTTGTTCTGTTGAATTCGGTATAATATCTGTTATAGATCTATATGTTTTTTCTTTATTAAGATAATGTTCAAGTCTATTTTGTTTCTTTTTTGATGTAAATCCTATATTTTCGTAATATTTTTTTAAATTTTCTTGTCCAGAAATATCAACTTTAAAAAACGCTCTATCTTTATATATGGAAGAGGTTATGCCAAATCTAAGAAGCAATTCTGTAATCTGATTAGCAAGTTCTATGTTTTCAGATATTATCGATACTCTACAGCCATTTCTTTTAACCATAACCACAGTTCCATCGCCATCAAATAATGCTCTTAAGAGAAATGCCAAATCTTCTTTTCTACATTTCATAATTTTTTCTGGTATTTTTTTGTATATTCCTTTCTCAACAAGATTTTCATCAAGATTTCTTAATAGAGTAAACACCCTTTTTGAAACAACCCTTACAGCATATTGATTATTTCTTTGTGTTATCCCAGGATCGATATTAAATAATTTTTTTATAGAGTTTGAATAATCATTAATTAAATCTTTATCATTGTTCCAGAATTGTATTCCATTTTTTATACCTCTATTTAATTCATAACATCCATCGGTTATATGATATCCCAAAAGTTTAGATAATTCTGGACCATTTTTAAAAGGGGCTATCTCAAATTTTTGTTCTTCACCAGATATTGGCAGCTCTCCTGGAACCGGAAAAAATTCTCCAGCACAAATATTTTTTGCAGGGATTGTAATTATCTTTCCATCTTTAACTATCCAACAAGGATGTTCTATAGTTACAGTTATCTTTTTCCCATTATTGAGATTTATTCTAACTAATTTATCTGGTGCAATATGCCTACTTAATTTATTTATTCTGACAGGGTAAATAGATTCGAAATTAGTTGTTAAAATTTTTATATCCTCTTTTAACGGAAGAATTTGGCAATTGATTCCTTCTTGTATATCATTCTTATATTTTTCCATTAATGAATTTACTAAATATCCAATTTTTGTTTTAGAGCCGTCAGCCAAACTAAGTTCTAAGTTGGGCATATAACATTGTTGTTCCAGCGCCTCATGTAATGCACTCCTATCTTCAGGATTCATTTTATCTAATTCATCAACAACAGCAATTCCTTTGTTAGCTAAAACCAAAGCTCCAGCTTCTAATGCAAATCCTTTCAAGAATTCATCTTTAACAACACTTGCTGTTATCCCAGCTGAAGTTGCACCCTTTCCACTTATGAATCGCACTTTAGGAGCAGCTTTGCTGATAAATTGCAACATCTGACTTTTACCTGAATTATGACAAACTATTCCATTTGCAATAAAACTATGACTTAGAGGAACTTCAAAATCATAAACATCCATAAATCCATAAGGAATTATTTTAACAACCTTTTCATATCTTTGATATCCTTTTCTTTTCATATCATCATTTCTATTTCTTATCACTTCCAAAACTTTTTCTAAAGCTCTTTTCTTTTTCTCAGAATTAAACCCAATAGATTTGATAAATAATTCCATATCAAAAGATCTCCTTATGCATAAATTATCCTCAATAATTCTAGACTGTATTCCGAAATACAATAATAACAACTGCACATCTTTTAATAAATCAACATTTACAGATTTTAATTGTATAGAACATCTTCCTCTTCCAATGCCAAATGCACATCCATCAGCGTCAAAAAGCCAGCTAATAAACTTTGCAACAACATTTTTCGGACTTTTAAATATTTGTTGAGGAACTCTTTTATTTGATAAAAATGAAAGTGATTGTGCAATTTGTCTGCTATTAATTTCCATAAGATGAATATCCTGTGTTGAAACAAACTGTCTTAATAATCCATTTCCATCATCTATAATTTTTATTTGAGGATTTACCTCTCTCTGAATTGTACTTGGTTCAATATTAAAAGTATTTTTCCACATTAAAGATATTTTATTAATCAAATCAGCCTCTTCTTCATTAACATAACATGTTATTCTGTAACCATTAGGATGAACATTTCCATCTCCTATTATATATCCACATAAACCAGCTAAATCTTCAGTGAATTTTTCAGGAAGAGAAACTTCTTTTAGCACTCCAGATTTTTTTTCTACTCTTGCAAAATTAGTATCCATTAATTTATTAACCTTATTTGGTATTTTTGGCATAACCCTTATTTTTGTATTTAATGGAATTTCATCTGCTCTTTTCCAACCTTCTTTTGTTAAAAAAGGCTGATTATATGTACAAACAACTTCTTTTCCAGTTTCTGTGATAACCTTAAGTACAGGCTGATAGTCATATTTTTGAAAAACAGTTGCACAATCATAATATCTGTCTTTTGCATTTTTTCTTATCTTGGTTACAAATTCCCTAATTGGTTGTCCATGGAATTTTCCTAAACTCTGTATTTTATCCATGCCCTTCCAGACCATTGCAACTTGAGAATCTCCAGCAATACATCCAGGATCGCCAACTGTTAAAATATGCAAATCCCCTCTTGTTCTTGTTCCATCCTCTTTTATTTTCTTTACCCCACCGAATAATTGTAAAACTAAAGCCTCTTTAATATCATCATGTCCATAAATGGATGGAGCAATAGATTGAGTTAATTTTTCATATATCAAAGGATCTTTAGCCAACTCTTTTATTTTATCTACATCTTCTTTCTTTAAATCAAGTTCTTCAAAAGCTTCCTCTATAGGTTCAATATAATTACATTCAATCATTAAATCATATCTTATTAACTGTCCGCCACCAGGAGCTGTTATTGGAATCTCTCTTATTATTCCCATTATTCTTACCTTAGTTCCAGGTGTTGTTTTCTTTTCCATTCTTGGCTCAACTAAATCTTCTTTCAAGAAAACAGCCATTCTTTTTGCTTGCTCTCCCCCCTCTAAATTTTCAGGACTCTCTTCAATTACAACTCTCTGAGCATCAACTAAATCTTTGCTTAATAATCTGAATTTTCCCTTTCTTCCGCAACTGCATCTAGAAGGCTCTTTAAATTTTACATCAACTTGCAATATTGTTAATGTATTTCCGCAGCTCGGACATTCAAACTTTGCACTTGTAACTTGCGGCCTTACATCACTTGTCTGTCTTACTATTCCATCAACAACAACAAACTTATTCAGATGATTGCTTCTAATATTTTTAATATGTATCCCTTGAGAATCAGGAAGATTGGTAAATCTAACTCTATTTAAAAAACCACTTTCACTAACTCCAAGCTCAGGCATATCAATTTGAGAAAGTGCAACTTCCCCTGCTTTAATTGTCTCTTCAGGATCATCTAAAACATCTTCACTCAACTCAGGACTAAACTCACTTAATTCTTTGAAATCAATCAACAAAGATTTTGCTCCTTTACTAACTAATTCATATAATTTCTTTTCATAAACTTTTTCTACAAATTCTTTAAATAGTTCAATCTGTTTTGCAGCTTCCATTTGTCACCTTTTAGAATATTTATTTCTTATTTACTTTCTTTAATCTGACAATTAAACCATCAACTGCTTCCCTTAATTTAACTTCGCTTCTTGTTCCAGTACAAACAATCTTTCCATTGCTAAACAATAAAAAGGTTGCTCTTGTCCCAGGTAATTTATATACTAATCCTGGAAATTGTTCTGGCTCATATTCTGTATTTTCTAATTTCATGGCTAAGTCATTTAAGTTTAAATCTATTCCTATGGCCCCACTTGCTACCATATTTTGAACTTTAATTACAGGAACTATTTTGATTTTTATTCCAATTTTCTCTACATTTTTGATTATCATCTGTATACTTTCTTTTACCTTAGTCATGCTCTTAGCTCCAGTACAAACTATTTTACCAGAACTAAAAATTAAGGCACTTGTCTTTGGCTCTCTAATTCTCATAACCAACCCCGGAAATTGCTCAGGATTGTATTCTGTGTTTGGTAACGCTTCTGCTAGCTTAATTAAAGGTATATCATGCTCCAAAGCTGTTGAAGCTACAATATTTTGGATTTTAATCTCTTTCTTAACCATACTTAATCATTCCCCCTCTCTTTTTTTAACCCTTTATTTATAAACTAAGATAGAAAAGTATTTAAAGCTATTTATAAAGGAATAATTATTTTATAGTCGTTAAATGTCTTATTTTACCGTATTAAATCCAATCTCAAACTCATGATCTCTTACTTTAAATTTATCTATATTTCTAAATACTTCATCACTATTAAACTCTAAAATTTTAGCTCCAGCTCTTGTTTTTATCTCTTTTTCCTGATTACTTAGATCATATTTGCTTTTAATATTTAATTCAATCTTATCTTGTTTCTTTAATCCAGCTTTCTTTCTCAAATTTTGTATCCTTCTTGTAACTTCTCTTGAATATCCTTCAATTTCCAACTCTTTATCGGTTTCAAAATCCAAACACAATTTTCCATAATCAAATTCTATATCAAAATGTTTTAATTTCTTTTCTATAACAATCTCCTTAACATTTAATTGATTTTTGATTACATCAATAAATCCAGACATCAAATTACTATCTTTATCATCATTCAACGCAATAAACAATCTCCTTAATGGCCATCTAACATTAACTTGATTTTTTTCTCTTAAAGCTAGTCCAGCCTGCATTACTTTCTCAGCTATCTTCATCCCATCTTCTAATGTATTACTAATAGCATCTTTATCAAATTCTGGCCAATTCATTAAAAATATGCTTTCAGCTTTCTCATGCTTTCTAAAGTGTTTCTGATATAACTCTTCTGCTAAAAATGGAACAAAAGGAGATATCAATTTTAATAAATTTAAATTAACCCCATATAATGTTTTTATTGCTCCTTCTCTGTTTTCTCCATCTTCTTGCTGAATCCTATCTCTTATTAGTTGTATATAACCTTTAGATAATGTATTTGTAAAGAATTCTTCTAAATCTCTTGTAACAACTTGCGGTTTTAACCCTTCCAAGTTTTCAGTCACATCTCTTATCAGTCTATTTAACCTTGATAATATCCATCTGTCTTCATTATTTAATGTTGCATCTTTATTTATCTTTTTACCAACTGCTTGTTCTAGATAAGTATTCAAATTAATCAACATATTTAATGTAACTTTAACTTCATTTGCTATAGTATATCCGAAATTAACATTAAATGAGGGATTAGATTTAACATAAATCCAACGCATAATATCTGCGCCCATTTTATCAACAGCTTCATCAAACCATATTGCATTTCCCCAGCTTTTATGCATCGGTCTTCCAAGCTCATCATGCACTTTTTCATAACTTAAAACATTAAGATAAGGTGTTCTATTTTCTAAAGTGACAGCCATGAATAACATCGAATAAAACCATAATCTAACTTGCTCTCTCATTTCAATAACTAATTCACTTGGAAACCATTTTTTCCAATATTCTTTATCATCTAAATAATGTAAGGTTGAGAATGGAACAATTCCAGCATCTAACCAACAATCTCCAACTTCTTTTATTCTTGTAGCTTCTTTTTTACATTGATCACATTTTATCTTAACATTATCAATCCAAGGTCTATGTAATTCTTTTAATTGATCCAATCCACTTATCGCTTTCTTTTCTAATTCTTTTTTAGTAGAAATAAAAGTTTCATGATTATTCTCACATACCCAAACAGGCATCGGTAATCCCCAATATCTTTTTCTTGATATACACCAATCTCCCATATTGTCAAGCCAATCTTGCATTAACTTCCCGATATGTTCAGGATACCAAGTAACATTATTGGCAGCTCTCTTCATCAAAGGTCTTATTTCATCACAAGAAATAAACCACTCATTTACTAATCTGAAAACAATTTCTGTTCCACATCTCCAACATACAGGATATCTATGTTTATAATCTTCAACTTTAAACAAAAATCCTTTTTTGTCTAAATCATTTATTATCCCATTTGCAATTCCTTTAACATTTTTTCCAGTAAGCCATCCATATCCAGAAACATAATTTCCATTTTCATCTAAAGGACATGGTTCTTTTAATTGATGTTTTTTTCCTAAAGCATTATCTTCAGCTCCGCATCCAGGAGCAATATGAACAATTCCAGTTCCCTCTTCCTCTCCAACATTTTCCCAGGCAATTACTGTATGTTTTATTCCCCTTTGTATATCTAAATCTTGATAAGGACTTTCATATTCCAATCCGACTAGATCTAATCCTTTTATCGTATCCAAAACAACATAATCTCCTCTTAAATTTTTTAAAGTTCCCTCTGCTAAATAAAATATTTTATTATCTTTGCTTACTTGGCTATAATTAAAATCAGGATTAACAGCAGCAGCCACATTTGCAGTCAAAGTCCATGCTGTTGTTGTCCATATCAATAAATATTCATTCTCTCTTCCTTTAATTTTACATTGAATAAAAACTCCAGGATGAACAATCTCTCTATAAGAATCAATTAATTCATGCTGGCTTAAACTTGTTCCACATCGATAACACCACTGCATCACTCTACTGCCTTTATATAACCAATTTTTTTCCTTACATTTATTTAAAAAATACCATATATGTTCGATATTATAATCATCCATAGTATAATAAGAATTATCCCAATCCATCCATTGCCCAAGTCTTATTGATTGTTGAGTTTGTATCTTACTGAATTTATTTACTCTTTCTCTGCAAGCTACACTAAATTTATCCAATCCATAAGCTTCAATATCTTTTTTGCTGTTTAATCCAAGATCTCTTTCAACTTCAACTTCTACCCATAATCCTTGACAATCAAATCCATTTTGATATCTTTGATCAAATCCTTGCATTGCCTTCCATCTTTGATAAACATCTTTGTAGGTTCTTCCCCAGGCATGATGAACTCCCATCGGATTATTTGCTGTTATTGGTCCATCAAAAAAAGAAAATATTTCTTTATTTTTATTCTTCTTTCTTAATTTATCAAATACTTTATTCTCTTCCCAGAACTTTAATATTTTTTCTTCAACTTCTTTTGGATTATACATAAAAGAATTCTTATTTTTAAGGTTTTTAAAGTTTATGTTCTATTAGAAAGGTTTATAATATAAAATTTAGTAATAAAATATATGTCTATTAAGATAGAACATACTTCGTTTGTAACAATTACAGAAGAAAGATTAGGAGAAATTTCTAAATATAAATTTAGTGAAATCAATAAGAAACATTTTGGAAATGCAATTAATGATAATAATTTATACAAGCTATTGATCGATATAATGTTATATCATCCAAATTTAGTAGTAAGACATGAAGCATCTTTCTTATTGGGAGAATTAGAAATAAAAGAAGCTATCCCCTCATTAATGAATGTAGTAAAATTTGATAAGAGTATTGTAGCAAAACATGAAGCAATAGAAGCGATAAGAAAACTTGGAAAGAATATAGATTCCGTTTACGAATTTTTAAAAAGTTTGACTGATTTAAATTCTAAAATTTATGATGAAGGTGTTTATCATCCAGATGTTCAAGCAACAGCAGAATTATCAATAAAGGAACTTGAAGAAGAAAGAAAGCTTTTACAAAGCAATTATTAATTTAAAACCCTATCTCCCATATCAGTTCTATAATCAAATCCTTTATCAGTTCGTAATCTTCCAGAAGCTTTACGGGATAATTCTCTAGATGGAAAAACACCTTTTTTAGAATAGGCAGTAACTCCAAGATTTCTGCCATCCCCAGTTAAAATTCTTGTTCCATCTCTCTTTGTTTTATCATAAAATACTTTTACATTTTTCATATGACTAACATCACCTAATCCATATATTTGTAAACCTTCTTCATGTTTTTCAGGATAGCCCTTAGAAGCTAACATTGTACAAAAAGCTCCACCTTTTCTATATTTCAAACTAGAACCATCAATTTTCCCATCTAAGGCACTTCTAATAGCTTCATCCAAACTATTTTTCTTCAACATCATCATTAAAGGCAATGCTTCAGGATGCCCCAGTCTTACATTAATCTCAATTACCTTTGGTCCATCTTTAGTCTTTATCATTCCATAATATAAAAATCCAATAAACGTATTTCCATTTTCTCTCATCTTTTGAACAACTTTGCTTATCATATTATTATTAATTTTATAAATCATTTCTTTATCAACAAAAGGAACAGGTCCATAAGATCCCATTCCACCAGTATTCCCACAAATTGAAATTCTACCATTTCTTCTAACCACTACAAAACCTGTTGAAACTGTAACACACCCCACATACCCATTATAATCTACTTTCTTTATATCTTTTTTCCTTATCCCAACTTCTTTTTCTGGTTTTATTTCTAAAGAATATACTGGGTTTGCCCTGTAATATTTTTTATTTAATGGACTTAGCATAATCATTCTTCTATCAACAGTAATTATGCTTGACTTACCCAATTTCATAACCATCTCTTGAATATCATCGATTAATCTTTTAGATCCGGAATGAAATCTTTGTCTGCCGTTATGAATGCTTCCATCCCCCATAACAAAAGCGTCTAGAAATTCTTTTATCTGTTTTTTATTAGCATTCTTAATATAATCAGGTACAAATTTATGACTAGATATCCCAAATTCAGTTAAAACTTTTACTAATTGAATAGAATTAATTCTAAATCTACTATTCTTTGGATCATAGGAAAACTTAAAAGGAAGTTTAGAAAGTATTTCTTTAAATTTATCTAAATAAATCGAAGAGGATATCTGACAAATATAAACTCTACGTTCATTCTTTTTATTAGATATACACCCTTCTGATAAAAAAAGTCCCATAAACTTTACCCAATCAGAAAATTTTATTTTATGAGACTTTAATTTTCTGTTAAATTTATAATCAAACTCTTCTAAGATAAAAAACCTTAAGGATTTTCCTCCCCAGTATCCTGAAATTGGAATAAGTTTCTCTCCAAATAAATTTTGCGCCTCTATAATGCTCATTTTTTCAGTTTTTCTATCTTTAACAAACATTTTATGATTAGGGGTTATTAATAAGTCCAATTCTCTATGTTTGAAATGAAGCATATTACCTTTATACTTCATCCAGTATATCTGTGAGGGTTTTTCAAAATGCAGGAAATTGTTTTTAATATCGAATGTCATAACTTCATCATCTCTATTTAAATAATCAAATGTCTTCCAACCATGATTAGTTAATATTTCAGTGTCTGAAGAATAACAATTCGGCCCCTTATCTCCATCATGAGCTCTTTTAAAATCTTGAAATGCAATTTCAAATGGAATTACATTTTCTCCATCACTCATCGCAAATATAGAAAATTCCTCCCCCCTTAATCTTTCAGCAATTAAAACTTCTGGTCCATATTTTTGATAATGCCTAACTCTTTCTTCCAAGGCTTCTTCTTTTGAATCACAAACACTGACACCTCGTCCTTTAGTTAATCCTTTAGCCTTTATTACAACTCCATCTTCATCTGTAATTTCATGAATTGCGCTTATTGCTTCTTCTGTTGTATAACATTTTATAGACTTGGCTTGAGGTATTCTTAATTTTTCCATAATATCATAAGAAAAAAATTTATCAGTTTCTAATTTAGCAGGTTCTTGTTTAGGAGCAAAAATTCTTGTAAATTTCATTTCGTAAGCAACATCAACAATTCCATCTGCAATAACATTATCAGGACTTACAACAATATAATCTACCCCATACCCCATAGCAAGATTAATTACATCTCTAAAATTTTCTTTTTTCGTTCCATCGAATTTAATATTTCTACAATGTTTTTCTGATTCTGTTCCAGGATTTCCAGGAGAAAATAAAACTTCAACATCTTTTGATGCAATATTCCAACCTAAAGCATGAGCTCTCGCATCACTTCCAATAATCAAAACTTTTCTCATTCTATAATAATTTTTATTGTTCTTCTATAAAACTGTACAGATAGAGAATGAGAATCGTCATTAACGTGCTCTACTTTTCCCAATACATACGCATTTACACCATTCCTTGTATATTCTATTTTTCGCGCTTTACTCAATAAATCTTTATATTCCCTATTTTGATAACTGCTTGTATGCAAAAGAAAAGGTTTACCAATCGGTTTCGCAGCCACTTCAATCCCCGAAGAATCAAAAAATGTTGTTCCTTCAATAGTTAATTCTTCTAAAATTCTTTTTCTAATTTTAGCCATTTAGATGAATAGATAAAAAAGATTATAAATATATCGTTTTAAACTCCTTTCATCTTCTTACTAACATCAATATTAGTTTTACAATGTTCACAATTAAATCTTAAAACATCTACCGTTACTAATTTTCCATCTTCCTCATCCATTATTTTAAATTTCTTTCTTTTATATGGAGTTTTAGCTTCTCCTTGTTTACCACAATTTGGACAAGTATAATTAGCTTCTGCTGTTAAACTATCTTCATATTCTTTTTCATCTAAAGTATATTTACAACTAAGACATTGAACTTCTTTTGATCTTATCTTTATCTTTCCTTTTTCATCTCTTGGTTTGCCCATTAAAGATTTTCCACATTTAGGACATTTTTGTTTATACACCCAACATCTAATCTTTCCCTTTCCTATATCTCTCAGAGTATAATAAACACATTCATCCATAGAGCTTGGTTCTTTTAGCATAATTTTTATGTATAGAATAGATTTATAAAGATTTTTATAAAGATTAATAGACTTTTAAAGAGATTAGACATAGAAAAGTTTATAAACTATAGCTACTATAGCAGCTATAAGTAAAATGGAAACATCAACAATTCAATTAAGTAGAGAAACAAAGAATAAAATATCTTCATTTGGGGTAAAGGGAGAAAGTTATGATGATATTATTAAAAGGATTTATGCGCTTGCAATTAAAGAACAACTAAGAGAATTTTTACTTTCCTCAGATGGAACTATTTCTATAGAAGAAGCGAGAAAAGAGCTCAATAAAAAATGGCCAAGATCGAGATAGTTTCATCTTTGTTTGAAGAAATAAAGAAAAAATTTAAGGGAGAAGCACATAATATTCTAGATTTGATACAGACTCTGGAGAATTATCCAAAGAAAGGCAAAATTTTAGGTCAAACTGGAGGCATTATTATTAAAGAACTGAAGTACAAAAATTTTAGGTTCTATTTTATTACAGATGGATATAAATTAAAATTCATGGATGAATCAAAATTAGTTGATTTATTAATAAGATTTGTAAGAATGTCTGATAAAAAAGATCAGCAAGAAACAATAAATGAAATTAAAAAGATATTAATCAAATTTGGTCCAGAAGGATTTAAAGAATAATCTTTACAGAAGAATCAAAAATTCCTTATTAATTATGTAAACGAAATTCTTTTAAACGATATTAAATAATCTTTTTATACAGCCCCGTAGTCTAGCGGTCAAGGATCCGGCCCTCTGGAGGCTGGGACGGCGGTTCGAATCCGCCCGGGGCTATTAGTTACTTTTATAAATTAACATTTAACTTTTATATTCATGCTCCTGTGGTCTAGGTCGGTCAAATTAACTTAGGTTAAGACCTTTGACACTGGATTCTCGATCCGGTAACCCGAGTTCAAATCTCGGCAGGAGCATAACCTTATAAATTAATCAATAACAAAAACAATATGATATTTATATAGGGAAATTTGAAATATACCTCTAATCTGATGAAATAGATAGATTTATAAAGTCCTAAATATAAGACTATATAGTCTATAAATGAGGACTAATAAAATGGGAATATTAAAAGAGCAATATGTTATTGATTCAGCTTTTATAAAAGAACCTTGGAAAAAGTTAACTTATTTAGATATCCAAAAGATAACAAAGAAAAAATCAAAAGGTTTTATCTATGGTGCTTTAAAAAGATTACAAAAGGAAAAAATTATTAATACCGAGAAAGTAGGTAAGTCTATTCTTTATAATTTAAACTTATCGTCAACTTCAGCTCAAAATTATGCTGGATTTTTGCATGAATATATTTCTTTTAATCAAAAGCATATTCCATTGCAGATAATAGAAAACATAAGAAATAAAATTCCAACTAAATTTTTTATTTTACTTCTCACTGGAAGCTATGCAAAAGGAACACAAACTAAGCATTCTGATTTAGACATTATTGTTATTTGTGATGATAAGACAGAACCTAAGAAAATAATGGCTGAAATAAGCTATGAAAGTGAGTTGAGCATCCCAAAAGTTCATCCATATGTTTTTACAAAAGAACAATTTCTAGGAATGCTTTTAGAAGATGAAGAAAATTATGGAAAAGAAGCAGTTAGGCATAGATTTATATTCTATGGTGGCTCACAGTATTATGCAGTAATAAACGAGGCAATTAAACATGGATTCAGAGGTTAGGCTTTTATTGGACAGGGCAGATAATGAACTTTTAGCTGCAATGTCTTTAAAGAAGATAAGTGAACAAGACACTTTAAAGAATAATTTATCTATCCCCACTCCAACAACTTTTTACAGCTCTGTTATTTCACATTCTTATTACTCTATTTTTTATTCAGCAAGAGCAGCCTTGTTAAGTGTGGGAATAAAAATCTCTGCTCCATTTATCCATAACAAAGCTTATGAAAAATTCAAGAAAGCATTTGTTGATAGCGGGAAATTAGATAAACATATACTTGAGGCATATGAAACAGTGCTGACAAGAGCAGAAGACTTATTGCAGATAATGAAAGATGAAAAATCAAAGAGGGGGAGGTTTACATATAAAACATTTCCACAGGCAAATAAAGACCCTGCAGATGACTCGATAAGCAATGCAACTCTTTTTGTTTCTCATATCAAAAATATGCTAACTAAAGAATAAAAATTAGACAAGAAATACGGAAGCACACAATGGGAGAATTATGTAAAACATGTCATAAGGAATTTAATTCTGGGATTTGGCTATCGCCTCAATTTAAGGATGAAAAGGCCCTATTGTTTTGTTCAGACAAATGTAAGAATAAATATATCAAAATGAAGCTTGAGAGAATAAAAGTGAACTACCCAACATATTATACTAAACTAAAGAAAGATGGAGACAAGAATTTCAAATAAAAAATCTTGAACTTAGAGAAGAAGCTAAAAAATTCCTATTGGACATTGCAGATTATATAAATAATTTAGCATAACTTTATAAATTAATCAATAACAAAAACAATATGATATCTATCTGGGGAAATTTAAAAGCACATAAGAAAATATTATTCGGAGCTTTAATATTAGCTACAATAAATCAAGTATTTTCCTTATTAGATCCTCAAGTTTTTCGTTTAATAATAGATAATTATGCAACTAAATTTAATCAGCTTCCAAGAGAGGTTTTCTTTAAAGGAATTTTATTATTATTGTTAGCTTCAATGGGTGTAGCTTTAATATCAAGAATAGCAAAAAACTTCCAGGATTATTATGTAAGTGTTATCACACAAAGAGTTGGAACTACATTATATTCAAACAGCGTTAAACATACTTTATCTTTACCTTATGAAATATTTGAAGATCAACGTTCAGGAGAAGTTTTGCTTAAACTACAAAAAGCAAGAACAGACAATCAGGCAATAATTCAAAGTTTTGTTAACACAATTTTTCTTTCATTAATAGGAATATTGTTTGTTTCAACATATGCATTCATAGTTAACTGGATGGTTGGCTTAGCTTATTTGCTAATAATGCCAGTTTTGGGAATATTTAGTTTTTTGATAAGCAAAAGAATAAAAGCAGCACAAAAAAGCATTGTTATTGAATCAGCTGAACTTGCAGGCTCAACTACTGAAACATTAAGAAATGTAGAGTTAGTAAAAAGTTTGGGATTAGAAACTCAGGAAATAGAAAGATTAAATGATGTTAATCAAAAAATTCTTGGCTTAGAACTTAAAAAAATTAGATTAATAAGAAAATTAAGTTTTATTCAAGGAACTTTAATTAATGCAACAAGAATTTCTATATTATTCTTAATGTTATGGCTAATCTTTAAAGGATCAATTACCTTAGGAGAATTTTTCAGTTTGTATATTTATTCATTTTTTATTTTTACACCATTAGGAGAATTCGGAACAATAGCTGCACAATATCAGGAAGCAAGAGCAAGCAACGAACAATTAGATAAGATATTAAATATTAAACCAAAGAAAAAGCCAACTAATGCAATTATTCTAAAAAAACTAAACTCAATAACATTTAAAGATGTTAGTTTTGCTTACAAATCAGGAAATGTTCACTCTGTAAAAAATATTAATCTAACAATTAAAGCAGGAGAAACAGTAGCATTCGCTGGTCCTTCTGGAAGTGGAAAAACAACAATGATAAAATTATTAGTTGGTTTATATGATCCATCTAAAGGAAATAGATTATTAAATGGAATTGATTCAAAGAAAATAGATTATGATGAATTAAGAAACAGAATAGGTTTAGTATCTCAAGAAACTCAATTATTTGCAGGAACAGTAAAAGAAAATTTACTTTTCGTAAACCCAAAAGCTTCTGATAAACAATGTTTAGAAGTTCTTAAATTAGCTTCAGTTACAAATATTCTTGATAGGGGCGGAAAAGGCCTAGATACAAAAATAGGGGAAGGTGGTATTAAAATTTCAGGTGGAGAACGTCAAAGATTGGCTATAGCTCGTGCTTTACTAAGAAGTCCTGATTTAATCATTTTTGATGAAGCAACATCTTCCCTAGATTCAATAACAGAAAAGGCAATTACACAAACAATTAAAGATATAATAAAAGCAAAGCCAGATTTAATCATAGTTTTAGTTGCTCATCGTTTATCTACAATTGCTCACGCAAAAAGAATTTATGTTTTAGAAAAAGGAAAAGTTATAGAAACAGGAACTCATACTTCTTTACTAAAGAAAAAAGGATTATATGCTGCATTCTGGAGAGAACAGAGTGCAAATGGAGATAATTCTTTATAGCTACATTTTATGTAAAATAGAAGAATTTGTTAATTTGTAGCTATAAAGTATAATAATTTATGCAAATCTCATTCATAAAGTTTATAAACAAATCATAATTTATATCGATATGAAAAGAAAAAACAAGAATAAATTGTTTGTAGTAACAATATTTTTAATCTTAGGAATAGTGATAGGAGCTTTTGGAGCTTATTATGCATTAAATACTAAACAACCTGGTTTATCAAATAATTATCAAGATATACAAAGCAAACAAACTAATTTTCAACCATTAAATCTAGCTGATCAAAATACAGTTTATATCACAGTTCCAGCTGTAGATAATAAAGGAAACGGTGTTACTACAAGAGTGGTAGTAAGCGCAACCCCAGGAACAGGTAAAACATTAATTGATGTTGATCATCTATTGTTTTGGCAAGATACTCAAAATAGTGTAAGAACAGCCAAAGAAGTAGCTGAAAGAGAAACAGGATTAGATTTAACAAAATATGATTTGGTTTATGGTATAGAAGCTAATGCATCAGTTATTTCAGGACCAAGCGCAGGAGCAACATTAACAGTTGCAACAATAGCTGCTTTAGAGAATAAAGAAGTAAACTCTGATGTTATGATGACAGGAGCAATAAATCATGATGGAACAATAGGTCCTGTTGGTGGAATTACAGATAAAGCAATAGCTGCAAAACAAGCAGGAGCAACAACATTCCTAGTTCCCTTATTACAAGGAAATGAAGTTACATATGAAACTAAAGAATATTGCAGAGAATTTAAATTTAGTAAGTTTTGCAGTGTAGAGCAAGTTCCAAAAAAAGTAAATGTTGCAGAAGAAGTTGGAATTAAGATAGTGGAAATACAGAATATTAAGGAAGCAATGACTTATTTCTACCAGTAATTATTTTAGAGTAATAACAATAGAAAGCTTTATAAATTCTAATTTTTAATAAAACATTATGCCAGTAATAGTGCAACAACAAAGACAAGGAATAAGATATGTTTATGAAGATGGACCTTTTGATTTTGATAAAGGTATAGATTATTTAAGGGAAAATAAAACAAGTTTAGGCAATCCATGGGATTTATTTAAAGTGCGAATTTTACTTGATTCAACTGATGAAATAAATACAGATGGTACCAATGTTGCCATAACTCTTATTTATGCGCCTAAAAAAAGAGATGTCATTGTGGTAGATAAAAGACATGATCCAATTTTAAGAAATCCAAGAAAAGCAACAGATGCCCATAGAAGTGGAAGAGAATTCTATGTTAATGATTCAAGATTCAGAAAACTTGCAGAAACAGATCCTGAAAAAGCAATAGAATCAGGAGTCCTTTTATTATCTAGAAGAGAGATTGAAAGGTTAGAAGGAGATGGAATTTCAACAAGCAGATTTGGAAAAGATAAATACAGCTATTTTTTAGCAAGAAAACAATCAAGACAGTATGGATTACTTCTAAAAGAAAAAGAAATTGATAATATTATTGTATCTTTTGTTGGTCAAGATTATGTAAATTTTGAAGAAAGATCATTTGCAAGGAAATTGTGGATTCGTGGGCTTAGCGACAAATCTTCTCTCTTTGGCGATCCTATCCTACTCGAAGAGTTCGGCAGAGTTTTTGGTGTACAATTTTCACCTACTGAACAGGTCGTGCCAGAAAGATTATATAGAAGTATGGATTTGGATTTAGAAAGAAGAGTAAAATAGATTTATCAATAGTTAACTTTAAAAACTATTTTCTATTATATATCTCACATGAGGCATATTGATCTAGAAAAACTAAAAAGAGAACAAGAGTCATTAATAGATAAAGTTATATTAAAAGATGATTTTAACGAATTAAAGATAATAGGAGCCTGTTATCAAGCATTTTTTGAAGATAAAATTGCTTGTTGTATTGTTGTTTGTGATATAAACATGAAATTATTAGATAAATCATTTGCTGAACAAGAAGTTGAAATTCCTTACATTTCAGGTTTTGTATTCTATAGAGAATGTCCTGTTGTAATAGAAGCTTATCATAAATTAAACATAAAGCCAGATATATTATTATGTCCATTTAACGGAACATTACATCCAAGAATAGGAGAAGCATCACAATTAGGATTAGTTTTAAATCAAGCTACAATAGGGATAGCTAAGACATTAATTGCTGGAATGACAAAAGGGAACGAAATTTACATTAATAATGAACTTAAAGGTTATAAACTAGAAACTAAAAAAGGAGCAAATCCGATTTATGTAAGTCCAGGATATAAAGTTTCATTGCAAACAAGTTTACAAATAGTTAAAAATTTTACTCATGAACCCCATAAACTTCCTGAACCAATGCATATCGCTCATAAATTACTCAACAAGTATAAGAAAAACTTAAAAACAGAAGATTAAAGGAAAGCTTTAAATATTTTTTTGCTTTACCAGTTTAGGGGGTGACGTGTTTTCTATGTATAAAGGAAAAACATTTGATTTATGGG
>CAZJUI010000004.1:0-54536 GCA_964549185.1 Candidatus Woesearchaeota archaeon
GATGTGGCGGACCAGGCTAAGGATTCTAATAATTATTTCTCATTTTTAAACATAAAACAAAAAGTTTAAATATAAATGAACTTTTTAATTTTTTATGAAAAATGATAATTTAATGTTTGCTTTTGGAATTTTAATAATAATCATAGGTGTTGTATATGGGGTAGCTACTGAAACTGCATATAATTATGGAAGTGATAGCCAAAGAACAATAAGTTATTCTCCAAGCAGTTATTCTCCTAGTGAATGTAGAAATATAATAAACAAAGCTGAAAGACAAGATTGTATTAATAAATATAATGCCTTAAGAGAATGTTTGCGTAATGGAGTTACAGAAGAAAGCTTATCCAATAAAGGAACATGCACAGATGGAATTGATAATGACTGCGATGGATTGATTGATTTACAAGAAATTAGTTGTGGAAGAGAACCAATAGTTTGTGATGCAGATTTAGATGGATATGGAAAAGATAATGTAGAATGTCCTCAATTACCTCCATATGATTGTGATGATAATGATGCTAATATAAATCCAGGCGAACAAGAAGATTTAAGTGTTAAAGGAACATGCACAGACGGAATTGACAATGATTGTGATGGATTGGTTGATTTGCAAGATGATGGTTGCGGAGCTGTTCCTCCAGTATGTGATGGAGATGGAGATGGTTATTTACGCATGGATGCAGGATGCGGAGGCACAGATTGTGATGATAATAATTATGATGTAAACCCAGGAGAATACGAAAATTTCGATCTTGGTAATTGCCACGATTATATAGATAATGATTGTGATACATTTCAGGATTTTGAAGATACAGGATGTGGCGGACCAGGCTAAGGATTCTAATAATTATTTCTCATTTTTAAACATAAGAAAGTTTTATAAACAAATTATTTTATCTTTTAGTTATGAAAAAAGAGCGTGGATATTTTAATACAATACTTGTTATCTGGCTTGTTTTATTCAATGTTATTTTGGTAACTAGTGTGATAACAAAACATATTATTGAAAATAAAGGTATTATAGTAACAAACCCAATTATTGGAAATACAATATATTACAGTGCAACTAGAGAAATAATATTTACCAAATTCTTAATTCCATTGATAATATATAATGTTGTTATGATATTTTTGCTAAGTTTAAGCTTTAATTATTATCATAAAATAAAGAAAAAAAGAAAATGAAAAAATCACAGGCTGCAATGGAATTTTTATTAGTTTATGGATGGGTTTTATTAGCCGCATTGGTAGCAATATTCGCATTTATACAATTTGGGTCTTTTGGTGCCGATGCTTTTGCTGTTTGCAATGTTGGATCAGGATTTACTTGCGTAAGCAGCCAGATTACAACAAGCGGAGTTGATTTGTATATTCAAAATTCATTGCCTGTTGATTTAACAAATGTTGTTGTTAACATCACAAACACAAATCAAGGAAAATGTACAGCTTCTAGTCCAAAAAATATTCCTGCTCAGGGGAAAGAAGAGTTTTTTGTTCCTTGTAGCGGAATAGTGGATGAAAGCAATTTTAAAGGTGATATTAAGATAACATATACTAAATCAGGAAGTGGCTTAAGCCAGATAAGTTCAGGAAGCTTGACTGGAAAAACATTGAAAGACAAAACAGCTCCATTAATTACAATAAATATTCCTGTTGAAAATGGAAATTATCCTGCTACGTTATTTTTGGATTATGTTGTGAGTGATAAAGGAAGCTTAACTTGCTGGTATACATTAAATGGGATAAATGGAAATGTGAATTTACCTGGATGTGCAAATACAAATATAGGACCATTTACTGATGGAGGTCATACGTTAACATTATATGCTAAAGATGTAAGCGGTAATCAAGCAAGCGAGAGTGTTACATTTACAACAAGCGGATATAGCGGGAGTTGTGTTGATTCTGATAATGATTGCCAATATGTATCAACTTGCGGCGGAAGTGATTGTGGGGATAATACTAAGAATATCTATCTTGGTGCGAGTGAGACATGCAATGGAGTAGATGATGATTGTGATGGACAGATAGATGAGGGATGTAATTCTTGCGAGGATAATGATGTGGATAGTTATTATAATCAAACATGCGGAGGCATAGATTGTGATGATAACAACGTAAATGTCAACCCTTCTGTTTTAGAAGATATTAATGAAAACCCTACTTTTTGCAGTGATGGATTAGACAATGACTGTGATTTATTAATAGATAATGCTGATCCTGGATGTGGAGGAGCACAAAATTATTGCGATGCAGATAATGATGGATATCCGAGTGATGATCCTTTGTGTGAAATTAGTGAACCGCCTTTTGATTGTGATGATAACAATGCAGATGTTAATCAAGGAACTCCGGAAAGCCAGTTTACAAACAGATGTAATGATGGATTAGACAATGACTGTGATTTATTAATAGACGGAGATGATCCTGGATGTATTGGAAATTCTAAATCTACTTGTTTATTAAATGGACAATGCGATGCCAATGAAAGCCCAAGCACTTGCCCTTCTGATTGCTTAACATTTGCACAACAAAGCCCGCCACAATGTGATTATTAATAAACTTTATATATCTAATAATCTTTTGATTAATAAAAAATGAGGAAGAATATAATCTATATTGTGATATTTTTAATTTTAGTAGGAATTACAATAGCTGTTAGATTTCCAACTGTAGGAAATGCAATTTTAGCCAAAGATTTTTGCGAGGATGGAACAGAATATGGAGCTTGTAGTGTAGATCTACCTTATTTATGTGCTGATGGGAATTTAATTGAAAATTGTGATGTTTGCGGTTGTCCAGGAGGATTGGAATGCAGCAATGGACAATGTGTAAATACAGCAACTTGTGAAAATGGAGATGGAATTTGTAATAATGAATGTGAAATTTATGAGATTGAATATCAACCATTAACATATAGTTGTAATATAAATGAAAATACACTTGGAAATATTAATGTAGAAGGAAGTAAAAAAGTTTATGCTAATATAGAAGTACAAAATAACAATAATTTTAAAGTTAATAACCTAGATGTAAAAGCTTCTATTGATTTTGATGGAAATAAAATAGAAGATGGATTTATATTAAAAAGTGTGGAAACAGGAATTAATTATAAGGAAACTTTAACTTTAGATATTCCTGAAAATATTGATGTTAATAAAGATTATAGTTTGATTATTAGTTATAATTATGATGGAGGGAATTTAGAACAAGAATATAGCGTAAGCTTGACTGGAGCAAGAGGGAGTGTGACTATAAGAAATGTGAATATTGAGCAAGGACAATTAATAAGATTAGGAGATTTATTTGTTGGAAGCGAGATAATAAATAAAAAATGTTGCGTGAAGAAGATTGATGAGAGTATTAGCAATGACAGATTTTTTGGATATTGCGGAGATGTAGAAAATGGAAAATGTGATATTAGTAAACCATTATTTTGTAAAGATGGAAGTTTAATAGATAATTGCAATGAATGCGGATGTTTGGAAGGATATAAATGCAATATTGATGGGAAATGTTCAGTAAATGAGCATGAGACTAGAGCTGATTCGTTTATTATTGGAAGTGGTTTATTAGCAAGTGATAATGTAATAGCTAATTTCATTGTAGATAAATTTTCTAGAGTTCAAGTTGTTGAGATAAAACCTATAGTTGAAATAGGAAAACAGGAAGTTAATCTAACATTAAGAAATAATATATTAAATGCGAAAGTTGATAAAGATAAAAAACCTTTCATTAACATAAGTTTAGGAGAATAATATGGCAATACAATATACTGGAATTAAAGAATTAAATGAAGAAGAGATGTTAAGTGTTAGAGAGATAAGCGAGGCAGCTTATGAAAAGTTACAAAATTATGTTAAGAAGTGTAGTATGAACTTGAAGATAAAGAAACATGGAACAAGCAAGCCAAATTATAGTTTACATGCTACATTAAAAGCTCCGATAATATTATTTAGTGCTAAGAGTGATGATTGGGATTTGAATAAAGCTTTACATAAAGTTTTTGATAAACTAGAGAATGAGATTAAACATAAGTTTAGAAGATAACTTTTTTACCATAATAAAGCTTAAATAAACCATTTCGTTTATATTCTTATGGGGTTTAGAGGTTTGTTTATGTTTGTAGTTTTCATTTTGTTATCTAGTTCTGTTTTAGCTTATGATTATTCTAAATTAAAAAAAGAAGATTATGCTGTTAATGATGTTATTGTGAAATTTAATCCATCTACAAAAATACAAAAATTTGGAGATGCTGAAAAAATAATAAACAATTTGGATAAAGATAAAAAAAAGTTAATAAAACTTACTGGTTCTTACCAAGAAACAGGATATGGAAGTAATTATCTTTATTTAATAGAATATAAGAAAAATACAGACATAATAAAGAAAATAGAACAACTGAGTAAACATTCGGAGATAGAATTTGCAGAACCAAATTTGAGATATGCCCTTCAGAATACTTATTCAAATGACCCAAGATTTGTAGAGCAATGGTATCTGAATAATACTGGACAATTAGTTGGTGGAACTAATGGAAAAGTTGATGCGGATATTGATGCTCCAGAAGCATGGGATATAACAACCGGGAGTTTTTTGCCCCCTGTTAATATTGCAATATTAGATTCTGGAATTTTTAAAGATCATGAAGATTTAATATCAAAAGTAGATAATTATGTAACCGCAGCTGATGTAATGATAAAAAATATAATAGCAAATGGTTGTGATTCAGTAGCTGGAGAGGATTGTGATGGTGTAGCAGGAAATGACTTACCATTTGATGTTAGCGGACATGGAACAGAAATGGCTGGAATTGCAGCAGCTTCAACTGATAATGTAAAAGGAATTTCAGGAGTTTGCTGGAATTGTAGGATAATTCCAGTTAAAGTTTGTTTTAAATCTAGTGGTGGAGGTTGTTTTCTTTCGGATTTGGCTAGAGGAATTGATTATGCTATAAAAAATAATGCAGGAATAGTAAGTATGAGCATTGAGGGAAGTGTTCCTAGCGGGGTATTGGAAACTATGATAAATGATAGTTATGTAAACAATAATACTATTTTTGTTGCAGCAGCTGGAAATGGTGGAAGTAATTTAGCGGTATATCCAGCCTCTTATGAAAAAGTGATCAGCGTTGCATCAACAAACCATTCTGATAATAAAAGGGGCAGTTCAAATTATGACATTTCTGTAGATGTTTCAGCTCCAGGAACTTTAATCTTAACAACAGATATAGGTGCTACTAATAATTATATTGCTGTATCTGGAACATCACCTGCAACAGCTGTTGTTTCTGGAATTATAGGATTGATGTTATCGCGAAATCCTTTATTAACTAATAATCAAACAAGAGATGTTTTACAGAATAATACCGATAATATTGATGCTTTAAATCCAACTCAATGTGGCGGTTCATCTTGCGCTGGTTTAATTGGATCTGGGAGAGTGAATGCATATAAATCAGTATTAGATGCTTTAGCAATTGCTCCTCATTTTACACCAATAGAAAATAAAATAGTTAATAAAGGAAAAACAATAAGAATACAGTTAAATGCAAGCGATCTTAATTTAGACCCATTGAAATATAAAATTAACTTAATTTCTGGAACACCTGCAACAGCATGGAGTTTTAATGAGAATACTGGATTGTTTGAATGGTTTACTACTGATGCAGATATTGGAACTTATAAAATTAATTTTTCTGTTTATGATCATGATATTGTGTGGGGGAATAAATATAAGTCTCAAATTGTAAATATAAAAGTTAATGCTCCTCCAGTTATAAATTCGATATTTTATCCTAATGAAAATACTATAACTGTAGACGCATCGGATCCAGATGACCCACCTACATCATTGGGTTATTCTGTGAGTGGAAGTTATGCTACAATGTTTACTTCAAGTGGTAGTTCTTTTACTTGGAATCCTCCACCCGAAAATACTGCCTCAGGAGCTATTCAGGTACCTGTTACAGTTTCAGATCCGACATCTTTTGTTAGTGCAGTTGCAACAATAATTGTAGGATGGGATGGTGGTGGTAAGAAATATGCAAAATATTGTGATCCTAAAATTGGAGTGTGTTAACTTCTTATATTATTATTTTAAATAAATTTTGTATATTCGAAAAGATAATTATTTAACATATTCGATATTGTCAAGATATTCAAATGCTGAATCTCCGGTTAAAAATTTTATATTGAGATTTTTTGCTGTGATATAACCAATAGCATCTATATAACTTATTTTATTTTTGGTATTTATTTTATTAAAGATATATCTAAATTCAGTTGCTTCTGCAATAATATCATCATCTATATCTATACAATTATTTAGATAACTTTGAAATTTTACTTTGGCTAATTCTTTATCAATTAGTTTTAGAAGAGCATAATAAAATTCCATTAAGTTTAATATTGTTGTTACAAATTTTAGTTCACTATATTTAATATAATCTTTACTACCTTTATTTATCTCTATCAATGCATAACTATCAAAGAAAAATGTTTCCATTTTATTATCTCTGTTCTATCTCAAATTCTTCTTTTCTTAATTCATTCTTTATTTCTTGAGTAGGTTTCTTTAATAAATGTTTTAAACTTCCAAAATCTTTTCTTAGATTTATAACACCATCTGGTATTAAAATTGTTATTTTCTTTCCAGATTTAATATGAGCCTCTTTAGCTTTATCTTTAGGCAGAATAATTGCCATGGAATTTCCCCATTTCCTTACTTCGGTTTCTATAGTTATCATAATGATACAATGTATCACTAGTATATAAACTTTGTTGTAGTTAGATTTATATATGTAAAGATAAAGATGTTATTATATGAAACAAGTAATAATTGTTAGAAAAGATTTAAAAATGGACAAAGGAAAATTAGCTGTGCAAGTTTCTCATGCTTCTGTAGACTGTGTGTTAAAAACAGACAGAAGAGTTATTGATGAATGGAAGAAAGAAGGAATGAAAAAAGTTGTTGTTAAGGTAGATGATGAGAAAGAATTAATGAAATATAAAAAAATGGCTGATAATTTAAGATTAAAGAATTCTTTGATTAAGGATGCTGGAAAGACATTTTTTAAGGAAGCTACGATAACTTGTCTAGGTATTGGGCCTGATGATGATGAGAAGATTGATAGAGTAAGCGGAAAGTTGAAAATGGTTTAGAAAGGTTTTTATATTTTTTGGTGTTTTATGTATTATGGCAAAGAAAGAATTAAGTTTGGATGATAGAATACTTAACATAATGAAGACACAAGGATCGGTTACTATTGCCGAAATTGAAAATGAAACTGGTTTTTCCTTGGGGGAAAATGTTAAAGTGCGAATGCAACAACTGGAATCAGAAGGAATTATAAAACAAAGAAGAGCTAAAGGGAGAGATGATTATTATTCTAAACATCCTGAATTTATTCCATACCAATTTAATTATGGATCATTAAAGGAAGATTTTAGCAATATGTGGAAAAAGGTAAAGGGTGTTTTTGGATATTCAACTTAAAGATAATTTATAATTCTTAATTAGTAGTGACAAACGAAAGATTTATAAGGTTGAAATTCTTTATAATATTATGTTAGAAGATAATTTAGACATGGATGGAGAAGCTATATTGATAGAATCAACATGCTGCTTTCCTATTAAAAGAAGATATTTTATTCCTACTGTAGGAGAAGATCCAAGAAATAGTTATGGACTCTTAAAAGCATGGCTCAAATCTTGGCATAAAGAAAATAAAGAACCTTTACCAAGAAATTTTGAAAAAAGAGATTTTAGACAATTAACAGGAATGTTTAATGGTATGTATGATAACCCTAAATATGAGATTACTATGGATAAACTTTTGAGAAGAGTTCCAGAACAATACATAGTTAAGGACATAAATAACGCATAAATTGTTGGCTAAAAATATGTTCTTTCCAAAAGTCTTCTAGTTTTTCTTGCATTTCATCTATTGTTTTAAAGTATTGTGATTTTGTTACATTATTTTTTGTTACTTTCCAGCATGTTTCTATTGGGTTTAATTCTGGTGAATATGGCGGTATATACTCTACAAAAATCCATTTGCTATATTTTGATAAATAATCTTTTATTATTTCTGTTTTATGCCATGATGCATTGTCTAAAATGAAAATATATTTTTTATTTTTATCTAAGTTTTTAATAAGCGTCATAAGAAAATCACGAAATGTAATGCTGTTTTGCGATGTATAAAAATCGTAAAATAATTTTTGTTTGCTTGTTAATGCACCGAATGTTATTAATTTTTTTGAGCTCCAAAAAAATGCTCCCTTTGGTGTTTCTCCTCGAGGAAACCAAACTTTTTTATATGTTGTTGTTAAGTTAAAGCTTGCTTCATCTATTGCTACAATTTCATGATCCACATATTGTTTTTCAAGTTTTTTTTAAAATCTTCTCTAAATTCTTTTACTTTTTTTGGATTATTTTTTATATGTTGTGGTCTTGGTGTTATTCTCGAGAAATCTAATTTATGCAATACCCTCTCGACATGCCTTGTTGAATATTTTTTGTTTGTTTCTTTTTCAATTATTTGAGAAAATTGTTTTACGTCGATAGAACAATAATTTTTGTTTGCAGTTATTGCTTTTCGCTTAAATTCTTTCTTAAGTTTTGCAAGAATTTTTTTATTTAATGGCGTCGGTCTTCCACTTCGCGCAATATTATTTATACTGCCTGTTTTTTTATATTTTTTGAGTAATCTGCTAATTGATGATTGATTGCATCCAGCTAAATTTGCAATTTCTTCTTGTGTTTTGTTTTCTTTTGTCCATTTTAAAATTAATTCTCTTGTTTGTAAGTTTATCATAATATTATAAAACATAACTTATATATAAATTATGTGTTATTTATGTCTTATACTAACAGTTCGTAAGCTTTATAAATAGACAATTTACAGTAATTTTGGACGATCATAGGGGCTTGGAAATACCCGATCTCGTTTCGATCTCGGACTGTCAAGCAAGCTTCCGTTCCAAGTGGTACTGAGTTTAATCGGGAAGCTTGGAAAGTTGTCCACCTTTTTTATAATAAATTAAAATAAAGTGTAACTGTTAGTAGATAAAATTCGATAATACACAATAATAAATAACGCAAAAGGAGAGTTTTAAAATGGATAATGCTTTAATTGTTGGTGGGACTTCTGGACTTGGTTTGGAAATTGCCAAATTGCTTTCAACTGATTACAAGGTTTATGTGACTGGTAGAAAAGGTATTTTGCAAGATAACATCAATTTCAAATTTTTAGACTTAATAGATTGCGACTTACCTAGACAATTGGATAATCTGTTGGTAGATATACCAGAAATAAACTTATTGATATATGCAGCAGGATATTTTCAAGATGGTAAAATAGATGATTTAACAGACCAATCAATTATAGAAATGAATTATGTTGGGTTAATTGGAGCAGAATTACTAATGGGGAAAGTAATGAAAAAACAAGGGTCATTGGACGGATTTATAGCAATTACTTCAACTTCACAAGTTACCCCAAGAGAAAGAGAGCCAATATATACCGGAGTTAAATCTGGATTAGCTATGTTTGCAAGATCTATCTCTTTAGATAAAAGAATTGGTAAAACATTGGTTGCTGCACCTGCAGGTATGAATACTCCCTTTTGGAGTTCTGTTACTAGAGATACAAGCACTTTTTTGGAATCTACATGGGTCGCTAATGAAATAATTACAAATTATAAAGATGGAGATTACAGATATTCTGAAGTCCATTTTTTAAGAGACCCTCCACGAGTAGAATTAAAAGAGAAAAGATAATTTTTGTTAACTAAATGTAAAATTTTATCGATATATCCTTATAACACTGTAAATGGAACTTCTAATTCTGCTACATTCCCAGCTAGATCAATCCCTTTTATGTGAAGTAGATGTATTCCTGATGTAAACTTCATTTTTTGTACAAAACTTTTACATTTAGTACATAACAATCTTTCAGGTGTTGAATCTAAGGAAAATGTTAATCTTACATCTTCATTAGAAGTTATGTTAACTAAGATGTTTTTAATAGCATATGGTGGAGCTGTCACTGGAGAATATATTGTTATATTTGGGGGTGTTGTATCTATCTTTACAAAATTCTTTGTAGAATTTGCTTCGTTATTTGTGTTTTTTATATTAGCATAATACTCTATAAACATATTATCAACAGAGGATAGATTAACTTTGAAATTACAGGTTACTAGATTTTTACTTAAAGGAGGACATTGATTTAGATTAACTGGAATACTTATCCAGATAGCTCCAGGAATAATTCTGTAAAAGAAATTTATCTCTTTTAATTTTTCTTCTATATATTTTACTGTAAACATACCATTAGTGAACTTTCCTGATCTAGGTTCAATTGAAAATACTCTCGGTTTTTGAGTGTCTATAGTAAAATTTATTTCTGGAATATTAGAAGTTTCGTTAAATTCATTTACTGATCTAAATTTGATTGAATGAACGCCATCTTGGAAGATTCTTGATTTATCGAAATGATCACAATTTATACATAATCTTGTAAAAAATTTATAATCAATAGAGTAGTCTAATGAAGAAACTTGATCACTTGAAATATTAATTGGAATTGTTTTTGATGTATATACCTTATTGTTTTCCGGAGCAGAAACAGTTAATGTTGGAACGACCGCAAAGGCTGAAAAAGATAATATTGATAGAATTAATAGACTTATTACAAATAATTTCATACAATCACCTCTTGATCTTTACAATGAAACGAAAGTATTTAAAATAATATGATACTACTATAATAAACGTTTAACTTGAGATAGGTAATTACTCTTTATCATAATTAATCAAAGAGAAGATATCATAACCTTGTAATTTTTCTCTTGGTTTTAAAAATGATAGTTTGTAACTTCAGCTGTCAAATATCTGTCTGCAAATTTGGAAATACTGGATATAAGGAATGCTGTTTTTTCAGCTCGTCGCGCAAGGGTTGACTGATATATAGCTGCCTCAATTGCTGTTAAAATACACTTAATAACTAAAATGAAGGAGGATGTTATTATAATTATCCGTTCCTATTTGAGAACGAAAGATTTAAATATTAGTTCTGTCTAGGATACTTATGCCAAATATAAAAGATATTATACGACTGCTCAATCCTTGGTGGGAAGGTGAGATAATTAGCGAGGAACTCGCCAAACAGTATAAAAGAACCTTTTTTGATAAAATACAAGAATTTAAGAAATATAGGCAGATAATTATCCTTACAGGATTAAGAAGGGTTGGAAAAACCACTTTGATATATCAGACAATAAAATATCTGCTTAGTGGAACTGAGCCTAAAAGAATTTTTTATTTTAGTTTTGACAAGGAAATTGATGATTTGGTAGACCTTTTTGAAAATTACAAAGAATTAACAGGAGTAGATTACAAAAAAGAAAAAATTTTTGTTTTTTTTGATGAGATAACCAAATTTAAAAAATGGGCTGGCGAGCTGAAATTAATTTATGATTCAAGCCCAAACATAAAATTTTGCATTTCGTCATCCAGTAGCATCAACCTTGAAGAAGAAGCTATAAAAAACCTTGCTGGAAGATATTTTATAATTAATATAACTCCATTATGGTTTAAAGAATTTTTAGAATTAGCTGGTAAGCAAAAACTGGTTGAGAATCATAGGCTATACTCAGGGGAAATAAAAAAAGAGTTTTTTTCTTACTTATTAAAAAGCTTTCCAGAGATAGTAAACTGGGATAATGAATTGATCATCAAGGATTATCTTAAAACAACCATTATAGACAAGATAATCAAATCAGACATTCCAGAAAGATTTAGCAATATTAACAAAGAATTATTGTATGGTCTCATAGAATTGTTTTACAAGGAGCCTGGGTTCTATCTTGATTATGACAATCTATCAAAGAACTTAAGGATAAGCAAGAATACCCTCTACAAGCATATTTTTTATCTTGAATTTTGCTATCTAATAAGAATTGTTAAAAATTTCAGACCAAGCACTTTGTCAACGAGCAGAAAGCTCCAGAGAGTTTATCCTTACTGGTGGAATCTCGCATATTGCTATGGGGGAAATAACGATAAAATTTTAGAGTCTTTTGTTTTAAGCGCCATAGACGGAAAGTATTACTGGAGGCATTTAGAAAAAGAGATAGACTTCTTAAAAATTGAAGGCAGGAACATTCTGCCTATTGAAGTTAAAAATAGGGAAAAAGTTGAAACTAGGGATTTGAATACATTAAAATTATTTATGAATAAATATAAAATAAAGAAATCTCTTCTTTTATATCTTGGAGATAAAGAGATTAGGGAATTTGATGGCAAAAAAATTGAATTTGTTTCATTTTGGAGTTGGCTGCTGGCGCAATAATTAGTTTGTAAAAAGAAGCTGATGAAAAGATGCTGTCTCGATTGCAAAGACATGTTTTTTATCCTTATTAAAAGCTATAAGAAAAGAAATAGGTTGGATTTTTCTAATGAAACTTTTTAAATTCAAAGCAATGCACCTTCTATAGCATTTGAACAATTACATTCTTTATATTCAGGCAAAGTTTTAATCACATCTTTTATTAACTCTTGGACATTATATGAATTTGCTTTCATTACAGATAAAATTTCAGGAACATCGACTATTTTATCTTTCCAGCTGTCATAATCTATAACCATGGCAATTGATGCATAGCAAATTTGCATTTCTCTTGCTAAAACAACTTCAGGAATCATTGTCATGTTAATTGTATCAATATTCCAGGAGCGAAATAGATTAGATTCTGCTATTGTTGAAAATCTTGGACCTTCAATTACTATATTTGTTCCTTGCTTTCTATAATTTAATTTTAAAGAAGAAGCTGATTTTGCTAGAAAATTTCTTAATTCAGGACAGAAAGGATTTCCCATTGGAATATGAGCAACTTGATTTCCATTATAGAATGTTTGATCACGTTTAGTTGTTCTATCTATAAATTGATCTGTAAAAACAAAACTTCCGGGAATGATTTCTTCTTTTAATGAACCAACTGCACATGGAGCTAATATTCTAGTAACTCCAAGTTCTTTCATTGCATAGATATTTGCTTTATATGGAACATTACTTGGATTTATAGAATGATTGTAACCATGTCGAGGAATGAAAACAATTTCTTTGTCTTCTAAAGTTCCAAGAGTGATTAAATCAGATGTTGGACCATAAGGAGTGTTAAGCTTTATTTGTCTTAGATTATCAAGAATATTAATCTTAACACCTGTGCCGCCAATAATACCTATTTTTTCCATGACAATTAAATAATAAGATAACTATAAAAATGGTTAAGTGAGTATTCAATGATAACAAAACTTTTTATAATGAATGAATAAGAATATATTAATGAATATATTTGATAAGGATTTTAAAGAAATATTAGGGAGCCAGGTAGTTTCTATTATCGGAGGGATTATTGCAGGAATATTTTTAGCTTCTTTTCAGAATAAATTAATATTAATTCCAGGAATATTAATATTAATTCCAGGATTTTTAGAGATGAGAGGAAATATTAGCGGGAGTTTAGCTTCAAGAATAAGTTCAGGATTATTTTTAGGAATAATAAAAGCGAAAAATCCAGATAAGAAGATAATTAAGGGAAATGTAATTGCATCTTTCTTTTTGGCAATATTTGTTTCTTTTTGCTTGGGATTATTTGCTTTTTTATTTGGTTATATATTATTAAATATTTACTTTCCAAAGATAATTTTAATAGCGGTTATAGCCGGGATAATTGCTAATATAATTGAGATTGTAATAACATTAATTGTTACATTTTATCTATTTAGAAAAGGACATGACCCAAATAATGTAATGGGACCATTTTTGACTTCAACAGGAGATATATCTAGCATTATTGCGCTATTGATTGCGATGGTGATAATATGAAACATTTAAGAAAAGCATTAGAAAAATTAAGGAAAATTAAGAGAGTTAGTTATCATCATTTAATTCATAAACTTCATAGAAAACATAGATTGCATAAGAAAACATTGTTCTATATCAAAGAATATGGAAAACATTCTAATGTTCCTAAAACAATAATTAAAGAAAGCATTAAGATATTGTTAATAGCTTCTATAGTAAGTTCTTTAGGAGGATTGGCTTTAGAACATATAAAGAATAATTTAATTGCAATCGTTCCATTAATAATATTATTGCCTGCTTTAAATGATATGATTGGAGATTATGGAAGCATAGTAAGCGGGAAGTTTTCAACAATGTTATGGAAAGGAGATGTTAAAAATGATGTATTTAAAACTTTAAAATTAAAAAAATTATTTTTTCAGATTATAATAATAGGATTGATAACAGCAATTTTAAGTACAATATTAGCTTTATTTTCAGCTTATTTTATTAAGAGCACATTTAGCAGTTTAGTGATCTTGAAAGTGTTTTTTATAGCAATATTAGATACATTAATATTAATTAGCTTATTGTTTTTTACTGCTGTTTTTGGTGGATTGTATTATTTCAGGAAAAGGGAAGATCCGAATAATTTTTTAATACCAATAACAACAGCAATAGCTGACTTTGGGAATATGATAATATTAAGTTTGTTAATAGTTTTAATATTTTGAAAATGAAAAATAAAAATAAGTTAAGGAAAATTGCACTTGAGAGAATTAAAATATTGTTTAAAGAAGCTGATGAGATATTTAATGAAAGCCAGGAATTGGCTAATAAGTATATCAAGACAGCTAGGAAGATAGCGATGAAAGTTAATTTGAGTATGCCTAGAGAGTTTAAAAGGAAATATTGTAAACATTGTTATAGCTATTTCAAAGCTGGAAAGAATTATAGAGTGAGAGTTAACAAAGGGAAGGTTATTTACTATTGTTTTAATTGCAAGAAGTTTACTAGAATTCCTTATGTTAAAGAGAAGAGGGAAAGAAAAAAGTAAAACTTTATAAAACTTTATATTCATTCTTATGATATGGTAACTGCAATGAATCCTGTTATGACGGTAGAAAGAAGTTTTGTAGATGGTAAAATGTGGTATAAATTGATACTATCTCGTGAAAATTTTAATCATTTATGCGCCGGTTGCCCTGATTTTGATAGACTTTTTGGACATTCCCCAGGAGGCGGTTATTTTGTGATATTTCCAAACCCTTCAGGAGAAATGCCTAAATCGTTTAGACTTATGCCCGATAAAGAAGGTTATTTTGCTTATGTTGGCGTACCAGTTCCAAGATTACCTCAGAATGTAAGCAATACAGAATTAGATAGATTATCTCAACAGGCATGGGATAATCTAGAGAAAGCAATAAATGAAAGTGGAAAAATTCCCATTGAGGAAGAAATGTCCTTTGGAACTGTAAATTTAGGATATGTTGTAATGAGAGTGGAAAGATAATTTCATCTAAAATAATAAAATAAACTTCTCTTTTTCTTTGGATTAAGTTCATTATAAATCTTAAGCCATTCTTCTCTTACAAATTTTCTTTCTTCTTTTATTAAATGAGAATAACCAAGTTTTTTTAGCTCTTTAGTTACAATTCCATGTTTATGCGGATGATCATGTAATTTAGGCAATGGAGAATGAAAACCATGAGAATAATGAACAAGCTCATGAATTACAGTTAAATCAATAATAAATTCCGGAACTTGCTCATGTTTGAATAAAGAATTAATTGCTATTTCAGTATCTTTATTACTTAATCTTTTAATATGACCAAATTTATTTTTCCATTTACCTTTAAATTTAATAATAACATTGTTAGCTCTTTCTGTATCTGGAAATAATGAACCCCAGATTAATTCAAGTTTCTCATCTAGCCATTTATCATCACGCATAAAATTAAAATAAATAAATAACTTTAAATATTTTGTTGTATTACTATTTTTTATGACAAAGGTTGATATAACAAAAACTGTAGAATATTCAACTTTGGAAGATGCGTTAAGAAAAGCAGCTAAAGAAGTTGGGTGGAAATTTTCTGTAAGAGATGTTTTTGAGAAATCATATAAACTTGGATCTGCTCAAGAAATTAAAGAATATAATTATACAGTAGTGAGATTATCTAGCGAAGATAGTACTGATAGAGCTACAGTAATAATATATGATAGAACCCCTAAAGATAAGTTTATTATAAATAAATCAGTTTTAGGATATACTACAGAAGAAGAAATTAAAAAATATCTTGATGCTGTTTCTAGAAATTTATAATAAACTTATGATTTTTTAAATTGAGCTATAGTTTCTAGTAAGTCAATATGACCGAGAAATAATGCTCTGCAGCAATATCTTTTAAGATTAAGTTCATCTAGGGCTTCTTTTTTAGTTTTACCACTAGTTATTTTATCTTTGTAATCTTGCCATAAATGAGCTATTGGCTTTCCGCAGGATAAACATCTAATTGGAATTATCATAGTTTAAATGGAAAAAGAGGTGTTTTTAAAGGTTTCGAAATGTGATTTTTAAAACAATAAGTTTAAATAATTTACAATCTATTTAATTTATATGGAAACTAAGATGATTAAACAAGAGAATTTTAATATTTCAACTTTTTGGATAGCTACTTTAATATTATTATCTATTGTAATAGTAATGTCAGCAATTTTATTAATAGTAAGACTTAGTGGTGGTTAATCTTGAAAAGAAAAGATGTTGGAGAAATAATTTCAGTTATAGGACAGATAGTAGCTTATATTATCGGAGTGATATTATTAGTGCAGATTATTAAAGCTTTATTTGGCGGAACTTGGGAAATTGAAGACATCATATTAGCGTTGGTTATATTCAATTTAACAATAAGTTTTGGCATTGGAAGCTATTTGATTAGTTTGAATAATAAAATAGCTAGCGTAGATTCAAAAATAGAAGGTCATTTTTCATGGCATAAGGGAAAGGATGAAAAAAGAAAATAAAGTGTTCTTAAAAGGTTTTGAAATGTGATTTACTTTGTTACTTCTCCAGCATCTTTTTCTTATTATATTTCTTCCACATTTTACCAAATAATGGGTTTTTCTTCATTTCATCAAAAGTGCCCTGTCCAACTATTTTTCCATTAGAAAATAAATATATATAATCAAATTTATCTAAAAGATGTAATCTATGAATTGATGATATTATTGTTTTGCTTTCAAATTCTTTAAATATCTTAGTATGTATCCTTATTTCATTTAGACTATCTACACTGCTAGTTGGCTCATCCATCAACAGTATCTCACTTTTCTCAGCAGCAAGTAATCCTCTAGCTAAGGCTAATCTTTGTTTTTCTCCACCTGATAAAGAAACTCCCCTTTCCATAACATTTGTATTAAGCTTTTTTGGTAATCTTTCTAGTACTGATTTTAATTGGGACATTGAAATTACTTTTTGCAAATCTTTATCTGTTGTTGTAAGATTCATTGTTATGTTGTATCTAAATGTATTATTGAATATTTCAGGCTCTTGAGGAATTAATGTAACTTGATCTTTAATTTTATTAATTCCGCCGTAAAGAATGTGACCATTACAATAAACTTCTCCTTTTTCTATTTCATATAATCCTCTTATTAGAGATAATATAGTGCTTTTTCCAGAACCACTTTCTCCGACCAATGCAATTTTTTGGCCTTTTTTAAATATAAAGTTTACATTATCTAGATGATTAATTTTACCTTTTTTATCATAAGTAAATGAAATATCCTTTAATGAAATCTCTTTCCAATTTTTAGGTAATCTTCCTGTTATAGGATCCTTTAATTTTCTATATTCCTTGTCTAAAGGATAAGCACCCACTATTCTTGCATTTACTCTAATAATAGAACCATAAAGATCTGCAAATTTATAGAAAGTTTCTCCTACATTATTGAGATAACCATACAACATATATAAAGTTCCTATTAAGATTATTCCGGAGGTTGTGTAATCTATATATGATTTATAGATTAAAATACTAACGACCATTACTTGAATTGAGATACTTGCAAATGCCCATTTAAGTTCATTTACTATTGTTGTACTTTTATATGTCTCGAAACTTGCCAATTGTTTAGCATCTATTTCTTCTGCAACTTTTCTCCTTAATCTTAATGTTATTACGGTTATAACATTTCCGATGTAATCATAAATTGCTGCAGATAATGTATTATGATATTTATTTATTTCACGATATTTCTTGTCTAGATGTTTATCTACTCTTGATATTATAAATAAAGTGATTAATGAAAATAATAATGCGAAAACCCCAATTTTCCAATCAATAAAAAACATTATTATTATTGAACCAAACATATTAATAATTCCATAAATTATATTGAAGGTCATATGGCTGGAAAAATCTTCTAAAGAACCCGAGGCTCTATTTATTTTATCTATTGTGTCTCCGGAATGATTATCTTTATGCCATTTTACTGGCAATTTTAAAACTATTCTTATTTTATCATTAATATAATTTTTTCCAACGAAATAACCTGTAATCTGTTCGAATATTCTAGCTAATCCATGAAACACCCAAAACAATATGGTTAATATTAAAAGTAATAATATTTTGAAAAATAAACTATAAAGATCAGTTTGCGTTGTTATTGTTTTTTGTATAGAATTAAATATTGATCCTATAACATAAGGTGTTAAAAGGGTTATTAATCCAGCTATTGTGAATAAGAAGGAATATAAAAGAAATGTTTTTCTTCTTTTACCCAAATAACCCCATTCTGTTTTAATTGTATTAATAATTGGATGTGTCATCTAAACCTCTTTTAGATAATTAGGAAATTAGTAGATTATATATCTTTCTACACAAAAACAGTCATTCTTAGGTTCGGTAGATTGAGATCCCATTTAGATCATTTAGAAAAGAAAAAAGAAATAATTACTTAGCTATTTACAAAATTGTCTTTTCCTTTTGTATCTAAATCTTTGTTTCTCTTCTTAATTGACGAACAAATTCTGTGGCACTCATTTTTTTTCCTTTTATTTTTAATGCTCCTTCAAAACCTCTGAAAAATTCTTTTGCTTCTTTTTTAAAAGATTTCGAACTATATATATATAACTTACCGTTCCTTTCTACCATTCTTACTTCCTTTTTCATGTTTTTTATTAACATTCACTAATATATAAATTTTGATGTTTTATAATGTTATAATATTCATTCCTTTAACTTTTAAATATTCTCTTAAATTTTTGCTAAACTTTCTATTTTCCATAGTTATAAATCTATTCATGGCTTTATTTATTGCAATAGCTAAATGAAATGCATCTGCAGGTTCATCTTTTAATCTATAATCGATATTAATTAATTCTAAAGCAATACCAAATGCACTTTCATCAAATCCAGTAAACTCTGTTGTTGATAGTATATCAAATAGTTTATCAAAAGCTAAATTTCTTTTATATAAATCTTCTATTTTTAATATTGTTTTTGTAATTTCACCTAAAGCTAAGAACGATACTAATCCTTTAATATCCCTATATTTCATCAAAGAGTATAAATATTCTCTGCAGATTTCTTTATTCTTTCCTTCAAATAAAACTTCTATTATAATATTTGAATCAATATAATCTTTTGTTTCCATTTAAATCACTATGAATATACTAAAATAGAATCTATTTATAAATGCTATGCGCATATTTTCGTGAAATGAGAAGTGTTCAAGTATATTCTAGAGGATAAAAATGATTAAAAAGAAGTAAGTGTTACTACTCATCTATACGATTTTTGTCTCTTTTTTCTTGGCTTAGAATCGTTAGGTTTTGATGTTTCAGCCTGTCTTGTATCGGCAATTAAAAGATGTCTATCATAATCAAGGAAAGCTTGTCTTAATGCTTTATCTTTTGAAAAATTAACTAGTGCACGAGCTATTGCTAATCTTGCTGCTTCTGCCTGTGATTGAAAACCACCACCAATAACTGAAACATTAACATTTACTTTTTTAGATAAATCTCCGGCAATAAGCAAAGGCTCCATTACTTTCATTCTAGAAACTTCGTTAGAATAATTTTCAAGCAAAATTTTATTTATTCTTACAATTCCATGACCATCTTTAACTGTAGCTTTGGCTATGGAAGCTTTTCTCTTTCCGGAAATGTGTGATGCTTTCATTTTGGTTAATGACTTCTTTTTTTACCATCACTTCTAACAAAAATTTGTTTTGATAAATCTCCTTTAGTTCTTCTTCCTTTTGACTCTAACTTTTTATCTTCTCTTTCATGCAAAATTCTTTTTGCTTCATCAATTCCATGTTCTAATATTAATTCCAAAAGATTTTTAGTTGGTTTGCCCATGCCTTTAACTCTTAATGCTTTTAAATTACCTTGTTCAGCATAAAATTGTGCGATATCTATCTCTGATTGATCTATAATCATTATTGTTTCTTTATAATCTCTAGGATGAGTATATGGCTTTTGTATTAATGCTAAAATATGATAATGACTTGCTAATTGTTGATTTGAATATTGTGTTTTCATTTTCTACCTAAAAACTTTGATATTTCTTGTAATGATTGATAACGAATATTTGACATTTTTGAAACATTTGCTTCTTTTATTGTTTCAAGCTTATTATTTTTAAACTTTTCTGGAATGCCGATATAACACATTATTTTACCGAAAGCTTTTCTACCTTTTTCTTGCTTATATGGAAGCATTCCACGAATCATTCTTCTTAACATTCTATCAGGCATTTTTTGCCAAAATGGACCTTTGAATGGATCTCCTATTTCATATCTTTCTTTGAAGTAATTTTGCAATGAAACCTTTTTACCAGAGATAACTGCTTTTTCTGAATTAACAATTATAACTTGTTCACCAAGTAATGCTTTTTTTGCTACGTTGGAGGCTAATCTTCCTGCGATTAAATCAGTTGCGTCTATTACTATCATTTTATATCATTATCCTTATGTTTTTTGCTTTTGGATTTTTTTTCATTAAGTCTTGGATTGACATTTTATCTTTAATTTTACTTTTAGCTGATGTTGAAAATGAGTAAGCTGCTATTGATACGTTTTTTGTTAATGAAGTGTTACCTAAAACTTTAGTTGGAATTATTATAGTTTCATTGTCTTTTGCATATTTGTTAATTCTACTTATATTAACTGGCTTTGTTTTTCTTACTGGTTTACTTAAATAATTAGCTATAGCTTTCCAAGTATTAGTTTTTTCTTTAGTTGAAAGTTGTTTTAACTCTCTAATTAATGATTTAAGATTATCATTTGTTTTATATGATTTAGGTTTCATTTTCTTTAGAAATTGTGCTTTTAAGGTGTTTATAAAGGTTTTGGAAAAGTTTAAATAATTATCTTATATCTAATTAATATGAATAAAAAATATCTAGATTATGTTGCTAGGATATCTATTGCTGTTGGTGGATTTTTACTTCCATTTGGAATATATATGGCTCATCGAGTAAATGTTATTTCTAAATGTAATGCACCATATCGCCATGCTATTGTAGAGATATTACCTGCTTTAGATAAAGACAATTTTATATATGATCCAGCAAGAAATTCAAGACTAAAAATAGCTTTAGATGGAATTACTTCTGATGAAGAAATTTCTGATAAATGCGATATGAATGATTTAATTTAATTCTAGAAAACATTAAAATTATTAAAGAAATGATTAAATTTGCTATTAGAATGTAAGATCCCATATCAACAAAAAATTTTTCTGGATATATCTTTATTATATCAGAACCAGGACTTATTAACCAATAATCATTTGTGTAAAATATTTCATGAAAAACAGTAAATGATGATGAGAAATTAATAAAAAATGGGAGGGCTATGATAATAAATATTATAATATTTATGAATGAAGAAGTGAATAACAAAGATTTTATTTTGGATTTGTTTTTAAGCAATATAAAAATTAATAAGGCTAAGGATATTACCAATATGGTTAAAGAAAGAAGAACCAAGTTTCTAACATCTTTGATATGAATTATTTCTGTCTCGCTTAAAAAGTTTGAATCAGGATTTGTATTAAAATAAATATTCTTTATGATATTAAGAGATTGTTTATCAACTACTGATTTATCTTGAAATTCAGAATAGACATTTAATTTTTTAAACTCATATTTATGAATGAAATAATTAAAACCAACAATATTTATTGTAAATGTAAGTAAGAATAAGAACAATAAAATTGTTGTTAGTATTTTTTTCATTTTTTATCTTGGATAGTACATTATGATTGTAACACCAATTAATGATACAATTGCTCCAATTATATCAAATTTGTCTGGAGTATATTTATCTATTATCCATCCCCAAAGCAAAGACATTGCTATAAATATTCCACCATAAGCTGCATAAACTCTTCCAAAATTAGCTTTTTGGAATGTTGGAAGAATACCATATATAACTAAGATAATACCACCTAAAACACCTATAAAAACATTTTTACCTTCTCGGATTGTTATCCAAATTAAATATCCCCCACCAATTTCTGCTAATGCTGCTAATATAAAAATTAATACTGAGTTTATTATTGCCATCATTTTTTAATGCGGGAGACAGGATTCGAACCTGCGAAGGCACTAAGCCACTAGCTCCTTAGGCTAGCCCATTAGACCGCTTTGGTACTCCCGCTTATAATTTATAGAGAAATAGCTGTTTAAATTACTTTCTGATTATTCTCTTTTTTATCTTTGTTATCTTACTTTCTTCAGAATCTTTAAGTTTTTTAGAAAATTCATTAAGTTTAGCATCAAATATTCTTACTGATTCTTGCAATATTTCTTTATTTGATAATTGACCGAAAGATTCCATTGAAAATATAAAATCTGTTTCACTTCCTGAAACTTTAATTGCATCATCATCTGCTATTTCAACACATGCATTGCATAGATCACACGCTGTTAAATTTTTAATTTTTAATGTTTTTCCATCTGTTTCATATACATCTTGTGGGCAAACTTTCACATATTTTTCAGGATTAACTATTTTAGATTGAGTTATTGAAATTGAAGGATAAGCCCTATAAAATACTCTTCCAGGAGAGAATTTTGCATGTGTCTTTCCTTTTCCAAGAATAGCGGTTGCTTCTAGCTCTAGTTTTTGGTTTTTAGTTAAAAGAGTTATTGGCATCTTATCATAGATTGGCTTAACTTTAGGATCAGCTGATTGAATATCATGAGAATAAACTGTAACAGGACCCTTAAGATTTAAGTTTAATTTTAATGTACATTTTGCACAACCAGCGCCTTTGCAAGTGCATTCTTCTCTTAAATTGTATGATTTGAGATCTGTTTTTAATGGAACTAAACCCAGTCTGTGAGCGACAATTTCATCATATAATGCTGAATCATTTTTAATAAAATTAATTTCATCTATGGCCATTGTTGGAACTTCGGATGTTGCTATTCTTCTAATTGTGTTAGCATAGACTGGATTAATACCCTTTATTACAAATGAAGCTTCGTTATCTTTTGATTCAAGAAGTTGTAGTTCCATGTAAAATTATTGAAAGTAGAAGGTTTTTAAAGCTTTCGGATTATTTTTTTATTAGTTCTTGAAGTTTTTTCTTTAAATATTTTGCAGCTATTCTGTTTTTTCTTGCTATCGTGATGTTTATTTCTTTTTGCAATTTTAAACTATCCTCTGAATATCTAGGACCTTGAAAAGTTCTAAAATACAAATCAGTATGTTTACCATCTTTTTGTTCTCTTATGGCTTCTATAATAACTACATTAATCCCACCCGATTCATCTGAAGAACTGATATGACCGTGATATAATTCAACAGAATGATGATTACCTGCCATAATTGATAATCTATCATAATAAATTTTAAACTTATTTAAAATTTCTAATCCCATATATTCTAATAATGACATAAAATTAATAATATAGAAAAAAATATAAAGTTATTTATTAAGAGATTGCATTTTCTAAACATAGAAACAAAAGATTTAAATATTTTATTATATTCTAATATATATGGAAAGAAAAATATATGATAGTAAAAAGGATAAACCACAAGAAATTTTTTTAGATATGTTTTCTTTTATGAAACATGTTAATGGAGCTGAAAGAGTCACATATGCATCATATGGAAATGGACTCAATTGTGAATATTATCATATTCAACCAGAGGGAGCAACTTTAAGATGGATTAGTAAGAGAGATGAAAAAACTCATGAATGGTTTACTGAAATAAGTGTTTTTGGTAGTGAAAATGGTATAGTTGAAGTTGAAAAAAGGATCTTGGATGGATTATCAAAACTTTTATCAACTAAAGATAGCATAAAGAAATTACAGCAAGACCTTGAGGGAATATCAGTCTAATTTAATTATTACTTTTTTTTAAACATTATTATTCTTATAATCTTGATTATTTAAAAGTTCTTTTGTTTGAGTTTTCTTTGTTAATGAACACTTCTCATCTCACGAATATATGCGCGTAGCATATATAAAGGAAGTTTTCTTTGTTTTTTATGCAGAGACTAATGAAAAATAGTGACTTGAGAACGATAAATGAAGAGAAGGAAGGATTGCTAGTACATTATTGGCAACTTCCAGATAATTTATTTGTTAGCTTAAAAGAAGATTTTCATATTTATTTTTGCGACCTAATCAAAGTAAAAACTGGCTATAATTATAAGAATTGTTTCTATAAAACTCTAAACTGCCCTAAATGGCATGCTCAAAGGTTATTTACTAGATATACTAGACTTACATTAAAAGAATTAGAGGTTTTAAGAGCATTTGTAGGTATATCTAGGGAGGAAATAGAACAGAATATAGAATCCATTGGAAATTTTGAAGATGGGACAATAATCAGAAATCCTAAATTACCATTCCATATGAAAGATATCTTTTATGTGGCCAGTCATTTGATGTTTGATGGATGTTTTAGAGATAAAAGGGGATGCTATTTCTATAGTTATTCTGATGATTTATTAGAGTATCACAAAAATAGATTGAAATCCTTTGGGGATGTTCCTATGAATTTTCTAGTTAAAGATAATCAATTATTTTTTTCTTATACTATTGGTTATATCGCTTCTAAAGTTTTAGAAATTTCTAACTTTAGATCTTTGGAAGTTTATTTATCCGATAAATTTAAGAGATTGGCCAAAGAAAATAAATTTTTATTGGACGAATTTGTTAAAGCTATGGTTGTTGATGAGGGAGCTGTTGATGATAAAATAAGAATAGAACTTGGCAACAATGAAAAATTTGTAAATGATATTTATCAAATTATTTCTGTTTATTATGAATTAAATAAAATTTCATCTAGAGAAAGATATGTTTACTTTAAAAAAAATCCTAAATGGAATCATAATTTGAAATCATGGAAAATAGAATTTAGTGCAATAAGTTTTACATTATTATATGAAAGTATAAATCCCTTACCCATTTCCTATAAACAAAAAAACTTTGAATTATTATATTTAAGACAAAATCGTAGTTGGTATCAAAGAAAATATGGAGAAACAAAAAAATTAATTATAAAATCTTTACTTGAAAAACCAAAAAGTGTTTTAGAGTTATCTTATGAATTATGTGTTAAAAATGGAACTATTATTTCTCATTTGAAAGGCCATCCCACATATGGAGAATCTCTGATAAATTTAGGATTAGTTAAAAAAGTTGAGGAAAGAATCTTAGTTAAAGGTGGTTATGCTAAAGCTGATATTTTTGGGATTGTTGATGAAGAAAAAGCAAAGAAATATATTGAATAAGATATATATTGTAAAATATATTTCACACCCTACGCCCGCGTTTTCCGCCTTTGCGACGACAAGTGTCATGACTAATTGGTGTCACTTCCTCGATAGTCCCAATCTTTAATCCAGATCTTGTTAATGAACGGATTGCTGCTTGAGCTCCCGGACCAGTAGATGTTGGACCATTATGACCACCTGGAGCTTTTATTCTTACGTGAATGGCATTAATGCCTTTTTCCAAAGCTGTTTCTGCTGCTATTCTTGCTGCATTCATTGCTGCTGTAGGCGAACTTTCAAGTCTATGAGCTTTAACTACCATCCCACCAGAAGCTTTTGATATTGTTTCTGTTCCTGTGATATCTGTAATGTGAATAATTGTATTATTGTAACTAGAGTAAATGTGAGCAATCCCCCATCTTAGTTTACCATATGCCATTATCTTCTTCTCCTTTGCTTAAATTTATCCTCTTTATTTTCTTTTCTTCTTGCTTTCTTTTTTTCTAACACTTGTCTTTCTTCTGGTGAAAGCTTATTTTTTGTTTCTAGTTTCATTCTTTCACTATGAGTGTCTTTTGATATTAATGATAATGGATTGAATGAAATTTTGTTTTCTTCATCTCTTGAAACAAAATAGCTTGGAACTGTAACTTTTCTTTCTCCAATTGAAATATGACCATGAACGATAAATTGTCTTGATTGTTTTATTGTATTAGAAAGATGTTTTTTATAAACTAAAGTTTGTAATCTTCTTTCTAGAATTTTTTTAATATCTAGAGCTAAAATATCATCTAGTTTTGCATCTTTTTGTATTAAACCAAATTTGAATAATTTTGACATTAATTGATGTTCTTCTTTTATTGCCTGTTCTGAACTTGCTCTAATAAGATTTTTAGCTTGTGTTGTAAATCTTTTTAATTTTGACTCTGATTTATAAATTTCTTTTTTATTTTTTAATCCATATTCTTCAACTAATATTTTTTCAGAATCAATTCTAGAACGTTGCCATGGATGTCCGGGCGTGGAATATTTTTTTCTTTGTTTTTTTGGATCTCCCATTTTTATTTCTTATCCTTTCCTTTTTCTGGAGCTGCTGCCATTTTTGTTTTCTTCTTTTGAACACCAAGAGATGCACCATGTCTGAAGTTACTTCTTGTTCTTTGTCCTCTTACAGGTAAACCATATGCATGACGCATTCCTTTGTAAGTTTTTATTTTTTTCATTATTTTTATATCATTATCTTTTTCGAATTTTAATTTTGAAGTTATTAAATGCTTATCTTCTCCTGTTTCAAAATCTTTTCTTCTGTTTAAAAGCCAGGATGGGATATTATATTTTGATGGGAAGTTAATTACATCTTCTACTTTCTTTATTTCATCTATAGCAAGATCACCTATCTTTGTTTTTTTATCTATATTTAATATGTTGCAAATTGCGTTTGAGAATGAGAATGAGATTCCTTGAATTTTTGTTAATGAATGGTGAACAGGAAGAGCTCCATTTACATCTGTGTTTGCTATTCTTGCTATCTGTTTATATTGAGATTTATCCATTTTATAAGAAAATTGGGTTTTATTGGGATTTATAAAACTAACTGTTTTTAAGAATTAACAGATGAAATACCTAACCTAGATTTTAAATCATCAATTTCTTTTCTTGTTTTTGCTATTCTTTCTAATGATCTATCCATATTTTCTATTGTAGATTCTAATCTTCCATTCATTTTTCCAAAAAGATACCCAATACGATAGAATTCTTTTACTAGTTGATAGGTTTCACCATTTTCATATAGATTTTCCATTATGATTTTTAGGCACGAAAAGTTTAAAAAGCTTATGTTTTTAAGTTTTGATTAATAAGCTATTTAAAGATTTCTTTATATTTATTTAATATGACTTTTAGACTATTATTCAGTTCAGATTTGCATGGAAATGAAATTCAGTATAATAAATTTTTTAAATTTGCTAAACAAATTTCTGCTGATATAATAATCTTAGGTGGAGATTTATCCCCAAAAAAGAAATCTGAATATTTTATAGAGAATCAAAGAGAATTTTTTAAACACAAATTACAAGATGAAATAAAAAAATTTAAGAAAAAATGCCCAAAATCTAATATATATTTAATGATGGGAAATGATGATTGTTCAATTAATTTAGATGTTTTGAATAATTCTGATTTGTATCAAAATATTCATGGAAAAAGACTAAAACTTAATGATAATTTTGATATAGTTGGATATTCATTTGTTCCGATAACTCCTTTTGGAATAAAAGATTGGGAAAAATTTGACATGAGTGATGTTCCTATATATTTAAAAGAATATTATGAATATAGGAAGAAAGTAGATTATAGATTTGATGGATTTAAAAGCACAAAAGAGGGATGGGTTGATTTTTTATTTAACAATGATATGGAAAAATCAGATTCTATACAAAAAGATTTAGAAAATGAGGTTTTTACAAAAGATGCAGGAAAAACAGTTTATGTTATTCATACACCACCAAATAATACAAATTTAGATCAGACTATTAAAAAAGACAATGTTGGTAGTATTGCTGTAAGACTGTTTATTGAGAAATATCAGCCTTATTTAACTTTACATGGACATATCCATGAAACTGTTGATGTTTCTGGAAAATTTAAAGATATTATTGGGAATACAGTATGTTTGGCTTCTGGAAATCATAATGTTGGAGAAGATTTAGCTGTGATTGTTTTAGATTTAGATAAACCAAGAGAGGCTAAAAGACTTAAAATATAAAAATTGATATAAAACTAAATGTTTTGTTATGGAAAGATATTAATTCGGATAGTAACTTTGTCCATAAATTAAATATCTAAACGATTCCTTGAAATTTCGTTTTTCTAAATTATAATGTTTACGTAGTGGTTCATATAAGAATTTACTATTAACCTTTCCAAATATAGCACCTGCTAAAGTTGATAATGATGAAAAGTACATTCCATTCAACATTTTTTCTTCGAGACTCAAATTTTTAAGATTAGGATCTGATGTATAAGCTAGAACAGATGTTAGAATTCCAAGCGAGAGTCCATAAATAGCACTACCTTTGGTATTAAATAATCCTAAAGTTGTTACAATTTGTTCAATCACTCTTCGTTTGATCATTATGGAAATATCTCCTTTCTATATAATTAAAAAATTTATCTAAACTTGGACGTAAATACTTTTTATTTAGATAACCAATTACAGAGAAAATCATAGCGCAGCTAGCTATCCCGAAAGATGTAGCAATTAATTTATCTTCAATAGAATATTGTTTCGTATTTGGATCAAGAATAGTAATAATGCCTGCCAAAGTACCAATAGCTGCTCCAGTAATTGCTCCACGTTTTGCACCAAATTTACGCATATCCATATAATCATCTAGTTTCTGTAATAGAGTCATTTTATATTAAAGGTATAGTAAAATTTATAAATCTTTAGTTTCCAACAAATAATTTATACTTATCTTCTTCATTAAGTTCCATTAATAATCTTTTAATGACTATAGTTTCAGGATCTGGCATTAACTTTACTCTATTTTTAATATCTTCAAAATTTTCAAATTGTTTTTCTTCTCTTTTCTCAATTATTTCCCACATATGTTTTTTACCTATACCGGGAAGCAATTCAATCTGATGTCTTCTTGTATTTATTGGACCTGCTTTATTGAAGAATTCTACAAATCTTGGTTCATTTTTCTTTACTAAATCTTTTATTACATAATCTAATTCTAATTTAGCTGTTTGAGTTAATTTATCTAAGTTAATTTTACCAATAATGTGATGAATATCTTCTCTCTTACCTTCACCCATGTAAACTTCTTGGTTTGCAGTAAGATTTTTTCCTCTTTTAGGAACTAATTCTAATAGAATAAAGTGAGATTTCCCTATAGCTTGAGCTACCGGAGTCTTGCGATGTATTGGCCTTGGATCGAATGGATAGCCGTTTGGCAAATAATCTAAGATTATTGCGTATTCTTCTTTTGATTTTGGATTCATTTTGTTTGAGTTTTATATTATTAAACATGTTTTTTCACTGTATCTAGTATCTTAGATAATTCCTCTTGTTTTAATGTGGTTGATTCGGAAGTTAAAACAGCTCTCAGGCTGTCCATATCTCTTGGTTGTATGTCTATTATTTTGATAATATGAGATTGTTTAAGTCTTTGAAGCTTTAATGCTTCTAAATCTGCTTTTAATTCATCTGCTTTCTTTTGCTTTATTTTAACTGTATTATTAAGATATTCTTCTACTTTCTTAGCTCTGAAATTTAATTCTTTATCTCGCTTTTTTATTTCAACTAGTTTTTCTTTCATTTCTATCAATGAAATTGGTGTTTCTGATATTGTTTGTAGTTCTGCCATTTTATACCTTCTTTAGATGAATAGGATGAATTATTAATGTTTTTAACTTATTTCCATCTTTAATTTCTACTTGATAACAAACTCCCTGTTTTTTTACTATAGTTCCAGATAATCCATGAAATCTTGGAAAGTAAACTCCTTTATGTATTGAAGGATTTGTATTAAGATAGACTTTTTCTCCTAAAACAAATGATTGGGTGAATCTTCTAATGGATATTTTGCCTTTTTCTCTTATATTTCTCTTAAGCTTATGCCTAGTTTTTCTTCTGAATCCACCGATACGTTTAGTCATTTTAACTCCCCTTATTAAACTAGAATAGAGTGTTTATAAAGCTTACTGTTTATTTTATGATTTCGATATCTTCCAAATTTCTAGGAAAAATTTCTTATATTGTTGAGCTATTTGTTTAGATACAATTTCAACAGCGGTGGGTCTTTCTCCCCAAATCCAGTTAATAACTCTATCATTAATTATCATTAACCCTAATGGTAGATTAATATTAGTAAATTTATATTTTATAGCTTTAATGTCTGAATAATTCTTTTTAAATTCTTTTTTTATTGAAATATTAGCAATTAACCTATCATCGACTTTTTTATCAGATAACTGCATATGGATATTTCTTAAAAATATTGAAGCTATTTTTGAAGTTAGATAATCATCTTTAAAGGCAAATACATAATAATAACTTTTATTATTTAATTCTTCTAAAATTAAGTCAAACATTGCTTTTATAGCTTTATACCCTTCATATACAGTAGCTATTTGTTTTTCTTTTGAATGTCCTTGTTTTTCTTTTAATTTGGGTAATATTTCAGAAAACCTTTTTTCTTTTTCTTTTAGAATATTTAGAATTTGTTTAGGATCATGTGCTTGAAAATACTTTGTTTTTGATTTAATGATGAAACTTACTAAACCTTTGTCAATTAATTTTTCTAAAGTTTGATATACTTTTGAGTGCTGCAATCTTGTTTTTGCTGCTATGGGCCCCACTGTTGTTGATCCTAATTCTAGTAGAGATAAATAAACTTTAATTTCTCTTTCTGAAAATCCTAAGTCTCTAAATATTTTTTCCATATTTATAACCAAGATTTCAATTTATTTAAACCTTCCTATTTTATATCTCCAAAGGGGGTAAATAATATTTATGTAGATTTGTGTAGTTCCTTTAAAGTGATTAGGATGAAACAAGAAGAACGCAATAAGAAATATGAATTTAGAAAATTTGTCGACACTGTTAGAAGGTTTGCTAAGGGAGAAAATCCTAACTCTTTAAATGAAATATTTAGTATAACTTTTAGACATTATGACGATTTGGGAATTATTTATCCAGAGGAATTAATTGAAGATATAAAAAAAATAACACAGGTTATGTCTGATACAGATTGCTTAAAGTGGCTCAGTTATCTTACAAAAAAAGGGGAACTTAGTGAAGATATTTCTCGCCTAAGTAATCCTCGCCTAAGAGAATTGGAGGAAAATAGAGATTATAGAGAACAAAAAATAAAAGAATTCTTACAAAGATATAGATATATAAGAAGAATTGTTCCAATTAGTGAAAGATTAGAAATTTCAGATGAAAGATTAGAAGAATTATCTAAAAGAATTAAGCCTGTAGTGAGGCTTGATGGAAAATTGTATTATATAAGAGAGGTTAACCTTAGAGAAACTGCTTTTACATGGTCACCAAAACTTAAAGAAGAAGCGAAGGGATTAGAAGAATTAATAAGAATAAGAACTTATCATACATATGGTTATCCTGGATTTTTTAAGCCGTCGATAGCAGAAGTATTATCACAAATACCAAAAAGACATTTACTACATACCTCAGCATTTGAAATTCCTGTACATGTAACTGACTCAGAGCCAAAACTTTGTGGAGAGTATCATATAGCTAGGACAATTTTGTACAAGAAATCAGAAAAATAGTCATTTAACTCTTCGAACTCTTCCTTCTTTTATATCTTTAAAACTACTCATAAGCTGATTTATAATATCCATATCTATCTTAGCTTGTTTTTGAAGCTTTTCATATTCCTTCTTTGGTATTGTAACGGTTTCCATATAGATAAATAGATGTTATTCTTTAAATAGTTTACTGTTCTTATTTCCTAAAAATTTAAACACAAAACTTACTGTTTAATTCCATTTTGTAATTTTGATAAACAATTATCTAAAGCAAAAAATAAGTTAGAATCAAGAGCTTCTGATAGATGAATATTTCCTTTTAACGTCATTTTAGCTTTTATTTCATTTCTATCTTGAGCATTATTTAAGGTAAGTTGAAGTTTTTCAAAACCACTAGAAGAGCTTGAAATTTTTTTAACATAATTTCCAACAATCTTTTTGATAACAATTAAGGTAGAATGGTCTAGAGAATCAAAGTTCTCCAATGATATATTACCGCCGAGTTCCATCACTTTAAGAATAGAAAGAATTTGTATAATTTAAAGATTCATAATCATTGTTAAATGGTAAGCTGTTTGGACATGTAATATCCATCATATTTAAAGCCTAGATTTTTGTAATATTCTTTAACTCCAATTCCAGAGATAACTAATAATTTTTTACAATCAAAATCTTCTTTAGAAATTTTTTCAGCTTCTTCAAGTAATTGTTTACCTAAACCTTTATGCTGGACATTTCCAATTTCATTTAATTGTGTTAATGAACCATAAATATGTAATTCCCTAATGCCAGCTGAATTTTTTGTAATTTCTTTTCTGAAAGGTTTAAATGGAATTCTTAGTCTACAAAATCCTAAAATTAAATCATTTTTTATGTCATCTATAGATAAGAAAATTTCAGTTCCATTAGATGATTGATATTGAATTTTATTGAGTTTTATATTATTCCAGGAAATTTCTTTTTGCATTGGTTCACGGCAACGAATACAATTACATTTTATTCCCCTTTCTTTTAATTTTATATCAACATATTGTCTTAGATTTGTTCTATCAACCCCAGAAGTTGTGAAATTTATCGGAATATCACGATTAACACGCATCACTCTTGTCCATTTAGGAATAAATTTCTTTATTTCTGAAATTATATCTGCTGCTTGTTCTGTTGTGATTGGAGTAAACTCTTTTCTTTCCCATAATCTATATAATGGAGTACCAGGCATTACAAGACATGGATAGATTTTAATTGAATCAGGAAGAAAATCTTGATTTGTAAAGATTTCTTTAAAGGAATAAATATCTTTTTCTCTATCTGATTTTGGCAAACCAAGCATCATATGAGCTGTTACTTTTAAAAAAGAATCTTTTAACAATTGAAAAGATTTTTTTGTATCTTCTATTGTATGTCCACGGTTATTAAATTTTAAAATATTATTGTAAACTGATTGAACACCAACTTCAACTCTCGTTGTTCCAAGTTTTAACATTTGATCAATATGAGAAGGAAGACACCAATCAGGTTTTGTTTCTACAACAACTGCAATTGCCCTTATCTTAGAAGTTTCATTAATTTTTTGTTCTTTTTCTAAACTAGATTTAGCTTCTAAAGATAATATCTTTTCTTGTACTCTTTTAGTCCTTTCTTCATTTTTTAAATCAGCTGGAAGTTCAAAAAAGGTTTTGAATTTTTTATTGTTAAAATTTTTATTGTAAAAAATTGTTGAGAAGTCATTTAAAGCTTTATAGATAGAAGTTAAGAATTGTTCTTGATATTCTAAAGGATAAGTAGGAAAAGTTCCGCCTTGGATTATTATTTCGACTTTTTCGGGTGAATGATTATTAATATAATATTGTTCAAGTCTATTAAATATTTGCAAATATGCATCATAATTATTTCTTTTGGCTCTTCTTGAAGCAGGTTCATTTCCCGTATAACTCTGAGGGACATCACCAAATGGAGATCCTGGACCCCCTGGACAGAAAATACAAGTTCCATGAGCACATTTCATTGGAATTGGAAAAAGAGAGATTGGAGCAACTCCAGATAATGTACGAATCGGTTTGGTAATCGTAAATTGCTTTATTAATTTTTTATCTTTTTCAGACGCATTTATATAAACATCAGAATCTCTTGGAATATTAGATTTATGTTTTTTAGAATATTGTTGTTTTATCTTTAATAATCTATTTTTATTAGGATGTTCCAGTTTTATTTTTTCTATAATTTCTTGATACATTTTAGAATTATTTACAGCTACATTCACCTAGAGTTATACAAGTTCTTCTACAAATTCCATCTTTTGATGAAGGATTAAATAAAGAATTATAAGAAACAGTAGTATGGGTATCTTGAGCTAGATAACTAGATGTATATTCTATTCCTTGATTGTTATTATATCCTGGATTCGTTCCATATTCTGTTGCACCAGTGGTATATTCTTCTGAGCTTGTTGTGACATAGTTTTCCATGTTAATGATTTCTAATAAGTAGTTTAAAAATGTTTGGTTTTACTTTTAAGATTAACAAAATCTATAAATACTATAGCTTATTCATAATTTTATGCATGAAACTGTTATAGCCAACAATATAATAAATGAAGCAAAAAAACAAGGTGATGTAACACAAATTTATTTAGAAATAGGAGAATTAGCTCATGTTCCGGGTTATGAACTTCTAGAATGCTTAGAAAGATTAGTTCCTTGGAAGATTAATTCAAAGGAGATTAAAGCTAAAGTAGAATGTAGTTGTGGTTTTAAAGGTCACCCAAAAATATTAGAAAGAGGTCATGATTCTTTTTTTATTGAATGCCCAAAATGTACCCAGGTTCCAGATTTAATTGATGGAAAAGATATAATCTTAATAAAGGTTATAGTAAAATAAAATGTGCCTAGCAGTTCCAGGAAAAATAATTGAAATTAAGAAAGACGAGGTTATAGTAGATTATGATATAGAAAAAAGAAAAGGAAAATTAATAGATGAAGGATATAAAGTTGGAGATTATGTTATTATACAGGGTGGAATTGTAATAGAAAAAATTCCTAAAGATGAAGCAAAAGATGCATTAAAATTATATAAGCAAAGTTTACAATGAATTCATTATTTCTAATATCTTGTTAGTATATTCTTCCAAGTTTTTTACTTGTTCTTTTGTTAATATCACAGGAGCAAACCCCCAATGAATTGCAATAACATCACTATTTTTTATATCTGAAAGCATCTTGTTAGAATAAACAATCGTTTTAGTGTCTTCTTCTAATACAAACTTACTATTTTCTTTTTTTAAAGTTTGCGTTAAAACTAATAATTTATCATTATAAATTTCAACAACCTTACCCCAAGATGTTCTACAATTGTCCATATTTTGTAATGTTGTTTCCACACTCCCAGTAGTTCTTCCGACACCAACATAAAACACATTAAAATTATGATGAGGCATAAATCCGGAAGGTAAATTTTCTATTAATTCAAAACCAATAGATTTTGGCAAACCTCTTTGAATCAATTTATTTATTATGTTTTTTAAATCTCCATCATTAAATTTTTCTAATAATTTATTTCCAATCCAGTAAGCTTCAACAACATCATAATCTGTGAAATGCTTATTAGTTTTTTCAGCTATACTTGAAAGATAAGGATACAAACCTTCAAACTTTTTTAATGAAGCTTCAACATCTTTTTCGTTATCTTGTTTTTCAATATATTCACTAAATTGTTTAGAAGCTTCTTCTGGACCACAATATCTTAGAAAATTAGTAATATAAGAAAATCTTGCTGCTAGCTCAACTCCGTTCATTTTGTTTTATGCTCCAAATTCTTGCAATAAATGATACTATATGCGCATAAAATAATATTGAGATTATTCCAAAAATAATCAATAACATTCCTGCACTTTGATTTAAGGTTATTGATCTTTCTTGAAACATAAAATTTAAAAAAGCAGTTATTGGTGCTCCAATAGATATTGCAGCTGTAGCAGTGCTAACTTTAATTTTCTTTAATCCATTATAAAATGAAAATACATATAACAATAGGAAGATAGAAGTTAAAGCAATCCATTTTAGGTGATCTATATTTAAACTATTAATCAAACTAACTTTTCCAATTACTAATAAAAATATTAATATAAATAAAGATCCGAAAAACATTCTTCCAAATCCAACTATGGTTCCAGAAACTTCTTTTAAAGTATGTTTTGCAATTACATTTTCAACAGACCAAAACATTACAGCGATTAAAATTAGGATATGCCCAATAGAGAATGAGAAATTTGGTTTTATCATAAAATAAGTTCCAAACAATATTAATGAAGCTCCGATTATAAAACCTTTATTTATCTTTTCTTTTAGAAATATTAAAGCTAATAAAGATGCAAATATAAAAAGAGTTTTATGGATAAAGGAAGATGTTGTTCCTGTTGCCATCTGTAATCCTTTAAAGAATAACAAAAATGGAATTGATCCACCTATTAATCCAATAATAATTAATTGTATCCAATGTTTTTTCTTTAATGATTTTAACTTGGAAAAATTTCCTGCTGCTAATATTATAATAAACAGTAATATTGCAACAGTAACATTTTTTAAAAAAGTAAATAATGATGAATCAAATTCTTTTACCCCAAAACTATTTATAAAAATTGAAAATCCTGAAACTAACCCAGTAAATAAAACTAATGATAATCCTCTTTTATTTTCCGTTAAATACATGCTTTCACCCCATCTGCTATCTCTTTTATATTCCCATTCTCAGGGATTCCTATTATTTTAATCTTTTTATTTATTCTAAGTTCTTTCATCAAGTTAAGGAAAAAACCCAGATCAAAATCATGCATACTCATTAACTTTCTTGTCTTAATTTGACTAATATCATTTATGATAGTTGTCTTTTTAATGTTTTTAACGACATCCAGGATTAATATTTCTTTTTCATTAATTTCTAGTAATTCATCGGGGCTTCTGCAATTAATAATGTTTATATCTTTCATTTCTTTAGCAATCTCTCTTGCAAACTTATCATGTTCTAGATATTCATTACCAAAAACATAAAGATTCTTTATACCCATTTTACCTCCAAGAAATGTGCTGAACATGAAAAGCAAGGATCATAACTTCTAATTAACTTTTCAATATCCATTATCATGTCTTCTTTTTTCTTATTAATTATTGAAGGAATAAAATTTCTTATATCTTCTTGAATATTTAATAAATTTTGAGCTGTTGGAGTTATTATATTTGCTTTAGTAATAATTCCATTACCATCTAATGTATATTCATGCCATAATGTTCCTCTAGGAACTTCTAAAACACCAACCCCATTTCCAGCTTTTACATTTACTTTATCAATATCTTCATGTTTTATCTTCAGATTTTTGCATATTTTTATTGCTTCGTCTATGCAATGAACTAGTTCAATTGCTTGCGCTATATTATTATGATAAGGATTTTTGCTAGGTAATTTTATTTTAGATAATTTTAACATTTTCTTTGCATCTTTGCTTAATTTTTTGTTATTATTATTTAATCTAGCTAAAGCTCCCACCATATATCTATGATTATCTTTAACAACAAAATTTGCAGTTGAATTTGGATGATGATATTCACTTATAAAATTTAGATATTGATTTTTAGTAAAGCAATTTTTCTCAGAACAGAAATCTCCGTTTAATACAGCATATTGTTTATTATCTTTTAAAGAAAAATATTCACCATCTGTACTAAAATCTGGATGTTTTAATGAAAAGAATAATTTGCAAGTTTTAATAGCATCTTTTTTAACATCTTCAAGTTGTTTTCTTATCTCATCTATATCACTTTGTTTTGGTAATTTCAACCATCCTCCTATTGTGGCTGAAACAGGATGTAAATCTCTAGCTCCTAAGGTTTTAATAATATAATTTCCAGTTTTCATTAAAAACAATGCACTTTCAAGCTGAGGTTTATATTTTTTAGCCATGGCTAAAGCTGATTCATATCCCAAATAATCCGGTAAAGCTAGAAAATAAAGATGAGTGGCATGACTTCTTATTCTTTCTCCTAAGGTCATTAACTCTCTTAATTTTACAGTTTGTTCTGTTGGTTTATACCCTAAAGCATTTTCAATAGCTGTTATTGCGGCAATTACATGAGCACAACTACAAATTCCACATATTCTAGAAGTAATTTCATGAGCTTCATTATATCTTCTTCCTTTAACTATACCTTCAAAATATCTTGCTCCTTCTGTAGCAGATAATTCACATTTTGTAACTTGATTATTTTCTATTCCAAGTTCTAATTTTGCATGGCCTTCAATCTTTGTTATGTGATTTAGTGTTATTGACTTCGACATTTTTCATCACCTTCTCTAGCATTGGCATTTTCAATCCGACAAAAGTTCTCATTCTATCTTGTATAAACTTATCATCAAATCCTCTTTGCCTTAACATTAATATCATTAATTCAAGATTCATATCTTTAGTTGGACCTCTGCAACCCCAGCATTCAAAACCACCATTAATACAAACAGCATTACAACCTCCGACTGTTATAGGCCCAAGACAAGGCTTTCCTAAGTCTAGTAAACATTGATTTCCATTCTTTCTGCATTCAATACAAACAGGACTTTCATAAGGTTTAGTTATTTTTCCAAGAACTATATTTTTAATAAAGGTTTTAATCTCCTTTTTATCAGGCGGACATCCTGGAATATAATAATCAACTCTTACATGAGAATCAAGTGGAGTTGGTTCAACATCTTGCAATTCTTCTTGTTTTTTATATAATAAATGCTCATAATTTTCTTTTAATGTAAATTGACGATAAGCAGGAACACAACCTGTAGCTGCGCAAGCTCCAAGAGAAACTAAAAATTTGCAATTCTTCCTTAATTTTTGCAATGTTTCTAAATCTCCTTTATCAGCTACTAATCCTTCCATGAAGATGTAATCAAAATCTTCATCTATATTAACTTCTTTAACAAATGGAAAGGCTTTAAGATCAACTAATTGAACCAAATCAAGAATTTCATCTTCATTAAATATAACAGATAATAAACAACCTGCACATCCAGTTATTCCATAAAATCCAACTTTCAGCTTAGTTTTAGATAAAGCTGTCATTTTAATTTTTTCCTCAATAGGATTATACCATTTCCTAAAGTTTCATTAAATATCCCATTGTAGTTTATCTCTCTTTTTACTTCCTTTGATATAACTTCTAATGCAGCCTTCCATTCATTGTTTTTTGGTATCGGATAATAAAACTCCCTTATAGTATCCATATATTCTACTATTGGTTTGGATTTTTTTATTTTTAAATACATAAAAAATTTTAGTTCTTTTAATATATAAAAATCATTAGTGTATCTTTCATAATTCTCTAAATTGATTACATTATTATTATCTAAAAATTTAGATTTTAATTTTTTACTTAATAATTTTTTAAAATATTCTACATGTTCCCTGGAATGATGGGTTAGAGTATTTAAGGTTATAACAAAAAGACCATCGTCTTTAAGTGTTCTATTTACTTCTTTTAATGCTTTTTTTATATCATTAACATGATAAAGCATATGTTTACAAAGGATTACATCAAATTCTTTTTTACCAAATGGTAATTTTTCTGCATTTGCTACAAAGAACCTTATATTTTTATTCATAGATAAAGCTTCTTTTATCATACCTTCAGATATATCAATTCCAATTAGATCTCCTTTATGTCCTTTATCTTTTAGATTAATCAAAAAATCCCCAAATCCACACCCAATATCTAATATACGCTCATTACCTTTTAATTCTAAAACCTTTAATACTTCTTCTTTAAAATCTATTTTTGGCTTTACATAATTTTTATAGAAAGATTTTCTACGACTTAATTTAGTTTTATCTTTGTAATTATCTTCTCCTAATCTAGATTGTTTTTTCTTATTTTTAGTCATTTTTAAAATCCTTTATTTGATCATATCTAAATACAGGTCCATCAAGACAAGTAAATTTACCTCTTATCATGCAATGGCAGCAAACACCCAAAGCACAATACATTAACCTTTCTGCACTAATAAATATTTGATCATCATGAAATCCTTTTTGTTTTAGTATATCGATTGAGAACTTCATCATTAATGGAGGGCCGCAAAGCAAAACAACTTTATTTTCATTATTTAGATTAGATTTTTTTAATGCTTCTGTGACAAAACCTTCTGCTCCATCATAACAAAATTTTCCCTGAGGATTTTGATCTACTGTGACTTGTAAATTATAGATTCTTTTCCATTCATCTAGCTCTCTTTTAAATATAATATCATCTGGACTTCTATATCCCATGAATAAAATAACATCTTTGTAATCTTTTCTGTTATTCTCTATGTAATCAATAACTCCTTTTAATGGAGAAACCCCACAACCTCCACCGATTAAAATTAAATTATTTCCTTTTAATTCTTTCATCGGATAACCATGGCCATATGGACCTCTGATTAAGATTGCAGCTCCTTTTCTTAACATTGAAAGTGCTGTTGTCATGTTTCCAACTTCTTTTATGTTTAATTTAATAAAATTTCTAGAATCTGAACATATAGAAATTGGAGCTTCTCCTATCCCAGGAATTGAAACTTGAACAAACTGTCCAGGATCATGGTTAACTTGCATATTTATCTTTAATGTAAAATTATCATTTGTTTCTCTATAAAAATCTAATATTTTATACTTTTTTGGTATATACGGATTATTTATTAGTAGTTGTTTTTCCATCTTCCATATTGTTTAATATATCTATAAAATCTATTCTTGTTGGACACCCTTGAATACATCTTCCACATCCAACACATAGATTAACTCCATTTTTTTCTTTGAAATATTCTAGTTGATGATAAATTCTATGTTTAAATCTCTCTTCTCTTTTTTCTCTAAAAACATGATCTCCTGCAACTTGGGTGAATTCTTGAACTTGACATGAACTCCAGCTTCGTTTTCTTTCACCTTCTTTTGGGTTTTTTGCTTTTACTTCATCTTTAATATCAAAACAATAACAAGTTGGGCATAAAGCAGTGCAAGCACCACAGGATAAACATTGGCTAACTCCTTTTTCCCAATCTGGATTATCATAAAATTTAGATATATCTTTTTTATCTAATCTATCAGCTCCAGGAATTACTTTTTCTTCTTTTGTTATTACTTTATCACTTGATGAAAAATATCTTTTATATTTTTTAACTAAAGCTTCTCCTTTTTTTGATCCTATTTCAATTAAAAAATGATTTTTTCTATCATAAACCATTAAATCATAGAAATCAACTAATTCTAATGAACCACAAAAACAGTAAGGGCTTGGAGCTGTATTGCAATGATATCCAATCAAAAAACTATTTTCTCTTGCTGCTTTATAATAAGGATCTTTAACTAATTCAAATGCTTTATCTTGATGATGAATCCCATTTAAATCACATCTTCTTATGCCAAAAAACACTCTTTTAGGAGTTTCTAGCTTTGGAGCTTCAATTTGATTTCCTTTAAAACTAAATAAAGTTTCTTCTTTTTTGAAAAAATATTCTTTCACAGGGAAATAAGAATTTTTTTCTAGATAAATTTCATTAATATCCTTAATCTTTTGAAATCTTACTAAATCTGTTTTAACAGGAGCTATTAACTCATAGTTAGCCTTTAGTTTATTAAGAAATGCTAATAACCTCTTTTTATCTGTTTTACAAACTTCCATTTCACCAATCTAAAATAGATATTTCAATACTTATAAACCTTACCAAAATCATTATAAATAAGCTATATTCTTTAAAAATTATGGGAGTAAAGATAGAAAAATGGAACAAAAAAGAGAAACCAGATTTAGAAGATATTGAAAGAAATTACAAACAAAAAGGGATTAATTATCATTTATTTTTTGCATTTCCCGGACCAATGCAGCCAGATCCTTCTGTGGATTATGAACAAACTAAAATGGTGGTAAACGGAAGTGTTAAATTTGAGATTGATGGAAAGGAATTTATATTAAAAGATGGAGATAGAATAACAATTCCAAAAGACAAAGAATATAAATTCGGAGTTGTTGATGGATATGAAGTTGTTGTTGTAACATTAAATAAATATTAAATGAAAAAAACAAAAAAAATTGCTAGCAAGACGAGAAGATTTTTTGCATATCTAATTGATATTTTAATATTAGATTTAATAATAGTTTATCCTTTTAAAAACTTATTAAAAAGCTTTAATTTAGATCTTAATTGGAATAATATTAATCAATTATCTCAGATTAGCAACTATGGATTATTGTTAACTATTGGATTAAGTATTGGAATATTATCTTTACTTTATTGGGTTTTTATGGAATGGAAGCTAAAACAAACTATAGGAAAAATGATATTTAATATTAAAGTTATTAGTGAAGGAAATTTAGAGTTTTGGCAAGCTTTAGTAAGAAATATAAGCAAACCAATCAACATACTATTATTGGTTGATATATTATATATGTTGATAAATAAAACTCATTTAAGATTGTTTGATAAATTAGCTAAAACAGAAGTTGTTGGGGTAGAAAAATGAAGAAATGGAAATTTGTAATTGTTTTATTAATAATATTATGGCTAGCTGCTGTTATAACATCTAATTATATTAAAGAAAATAATAAACCAAGCTTTCAAGATAATAATATAGCTTTAATTCCGATTTCAGGGGAGATAACAAGCTCAGGAGATTCTAACTTACCATTTGGCACTTCGGGAACTTCTAGTGAAATTTTAGTTGACTTAATAAAAAAAGCAAATGATGATGGAAGTATAAAAGGGATAATCCTTGAAATTAATAGTCCAGGAGGAACCGTATTGGCAAGCAAAGAAATAACAGATGCTGTTAAAGAAAGTAAAAAACCAGTTGTAGCTTGGATAAGAGAACTTGGAGCTTCTGGAGCTTATTGGGTTGCAAGCGGTTCTGATTATATAATAGCTGATCCAATGTCAATTACTGGAAGTATTGGAGTTATTGGAAGTTATTTACAGTTTGAAAAGTTAATGGAAAAATATGGAATTACATATGAACAATTAACGACAGGAAAATATAAAGATACAGGAAGTCCGTTTAGAGAGTTAACAACTGAAGAAAGAAACTTATTGCAAGGAAAATTAAACATAATTCACGATTATTTTGTTAGCGATGTTGCAGCCAATAGAAAATTAAGTAAAGAGCAAGTTGAGAAATTGGCTAATGGAATCTTTTATCTCGGGGTTGAAGCAAAAGATCTTGGATTAGTTGATGGATTGGGCGGAAAAAAAGAAGCAGAAGAAAAGATAAAAGAGTTAACTGGATTAAAAACAATAAATTTAGTAAGTTATCAAAGAAAAAAGAGTTTTTTTGAAAGCTTAGTTGGATTATCAGCTTACAATTCTTATTTTGTTGGCAAAGGAATTGGAGAAGGAATAGTAACAAAAGCAAAAGATAGTGGAAACTTAATACCTACAGTATGAAAATAGAAGAGATAAGAGAAGAAATAGAACTATTTGAAGAAGAAGTAGCTAGAGAAGCTTATGCAAATAGAATAGGACTAAAGGATGAGTTAAATATTGCCAAGATATTTGAAAAATATAAAAAAATATTTGATAAAGAGAACATTATATTAATAGAAAATAAGGTAAAAAATACAAAAGATAGATTAGAAAGAAGAATTTATGAACATATTTTATATTATTTAATTAACGGATATTTAGATTTAAAAGTTGCTAAAATGCAGGATGAAGTTGAAACTTATGAAGCTAAGGCTTTTGTTAAATATAACAGAAAAAAGATAAACTTTAGACATCTCGGAGTTATGGTTGTTAATGAAAAAGATAAGAAAATCAGAGATGAGATGGCTGATTTGGATATTAATATCAAGAAAAAATTAAATTCTTACTATAAAATATTATTGGAAAATGATTATAGAATGTTGAAAAATTTACAATTTAAGAGTTATCAACAATTTTTTGAATTAATCAAGGAAATTGATTACAATGATCTAGAAAAAGTTTTAAAGAAATTTTTAATAGATACTGGTGAAAGATTTGAAAGATTAATGGAAAATTTAATGAAAGAGATTAAATTAAATTTAAAAGATACTAAAAATTATGACGCAGCTCATTATTTCCAGGGAAAACAATTTGATAAATATTTCCCAAAAGAGAAGTTAATGGAAGTTTTTTCTAGAACATTATTGAACCTAGGATTTGATATTAAAAACCAGAAAAACATTGAATTAGACATAGAAGATAGACCAAAGAAAGTTGCAAGAGCTTTTTGCTATCCGATTAAAGTTCCTGGAGAAGTTAAATTGGTTATTAAACCACATGGCGGCCATGATGATTATGAAAGTATGTTGCATGAATCAGGACATGCAGAACATTATGGAAATACAAGCGATAAGTTACCGTTTGAATTAAAAATGTTAGGTGGTAATCATTCTGTTTCTGAAACTTATGCTTTTCTTTTTGGATTTTTATTGATGAATAAGGAATGGTTAAGGTATTATATCAAACTAGATGAAAAAATTATTGACAAGTTTTACAGAATGAGTGAGGGATATAAGTTATTTATGTTCAGAAGATATTGCGGAAAATTAATTTATGAATTAAAATTACATAATAAGAACTTAAAAAAATTAAATGATAAATTTGAAGAAATTAATGAAAAATATAAAGATATGGGAGAATGTTACAAAGACATTTTATCTAAAGCTACAAAGACTATTTATAATAAGAAAAATTATCTAACTGATGTGGATGACGGATTTTATTCTGCTGATTATTTAAGAGCTTGGATTATGGAAGCCCAATTGAGAAATAGATTAAATGAAAAATTTGGCATTAGATGGTTTTTAAATAAAGAGGCTGGAGATTTATTAAGAAAACTTTATTCTTATGGAGATAGTAAAAAAATAGATGAAATTGCTAAAGAGATGGGATATGATTGGCTTAAGATAAAATATTTATTTGATGAGTTTAATAGGTTTTTAGATGAATATGCTATATAAATGCAAAGAATGTGGAATGAAGTATAAGGATAAGAAAATTAGAGATAGATGTCAAAGATGGTGTAAGAAGAATAAAAGTTGTAATTTAGATATAATAAAGTATGCTGTGAATTCTTAAAACTCACTTAAATACTTAGTTTTTAAATCTTTTATCAATTTAATCATTTCTTTAACATTTTCTTTAACTTCTTTAACAGAGATATCTTTTCCATAATAATTTATTCCATTTCTTATCTTTCTAAATCTATCAAATTTTAAGGAGATTAATTCTTCTTCTTTTTCCTTTAAAAAATAAGTAAAAGCTTCGTGAGAATATACTTTATATCCCTCTAAAACAGAAATTGCTTCCACTATACTTCTTAAAACATCATAATAATTACTCATTATCTTTCTTGCAGAATTATCATTAATCTCTAGATTATCTAAAAATTTAAGATCATTTTCTGCTGTAGAAATTAAAGATTTAACTAAAGCTATATCCTTAGAAGCTTTTCTAACCTGTCCTTTTTCTATGAAATCATTTAACTTCATTTAAACACTTCCCAAAAACCATATAAAACAATGCCATTTACAAGGTTATTGAGAAGTTCTTTATTCTTATTTTTAAGCTTATCTATATCAGAATTAGAATATAAAAACAGTTGTATCTTAATATCCAATAGTTTTTCGTATTTCGTTAAATTTAATTCTTTTTTTAAGGGAGTTATTATTAATATATCTATGTCACTATGTTGATTATTTTCTGCTTTTCTGAAAGATCCAAACAATAAGATGGCTTCAGGATGATTAAATTCCTCTATCAAATAATTAATTAATCCAGAGTTTCTTAAAATTTCTATATTATAAAATAATTTTATATCTTTAAAGCTTGGATTTTCACTATTTGCTTTGAATAATTTATGATTAAATTTATATTTAGATATTAATAGATTATCTTTTTCTAATTTTGATAAATACTTCGAAATTGTAGTTGGAGATTTTTTTGTTAACTTAGCTAATTCTCTAACATGAAATTCTCTTTCTGGTTCTTTTTTGAAAAAATCAAATATTCTCTCCATTTTAATAGATACTTGTCCAAAAAAATGAACACTTGTCTATTTATATAGTTTTCTATCCCTTAAATCCATTATAGAAAGCTTTAAAATAACAATATTCTTAAATTAATTGTAGGCTAGGTGGCCGGCTAGTCCTCGGCTGCACTGTAAACGGACTTCATGACAGACTGAAGCTTAGTGAGGTATAGACTTTAGCTTTTGGTCTCAAGTCGTACAACGATCCTCTGTCCTGTAAGGCTGAGGTTCTTGTGAATCGCGCCAGGTCAGGAATGAAGCAACGCTAAACATTAATCTTGGTGTTTATGGGGTAGCAGAGGGGAGGAAAGCTTGAGGTAGCCAGAGTTGGGGTTCTATAACGAGCTAAGCGGCCTACTTTATAATTAAAATGGCAAAATACAAACAATTATGCATTCGATGTAAGAAAAATTATGTTGAGATGCATTGGAAGCAAAAACCATATTGCGTGAAATGCGAACTAGATTATTTAGATGAGCCAATAAATGATCCTAAATTTAGAAAATTATTTAATATTGACAAAAAATTATATGAGCAATCTTATTTTTTAAGAAGTATTAAAAAAAATTATCTATCTTATAGAAAACTAAGCGATGCTCAGATTGAAGCTTTTAAGAAAACTGTTAAAGATTTATCTAAATAATCTTTTAATTACAATAATATTTAAATATCTAGTCTTATTTTAGTTTTATATGGATGTTTTAGATGAAATTTTGAGATTGGAGAAAGATACTAAGAATACGATTTCTAAAAACAATAAAAAGATTGAAACTATAAAAGAGAAAATAATAAAAAAGGAGCTTTCTACTGGAGATAATATTAAAGACTTTTTAATAATTTTGAATTCTTCATTAAATCAAGAAATGGATGGAGAGCTTAGATTATTAAAAAATAAAATTATGGATAAACAAGGCGAACAAATATTGGTCGATAGAACCAGAGTTGGCAAACATGGCAAAGATGGTTGTTTCAGCAGTAGTTATGAGATTGAGGAAAATGAAGAACTAAGAATTGGAATTATAAAAGGTGAATTAAATTTTGATTTATCCAGTTATAATATTTTAATTCCTACAGAAAAACATGCTATAGGGAAAGGGAGGAATATATTAGAACTAAATGATAGAAAATTTCAATTAGTTTCTGAGCCTATTAAAATTCAAGCTATAGATTTTTTTGATGGATTTTTAAAATTAACACCAATTTTTGGTTATGGTGAAGAAATGGGACACAATACCCTTAGGGGTAGGTTTATGGATAATAAAACTAGAGTAATTTTAGGTAATGATCAAGTTGAATTATATTTTAAACTTTCTAAAGATTTAGGATTTTATGAACATTTAGATGATATGTTAAGTGGCAAGATGGATAAAGAGAGTATTGCAAATTGGCTGGAGCATTATCGAATTTTTGATTTATCTTATGTTGATGCATTAAATGTTTTGGGATTAGATATACCTGGAGAATTTAAAACGCAATATGATGATAAGTCATATAAACGTAAAATAGAGATAATAGAAGATTTAGAAAAACAAACTAAAGAAGAATCACTATTGGAAAATAAAGTTAACTTAACACGTGAGCTAAGAGATGAGTTACGATTGGTAAAAAGAGATATAGCAATAACTTTAATGGAGGCAATTGAACTAAAGATGGATAAAGAGAAATTTACATTAAAAAAAGCACCTGGTGTAACAATGGAAGTTTCAGAATATATTTCAGCATTATTAAATAAATATGGAGATTATAAAATTGAAATTGTTAAGTAGACTGATTACTAATTTGGTTTAAGACAGGACCGACATTTCTGGCTAAATTTCCATATAATCTTCTAATGATTAATTCATAAATACCTTCTTTTAATGGACCTGTGCAATAATCAATAACATTTTCATTTTTTATTATATCAAATTTATCTATGCCTTCTTTAGGAACTGTACAATACATTGTTTTTCCTTCTAATAATTGTTTAGCTTCTTGATTAGAATCTGAAACTTTAGTCAATGTTATTGCAAATTTGCATTCTTTTGTCAATGAATTAGTTATTTCATAATAATATGAATTATCATCTTTCAATAAACTAAGTTTAGCTGGATTACATATTTTAGCTTCTTTTACAAAACATTCTTGGTCTGTATTACAGTCTTTTTTATATGATAAGAAAAAAATAGAACCTATAATTATTATAATAGCAATTGCTATGCCAATATTAAATAGATTAAATATCTTTGTTTCACTCTCTTTTTTCATTAATATTAATAACTTATTATAAGTTTATTAAAGTTTTGGTTAAGAAAATCTCCCTATAGCATATCCTGCTGCATATCCAATACAAGTTTCTATTGCTGTTTTTAAACTAGTTCCAAAAGTTTCTTTAACAATATTTGGAGTACTTAATTTTTTATTTATTTCTGTTAAAACAGGATCATTATAAACCTTAAGACCTTGCCCAGGCGTAATCTCAAAAATGTTACTATCATAATTAAACCTTTTTCTAGAATATAACATTGCACTAGGCACTGTTAAAGTAGCAAAAACCGTTGGACCATATTTTAGTAATTCATCTAAATGACCAATCTCAATACCCTTCGCTTTAGAAAAACCTACAGAAGCTCCTGACAAAACTGTACCAATGTCAAAAAGGGGGATTCCATTTAATTCTAGTAATCTTGCCATAGTATTAAATTTATTATTTTTTAAATTCTGTTTTTAGTAAGGAATCTAAAGAATTACCTAATGCACTCAGAACTTCTCCACCTATAACTAAACCACTCACAGATGTTGCAGCAACTGTTAGATATGGATGTCTTTGTATAATAAAATCGAGTGTATCTCTATTTTCATGAATAGTTTTGGCAAAATTTGCTATATCAAATCCTGAAATAAGACCATATGTCCCTCCAGCAAATGCACCAATAATCGTTCCAAACAATGCACAATATCCATTAATTTTCATTTATTCCTCCAAATTTTGATAAAATTAGTAGAATTCATCCATATATAAACCTTTCTATTTGTCACTACTATAAAATAATTAAGAAAAAAATTAAAAATCTTTTCTTGTTAAGACTTCTACTTTAGTATCTTGCTGTCTAACTTTGCTTTCATTAGCAATTAAGAATTTAACTCTTGCTTTTTCAGCCATTCCAACTAATTCTCTATCAACAAAGCCATCTATTACAATAGCGTTAATTCCCGAATTAAGAGAACGTAAAGTAACAGCTAATTCGCTCATTGGAACTTTTCCTAGAACATTACTATCTCTATCTAAAATATATGCCCCTCTTGTTCCTAGTAAGTCATCTAGCATTTGCTTGAATGTAGCTAGCTCTTGAGGTGTTGCAGTTGTTTTTCTTTTGACAACTAATGGAGGTTGTTTAAGTCTTTCAGAATCTGATTCTGCTTTTGTGGTAATTTCCATTCTTATTTGTTCGATTGCTATCTTTCCACGTAAAGCTTTAAGCAATTCTTTCTTAGTTATCTCTTCAACTTCTTTTCCGTCAGGAGCTTTAACTACAAAGTCAATCTCAGCTGAATCTAATAATTCTCTAATAATTAAGTCTCCGCCTCTATCTCCATCTACAAAGACAGTTATTGTCTTTCTTCTAGATAGATCTTTTATAGTTTCAGGAACTGATGTTCCGTTCATTGCAATAACATTCTTAATTCCATTTTTCAATAAATTAAGAACATCTGCTCTTCCTTCTACAACTATGATTTCTTCTGCTTCCTCTATTCCAGGACCTGCTGGCAATCTATCTTTACCATATTCTGTTATTTCCATAACCCTAACAGAAGCTGTAACTTCTTCTGTAATTTCCTGAGAATCAGGCAAGACATTTTCAGTTAGATTTTTAAGCAATTCTTTGGCTCTTTCAATTACATATCCTCTTTTAGAAATTCTAACATCTTCTACGTTTTCTACCTTAACTTTGGCATTACATGGACCTATTCTTTGAATTGTTTCAAGAGCAGCTCCTATAATAACGGTTTCGACTTTATCTAGAGAACTAGGTATAATAATATAACCAGAGCTTTTTCCTGATTTTGTGTCTAATTTAACTTCTATTCTTCCTATTCTACCATTACGCTGTAATTCCCTGAGCTCTAATTCTGCTCCGAGTAATCCCTCTGTTTGTCCAAATATTGCTCCAATAACGTCTGGACGGTCTACTATTCCGTCTATCTGTATTTGAGTATGAACTATATATTTCGCTGATACTGGGCTTATCTTTCCCATTTTCTTCACTTCCTATGTTATTTTTCATTTTGATCATATAAACCTCTAAGAATAAGACTAAGCCGGTTTTTAAATAAACCGATTCACCCCCCAAATTTAAAATAAAAGGTTTTTTACCTGTGATATTGTAAATGTGATATATTCTAGCCTTACTCTTGCTTTCTAAGGTTATATTGCCCGTAACACTAACTCCCAAGCATCATAGCTTGAATTTTTCGTTAGCTCCGTTGAGTATTCTCGTGACGGGCCTATTAAATAGAAAGTAAAACTTGTATATAAATGTTTGTTTTTTTATATGTTGTAATATATATGTTAGAAAAGATAGATTTATATATTTTTTGGTGTTTGTTTTAATAAAATGAAATTTAAAGACTTAGGTTATAGGGCTCCACCAAAATTTTTACAGATTGCAGGATTAGGTTATTTATTATACGGCCTCTTTACAGGAAATGGAGTTGCAGTGCAAGCAGGAATATACAGTGGTGCTGCAGGAACAATTCTTGATATGAGAGCAAATTATGTGAATAACAGAATCAAGAAGTTAGAAGAAAAAATAGAAAGTTTAGAAAGAAGAGTTTAAGTCACTTCTCTTTTACCAAGTTTAAATAGCTAAAAAGAACATGGTAAACTATGAACATTTGTTTCATGGAACTAATGAAGACTATATAAGAATGAATAGTAACACGGGTTATTTTCTTTCAAGAGATAGATATAGCTCAAAACCATTAATTGCGCTAATTTGGGCAACAAAACATGGGAAGGATTTTGAAAGTAAAATGGCAGTTATTACTTTATTTGATGTAATATTAAAACGAAGGATAGAAGAAGGTGGACCATTATCTAGCAGAGGAGTTGATATTTTGGTAAACCAAAGAGAGATTGAAGGAGGAAGAAATCCAAATATTAATGGAATTAAGATTTATAGAGAGCATGAAATGGAGGAGTTTATTAGAAAATTTGTTAAACTAGAAAATATTCCAAGATTGAACATAGATGAATTAATAAGATTTTATTGTAGGTAATTATTTAATTTTTACCAAATTCAAATAAGATTATTTATTTTTAGGAAGAAAATTCATTAATTGCTTTTACCACTTGGTTAACTAGATCTTTAGTAATAAATAAAGATGATTTAACATATAACTCATTAACTTTTTTTATTGCTGTTCTTTTATCAATTAATTTTTCTCTAAATGCCCTTAAAATAATCCCAATTGTCCCATGTGTAGCTATATTATAACTTTTAGCAATGTTTCTAGCTTCTAAATCGTCAGTTAAAAAAATTTCTGCCTTTTCTTGTAATACAAGAGATATTGCTTCAGATTCTCCAAGGTCAAGGTTATGCTGATTGACTAAAATCTTTACTGTATCTTTCCACCGGGATTTTAACGAGATTATTTTTATTTTTTTTGGAACCAAGATTTTACTTTTTTTTAATTCATTCAATACTTCTTCAGGAATTAGTACATTATGAAAGACATTTAGTGCTTTTATTAAATCAATTTCTGTTAGATGCAATATGGGCCCAGTATTAGAAACAACTTTATTTTCCATATAGTCCCCATTCAATATCTTCTTTTATTGCAGATTCTAATTGTGCAATTTTTTGCTTTTTGATAAGATTGCGCACTGCATCGCGTATAAGCTCAGATTTATTGGCGTACCAACCTTGCTTTATTATATCTTCCATTTCTATAACTATTCGTCTTGTCAATTTTGTAGGTACAGTTTCCATTTTAGAATTTTCCATAAAGTATTACTATGGTAATACTATTTAAACTTTCCTATTTTATCTTTACTAAATTTAAATAACTTTTAATTTCATCTTGTAAGTCTTTTACATCTTCTTTAAGATTTTTTTCATATTTTGACATTTTGTCAGGCGTTACAAACTTATCATATGCACCTCTAATAAACTTTTTAGTTATACTTCCAGACCATTCATCATCATAATCTTTTTCCATTGTGGCTTCCAGTTCAATTGTAACATTGCCTTGATACATCTTTTTGTTTTTTACAAGAACCTGCTTAGCTTTTACTTTTATATCGATATTAATGTGGAATTTAACATATTCATCTACTTTCTTTTCTGGCTGCCAGGATAACTTTAAGGATAAATTACCTGATTTATTTTCTTCTGCATGTTTTTTTTCAACATTCCCATAATCATTAGTTCTAAACCAGTCACGTAGAAATTTTAAGATATCATTGAGATCAAATACAGCATCTTGGCTAATCTCTATATTACGCACTACAAAATCTTCTTCTGACATAAAAACTTAAAAGAATAAGGATTTAATAAAGTTAACGGTTATAGTTTATGGAAAGCAAGGTATTTTTTCACTTCATCTTGAAATTTATATGTTTTTTCATAGATATCTTGTTTATAACCATCTATTCTGTCTTTTACAATGAAACTATCATATATTTTTTTAAGGAAACTTTCTTTTTTCCATTTCCCAGATCTGTTTCTTATTAATCTGGAGCTGATTCTCATATCAATTTCTCCTCTATCTATCTTGACCTTTTTACTACCAACATTTACTTCAGCGTCTTTAACTCCGAAAATCAACATTGTTATCTCAATTTGATAAGCAAAATAATCTGAAACGTTTTTTTCACATATCCAACGGATTTCATATTGCTTACCGATTGGCTTGATACGCTCTACGTATTTTACTTCCTTAAAATTTTTAGTTTCATCACCGAAACCTTCATAGTCGAACCACCATTTTAACTGACGATACATATCTCCCAAATCAAAAACACCTTTCCAGTTTAGATTGATGCCTGGAACAATGGTTATTGCGTCTGCCTCTTTGTGCATGAAATAAAAATAAACTAGATTATTAATAAATCTTTTGGCTCATTCATGAAGCAAGGATTTTGAGTAATTTACAAGCTCTTCTGTTTCATCATAAAGTTTTGCTGCATAATAGTTATTTATCTTATCTTTAAGAACAAATTTATTATAAATGTTAAATAATTTTTTCTTCAGTTTTTTATCTTGAAATTGATCTTTCCAATCTAGAATTAAGAAGGAATTTACAGTCACTCTAAGATTTCCCCTTAGATTACTTGATTCTTCACTATATTTTTCTAAGTCTATTAAGATTACAATAAGGAATTTAACATATTCATCTACTTTTCTTTCACCTTCCCAGTTTAATTTAATTTCTCGCCCCCAACCACCCTTTTCTTTATTTTTTGTAAATTTTTCCTGGAAGTCATAATGTCTTTTTACAAACCATGCATGCAGTTTTTTATAGAAATCATCAAAATTAAAGGATATTTCTTGACTGGTGATTCTTAAACCACCACCAGGTGTGATTTTAATTTTTTCAGGCATTGGTGATAAAATATGATGTTTGTTAATAAATGTTTTGGTTGTCGATTAAATAACCTAGATAATAAGATTTATATATTAGCGTTTATATATGGTTTAAATTGAAGTGGACCCAGTTGACTACGACGGACATTACGAAGGAACGCTTATCGATTATTCTGCATTAGGTGGTGCTATTGGCTCTGGAACTGAAGATACAACTGAAGAGCTAAAAATAGAATTGTCAAGAAAAACCGGATCACACAGCTTAGAAAGAATTACAGTTGATGCTGAATTTTGTGGTAATGGAAAATTAAGCAGTTTGTTAAGAAAACTTTCAACTCAAAGGGGATTGGCTATCGATATTGTTATTAAAAATGGAAAATATATTTCAATAAATTTTCCAAGAAATTAACTCTTACAAGATTCACAAAGCCATCTCTTTTTTACTTTATATAATGGACCTTCTGAACCACAATTTTCACATCTGCCATGGGTTATTTTAACAGGCTTTCTTTTTTCTTCTTTCAATATTTCTAATCTTCTTGAGAAAATCTCAAACATTGCAGGCTCTATTTTTACTATATCTTTAACTGTAATAAAACCGAGTAATCTTTTTCCATCTACAACAGGTAATTTTCTAATCTCTTCATTATTCATGACAAGTAAAGCATCATAAATATCAATGTTTGGCGGAACTGTGACTAGTGTTTTTGTCATCACATCTTTAGCTTTTATATCTTTAGGAATTAAACCTTTAGCTACAACTCTTTCAACTATATCTTTTTCTGAGATAATACCAACTAGATTTCCCTTATCTTGTATTATAATAGAACCAACACCTTCCTTTAACATTCTCTTTGATATCTCTTGCAAACTTTCTTCAGGAGTAGCTGTGATTGGCTTTGTTGTCATTGCATCACGAACTGAAATGCCTGTTTTCATAATAAGGGATAATGTAAATAACTTAATAAATGATTCGGTTGAATAAAATGAGTTATTTAATATATAAATTAATAAAAGGTTAGTTAT
>CAZJUI010000004.1:54636-70061 GCA_964549185.1 Candidatus Woesearchaeota archaeon
ATTCGGTTGAATAAAATGAGTTATTTAATATATAAATTAATAAAAGGTTAGTTATTGTATAGTTATTAAAATTATGTATAAGAAAAACTAACGAATATCATCTAATCTTTCTGCTCTTCTCACTAAATGCTTATATGCTGATACTGGCTCGTTATAGAGGTTTTTTGTTCCGTTTAATATTGCTAAACCTATATTTGTAGTTAAAAAATCCCCAAGTATATTCCCCCTCATACCAACAATTTGAGTAAAGAAAAAACCATTTATACCAAATAAAAAAGCAAATAAATAGCGTTCTTTTCTTCTCTTAAAATCTGTGTTGATTCTTGTACTTGTCAATGAATATATTTCTGAATTATCCAATGGATGACTCAAATAACCAAGGTCTTTTTTTCTTACTTTTAACTCTATTATTAATGCTCTATTTATGGATAAAAAAGATCCTTTCGGTATTCTTGTAAGTTCTTTTTCAATTTCAGATAGTTCCTCATTTTCCCTTTCTGTAGCGATATTTGCTGGGTAATTTAGAGTTCCAATTAATTTATTGCTAAGTTCATCATGATTTGGATTTATTGCTGGACCATTTTTTAGTGTGTCAAAAAAAAGCTTCCAATATTTTGGCTGGATTGTTTTTAAAAAACTCTTAGTACAATTTACATTTAAATAGAATGGAAATAGTTCTTCTAATTGTCTTGTGTAAGTGTTTACCATGATAATTTTACCACTAAGTAGTTTATAAAGTTTTCTGTGGATAAAACAAAGGTTTAAATAATTTTAGATTAGTATAAGCCTATGATAGAATTACTTAATAATAAAAATGTATTACTTGGCATTATACTAGCTATAATTCTATATTTTGTTTTATTTGGTAAAAATAAGAAAAATATTAAGTTTGAGAAAGAATATAATGAAATTTTAAGTTCTGAGAAATATAAAGTAAAAGGGCAGTATGAGAAGTAATTATTTGTAAAGTTTTGGTTCACCAAATATGAAAGTTCCATCTCTTCTTCTAATTATCTCTTGATAAACTTTATTTTCTTCCTGATCCATATAGATAAAAACAGCTTCATATTTTCCATTTCCATCTAAATCAACATTCTTTGATAAAGGCAAACTACTTTTAAATGTCCATGTTACATTAGATTTAAATCCACAATAAATTGCTTGAGGTTCAAGGTTTCTTTTAATATTTCTTGCATGTAGAATATTATAAGTTAAAAATCCTAAACTACTCAATACCACAACACCATATAATATATTCAAAAGACTATCTACCCCATTAAATCTTAAACCAAGTACACGACGTTCTAGAGTTTTTACCATATAAATTTAATAATAAAGAAACATTTAAACCTACTTATTTAGAATAGCAAAGCTTATAAACAACCATTTTACAATATTTTTGTTGATATTTCTAAAGTAAGGTGTTCAATGTATTGATAAGGAGAAATAAAAATGGCACAAAACCAACAACCAATTTTCATCTTAAGCGAAGGTAGTCAAAGAACTACTGGAAAAGATGCACAAAGAAATAATATAATGGCAGCTAGACTAGTTGCTGAAACTGTTAGGACAACTCTTGGACCAAAAGGAATGGACAAGATGTTAGTGGATAGCTTAGGAGATGTTGTTGTTACAAATGATGGTGTTACAATTTTAGAAGAAATGCAGATTGAACATCCAGCTGCTAAGATGATAGTAGAAGTAGCTAAAACTCAAGAAGATGAAGTAGGAGATGGAACTACAACTGCAGTTGTAATTGCAGGAGAATTATTAAAAAATGCTGAAAATTTACTTGATCAAAATGTTCATCCAACTATAATTGCAAGAGGTTATAGGCAAGCTGCAGATGAAGCAATAAAAATATTAAATAAAATTGCGGAAAATGTCAATGAAAATGATATTGAATTACTAAAAAATATTGCAATAACAGCGATGACTGGAAAGGGAGCGGAAGCTAACAAAGAAAGATTATCTGACATTTGCGTTAAAGCAATTAAGCAAGTTATGGAAAAAAACAATAATGAATTAGTAATTGATATGAACAGTATAAAATTAGAAAAGAAAATGGGCGGCGGAACAGAAGATAGCGAGTTAGTTCAAGGAATTTTAATTGATAAAGAAAGAGTTCATTCTGGAATGCCAAAAACAATAAAAAATGCAAAAATATTATTATTAGATTCTGCATTAGAAATTAAAAATACAGAGACAGATGCAAAAATACAAATAAATGATCCAATGCAGTTACAAGCTTTTGTTGATCAAGAAGAAAAAATGTTAAAAAATATGGTGGATAAGGTAATAAAAACAGGAGCAAATGTTGTAATATGCCAAAAGGGAATAGATGATATTGCCCAACATTATCTAGCTAAGCAAGGAATTTATGCTGTAAGAAGAGTGAAGAAAGAAGACATGGATAATTTGGCAAGAGCAACTGGGGCTGCTTTAATAACTAATTTGAATGATGTAAGTGGCTTAGATTTAGGAAATGCTGGAATTGTTGAAGAGCAAAGAATCGGAGATGAATCAATGACTTATGTCAGAGAATGCAAAAATCCAAAAGCTGTCACAATATTATTGAGGGGTGGAACAAAACATGTTATTGATGAAATTGAAAGAGCAATGAAAGATGCTCTAGGAGATATCTCAGCTGCGCTAAAAGTTGGGAGAGTGGTTGCTGGTGGTGGAGCTCCTGAAGTTGAAGTTGCAAGAGGATTAAAACAATTTGCAAATAAATTAACAGGAAGAGAACAACTAGCTGTAAATGCATTTGCAGATGCTTTTGAAGTTATACCAAAGACATTAGCTGAAAATGCAGGACTTGATCCAATTGATATGTTAACACAATTGAAAATGGAACATGACAAGGGAATGAAATGGGCTGGATTAGATGTTTTTTCAGGAAAAGTTGTTGATAATTGGAAACTTGGAGTTGTTGAACCATTAAAGATTAAAACTCAAGCAACAAAATCAGCAAGTGAAGTTACTGAATTAATATTAAGAATTGATGATGTAATTGCAGCAGGTAATTTATCTGGAAGTCATGGTGGAATGCCTCCTGGAATGGGCGGAATGCCTGGAATGGGTGGGATGGAGTAAAATGGAAAAACAAACTGTTGGGTTGGATGATTTATTGAAAACTAATTTCGAAGATGGAACTTTAGTAGAATATAAAAATGGATTTGGGTTTTCAGTTGAATGGGGTCGAGCTCATATCAGAAAAATGAAAATAGACGGTAAAAAACTTGAAATAGAAACAGATGGTGAAGCTCACTTGTATTTATCAGATATAAATCATATTCATAGAGTTATAAGAGAGGGAGAGGTATTCTATTTGGATATTCCAATATTGTTTGGTTATGCTTTAGCTCCTAAGGGAGTAGAAATACCTAAGAAACCATCTTACGAGGGATTTATAAGAAGAAATTAAAAAATAATACTTAAAATTCAAAGCTTGTTTTTTTATTCATATTACCCTATTTTTTTCGAGAAACTGTTTTATCTCACTTACCTTTCTCGGATTTAAAGAAATATGATTAGAAGAATCTTTTCCTGTTCTTTTTATTAGAATAATAACCCATTCATTTCTTATTAATTCTTTTATTGTTTTTTCTACTTCTTTCCTTCCTTTATGTGTACTGCGATAATGCTCTGGAATTCCCTTAATTACAAAATTAAGAGGAGTGTGTTTTCCTCCCCAGAGATTACCGCGAACCAATTTTTGAAGAATAAGTTTTTTCAAAATATTTATGTCTTCCATATATAAATATAAAACAATAAAGTTAATAATAGTTTCTTTAACTTTTTATACATTGATGTATAATAACGAAAGGTTTAAATATTTACTTGTTTTATTAAAATTATGAAAGAAGATTCAATATTTTTAGATCATGTTGGAGATAATCCAAGAATGAGAATATTACAATACTTGATAGAAGGCAGAGATTTTGATTACACATTAACAGATATGCTCAATGCTAAAGTAAGTTGGGGTACTTTAAATAGCATAGTACCAAAACTTCTAGAACTTGGATTATTGATAAAAACAAGAAAAATTGGAAGAGCAACTCTTTATAAGATTAATAAAAATAACATTGCTGTAAAGAAATTAATTGAATTGTATGATAATTTAATTCTACAGAAATTAGAAAACTTAGATAAAAATATGAAAAAGAAAGAAATTATAGCTTAATTAGTTAAAAAAATTAAAGATATTACACACCATTATAGTCCGAAAAATTTTATTTAATACCCAACTTTTTTTCTAATTCTAACAAAGCTTTTTTATCTGCTTCATGAAGTTTTTTGTTTGTAGTTTTCCTTTTTGAAGAACCTCTAAGTTTTGTAAGATTTATAGTTTTCATGATATTATTAATTATTTATTAAGTAACATTTAAGCTTTTCTAATTCTTATAATAAAAGATTTGATAATATCTTAATTTTATCTTTAAGAATATATTTTCCTCTATCTATTGTGTAACTCTAGAGTTAAACAACCTTATTTTTAAACTTTTATTTTATTATATAAGATATGAGTGGTGACAAGCTAAAAAGAGAAATCAATCTTTATGGAAGTATTTTATTATCCTTAGCTATGCTTGGATGTGGTGGAAAGAAAGCTACAATTCCAGAAGTTAGAGATGAAAAAACAGTTACTATTGGAGTTAATGGCGGAAATATAGAATTAAATGGAATGAAATTAGATTTTAGAAGAAATTGTTTTAGTGAAGATACAGAAGTAATAGTAAGAAAAGTTAATCCGAACATTAATGCTGAATATCAAGACGCTAGATCATTAGAAATAAAATTAGAAAATACTGCTAAAGATACAATATTTGTAAGTTCTGATAAGGATGGCATAGGAACATATGAAAGAGATGGAATAAAACATATTACTAAAGTAGAAAATTTAAAATTTGGAATACCACCAAGAAACCAAATTACAGGATTAGAAGATATAACAACAGCTTCTATAATAAACGGAAAGAAAAATGAATATAAATTAATTTTTAATAGATATGATGGAAATTCTAAAAAACCAATTGTTGTTTTTATTCATGGATTGAATAGTAATTCTAGAACCTTTGATTTTTTAAGAGAGGGAATACCAAGTGATTATGATGTTGTGAGTGTAGAATATGATTTTGAAGAAAGCACAGAAATAAGTGTTGAGAAAATAAAAAGTTTTTTAGCTACTCTTTCAACAGATAGAGAAATTTATGAAATAGATCATAGCAAAGGATGTGAAGTTGGATTGGATGTGGCAATAAATGATAAAAGAATAAAGAAAATAGTACAGCTAGGACCACCAAATAGGGGATTTATTACAAAAGAGGAAAGTTTAAACAAAAGTTTAGAAGCATTAGTTAATTCTGAGATGTTAGAAAATTTACTTAATATAGGAGCTTTTGGGATTGTTATTCCGACTAAATTGATTAACCAAGGAACTAAAGATATGATCGTTAATAGTCCTTATATGAAACATTTAAACCAGGCTCATGATTTAACTAATGTTGATTTATTAATTATAGGTGGAGAATACAATTCAGGAAATCTTGATTCAATATTAGAAAGACCCCATGATGGATTATTATCTTGGATAACCTCTAATTTTAATCTATTTCCAGGTAATGTTTTACATCCGAGATTTTTAAACATATTTACAGATTTACAGAATTCAAGCCATGGGTCTATGGTAAGAGAACAGCAAACTTTAGATAAGATACTGGAATTTTTAGAAAAAGAGAATTCAGGTATTATAACACCAAAATATGCTTTACAGTGGGGGGGCAATGGAAATGCTAATGGACAGTTTAAAAAACCATATGGAATCGAAGTCGATGATATGGGAAATGTTTATGTTACAGATTCTGAAACTAATAGAATTCAAAAATTTACAAGTGATGGAAAGTTTATCAGCAAATTTTCTTTGAGCAGCCAATTTCTTTCAAAAATGCCTGTTGGAATAGAGATAGATAATAACAATAATATTTATGTTATAGACAAAATTGGAGACCGTGTAAATAAGTTTGATAAGGATGGCAAACAAATTGGTGGATGGGGTTCTCATGGTTTAGCGGGAGGTTATTTTTTTGATCCTTGGGGAATAGCAGTTAATGAAAATGATGAGGCATATGTAGCAGATGCTTTAAACAACAGAATTCAAAAATTTACAAGTGATGGAAAGTTTATCACACAATGGGGGGCAAAAGGACCATTTAATCAAGGGGGAAGTGGCGATGGGGAATTAATATCCCCAAGTGGGATTGCTTTTGATGATATGGGAAATGTTTATGCTGTAGATAATAATAGTAGAGTACAGGTATTTGACAGCAATGGAAAATTTTTAAGAAAGTTTGCATCTACTGGCAGTGGAGATGGACAGTTATTTAGACCGTTGGGAATTGCTATAGATGTTAATGGGAAGATTTATGTAGTTGATACAGGAAATAATCGTATAGAAATTTTCAATAATGATGGAAGCTTTATTACTAAGTTCGGATATTATGGATCAGATAATGGACAATTCGCCAGTCCGGCAGATATTGCTTTAGATAGAGATGGGAAGATTTATGTATTGGATACGAATAATTACCGTGTTCAGAAATTTGAATATAAATAATGAAAATCTTTATAAATCTAAAACTTAACTAATAATCATGCTTAAAACTAAAATAGATAAGAATGATGTTATTGATATAATAAATAAAATAGATTCTTTGATTAATGATGGAAAATATGAGGATGCTGTTAAACTTTTTGCTGAATTGGATTTATCATTTGAAAAATTAAATGAAAGTGATAAAAATGAATTAAGTAAAGCTTTTGAGGATGGAAAAAATTTATTATTGGTTTATTATAAAATATTTGAAGGAGAAAGTTTAATGAAATTTGGAGATATAAAAAGAATAAAAGATGTTGTTCACGATTTAGATTACATGAAAGGAGAATATAGAGAATTATTGATGGAAAAACAAAAATTGTTAGATTACTTAGAACAGAGCAGAAAATCATTTTTAGAATTTTATGATTATGCTAACTCAAGAAGAAAATTTTATGTTAAAATGATAGAATTACAAAGTTTAATTGCGGAAAACAAAATAGGAGAAGCTAAAAGATTATATAGGAAATTAATAAGAGATTATAATGTTATTATAAATTATCTTGATTATCATAAGAGAAAAGAAATTTATAATGAGCTAATGGAAATTTATAGAGATATAACTACAAAGAATTATAAAACTGATGTTTATAAAACTGTTTTAAAACCTATTAAAATAGAAAGAAAAGAGATAAAGAAAGAAAAAATTGAGAAGATTAAACCAATATATTATGATCCTTACAGGGAAGTTAGAGATTTGATAAAAAATAATGATTTAGAAAATGCGAATAAACTATTAAAAAATCTTTAAATTTGAATTCAAAAGGTTTAAAAGGACTTTTTCTTGCTAAAATTTATGTTTAAATTTTTAAAAGATAAGTTAAAAGGAGCTATAGAGAAATTTACTAAAAAAGTAGAAGAAGAAGTTCCTGAGAAAGAAGTAGAGATAGTTAAAGAGGAAATTAAAGAACAGGCTAAAGAAAAACCTAAGAAAGAGGAGAAGGTTAAAGTAAAAAAAGTTAAAGAGAAAAAGCCTAAAGAAGAAAAAATAGAAGAAAAAAAAGAAGAGAAAGAAGAACCAATCATTGAAGTTAAAGAAGAGATTAAACCAACAACTGAAACAAAAGAAGAAAAAAAGAGCTTCTTTGATATCTTTAAGAAAAAGAAAGAGGAAGTTAAAGAAGAATCTAAATTAGAAGAAAAAAAAGAAGAGAAGAAAGGATTTTTTGAACAGGTTAAAGAAAAGATAACAACTAAAGTTATTAATGAAAAACAATTTGATGAGATGTTTTGGGATTTAGAGATGGCATTATTAGAGAATAATGTTGCTGTTGAGGTTATAGAAAAAATAAAAGAAGATTTAAAGAAAGACATTACAAATAAACCAATAAAGAGAAATGAGGTTGAGAAAGAGATTACTGAAAGTTTGAAGAAATCAATAGAAGATTTATTTAATGTAAGTCCTATCGATTTGTTAAAAGAAGTTAAAGAGAAAAAAGAAAAACCTTATATTATTGTATTTGTTGGAATTAACGGCTCGGGAAAAACTACCTCGATATCTAAAATAGCTCATTTTTTACAAAAGAATAATTTAAAAGTTGTTATGGCTGCTGCTGACACTTTTCGCGCGGCATCAATTGAACAATTAGAAGAACATGGAAAAAAATTAGGAATAAAAGTTATAAAACATGATTATGGAAGTGATCCTGCTGCTGTTGCTTTTGATGCAATAAAACATGCCAAGGCTAAAAATTTAGATGTTGTTTTGATAGATACAGCCGGAAGATTACATTCAAATACTAATTTGGTTGATGAAATGAAGAAGATTGTGAGAGTAACACACCCTGATTTAAAAATATTTGTTGGGGAAAGTATAACTGGAAATGATGCTGTAACTCAATCAGAAGAATTCAATCAGGCAATTGGAATTGACGGCATTATTTTAACTAAGAGCGATGTAGATGAGAAAGGTGGCGCTATAATCTCTGTTTCTTATGTTACACAAAGACCCATACTTTATTTGGGAATTGGGCAAGGTTATGACGACTTAAAAGAGTTTGATAAAGAAGAAATTGTTAAAAGCTTAGGTTTATAAATAAGCAATTTAAGCAATTTTATCATAAACGGAGGATATAGTTAAATGAAGGGGGAAAATCAATTTACCGTTAAAGAGCCTAATCTCGAGCCTTCAGAGGAATTATCTTATTTGCTTGGTGTACTAAAAGGTGATGGATGCATTTATAAAACCACAAATAAAGGTAATAGAGATAAAGCAGATTACCTTATACAATTAGGGGTAAAAGATTTAGATTTTGCAATAGCCTTCAATGACACTTTAGAGAAAATATTCTTTAGAAAAGCAACTATAATAACTATTAAAAATGGTTCAGGAAAATTATTTAGAGTAGCCTTAAGAGTAAAATTTTTTTATAAATGGTATAAAAATCAAAAATTCAGTGAGCTATGTAAGATTGTTGAAGAATATCCAAGTGGATTTATAAGAGGTTTTTTTGATAGCGAAGGATCTATAGGTATTGCTTCTAGACATAAAGAAAACCTTTACCTTTCAATACGTTTTGCTAATTCAAATATCCAGACTTTAACTTTTATTAAGAAATTATTAAAGAATAATTTTAATATAGAGTCAACAATAAAGAAAAGAATTGTAAATGCACGCACTATAGATGGACGTTTATGCAATTTTACTAAACCTGTTTATGTATTAGGATTCTATAGGAAGGCTTATATAGAAACATTTTTTAACGAAATAGGTACTTCAATTAAAAGAAAAAGCATGGAGGCGATTATGAATGGTAGTGGGACATTGTATGAAATGTAAGGTTCAAAGAGAAATGAAGAATGAAAAAGAAGTTGTTATGAAAAATGGAATGAAAGCTATGTCCGGTGTTTGTAGCAACTGTGGAACAAAAATGTTCAAAATCATAGGTAAGAAGTAATTCTTCTATTCTTTTATTATTCATAACCCGGAATTAAGAATCTAGATCTTCTTACAAACCAATCTTGTTTTAAAACAGCACTTCTAATCATATCATGATAACTTTCATTATGGAAATATTCTTGACGAAGTAAACCTTCTTGTTTAAAACCTATATTTTCAGTTATATGTTTCATTTTTGAATTTGTAACATAGAAGATTGCCCAAATTTTATTTAATTGTAAATCATTAAAAGCTATTTCTAAAACACGATTAATAGATAAAGTTGCATAACCCTTATTTTGATGTTCTTTTTTTATTATTAATCCAAGTCTACCATTTCTAGCAGGCCAATAAATATTATTAATTCCTACTTGACCGATATATTCATGCTTTTCATTTTCTATTGAAAAAACTTTATCTGTTTCTGAAGCTAATAATCTTTCTAAGAATTGTTTTTCTTCTTCTCTTGTGATATTATGATTAAAACTTGCTAAATTTTTAGTAACTTCAGGATCATTTATCCAGATCATTACATTATCTAAGTCATCTAAAGATAATTGTCTTAAGTGAATTTTACGTTCTTTCATAATTTTAAAAGAAAATCATCTATTTATAAATGTTACTTTTTAAAAGTGGTTAATATAGGAAGGTTTATAAATAGGCTATTTGATAATTTTTATTAGAAAATCAAGATGAAAACACCTACATTACAAGAAAGAATAGAAAATATTTTTCCTAAAGAATTACCAGAAAGATTTAATGATATTATTCCATATAAAGATGGAAATACTTATTTAATTGATGGAGAGATAAGAAGAGCTGAAAGAACTTCTCCTGTTTACTCTAGCGTTTGTCTAATGAGAGATGGAAAACCTGAAAGAGTGCTTTTAGGAAATTATCCAATGTTAACAGGCGAAGAATCAATGAGTGCTTTAGATGCTGCTGTAAAAGCCTATGATAATGGAAATGGTGCATGGCCATCTATGACAATCAGAGATAGAATGATTGCTTTAAGTAATTTTGTTGATAGAATGAAATTACAAAGAGAAAATGTTGTTAAACTTGAAATGCTTGAAATAGGAAAAAATAAAAGAGAAACTGAAGCTGAATTTGATAGAACTGTAAGATATATTGAAGATACAATAGAAGAAATGGGTAATTTATCAAAAAGAGAAGATGGAAATGGGACTTTAGCTTACTTAATAAGAACACCAAATGGCGTAGCATTATGTATGGGACCTTCTAATTATCCCTTAAATGAGACATTTACCACATTACTTCCAGCATTAGCAATGGGAAATACAGTAGTTTCTAAAAGCCCTAAAATTGGAATGTTATGTTTAACTCCTTTGTATGAAGCATTTAGAGAAAGTTTTCCTGAAGGTGCAATAAATTTTATTAATGGAGATGGAAGAGAGATAATAACTCCAATAATGCAATCTGGGAAATTAGATGTTTTTGCTTTCATAGGATCAAGCGGAGCTTTTGATAAGATATTAGAAAATTATCCAAGAATCAGAAAACTTAAGATAAATGCAGGATTAGAAGCTAAAAATCCTGGAATTATTTTAGAAGATGCTAACCTTGAAGATACAGTAAATGAATGTGTTAAGGGAGCATTAACTTATAATGGACAAAGATGTACAGCACTTAAGATATTATATATTCCTATATCAAGAGCAGATGAATTTGTAGAAAGATTAAGTGATAAAGTTTCTAATTTAAGCATTGGAATGCCATGGGAAAATTCAAACATAACCCCATTACCAGTAAATGTTGATTATTTTACTAAATTTGTATATGATGCTGTAAGCAAAGGGGCTAAAGTTGTTAATCCAGAAGGCGGAAAGATAAATGGAAGTTTCTTTTTTCCAGCTGTTTTATATCCTGTAACTCCTGATATGAATATTTATAATCAAGAGCAATTTGGACCTGTTGTTCCAGTTGCTGTTTATGATGATATAAAAGAAGTAATCGAAGCTATACAAAGATCTAGATATGGACAGCAAGTAAGTATTTTTGGCAATGATTATGAAAATGTAAGAAGAATAACAAATGAACTAAGAAATCATGTTTCTAGAATTAACTTAAATACACAATGTATGAGGGGTCCAGATAATCTTCCATTTACTGGAAGAAAAGATTCTGCTGTTGGAACATTATCAATAAGAGATGCTTTAGATTTCTTTTCTCAGCCATTTGTTGTCGGAACTAAATTTGGAATTAGAGATTCTGAGTTGTTAACTGAAACAACTAATTTTTTAGATAATTGTGATTCAGAGTAACAAATTATCTAATTTTTTCTCCAACTTCTATTGGCGTACTACTAAAATCTGGTTTTTTTTCACATTTTGGACAATATGGAATTGTTTCGTAATAACATCTTCCTGAACCAGACATTGGAAATGGACCATCCCAGATTGGATGCGCAACCTTTGCTGCTAAGACATCTGAATTACAAGAGTTACATATATTATTGAAACTTTCTTCATCTATTTTTATTATTTTGTATATATGTTGACTTCCCCTTTTTCTCATATATTCTGTACCATCTGAACCTTTAGCAAATTCTGGAACAAAAGTAAGCCAAGGCTTTTCTTTTAATCCTTTTTCCCATTCTTCATTTACACGAAATTCTAATTTTTCATCCATAGTTATGAATTAATTTGCTAATTTATTAACATTTAGATTTTTTAATTTGCCTTTTTATACTTATATATTTTAATGTATTATATGGCATTTTACTATATAAAAACACTTATAAATCATAAAATAAGCTAGTTCCTTATGGTAATGGATAAATTAAGCAGCAGTTTGAGAAACACATTAAAGAAGATAGCTGGAACTATGTTTGTTGATGAGAAATTAATAGATGAGTTAATAAAAGACATACAAAGAGCACTTTTACAATCTGATGTTAATGTTCAATTGGTGTTTAATTTAAGCAAAGATATTAAGAAAAGGGCTTTAGAAGAAAAACCAACAAAAGGAATAAGTGCAAAAGAACATTTAATTAAAATTGTTTATGAAGAGTTAGTTAAATTTTTAGGTAAAGAACAAAAAGGAATTGAAATTAAAGATAAGAAGCCATTTAAGATCATGATGGTTGGACTTTTTGGGTCGGGAAAGTGCGTTCATAAAAATAGTAAAATTCCATTAAGTAATGGAGAGATATTAACAGCTGAAAAAATATATGAGAGGTATAGTGATAAAGAGCTTATTATAGAAGACGGCTCAATAATTGACATAGAAAAAGAAGATTTGACTGTTCCTTCTTTTAATCCCAAAACCCTAAAAATAGAAGAGAAGAAAGTGACAAAATTATGGAAGTTAAATGGAAAAGATTTACTTCAAGTATATTTAGACAATGGCAATGATTTTAGTGTTAGAGTAACACCTGAACATCCTTTCTTTGCTTTAAGAAACAATGTTGTAAAAAGGATCCGAGCTGATGAATTGACAGAAGATGATGTAATCGCAGTTCCATTCAATTATGAAACTATAGGTAAAGAACAGAACTTATTTAAAGAACTTAAAGAACTAGATTTAGATATAAAGCATAAAACTGATATCACCCCAATCAACATTAAAAAAGAGATTCTTCCGAGACTGAAATTTAATAGGAACTATTGCCAACTTACGGCCGATTTTAGATTAGGGATTACACCAATATGTTTAGTTGATTCTATTAATACAGAAACAGTTGAAGTAAAAAAGAGATATTGTAAAAAATTTATAAAATTTCCAGTTAATGTTACTCAAGACTTAGCTGAATTTATGGGATATGTAATTGGCGATGGGCATTTAGGAAAAGACTACGTTGAAATTACAAATGAAGATCCTGAAATAATACACAGAATTATTCAACTTTCCGAAAAACTTTTTGGACTAAGAATTTATATAAAAGAAGATAAAAGAACAAAAGCTACAAAACATTTAGTTATAAGCTCAAAGACATTGGTAGAAATTTTAAACAAGATATTTGAGATTCCAATAGGGAAGAAAGGAAAAAATCTTAGAATCCCAAAACAAATACAAAAGAGCGATAATATGGTCATTAAAGAATTCTTAAGGGCTTATTTCGATTGTGATGCTTCCCCTGCAGATAATTCAAGAAATATAGAACTATGTTCTGAAAGTAAGGAGATAATAACTGATGCTAGCTATCTCTTAAATAGATTTGGAATAATATCTTCGATATCACGAAAAATAATTAATAATATCCCGTATTGGAGATTATATATCTCAGGTCGTTATGCTGAAAATTATGCTAAAAAAATTGGCTTTATTGTAAAACACAAGAAAGAAAGAAGTGAGCAATATTCTTTAATAGGGACCATCCAGGGTTGTGGAGATCAAGATATGATAGTTTTTGGCAATTCTTTAAAAGTTTTAAGGCAAAATTTAGGGTTTACCATTGGAGAGATACAGGAATATGTAAATAGTTATGGAATTTATGAAAGAATAGGTGAAATATCTAGAGAAAGTTTATCAAAATTAATTGCATTATATTATTTGAAGAAAAAGGGAAATGTCCATGTGATTTTAGAACATTTGCAAAGCAAAAATTCACAATTAAGTAACGCCTTTATTAACGGTTTTAGTTCTTATCTAAAAAAAGAGAATTTTATAGCTGAGAATAATGGGCAATTATTGCTTACACAAAGGGCACTAGATTATTTAAATATAAGCATTAACAAGCAAGAACTATTAGAGCCATTTAGAAATATAGTGAGATCAGATGTGTGCTGGATTAAAATAAAAAAAATAGAAAACATTGGTAAAGTTGACTTTGTTTATGATTTAACAGTTGAAGATAATCATAGCTTTATTGCTGATGGAATTATTGTTCACAATACAACGACTATAGGAAAACTTGCAAAATATTATTCAAAAAGAAATTATAAGGTAGCTGCTGTTGGATTAGATGTTCATAGACCTGCTGCGCCTGAGCAATTAGAGCAAGTTTGTAAACAAGTTAATGTGCCTGTTTTTATTGATAAAAAAGAGAAAAGTGCATTAAAAATTTATGAGAAATTTGAGAAAGAATATGGTAAATATGATATTTTAATAATAGATACAGCTGGAAGAGATGCTTTAAGCAAAGATTTAATTGAAGAAATTGAAAGTTTAAATAAGAAGATAAAACCAGATGAAAGATTATTAGTTATAAGTGCTGATATTGGACAGGCTGCACAAAAACAAGCTGAGCAATTTCATCAAAGTGTAGATATTACAGGAGTTATTGCAACTAAGATGGATGGAACAGCTAAAGCTGGAGGGGCATTATCTGCTTGTAGTGTAACTAAAGCTCCTATAAAATTTATTGGTGTAGGTGAAAAAATAGATGATTTAGAAGCTTTTGATCCTGAAGGTTTTGTTTCAAGATTACTCGGAATGGGAGATTTAAAAGCTTTATTGGAAAAAGCTCAGGAAGCAATGGATGTTGAGACAGCTGAAGATTTAGGAAAGAAGTTTTTGAAAGGAGATTTTAATTTTCTTGATTTATATGAACAGATGCAAGCTATGAGAAAAATGGGACCATTAAGTAAAATAATGGAACTTGTTCCAGGAATGGGAAATATGAATATTCCTAAAGAAATGTTGCAAGTTCAGGATGATAAGTTAAAGAAATGGAAATTTATTATGCAGAGCATGACAAAAGAGGAATTAGAAGAACCAGATGAATTACTAGATAGAAGCAGAATAGACAGAATAGCTAAAGGTTCAGGAACAACAGGTCATGAAGTTAGAGAGTTGTTAAAACAATATAGACAAAGCAAGAAGGTTGTTAAGTTAATGAAGGGAATGGATGATGAGAAAGATATGAATAAGTTAATGAAGAAATTCCAGGGAAAAATGCCTAAGGGTTTTGGGATGTAGAGTATG
>CAZJUI010000004.1:70071-78990 GCA_964549185.1 Candidatus Woesearchaeota archaeon
ATGATAAACATCAGCAATAAATTTTAATTTTTCTTCTTTATTATGTTTTATATGATATTTTTTTGGAAGATATCCAGTAAATTTTCCATCTTTATTATAATATCTGAAATATGCAGCATAACCTTGTCTTGTTTTAACCAAAAGAACAGATTTATCATCATGTCCACTAAGCAAGATATCTTTCTTATTTTCACGTTTTTTTATAATTCTTTTTAACATACCGAAGGGATTTAATGGCGAAGTAACATGAAACCCGAGTTCTTTTAATTTATCTACAGGACAATTTCTTACTTTTTCTTCTAAAGAAGATGGAATAGTATTTTCAATTGGTTCTTCTAATCTTGAATAATCAGGATGTTCTTCAATATTAATTACTTTTCTTTCTGTATTAATTTTCATTGCTATAAAATTTACCTTTTGTAAAGCTATTTAAAGCTTATTATTTTGCTATTTTTATGAAACTTATAAAACAGGGGGCAGAAGCAAAGTTATACCTAGATAAAAATATTTTGATTAAAGAAAGAATTAAGAAGAATTATAGAATAGAAGAAATAGATTTAGAGAAAAGAAAATATCCTACAAGAAGAGAGTCTAATTTGATTGAAAGAGCTAGTAAAATAAATATTAATGTTCCAAAAATAATTAAAACTGATGAAAAACTGATGAAAATTGAGATGGAATATATAAAAGGAGAAACATTAAAAGATTATTGGAGTAAAGTAAATAATAAAATCCTAGAAAGTATTGGAGAACAAATATCAAGGTTACATGATAATAGTATCATTCATGGAGATTTAACAACAAGCAATATGATTGTTAAAGAAGGAAAGGTTTATTTTATTGATTTTGGCTTAGGATTTATCTCCAACAAAATAGAAGATAAAGCTGTTGATTTACATTTGTTAAAACAAGCTTTAGAAAGCAAGCACCATGAAAATTGGGAAGAAAGTTTTAATGAAATATTAAAAGGATATAATAAAAGTAAAAATTTTAAAGAAGTTATGAATAGATTAGACAAAGTAGAAAGAAGAGGAAGATATAAACTAAAAATTTAGTTTTCTATTATAATTTGAGTATATTTTCCATCAAAATATTTTTTAGCAACCCTTTCAATATCTTTTATGTTTACTTTTGATATATTTTTTAAATAAGATTCAAATAGTTTGTAATCTTTAATAACTTGCCAAAATGAAATAGCTTCTGCTCTTTTTTGATTATCTTCTATTTCTATTAAATATTGGCCTTCAATATAATTTTTTGCATCTATTAATTCTTTATTTGTAACATATCTTATCTTTTCTAATTCTTTTGTTACTATATTTTTAGCTTCTTCTAACTTCTTTTTTTCTGCATTTAGGAAAACTGCAAAAAAACCATAATCAAGATTAGCTTCATGCTGAACACCTAAACTATAAGCTAAAGCTCTTTTAATTCTTATTTCGTTGAATAAACGAGATGACATTCCAGCTCCCAAGATTACCCTTATAACATCCAATATATAACTATCTTTATGATCTCTTGAAATCGTTTTGTGGCCTAAAACTAAATAACTATGTTCAAAATCTTTTTTCTCTCTGTATATTTTTATTTTAACTGATTTAGGATCTTTGATATTCTTGTATTTTTTGATTCTTTTTTGTTTGATATCAGAAAAATAATAATTAATCTTTTTTAAAATATTTTTTTCATAATTTCCAACTATAGAAAGAATTATATTATTTGCATGGTAATATGAATCATAATAATCTAAAATTTGTTTTCTTGTCATTGAAGAAATTGTCTTTGCATTTCCAGAAATTGGGTTTTTTGCTGGATTTTTCTTGAATAAATTTCTTTGAAATATGATCCATTGATAGAAATTTGGATTATCTGATATTGAACTTATTTCATTTAGTATAACTTGACGTTCTTTTTCTACACTTTCATTTTTAAATAAAGAGTTTTTTACTATGTCAGATAGAATATCTAGAGCAATATCAGCATGTTTTTTTATTATCTTTATATAATAACTAGTTCTTTCATTGCTTGTTAATGCGTTTATTTCACCACCTAAATTTTCTATTGCAGCTGCTATTTGCCTAGTATCACGTTTTTTTGTTCCCTCAAATAATAAATGTTCTATAAAATGCGAGATTCCAAGTTCATTTGTTTTTTCATAATTGCTGCCAACTTTTACTGTCAATTCTATTGTTATAGATTTTGATGGTTGTTTATCTAGTATTACTATTAAACCATTCCTTAATTTCTTTTTAATCATTTTCTTAAACTTAAAGCAAGAATTATTTCCTCTAGTTTTTTAAGATTCCATTTAATTTGGTCTGATTTTTTTCTTAATTCACCATTTCGTAAGTTAAATAACAAGAATAAGCTATATAATTCTTCTACCAATAAATAGATTTCATTAACTTCATTATATCTTTTCTTCATTACTAAACCCACGGCTCTTCTTACTAATTCTCCAGTCAAATCACATAACCCACAAAGATAAGATTCAGTATCTACCTTTAGCTCTTTTTTTGTAGGAATCTTCTTTTTTGTTACAAATTTGTATAATGAAATAGCTTCAACATATTCTTGAATTGCTGTAAAATATATTCCTTGATCATATCCTTTATCTGGAAGTTTTTTTATTAGTGAGTTTATTGTTTTTATATATGAAGAAGCTTCCTTTAAATCATCACGGTGTATAGAGTAAATTATTTGCTTTGAAACTTTTATTACATCCCTACAACTTCTAATGAGTTTTTCTCGGTTATCTTCAAAATCTTGTAATTCTTTTTCTATTTGCTTAAATTCTTTTTTATCTATCATAAGAGAATTTTATTAGATAAGGATTTATAAATCTTTAGTTTTCATTATAAAACTGTAAGATTCTTCAAATGCCTTTTTCTTATACCTATCTACAATGAAGACATGATAGGAAGGAGGAATAAAGACAATGTCTTTTATCTTACTTTTAATATTGTTATATATAAATTGGGCGTTGTCCTGTTTTATTATGTAATCAGATGATGACTGCATTATTAAAGTCGGGCAAGCTATCTCAGGCAATACTTTTTTGGATTCTTTTATAATCTTGAATAAATCAAATGTATTATTTAATGGAATCCTATCATAATGTACCTTTCCTTGAAATATCTTTTTGTCAATATTTTTTGGATACATCTTTTTTTGATATCTTTGTAATCTAGCATATAATTGAAGAAGAGTTCTTAATAATCTGTGTCTTTTAAAAAACATTGGGGTTCCAAGCAAGACAATGCCATCTACATTATGTTTTGCTGCTAATATCATTGCAATATTTCCACCCATAGAGTTTCCTATGACATAAACCTTATTACAATGTTTCTTTAATTCAAGTAAAGCTTTTTCTGCATCGTTATACCAATCTTTCCAGCTAGTTGTTGACATGTGTTCCGGAGAGGTTCCATGACCTTTTAACAATGGACAGTAAATTGTGATATTCTTTTTACTAAGATAAGTTCCAAATTTCCTGAATTCTTGCGGTGTAGAAGTAAATCCATGAATAAATATAACTCCAATTTTTCCTTTTTTCAAAAAAAAGGGCTTTGCTCCCTTTAATATCGGAATATTTTCAAAATTTTTTCTTTTACTTATTATAAATGATATTTTTCTATATAATGCGAGCAATACAATTCCTACCATTATTATATCAAACATTTACTTCCTCTTTTTTTAAGAATGAGATTTAATGAATTTATAAATCTTGTTAAAAGCAATTTGTTTGTTTTTATCTACAATAAAGACATGATAAGAATCTGGAACCCAAAAAACCTCTCTATATTTAGAAGAAACATGGCTAAATATATATTGCGGAGAATCTTCTCTTACCTGAACATCGTTATTAGATTGCATTATTAGAATCGGGGCTGTAATCTTTGGTAAAATCTTTTTTGCTTTATTTAATGCTACAAGAGCTTCTTTAGATGCTTTAAGACTTAATTTAGGATAAGTCATTCTATTCTTTTTTAATTCTGGATCAATTCCTTTTTGATACCATTTTTTTTGATATCTTTTAAATAAGCTAATTATCGGATATAAATAATAACCAAGTTTGACTAAAAATTCTTTGTTAAAAAATATTGGAGCACCCATTAGAATAATACCATTAACCTTATGTTTTGCTGCTAGTAAAATACAAAGATTTCCAGAATTTGATATTCCAGTTATATAAATTTTATTACAATGTTTCTTTAATTCAAGTAAAGCTTTTTCTGCATCGTTATACCAATCTTTCCAGCTAGTTGTGTCAAAATCTTCAATTGATGTTCCATGACCCTTTAATAATGGAGCGGAAACGGTTATATTTTTTTTAACTAGAAATTGACCTAAAGCTTTGAGATCTGTTGGTGCTGAACTAAAACCATGAATCATTAAAATACCAATTTTACCTTTTTTAATAAAAAAAGGGTTTGCTATGGTATTTACTTTTCTATTTAGAAGTTTTCTTTCCAAATATTTACTTACTTGCGTCCTTATTATCAATATAATAAGTATTATAATTAACGTTAATAATATGTAGTTTATGGTATCACCCTTTTTTTATTAGTTCCATCAATCTTTTTCCATCAATCTTTCCGCGATATTCTTTCATCAACATACCCATTATTGCGTTTTCTGTTAATAATTTATCTTTTTTTAATTCTTTTATTTTATTTAAAACCTCTTTTTCTGAAACTGTTTTAAACTGTTCAAGATTTATTTTTTCATTTTTAATTTTTTTTGTTAACAACTCAGGAATAGCTTCTTTTGAAATTTTATTTTCATCTAAATAACAAAGGATTTCTTCAATATCTATATCATTTAATTTTGATATATCTAAATCTAATCTTGTTTCTAAATCTTTTAATGTTAATGTTAACGTTTGGGCTATAATTGAAGGAGAGATATTCTTGAATTTCTTTACTAAACTTTCAAAATTGTTATTATCTATTATTAATGAAGCTACATCCTTACTTAATGAATATTGTTTTTCAAATCTTTTAATCTTATCTTGTATTGGTTCAGGCAAATCAATAGATTTGACTAATGAACGGGGAATTTCATAGATTGGAAGATCTGTTTCTGGATAAAGTCTAGCTGATCCTGGCAATGGACGTAAAAATGATGTTGTAAAATCTGGATTTGCTTTTCTAACTTCTCCTTTTGATACTTTATTATCTTTTATTAATTGTTCTTGACGAAAAACTTCATATTCTATTGTTTTTGTTAAACTTCTTATATCTTGAAATCCTTTTATCTCTATTCTTGGATGACCTTCTATACTTAAGTTCACATCTTGCCTTATACTGCCAATTCCCCGCATTACTCTTCCTGTTGAGCGTAGGAGCATTCCAATTTTTTCAGCTGTTTCTTTGGCATGTTCAGGATCTTTTATATCAGCTTCTGTCTGAATTTCAACTAATGGGATTCCTAAACGGTCTAGACGCCATATTCTATTGTTATTTGTTTCTTTAATGTTTTTAGCTGCTTCCTCTTCTAAATTAATTGTTGCTATTCTTACTCTACCTTTTGATGTTTCTATATAACCATTAACTGCTAACAATCCTGTTCTTTGAAAACCAGATGTATTAGAACCATCAATAACTGTTTTTCTCATGAAGATTATTTCATCTAGAACTTTACAATTTAATAATAAAGCAATTTGAATTACTATCTTTAATGCTTCTTGGTTTAATGATTCAGGAGGATTTTCATCTAATTCTACTAAGCAAGTTGTGTCTGAATATCCTTCGTAGAAAAATTCTAAATCTTTTTCATGCTCATGTTTTGCGGCTATATCAATTTCTCCTGATTCTCCGGCTACTGCTCTAAGCTTTCTTTTTATTGTGAAACTCGGTTTATCATCTCTTAATAAAGATGGACAATTACAGAATAATTTATGAGTTTGAAGCCTTTGATGGATTTCAAGACCGCATTTAAAACCTATTTTTTTATAATCTATCATTTTAGTTTATAACTTCTCAATAATACCCAACTATCTGGATGAAGCCAGATGTAAAGGTCAATTTGTTTTACAGTAAATGTTAGTTTTGGATTATATTTTTTAATTTTGTTCCAAATTGGCTCAAAATTTTCTTTTTTAACCGAGTCTATAGATATATGGGCAAGATAATTTTCTAAAACATAAGGATGACCGTATTTTTGTACATAATCCCAAAGATGTGGAGAGAAGTTTTCTTTCTTATAATTTAACCATCTCATTTGGTCGTTTGTTCTTAGATGGTTAAGATGATTTAAAAATGTTTTATGAATATTATCTAATTCTTTTGTTTTTTTTACTTTTATAAAAATTGTCGTTCCATATGTTACACTATCTTTGGCAAAATAAGAAACCCCATTTACTTCAACTTTAAATGGTTTTATTTTTGTTACAATCTTTTTTAATTCTTCATCTATATCTTTAAAACTTGCAAATGAATTAACTAACAAACCTAAATGTGGAACGTGGGTTGTAGCATATTGCATACCATACTTTTTCTTAATTGATTCTTTTATACCTATAACTTCATTAAAAAGTTTTTCAGGTGGTGTTACTGCTATTAGGAATGAGTATGGCATATTATTAAAGAAAAGTTAAAGTTTATAAATATTTAGTCTACAAATCTTTCGTTTATTCTTTGAGATATTTCACCTTTAAGGTTTTTTGAGTATAATTCTCTAACTTCTTTTGGATGATTGTTTAATAGATAAGCTAATTTAATAAAAGCTGTTTCTGTTGTCATATCTAATAAATTTCCTAGAATACCAATTTCCTGCATTTTTCTTCCAGTAGAATAAACATTCATATTTACTCGCCCAAAAATTGTTTGTGTAGTAGCTGCAATTGGGATTTTTTTCGCTAATTTTTTTATTTCGTTATATATTTTTTCATTCTCTTCTGTAAATGCATCTATTTTATTAATTGGGAAATTTCCTGCAATTCCAACTCCTTCTAATATTAAACCATCAAAACTTTTATAATTAGAAATTTCTTCAGCTTTCATATTAGGATGAGCTTTTAAAATTCCAACTTTAACATCTTTAAAATATTTTACATTTAATTTTTTATCTGATGCTTTTGGATAATCTTTAGAAACAAAATTGACCTGTTTTTTATTTACAATTGCTATTTCCTCTGCGTTAATTGGCTTAAAAGCATCTCTTCGAGAAGAATGAAGTTTTCTTGTTTTTAATCCAGGAAGAATTACACAATTATCATCATTTAAATTTTGATGCATACAAATTGCAACTCCACAATAATCTGTTTCTGCTATGAACTTAACTGCACAGTATAAATTTAAAAATGCGTCGCTGCTTCCACGATCAGATGAACGCTGAGCTCCAACAATTATGACTGGAAATTGTAAATTGTCGAGCATAAACGATAAAGCAGCTGATGTATAATGTAATGTGTCTGTTCCATGTGTTATTATAATTCCTTTAATATTTGATTCTTTTTCTATTTCAGAAGCGATTAAGTTATAATGATTAAAGTTCATATCTTCGGAAAACATATTAGAAATTAATCTTGATTTTATATTCGCTATTTGTTGTAAATCAGGAAACATTTCCAAAATTTCTTCTGGTGAGAAAGCAGGATTAACAGCGCCTGTTTTATAATCAACCCGAGAAGCTATTGTGCCACCTGTATGCAAGATTAAAATTGTTGGTAAATTTGGATTTTCTTTTAATCTTGGAATTGATCTTTTTTCTTTCTTAAGACTGTTTAAAACTTTTGTCTCTTTAATATCCTTTTTATTAAGGGAAATATTGTAGCCAGAATCGAGTTTTAGGATGACTTTTTCAGGGTTTTTTGACTCCAAAATTATACCCTTAAATTCATCAGAAACCGTCGAAACCACAACATAATCGTTAACATTCATTTCTAATCCACAAGATGTTGAGACGTTAAATAATATTTATATTTTACTAAATATATGTTAGAGCTTAATAATGTTTATATACTCAATTGTTATTATTAAGGAAAATAAAAGAATATTTAAAGTTTCATTTCGTCTGTTTTTGTTTGGCGACAAAAACGATTGGCTTTGAAATGAACTTTTCGTTCGTTAGGCTTGATTATTTACCTGTATGTTCTGAAAGCTTTTACGTTGGCGCATAAAAACTTTGTTCTAAAGAAGGTATAGTGTGAACTATAATATAAAGATTATTGTTTTGCAAAATATACCTTACAAAAAATAAAAAAGAGGAAAAATACTCGATAAAAAACCTAAAAGGGGGAAAAAAAGATGGAATTTATTATACAAAACGCACTTAAATCTGCAAAAGAAAATCCACAAGATGATATGAAGGTGGGGCAAGCAAATATACATGTTATTGGAACTGGAGGAGCTGGCAATAATATGGTTTCATGGTTATACAAAAAAGGCGTGATGGGCGCTGAAGTCACAGCTGTTAATACAGATAAACAGCATTTAGATATAAGTGAAGCTGACAGAAAAATCCTAATTGGGAGAGAGTTAACAAGAGGATTAGGATGCGGCGGATTTATTGAAAAAGGAAGAGATTCTGCTAAAGAAAGCATATACGAATTAAAAGAAGTCTTGAAAGGATCTGATATGGTATTTGTATGTGCAGGAATGGGCGGAGGTACAGGAACAGGAGCTGCTCCAGTTGTTGCACAAGTTGCAAAAGAAATGGGAGCTATTGTTATTGGAACTGTAACAATGCCATTTGATATTGAAAGAGCAAGAGTTGATAAAGCTGAATTTGGATTACAACAATTAAGAGAGGTTAGTGATACTGTAATTGTTATTGACAACAATAGATTAGTTGCAATTGCAGGAAACTTGCCAATTCAACAAGCATTTGCTGTAGCAAATGAATTAATAAGTACAATGATAAAAGGTATTGTAGAAATAATAGCTGTACCATCATTGGTTAACTTAGATTATG
>CAZJUI010000005.1:0-57453 GCA_964549185.1 Candidatus Woesearchaeota archaeon
TAAAAGAAATTAAGAACTTACTAGTATTTATAGTTTACTTATGTCCTTAACTAAAATCAAAAAATTAGATTATAATGCTGCTTCCAAGGAGATAGATGATATGTTGTCTGATAATACCTTATTCAGTGATGGAAAAATTCCTAAATTAAAAAATATTAATGATGATGTATTTGATAATCTATTTGGGGCTGAACAGGTTTATGTAACAACGTATCAATATAATATTGATTTGATAGATGATAAAATACCTGTATTTCTCAAATCTATAGAACTAGTTGAAAGATTTTTACCTGAACAAAAAAAAGTTTATGCTGGAAAATTTTTAGATGTTTATGCAGGAGAGATAGAAAAAGTAGCAAAGAAGGAAAGAAATGAAGAAATGGATGATGTAAAATATTTAGCTTCTTTACAAATGTTAGAAAGAAAATTTGGACATAAAACTTATCTAAATGTTGATGATATCTTGTATAATAGAATGACGAAGAAAAAATAAAATTATCTAATTCTTAAAGTTCTTTGACATTTCTTCTCTGATTTTTTTAAAATGTTTTCTTTTTTTTACCATCTCCTCAGAACTTGCTTTGAATATACCAAAGAATTCTTTACCAGCACTACTTCTATTTTCTGCTAGTCTTCTAAATAAATCACTGAAACTTTCATCATTATGCTTTAAACTTTTAATTTTATTATAAGCATCTTCTGTTATGGTTATTGTTTTAATAGTCATGCTATGTTTATGTTTAAACATATATTTAAATCTTCCTATCTTATTCTCAAAGCTTCCAAATTTCTTGGGGCGGATGTTTCAATCTTAGCCATCTTATGCATATCAGAGGCTAGTTCGAGGCATTTAGAACTTTCACCGTGCTGAGTAATTATCCTTTTTGGCTTTGGCTGTAATTTATAGATAAAATTCTGCAATTGCTGTCTATTTGAATGACCTGTAAATGAATGTATAGAGAATATTTCCATTTTAACTTCCACCATTTCTTGTTTCTCGCCGTTTTGGAAATATAATTGACGGTCGCCATTTTGTAATTTTCTTCCCAGTGAACCTTCTCCTTGATAACTATTTAAAACTAAAGAATTTCTTGGATCATTAGCCAGATGTTTAAGATATTCTACAGATGGTCCTCCTGTTAACATTCCAGAAGTTGCCATGATGATACATGGACCTTCATAATCAATTACTTCCATCATCTCTTTTTGTCCAGCAACTCTTTTAAAAATTTCAGATAAAAATGGATTTTGATCTTTATGGAAAATATTTTTCTTAACTTTAGCGTTGAAAAAATCAGGGTAGGCTGTATGTATTGCTGTAACGTCCCAGACCATACCTTGAATATAAACAGGAATTTTATCCATGTCACCTGTTTTAACAGCGGTATCAAGAATAATTTGAATTTCTTGTGCTCTTCCAACCCCTAGAACGGGTAGTAATACTTTTCCTCCTCTTTTAATCGTATTTTTTATTATTTCCATTAAGAATAATTCCGCTTCTCTTCTCGGAGGGTAGACATCGTTTTTTCCACCATAAGTCGATTCAATAATTAATGTTTCAAGTCTTGGAAATCTTGTAGTTGCTGCTGAAAGTAAATTACTTGTTTCATATAACATGTCAGCTGTGTAAACTAAATTATGCAAACCATTACCAATATGCAAATGGGTTTGACAACTTCCAATTGTATGACCTGCATTATAGAAAGTTAATCTAATGTCGGGAGTGATATCTGTAACTTCCTCAAAGCCGATTGTAATTGTATGTTTAACCATTTCTTTAATATCAGTAGAAGAATAGATTGCTTTTTTTGCATCTTTTGCTGCAATTCCAATGTAATCAAGTTGTAATAATGCCATGATGTCTCTAGTCGGCTCACTACAATAGACAGGTCCATCATAACCATATTTAAATAAATAAGGAAGAAATCCTGAATGATCAAGATGAGCGTGTGAAATAATAACAGCATCTAATTCTTTCAAATCAAAATCAGGGCTTTCAAGAATAGGATATGCATTTTCTTCACTTGCGACGTTGATACCGCAGTCCATCATTATTCTTGATTCAGGAGTTTGAACAAGAATGCAAGATCTTCCAACTTCTCTTGCTGCACCTAAAAAAGAAACTCTAACCCATTCATTTTTTTTACCTCTTAACCATCCATCATATATTCTATGACCAACTCTATCTAAAAATTTTTTTCTAAAATCATTATTTTCATACAAAACATGCCTGATATTTTCTATAATCTTTGATTTAATTGCTGGAGTTCTTCTTATCAATGGCACCCAAAATGTTTCCTGTCTTATTTGTTTTAGTAAATCACCTGCTTTTCCGATAGCTAATCCTGGTTTTTCAGCTTCTATTGTAACTTCTGAACGAGGAGGATCAAACAATATATTTGCTATTCCTGCTTCCGGAGGAATTATTTTTTCAATTATCTTTTGGGCTTTTTCAGGATCTATGGTAATTGATGGATCTGGACGCAATTCTATTCTTTTTTTAATATCATTGACAATATCTCTTATATATCCATTATTATTAAGAAAGAAGTCTTTACTTTTGGTATAAATAACTATATTAGCTGCTTCAAATGTTGCTTCACTAATAGCTGCATTACCCGGTAGTTTGCTTAATACTTCGTCTATTATTTTAACCATTTTGAAAAAAAATTAATTAGAAATGTTAAATTCTATTTTTTTTGATATTACTTTTATTACTCCTTTTTCTGTTATTGTTACAACATCATATCCGTTTCCTGTTGGTAAATCTCTTTGCATTGCTGAATTTAATCCTTTTAATGCTATTTGGATTCCTTCATTGACTGAAATCCCTTTTTTATACATTGCTTCTAAGACTCCATAAGCTAAATCTGATCCTGAGCCATCTGAAACAAAATCATCATAAGTCATTACTGAACCATCCATACCTATTTCATATAGATGAAATCCAGTAGGATCTTTTCCTGCAACCAAAAAACCTACAATGCTTTGTATCATTGATGGTGTTCTAATATTATTGTAAACCATTCCTGCCAATAAGTTGGATGCTTCTTTTACTGTTATCTCTCTATCTGTCCTTATTTTCTTTAATCTAATCTCTGCTTTAATTAATTTTGTTAATAATTGAGCGTCACTTACTAATCCAGCTGTTGTTACAGCTATATTATCTGAGATAACCTGTATCTTTTCAGCATTTTTATCCATTATTCTATATCCGCCAGATGCCCTTTTATCTGCAGCTAATACTATTCCATCTTTGCATACAATACCTATGGTTGTTGTTCCAGTTTTTAATCTATTCTTTATGTTTTGTTCCATTTATGCTCCCTCTTTTATAGAATTATTTTTCATTTTAGATTCTTTAGAATCAGATAATTAAGTAAAATATATTAGGTATTTAAAGCTTTTGGTTTTTGATTTTTAATGATTAGTAAATTATATAAGAGAGTAGTGTTTATAATATTATATGAAAACTATAACAATCCCTAAGGAAGAATACAATAAATTGAAGAAATTTGAAAAGGTAGATCAAGAATTATTGCAAGATATAGCTAGAGGAATAAAAGATATATTAAAAGGTAAGGTTAAGGAAGTTTAAAGTTTTTTGATTATTTCTTTTAACATCTCTTTATACATATCTAAATTTCTTTTAATTAAATCTATTTCACGTTGTTGTGCTTTTTTATCTGTTATTGTTACCAAAAATATAACATTCTGTTCTTCATAAACTAAGAATAATATTCTTTTTCCATCAAATTTCTTTTCTCTGAAAAAGATATATCCTAATGGTTTACCGGAATATGGTTCTATCTTTAGTCTTTGTTCAAAAATAGAAACAATCTCTTTTTCTGATTTATCTAACTTTTTAAATTTGGTTTCATACCATTCTGAACGAAATACTCTGAACATTTTATTCTTTTCTAATATATATTTTATTAAAGCTTTTTGTTTTGCTATTTTTTAACTAAGGTTAGATTTGGTTGACCTATAATCTTCTCGGTTCCGTCTTTTAATCTGACAAAATAATTGTTATTTTTAATAAATCCATATTCTATATTTTTTATGCCCCCTACTCTAGAAATTTCTTCTTCACTAAATATATCTTGTAAAAACCCTGGAGCCATTTGAACTTTCATCTTTCCGCCTTTTTTTCTAAAGTCTTCTAATTCTTTCATTTCTTTTTCATGTTTTTTAAATTCTCTTAAAACATAAGATTTCTTTGGGGCATTTTTTATATGAATATTTGAAAATAAAATGTTATGAAAATTTCTGCAATAACTTGAAACAGATTCTTTAACTATTTCTAATGATAGCTTCTCAGCTGGATGGAAAATGGATATATAACTTGGCTTGAATCCTTGAGCATTTTTTGGTGCTTTAAATTTTACTTCATAGAAATTAGGATCATTTGGATCATCGTAATTGTAGCTGAAAAAAATATCTTTTGCATTTAGGAGTTCTTCAAGGTTTTTATTACGATGTAAGCATTCTTCTCTTAATTGCTCTTTCCCATAATCAGAATCATGGCTCATCTCTTCCAACACTTTAATATACCCTTTTGTTATTATTGTTGTAGAATGTTCATGATATTTTTCATTTCTATCTTTAAATCTTATTGAAAGATCATCCCAATAAAATGATTCTAGATTATATTCACTCCACCAAAAACTTAAAGAATCTATTTTAATAGAAACATTGGTAGGCTTGATAATTTTATCTGGCATAATACTTAAAATCAAGAAAAATTTATAAATCTTATTGATTTTACTCTTTCTTTAACATATCTATCTTTAATTAAGACTTTAAGGTAATCACTAGCTTTAGTATACTCTCTCTTTATTATCACAAAAACTCTTTTATTGTCTTTTTGTAATTTGTATTTTTTCCATTTCTTTTTAAAATTAATAACATTTTTTTCATCTTTTAAGAATGGACCATAATGCTTAACTTCTTTAGGTAAATTTAAGTTTTTAATATTAAACCAAGCATATGTTTCTTTATCGAAATGCCAATCAAATTTATTTACTATAAAACCTTCCTCATCTAATCTATTTTTAATATATTCAATTGACTTCAATATTTTAGCTCCTATAATGTCTTGCTTTCCTTTTAATGGATTTATTTCTAAAATTAAATCAGCTTTTATTTGTTTAATGTAAAATTTCTTTTCAATAAAATAAGAAGATGATGGATTTTTAATGTAAGAATTTGCTACTTTAATTAATAAATTATATTTTTCTTGTGATAAGGAAGCTGAGGCATTTCTGTCTTTTTGAACTGTATCTATCAAAATTAAAGGAGATTGCTTTTTTGCTTCGTTTAATGAAAATAAAACATCATTTTTATCTTTATAATAATGTTTAATATCAATTATTTCCTTATCTTTCCATTTGGATGCTGCTTTTAGGAAATTGTTTAATGATTTATAATAAATTATTAATAATTCTAGAACATAGCCTGAAAAACCTTTAATATAAGATTCTGCGCCGTATAGATTATTAACATGAAAGAATTGTTTTGCTAATCTTATTTCATCTTGAAGTTTTTCATTTGTGTTATTTTTAACATATAATGCATGAAGTTGACTAACATCGGTAACATTTAATGCTTGTTTTGCATTTTTAATCTCTAAAACAGGAATAATTTCAAATGTTATTTTATTATATTTTATTTGAAAATAATCACGAGAGCCATGAAGTTTAGTAAATTTGAAACCTTTAAGTTGTTTTTGCAAGATAATTGAGATTTGATCTGATCTAGTTTTATATTTATTATAATTAAATTTCACAAAGATATCTATATCATAATTACCTCTAAGCCATGTATTTTTAGCAAAACTTCCTCCTGTAATTGCTTTAGCATCTTTTAGTTTATAATTTAATTTTTTAGTAAAGAAATTTACTTCTTTGGTTAACTTTAATTGTTCTTGTTTTGTTGGCTTGATTTCTTTTAATATATCCATTAAAGAAAATGTGTTTTATTAGAATAAAAAGGTTGTTATGTATATTAATTATTGATTAGTAGTTACTTTTAGAAAGGTTTATAAACAGATATTTTTTGATAATTATTATGGTATCCGTCATAATGTTTGAAAACTTTAGAGCAAGAAGGTTAGATAAGATAGTTGCTTTAAACATGGCTCTAGAAGGAAATAGAGAGGAAATAAGTAAAGAAGAATCTGAAAGTACTATTGTAAATAATCTCGTTTCTGTTGAGACAAAGATACCAATTGGAGATGGATATGTTAATATTAAAAATGGCAATGGATTATTGATAACTACAGATGGTTTTATTTTGACAGCTTACCATATTATCAAAAAACATCTTGATGATTGGAGGAAAATTAAGGATAAAGGAGTACCAAGATGGAATTTTGGGAAATGGGCCAAAGATATAGAAAAAAAATATCATGTTTTTGATCAGAATGGTAATAGATATCCAATAGATGTTACATGGTATGCAAAGAATTCTAGTTTAGATATTGCATTAATTAAAGCTGTTATTCCAAGAAAAAAACCAAGGCCAATAAGGTTTAGAGTTCTTGAGGATGAATTACAACCAGAGCAAGTGGTTAAACTAGTTGGCTTACAAGATGGCGTATTATCTGGAAGATATGGTAAAGTTAAATATAATAATATTAGAGGTGCAGCTTTAGGTTTCGGTAATGGAGAAAAAACTATTCATGATAGTTTTTTAACAACTGTACCAAGTGATAATGGAATGAGTGGTGGTGTTTATATTACTGAAAATGGCGAATTAGCAGGAATACACATTTATGGTCTTAAAGATGGGAATATTTTAACAGGTGATGGTGGTGGTGTTAGAATGCGGAATGTTTTAAAATTAGTTAAAAAAGCTGCATATTCATTTAACAAAAGCTACTTATTGGATGATGGATAAATGCCAATCGATGATGCGTTAGAGGATATAAAGAAAAAAGAAAGATTTTTGGATAAGATAAAGAATGAAAGAGCTAGGGAATTTTATGAAGCTGAAAAATATTTAGATAACGGAAGGAAGATTAGAGAATTAAAAGCACGTGAAAATGAGGTTCATATTCAAAATTTTCATGATGAGATAAGTTGTGGTTATGGATTTGTAAACCTTAATGGGATTTTAAGGGATATGGATTTAAGAAGTTCAGCTAAATTTGATGAAGTTCATTCTACAGTTCCTTTTATTGATATAATAAGAACATTTGATTATGGTAGTGGAAAGGGTGAACTTGACTTACAAATTAGTCTAGGTTATTTAGAGTTTAGAACACATAGAAATGATGATGATTATGCAAATAAGATATATGACAATATTGCAAAACTTGAAGGATTAGCATGGAATTTTACAAGAGATATTAAAGGCAATGTATATAAAAATAGAAATGAATTTTTAGAAATGGCTAAAAATGCTAGAACGCCTGAAGAAATTGAAACTATATTGAAACTGGAAGAAGAAAAAGAAAGGATAGAAAGAGCTAAAGGTTCTCCTTTAAATCCAATTTTTACAAACTTTTAAATATAACCATTATCTTTTAATTTCGGTGATGTTTATGAAAAAATATTTGGTAGCAATTTTAGTTATAAGTTTATTAGTTATAGCTGGATGTAAAAGTGGGACAACAGACACAGGAACCGATACTGGAACAAATGGGGATTCAGATACAGGAAGTTCAGGTGGAAGTGTTCCAGGTTCTTTAATTGGAAAATGGATGTTAGTTGATACGTATACAAATGGAGTGAAAGATGGACCTGATAGTTTTGCTGTAAAGGCAAGAGAACCTGGATATTATAGAGAGTTTACTTCAAGCGAGATATGTACTGGAGGAAGTAAAACAGCAAGAAAATGCACTCCAGTAACTGTAACAGATAGTCAGATAATAACACATGCTACAATAAATGGAAGGGCTGTTGATTTACCAGCTGGATATGAATTAAATGGAAACATGTTAAGCTATTATTTGGGAAGTGATCCAAATTTAGGTGTAAGAGAGGTTTTACAGAAAGCTTAATTTTTATTTCTTTTATTATTCAAAAGATAGATTTATAAGACTTTTTATTGTAATATTGATATGGGAACGATAGATGAAGCTTTGGAAGATTTACCAATTAATGAAAAGGAAGTTGAAAGGTTAAAAGAGAAGGGTAAGGGGTTGGAAAGATTTGTTGGAAGATATATTAAAATAGTTACTGTTGGAGTTAGTAGCAACAGTGGAGATTCAGCTGCAACTATTCCTTATGATATGTTTGGAAAATTGAAAGAAGTTAATAAACAGTATATTGTATTAGAAGATGTTCTTCATAATAGGTCGGGTGAAAAAAATGTTGTTTGGTACCCTTCTCAACCTAGGAATGTTAAGGTATCATTAGAAGATGAAACTTATGTATTCTTAGATAAGATAATTGAGTTTAGGGGTGTTAAGGAATTTGGTGATAAGTAATTACTTTTATAAACCTTAATCCTATTTTATTCTTATGATAATTAAATTAGGTCCTGCTGGAAGCCCTGTAAAAACTAGTTTTGATGGAATTAAATTTGTTAAAGATAAAGGATTACATATAATGGAATGTGAATTTGTTCATGGAGTTAAGATGAGCAATAACATGGCTAAAGAAGTAGGAAAAGAAGCTAAAAAACATGGGATTGAGTTAAGTATTCATGGACCTTATTATATTAATTTAGCAAGTGAAGATAAGCAAATAAGAATTGATAGCAAAAAGAGATTGATTGATAGTTTAGAAAGAGGCAATAATCTTAAAGCAAAATATGTTTCTTTTCATCCTGCTTTTTTTGGCAAAATGGATAAGGAAGATGTTCATGAAATTGTTAAAGAATCTATAAAAGAGATGAATGAAGTAAGAATAAAAAATGGGTGGGAAGTTGAATTGGCTCCTGAAACTACAGGAAAACATAGTGCTTATGGAAGTTTTGATGAAACATTAAGATTAGTTAAAGAAACTAAGTGTAATTTATGTGTTGATGTTGGACATGTGTTTGCTAGAAGTATGGGAAAGTTAGATTTTAAGGAAATGTTTGATAAGTTATTAGAATTAAATTTAAAAGAACATTATTTTCAATATACAGGAATAAATTATAATGAGAAAGGAGAGTTAAATCACATAACTTTAGATGAAGGTGGACCGGATTTTAGAGAATTTGCAAAGGAATTGATAAAAAGAAAAGTAAATGCTCATATTATATGTGAAAGTCCAATCACTTGGCAGGATAGTTTGAAGATGAAAGAGATATTAATTGGATTGGGATATGGGTTTTAAAAAATCATCTTTTAGTTCTAACTTTTCTTATTTCTTCTTCTATATTTTTTTTAGCAATTTTATGCTTTTTAAACTCATCAGAAAATTTATCTAACAATTTAATCATAGTTTCTTTTGTTTGCATGAATTTAAATAGAATAAGTTATTTAAATAATTTATTATATTTTCTTAATTTTTGTTATAAAAAATCCTTCTGTATCATTATCTTGCGGCCAAATTCTTAGACAATCTTTTACTTCTTCTCTATATTTTTGATTATCAAACTCTAAGATTGGCTTAGATCTTTTCAAATCTAGATTAATTTTCTCAATTTTAGCATTATCAAATGTATCAAGTAAATAAGAAACAATAGCTTCATTTTCTTCTGGCTCAACTGAACATGTAGAATAAACTAAAGTTCCATTTTCTTTTAAGTTTTCAAATGCAATTTTTATTAATTGACGCTGAGTTCCAGCTAATCTTCTCACCATGTTTGCATTCCAAGAAAGTAGTGTTTTCAGACTTTTTCGAATAGCTCCTGTTCCTGAACAAGGAGCATCTAATAATATCTTATCGAAATTGAAATCTTTGAAAAATCTTCCTTGCTGCAAGGTTATTATTGCATTTAAAACACCACATCTTTGTAAGTTAATCCCGAGAGCTTTTATTCTTTTATAATCATAATCATTAGCTATTATTAATCCATTGTTATCCATTATGGAAGCAAGATGAGTTGTTTTTGATCCTGGAGCAGCTGCCATATCTAAGACTAAATCATCTTTATTTGGATTAATAACAATGGAAGGTATCATTGAAGCTGCTTCTTGAATGTAAACATAACCAAGAGCATGTTCTATTAAATTTCCTATATCTCTCCTTTCTCCTGTGATAAAAAAACCTTCCTTACACCAAGGAACTTGAGTTAGTTTCCAATCTTTTAATCTGTCTTTAAGTTCTTTAATTGTTATTTTTAAAGTATTAACTCTTAATGAACGTCTTAAATAAGTAGTTGAATATTTTTTAAACTCATCAATATCTGTTAATTTAGAATAACGTTCAATAAACTTATCTTTAAAGACTATGTTTTCCATCGTGATAATTTTTATATATCAATGATGATTTATAAACATATGCAAGTACAATTTAAAAAGGGATTTATTGTTTATAGTGATGGAAATGAGAAGAATGTAATTGTAAGTCCACATTCAGGACCTGCTTTGGAATCAAGTACATCAAGAGATGATAATTCAGAAACTGTAGCTAGTTTGTGCTGGGGAAAGATAGGTGGGAAGTTAATAATAGGTAATATGCCTAGACATAGATTATTAGGAATAGATTTTAATAGAGATATTCCAAGCTTAGATTTAGCTTTGAAATATTATAGGCATTTTATTAATAGAGATTTAGAGAAAATAAATTATTTTAAATCTAGATATGGGTGGGTTGCAATTGATGAGAAAGATTATTATAATAGATTAAAGATTTACCAGGATTTTTGGGCAGAAGTTGGAAAAGGAGAAAAAATTGTTTTAGTTCATAGAGCTTTTACTAAGATGAGAAATGTTCCAAGCGTAATTGATATTGTAACTTTTGGAAGAGATGGTGTAAAACAGGATAAAATAAAAGAAATAGTAGATGAAGTTAATTTAAAATATTATAATTTTTTAAAGAAGATTGAGGATGATTACAAGCAAGCTATATTATTTGAAACAAAAAGAGAGTTGTTAAATGTTGTAGATAAGAATGGAAATATTATAAATATTAATTCTAGCTTAAAGAAAGATTTAAGAAAAATGGAAATTTATTGTAACAAGGAGAGATTGATGAAATTAAAGAATAACTTTACTCCTCAAAATTTTTTAGATTGTGTTCAAGATTCACTAAGGAACATTCCATTTCCAAGAATAACTATACAAAAAGTTTTTGAAGGAGATTTAGCTTATGCTCCAAAAAGAAAGTTATTTCCAAGAAAAAATAAAACAATAATAGAGGTTGAGCCTTGTAGATTTATGAATTTTTGGCATCCGCAAGTTACAGCTGAGATATTATATGATGTTTTAAGAATGTTAAATGATTAATGTTTCTTGTATTTTGAACTTAGGTGATTTATTGTATGAAAATTAAATACTCCCTCTATTATCAATAATAAACCGAATAATACAATTAAGATAAAAGCAAATACATTTAGTCTTGAAAACATTAAAGATGCAAATAAAACAACCAGGATTCCAATTAAGCTTCTAATCCATCTATTTGATGATTTCTTTTTCATAATATATATTTTAAAATAGTTATTTAAATAGTTTACTGTTTAATCTCTTTTCTTTTTGATCTTATTATTCTTAAAGCATATCTTAAACTATAGATTGCATCTGGCTCATCAAGATGTTCATTAACTTCTTTTTCTAATTCATCTAATAATTTAAGCTTGATTTGTTTTTCTGTTGCCATGAAATTTGGAAAAAAGCAATATTTAAATATCTTATTAATTTAATAAAATGCATGGAAGAAAAGATTCTGGATAACAATGAATTGGCAAAGTATTATTTTAAAGTAGCTATGATTGGATCAAATGATGCAGAAATATATTTAAGATATAAAAGAATAATAGCTAAATGTGAAATTGATATATTCCAATTTTATAAAAGAAATGGAAGTTTAGAGAATTTACAAGTTGATGATATAGGGAAAAAAACGAAAAGTATACTTGAGTTAATACTTAAAAATGGGCTAGATGAGGCTGTAAAGATTACTTCTGAATTAAAACTAAAAGATCCGCCAAGATATATGCATGTGCAAATATGGGATGGAAAAGTCCCAAAAAGACGTGCTGCCGAATAGTTGTTTATAAAATTATGTTAAAATGCGCCAGCCGGGACTCGAACCCGGGTCCAAGCCTTGGCAAGGCTCGATCCTAACCACTAGACTACTAGCGCATAAACTTAATGAAAAATAGACAATTTATAAGCTTTTTTAATGTTTAAAGAGAAGATTGATTTTTAAATTTTCCAGAATAAACTGCATTACCTTCTGTTCTTTCTAATATTAATTGACATATTCTTAAACCTTTTTTTAAAATTAAAGGCATTGTGGAAACATTTTTTATTTCTAAAACTTGTTTATTATTAATTCCAGGTTGAATAAAAGAAGCTGTAACGTGAATGGCAAGTCCAAATCTTGCAAATCTTGTTCTTCCATGAAGCCAAGCAGCAACATTTGATGGGAGTTTTATTCTTTCTCTAGTTATTCCAAGAACAAATTGATTTGGCATTAAGGTAAATGAATTTGAAGTAATTAATTTAGAATATTTCTTGAAATCAGATGCTTCTTTTAAAATATGAACACCATTTGTTTTTAAAATTCTAAATTTATTATCTAATGTTAGATCAATAGAAGCTGCTCCGATATAAGATTTATTAAATGGAGTTATTTTAATATTGCCTTTTTTAATTTCATTTAAAATCTCTTTTTTTGTAAGTATCATTAAAGAATCAATATTCTATTTAGTTTATAAATATTATGTTATATTTTTAGGATTAATAAGTTTTTTAAGAATTTCAAATGATAATAAAGCACATTTTATTCTTGCAGGAGATAGTTTAATTCCTACTAATTTTAAAACATAATCTGAATTAATAGATTTAAGTTCTTCAAAAGATTTACCGATCATTTCATCTATTAATAAATCAGCTGTTGCTTGAGATATTGCGCAACCATTACCCGAATATTTAACGTCTTTTATCTTGCCATTATCTAGTTTAACTTCAAATATTAAATGATCTCCACATAAGGGATTTAAATCATAAGCTCTTTTATCTGCATTCAATATTCTACCAAAATGATTTGGGTTTTCATAATGATCAAGTATTTCTTCTGAATAATCGTTCATTTTCTTCTAAATACTTTTTTAACCTCCAATAATCCATCAATTAATGAATTAACATCTTCTTTTTTATTGTATAAATAAAATGAAGCTCTTGCAACAGCTGGAACTTTTAAGAATTTCATTAAAGGTTGAGCACAATTATGACCTGCTCTTATTGCTATTCCTTTTGTATCCAGAATAGCTGCTATATCATGTGGATGAATCTTTTCCATTGAAAATGAAATTACACCAATTCTTTTTTTAACATCAAATGAACCATGAATTTTTAAATCTTTAATTTCCTGTAATCTTTTTAAAGCATATTGTGTTAATGCTTTTTCATGTAATTGAATATTATCCATTCCGATATTATTAAGATAATCTATTGCTGCTCCTAAACCTATTGCATCTGCTATTGGGGGAGTTCCTGCTTCAAATTTGTAAGGAGCATTTTTATATGTTGTTTCAAATAAATTAACTTCTTTTATCATATTTCCTCCACCCAAGAAGGGTTCAAGTTTTTCTTGCAATTCTTCTTTTGCAAATAACACTCCAATTCCAGTCGGACCTAGCATTTTATGTCCTGAAAAAGCTAAGAAATCTGTATAAGAAGAATCTATTTTAAAATGAGGGGCTGATTGAGCAGCATCTACTAAAAATAAAGATTTATTATCATGAACTATTTTGCTAATATTTTTAATATCATTTATTGTTCCAGTTACATTGGAGCAATGAGTTAGAGCAACTAGTTTTGTATTTTTTGTTAATAATGATTGGAAATGTTTCATATCTAATGTTGTATCTTTGTTAAGATTAATATATTTTAATTTAATACCTTTAAATTTATATAAAAATTGCCAAGGAATGATATTAGCATGATGTTCAGCTATTGATAAAATAATTTCATCTCCTTTTTTTAATCCTTGTTTCATTAAAGAATAAGCAATTGTGTTAATAGATTCAGTAGTTGATCTTGTAAATATCAGTTCTTGTGATTTAGAATTAATAAATTTAGAAACTTTTTCTCTTGAATTTTCATATAGTTCAGTTGATTCATTTCCTAATGTATGAATACTTCGATGGATATTAGCATTATTTTTTTTATAAAAATCAGAAATTGCATTAATCACTTTAATTGGTTTTTGAGATGTTGCTGCATTATCTAGATAAATCAATCTCTTGCCATTAATTTTCCTAGTGAGAATAGGAAAGTCCTTTTCAATTTGTTTTTTCATAGACTAGTTTTTGCTTTATTAAAGTTAAAAATGTTTCTTTTAGCTCTTCAGAGAGTAATTCTAGAACTGGATTGAAAAATCCTGTAATAATAGCATGTTTTGCTTCTTCTTTTGACAAGCCACGGGACATTAGATAGAATAATTGATCTTCATCTATTTGACCAACTGAAGCTGAGTGGCCTGCTTGAACATCATTTGCTTCTATTTCTAAGCCTGGAATAGCATCTGCTTTTGCTCCCGGATTTAAGATTAAAGCATGATCTGATAAGAAAGATTTTGTTTTTTGTCCCTCTTTTGATATTCTTATCATTCCATTAGATAAACATCTTGAACTATCTTTTAATGCCCCTTTTATCAAGACTTCGGAAGTTGTAAAAGGTTTATTATGAATAACATTTGTATTAAGTTCAAAGTTTTGACTAGACGAACCAAAAAATAATTCAATGTTTTTAAGTTGAGAATTTTCTCCATTAAGATAGAAATCTGTAAATGTTTTATTATAATTACTACCCAAACAAATAAATGAATGATGTAAATTTGCATTTTTATCTAAAACAAAAGATTTTGCTGAAACATTTTCCATATTATTTCCAAATTTTTGTAATTCTATGAAATTAAGATTTGAATTTTCTTTCTGAAAAACTTCTAAAGATGAGTTTCTTTTTGCTAATGAATCTGAATCAAGATTATGGATTATTGTTAATGAGCTGTTTTCTTCTAAAACAATTATATTTTTCTCTACAATGTTATCTGCCTTTGTGCTTAATATCAATGGAATTTCTAATTTAACATTTTTTGGCACTTTGATAAATAATCCTGAATTAAAAAATGCATTATTAATTAAGAGATCTCTTTCTGTATGGGGGAAAATTGCTTTGTCTTGAAAATATTTTTGAAAGAATTCTTGATTTTTATATATAGCTTCATTAATATCTAGAATTTCCAAAGTACCATTATCTTCATACAATATTTTAGATGTTGAGATTAAAGGATTTATTTCTGTTTCTGGAATTATTGTTTTAGCTAGATTAAAGCTTGCTTCACGAAAATCTTTAAGCCAATTTGGTTCATTGTCCAAAAATACTGTTTTCATTAGCCAACACTTCCTTCCATCTCCATTTTTATTAGCTTATTAAGTTCGATTGCATATTCCATTGGAAGTTCTTTTGTAAATTCTGCCATGAAACCTAGAACTATCATTGACATTGCTTCTGATTCTGATAATCCGCGAGACATTAGATAAAATAATTGATCTTCTCCTATTTTTCCAACATAAGCTTCATGAGATATTGTAACATCTTCTTCATCAATATTCATTGTTGGATAGGTATCTGATCTTGATTCTTCATTTAACATTAAAGCATCGCATTTTACAGATGATGTTGAATTGTGGGCTCCTTTTGCTATTCTTACTAAGCCACGATAAGAAGAATGTCCATTTCCATTGCTAATAGATTTTGAGATTATTCTTGAGGTTGTGTTTGGAGCAAGATGAATTGCTTTTCCACCTGCATCTTGATGTTGATTATTTGAAGCAAATGCTACTGATAAAATATCTGCTTTTGCATTTTTACCTTTTAGATAAACAGAAGGATATTTCATTGTTAATTTACTATTATGGACAATTACATTATTCGCAATAAAATTATGCGATCCTTCTATTTCTAAATCATATGTTGGTTTCTCCCCGATAGGAATAATCTTTGTTATTTTTTGTAATGCAAGATGTTTTGGTAAAGATATTCTCCTTGTTTTACTTAACCAGTATTTTGAACGTTGGTAAGCATCTTTTGGAATTTTATTTTTATTTTCTCTGGAAAAAAATTCCCATAGCTTTGAAAGTCCACTAATCAACATGATATAACTTGTATACTCTTTTTCAGGATAGTCGTACTTACTATTAGAGGATATCTTTTTTATTATAATTTCTTTTTTTATTCTATTCACTTCGATTCCACAAGTTATTGCTAAATTCTTTAAATCCTCCAATAGTTCTTTATTGCAAGTTTTTAATCTTGCTCCATTTTTTCTAATAGTCCCATCAGCTTCGATGTATCCTGTTAGAAACGCTTTCTTTTGACTTACGGGAAGATTGAATACCCATTCAGGCACTCTTTTTGTGTGTGCATTTCCTTCTAATCCATTCATTTTTAAGAATTCGGCAACAATAAGGCTATTGTATGATATAACTATCTTATCTTTTCTTTCTGTATAATTTTTTAAAGCAAATATTTTATCCATAACCTTTACAAGTTTTTCTCTTGCAGAATCAGATGATGGAATGGAAAATATAATTTTTCCAAATCGATTATTCCCAGTTTTTTTATTTTTGGCTATATCAATATTTCCATCGCCAATTATTAATCCCATTAGCCATAAAACATCATCATTTGTTTTCTCAGGTAGTTTTACTTTGTTGTATTTATAAGAAGTATTCATCTCATAAACTGCACCATATTGATTCCTACCTATAATCTTTCTTTCTGTTGTTGGTTTTTTTAATTCATAGTCTGTTCCTAAATTTGGCATTTCTCTAGGAACTACTAGATAAGATTCCTCAGATAAATACTCCAAAGGTAACCATGTGAATATATAGCGTCCAAGTTTTTTTGGTCTTTCTTTATCATAATGAATTGTTAAAAATGGATGGGTTTTTGTTGCAATTATCTCTCTTTTTCCATTTTCCAAAATAATTTTATAAGCAGGTTTTATTCCTGAAAACTTTGTGGCGACAACTTTTTTTGCTTCTAATTCTTTTGTCTTTTCATTGAAAGTAATCACTTTCTGTCCTTCTTTAATAGCTTGAATTTCTTTAAATCCGGGATTTGTAGAAATTTTTGTTCCTTCGGCAAGGCATCCTAAGTTGCCATCTATCCATTCAACAGTTGCATTTTCATAAGCGTAAGCTCTTTTTGTAACCAAATTATAAACATTGTTTGACCAATTTTGTATTGTTGTGTATCTAACTTTTGCATCTTTCAATGCAATAACTTCGACGACAGCTGCATGCAAAGAATCTGTAGAATAAACTGGGGCTGTACAATTGTGGACTAAAATATTATGGCTAACATATGATTCATCTTCTTCTACGCTGAAATTATAAACATCTAGGTTTTTTACTTTCTCTTTTTTGATGCTTTTAATTGGAACAAATGCATAATCTCCGATAATTTTACCATAGGAAACAAGCTCGAGTTGTGTAACCATATTTCCATCTTTTGATTCTGCTAAAGATATATTATTATCAACTATATTTCCAAATGATTCAAGATAAGATCCTCCAACATAGATAACATATAAATCTGTTCTTGGTTTTTGTCTTTTCCAAACATTAATTGATGCTATAATATTTAATCTTAGTAAAATTTCTTTCATTCCCTCTGCTAATTCATTAGAAACAGTACAAATTCTAAATGCTCGTTTATTCCCCCAGGAATATTTCTTTGATGTTACGTTTCCATCTCCCCTAAACCATCCTTTAATTAATTCTGATTGTTTTTCTAGAGATTCAAAAAGCATCCATTTTGGGAGATGTTTATTATGCGCACCAGCACCAAACTGTTGCTTAAATATTCTTGCTGCAGTTGTTGAACATAATATTACGCTTATTCCATTTTTGTATTCTGCTTGTTCTATTGCTTCTTTTCCAAATATTTTTAGTAAAAGTTTTTTTACATCATCTATGTATTCTCTTTCTTTTTTATTAAATGTAAATGTTAAATAATGTTCATCAATAATTGAACCTTCAGAAAGATAATAACCAGCTAATCTGAAAAGGTCTTTATCTGTTCTTAATGGAACTTCTACCTTCTCTTTTTTACCAAACTTAATTGTGAATAATCTTTCATCCTTACTAATCACTGTTCTGTCTATAGGAATGACAACATAATCTCCTTTAGAAAGTTTACTTGCTGGCATCCATTCTATCTTCCAATCTTGGTTTTTGTATTCTATTTTTTCTTTTTTTGAAGTTAGAATTGGATGTTCGGAAGTTATTTTTATTTTATGCCTTGAATCTGTATAATATTCAATTGTGTAAAGATCTCCATCATATTTGCGAACTTGGGTGTTGTAAACTTTTTTGTAATCTAATTTATGTGTTAAAACAAGATCATTAACTTTAACAGCTTCTATTTTTTTAGTTCCATCTAAAGTTTTTATTGTGGTTCCTTTCACAAAACAACCTTCAATGTAATGAACGTCTGCACCTTCATCTGCTATAATTAATGTTCTTTCAAATTGTCCAACATTTTTAGCATTTATTCTGAAATAAGCTTGTAGTGGGACTGAAACTTTAACTCCCTTCGGAACATAAACAAATGATCCTCCGGACCATGTTGCTGTATTTAATGCTGCAAATTTATTATCTCCTGCTGGAATTACTGTTCCAAAATATTTTTTAACAATATCTGGATGTTCTTTCAATGCAGTATCCATATCTGTAAAGATAACTCCTTGTGCTGCTAAATCTTCTCTTAGATTATGGTAAATAGATTCAGATTCAAATTGAGCTCCTAAACCACCTAGAAATTTCTTTTCAGCTTCTGGAACTCCTAATTTATCAAATGTTTTTTTAATATATTCAGGAACATCATCCCATGAATCTGTTTTAATATCAGAAGGTCTAAAATAATAGGTTATGTTATCAAAATCGATATTGCCTAAATTACCTCCCCAAATTGGCATAGGTCTTGATTCAAATATTTTTAAAGCTTTTAATCTATTATCTAACATCCATTGAGGTTCATTTTTAATTTTTGATATTTCTTCAACTATCTCTTTAGATAAACCTTTTTTAGATTTATGAACGAAAGTTTCAGGAACGCTAAATCCATATTTCTCTAGATAATCTGTGTTAATTGCATTTATTGCACTAACATCTTTTTTGATTTCCATTTAAGCAACCTCGTAACCGTTTTGTTCTATTTCTAAAGCTAGAGAATAATCTCCTGATCTAAGAATTTCTCCATTTGTGATAATGTGGACTTTGTCTGGCTTAACATATTCTAAAATTCTTGGATAATGAGTAATTAATAAAATTCCAGTTCCTTTTTCTTTTAGTTTTTTTATATTTTCAGAAACTATCTTTAATGAATCAACATCCAATCCAGAATCTGTTTCATCTAGAATTGCTATTTTAGGTTCTAAAACAGACATTTGCAGTATTTCAGCTCTTTTCTTTTCTCCACCTGAAAATCCTTGATTTAAAGAACGGGTTGTAAATGATTTATCCATCTTTAAATTATCCATATTTTCAGTTAATTTCTTTTGAAATTCTTGAACTGTGATTGCTTTTTCTTTATTTTCTTTTAGTTTAGCATTTAATGAATTACGTAAAAAAGAAGCTAACATAACTCCTGGAACTTCTTGAGGATGTTGAAAAGATAAAAATAAACCTTTTCTTGCTCTTTGATCTACTGTAAGATTAAGTATATCTTCATTGTTTAATAAAATTTCACCTTTATTTATCTTGTATTTAGGATGACCAAGAATAGCAAATGATAATGAACTTTTACCTGTTCCATTTGGACCCATTAAAGCATGAACTTCTCCTGAATTAATTGTTAAATTTAGATTTCTAATTATTTGCTTGTCTTCTATACTTACATCTAAATCTTTTATTTGTAGAGTGTTCATTTTCTAAAATGAGTGCGAATAACAAAGTTCGCAAGCTTCTGGAATTGTGTCATCGTGTTTACGATGGATTTTACATATAAATTGTGTTTTTTCTATTAGATTAATCAAATAATTAAATTCTTGAATAAAGTTGTTATGTTGGGCAAATCTATCAACTGCTAACTTAATTTCTTTTTGAATATTACTATCAAAATCTAAATCTTTAGCACGTTTTAACTTTAAATATTGTGAAACAGCTGATTCTGTTAGTTTTAGTTTTTCAGCTATTTGTTTTTGGGAAAAACCTTTTTCTTTTAGGATAGAAGCAAATTCTCTTCTTAGAGCTGGGATAATATACCATACTTCTATCTCTTGGGGCATATCAAATTTCATGATAATTAACAATCGTTAACTTTTATATAAAGCTTTCTATTTCTTCTTCTTGTTTTTCCTATTTATAAATATGTAAAAGATAAATAATAAAGCAATTACTGAAACTATGTTAAATAATGAAAAAAATGGAATTCTTATCTGAGTTGGAAGCAAACATTGGACATTTTCAGTTTTTGGGAAACCAGGAAGAGATTGTCCATTAGATGCATCAAATCTTTCTGATATTTTATCTCTTATGCCAAGATTATCTTGTGTATTTCCGTCTTCGATACAGGCTGTATATCTTGTTATTGCTACTATGTTATTCTGTGATGAAAACTGGCCACAGGAACATTCTCCTGCCCATCCTTGTGGAATACATTTATAACTTGGCTCTAATACCTGACAGATTGCATCACCTGTTGCCTGGCTTCCTGGATCACAATCTTCTCCCGAATCTAAAACTCCGTTACCACAGTAAGCAACTTGTTGTTGACTAGAAACTTGAATTATCTGAGATCTTTTTGGCACTATTGGTGGTGGGTTTGTTATTACTTCAGCCTTGAATATATAATCATTAGACCTTGAAGGATCATATTCTGTAACCCAGGATGTTGTTATTGGGTTTGATAAAATTGAAAAATCTCCTAAATCTTTCACAAGATTCTGATTGGCACTATCATAAACCTTTAAGTTTACTGTCTCTCCTATTGAGCATGTTGATTCATCATATGTAACCTTTAATGTAACTTGTTGATTGTTATTAAGTATTGCTGGACTTGCAGGAGGATATGGATATTCATTTCCATCATCATACCAAGATGCTCTTGTCACTGTACAAATTGCAGCATTCCATGAGACTGTTTCCTGGTCTGATTGTGAAATTGCATCTGTACAGGTTGCTGTTAAGGTATATATTCCAGATTCTAATAGATGATCTGGATTTATATCATATGTATAATAGTGATTTACTAAATCGCTTGAGGTAAATGGAAGATTATTAACTAAAGTTGGATTTGTTGGAGAAGATAATAAGAAATTAACTGAGGTTACATCACTATCTACACATTTTGCTCTCACAGCAGCTAAACTGTTTGGCTGCTTCATATTATTACAGGCAACCCAGTTTGTTCCATCAATAGAGCACTCTAAAGCTAATATTGTTGGGATTGGATTAGGTTGAGGAGATGGAGGAGCACAATTTCCAGTATATAATGTTGTGTCTGGAAATAAATTCATTAACCATGGGCAGAAACTAACAACTGCTGTTTCTCCATTACCATTCATTGGATTGTCTATTGTATCTTTAATTCCATTATAATCTGTTAAACCCCAGTGATTTTTTTCCAGATTGATATTGTAATTTGGATAATTATCTGGATCTAGAGCAAGTGTATATTGAATCAAAAAGTTTAGTTTGTTGTTTCCACTAAGACCATATAGATTATTTAGATTATTATATTCAATTATATCTAAATTTCCGTCATTTATTCCACGATCTATAAAATATTTTATTCCAGTAGAATATCCTGGATCGCTTGTGATTGTATTTTGTTGTATTCTTGCGTTTCTCCTATTTGTTATGAAAATTCCAGGTCTTCCATTATGTATTGTGTTTTTAGTTATTGTTATATCATTCGCATCTGAGGAATAAATTCCTGCACCGCATGTTGTTGTTAATGCGCAGGATGAAGATGATGCCGGGCTTGTATAGGCAATATCGTTATTATCTATCAATATGTCATAAATTGATGTAGTTGTTAAATAAATTGCATTATCTCCTGATTGCATGTTAATTGTGTTATCTTTAATATCAATTCTTTGAGCATTTGTTTGAAGGCTTATTGCAGATTTAGAAGATGTTATTGTGTTTCTTAGTATCTGATGATCTGAGCCATATATTTCCAATCCAATTGCTCCTGCAGTGTTTGGCACTTCTATAGGATTATTATCTGAGATTGTATTAAATGATGATTGGGTTGACATTGTAATCCCGATTCGGTTATCTTTTATTTGGTTATCAGAAATTGTATTTGAATCTGATTGAGAAAGATAAATTCCAAGGTCGTTATTTTCTATAACATTGTTTGTTATCGTATTATATGAAGGATAATCATAAAAAAATCTTATGCCGGCAGCATTTAGTCCTAAAAAACCATTTATATTACAATTTTTTATAGTTGTTTTACTTTTTATATTAACCCCTGCAGCAAGATATCCATTGCCATTTATATTAAATCCTTTACAATCTAGAGTTTTATATGAATTTGGATATGTAATTGGGTCTAAATTATCTATATTAATACAAACTGCTCCGGTTGGTCCTCCAGGAGCATATGTTATATCTTTTGAAAGTTCTACAGTATTATAAGTTCCTGAATTAATTTTTGTTGAGCAATCTGAACAAGAATCACAAGTTGTTGAAGCAGCACTAACATAATTAATATTAAATAAAATACCAATTAATAGAACTACTAATATCAAGCCTCTTTTATGCATAGATTTAAAAAACTTTTACTATTTAAATATTTTATGGTTAATTACTATTCTAAGATAGCGGAGGGGTATGATGAATTATATAAAAAAGAACAATTAAATAAACTAAAGCTGATATTAAAAAATGTTAATATTAAAGGGAAAGTTTTAGATATTGGATGTGGAACAGCCTTTTATTCTAAACATTTTAAAGATTATACTGGAATTGATAATAGCAATGGGATGTTAAAGAAAGCTAATTCCAATGTTTTTTATGGAAATGCTGAAAAGTTAAAATTTAAAGACAAAAGTTTTGACGTTGTTATTTGTTTAACTGCAATACATAATTTTAAAGATTATGAAAAAGCGTTAAGGGAAATGAAAAGAGTGAGTAAAAAATTAATAATAATAAGTTTGTTGAAAAAAGCTAAAGGGTTTAATGAAATAAAGAATAAAATAGAAAGTATGTTTAGTAATATCAAAAAATTAGATGAAGAAAAAGATTTAATATTTATTATTAATCAAACATCTTGAATGGATTATTTGAATGTTCTGCTTCTACTGCTTCTTTATTTGAATTTTTTTGTAATGGTTGATCAAAAGATTGTCTGGATTTTGGAGCTCTATATTCGAACTTTGTAGGGTCTGAGAAATCTCTTTGAATTCTATCCCTGAAATCTTGCACATCTCTTTCAGTCGGGGTTCCATAACTAGGTTTTTTATACGTTGGAGATGATTTAACTGTTTCTTTGAATTTTTGGCCCTCTTGAAAATCTCTTTGTCTTTCCCTTTGAACTCTTGAAACTCTTCTCATTCTTACTATAAATATAGTAAATACCATTAATAAGATTAATAATGATAAATAGGCTATTGGAGTTTTAGATGTTGTTGAGCCTGGATTTAACACAACTGCTCCAGTTGCTTCTTTTAAAGCATCTGTAAATTTAGTTCCAAAAGATCTTGTGTCTTGTAAATTAACTTTTTCAAATTTCTTATTTTGGTTTATTATTGTGATATCATATGTGCCTGGGTAAACATCTTTGTTTAATCCTAAGATTATAGATTGTCCAGGATCAAGATTGGTTCTTCTTTCTATTATTTTTGAGTCGGCTCCTGAATATTCTATCTGTATTGGATCAGTATATCTTATATTTCCAATATTCTTTATTTCAAGTAATGCTCCTTTTAGATTAAATGATAGTTGTTTTATTAATGGAACAGAGAATATTTTTGTTGTTTCTATATCATTTATTGAAGCTAAAATTGTCCATTGTCCAGGAATAGGATATTGATCTAGATCATATGTAAATGTTTCTATTGAAAGTTGCTGCTTCTCATAAACCTTTTTATTATTTGGGTTAATAACTATAATTTTAATCTCTTTTGACATAACATCGTTTGCTTGATCTGCTAACGATATTATAGCTTCCACTTTATCGGATGGATTATACATTTTTTTTGATGTTTCCACTTTGAGAATTGTCGAGCTTGGAATTATGAAAAAAGACGATTGTTTAGTTCCAATATTTCCGGCTGTATCTTTGGCTTCCAAGAATAATGTGTGAGATTTTGACTTTAAGGTCTTTGATAATAATAAGTTATATTCAAATCTTCCATCTTTGAATTCTGCATTGTAAGCATAATTATCTATTGTTAAAGTTATTTTTCCATCAAGTTTTTTATCATTATTAACTGATCTTAAAATATTTCCTCTTATTACCATGCTTTCTCCTGGGTTATATTGGTCTTTATCTAAGGAGTATGAAATCTCTAGTTTATTGGAAACTTTTAATGAAGCTAGTTTAAAGTAATGTTTATTACCAAACTCATCTGTTAATTCTAGTTCTATAGAATAATCTCCTGCTGGTATTGAAGTTATTTCAGAAGAATATGTGAATTGTGAATTTAATAAAGTAACTTGTGATGATAAGATTGTTTCTGAAGCTTTTTTTATGAATAATGTTCCAAACCCATTTATTTTTGTTCCATCAAGTTTTTTAATATCTCCATTTATTGTTAGTTTATCACCCAATTGAAGTTCAGTTGGATTAACATTAAATGTTCCTTTTAGATCTTTAGCTATATCAAATCTTGATGTTTTTAATGAATCTTGATTATAATTTGTTAAGATAATGCAAGAACCAGATGTTTGTAATGGAATTGGTAATTGTTCTTGGAAGGGATATGTTTCATCTTGTTCTAGGTTAAGGAATCGGTTAATTAATTGTGTTTCTTTGCCATCACAGTTTAAAACAACCTTAAAGTTACCTGATTGAGTTAAATCTGATTTAATAAAACCTTTTAGAGTTATTTTATCACCTACATTATAACTAATCTTCTCTAAAGGATCAATATATATTTCAGCCAAACTTATTGGAATTATAGTTAAAAATAATAGAATTACTAATATGTTAACGTACACACCTCTTTTCATAGGCTTAAATAATAATAACTGATTTAAATAGTTTATTGTTGAGTAGAGGATAGATTTATGTTATTTTTATTAAGTGGTGACAAACGTAAAGTTTATAAAGGTGTATTAATTATAATTTGTTATGGTAGATGAAATTGAATTTAGGAAGTGGTATAGCCAAAATGATCTTACATACATGATTATAGCTAGATCTATAGGAACCGATATTTTAGTAAGAGGAGATATTCATCCTTTACATGAATTTGTATTCCAACTTCATAATGCTTATTACCCTAATGATAAAAGATTAACAAATGATAAAATATTAGAATATTTTGATACTTTAAAAGAAGTTTTAACAACGGGTAATACAAAAACAGGTAATGTAATCTGTTTTGGGGATGATAGAATAAGGGAAGTTTGTAGGATGGATAAAGCGAATTACGAATTTGAAGGGCCATATGATGGAAGTAATAAACATATTGAATTAAGACATAATGAGCAGTATGGAGGAGAATATCCTTCTAATCCCATTTTAAGCTCAAGAGCAGGAATTATAGATAAAGTGTTGCAGGCATTTTCAAGTATGAGGCCAAAAGAACAGCAAGTATCTTGGAATTTAGGTTAATCTTTAGCTTGATAATAAACCTTTTCTGTTAAAGAATATCTGTAAATCTCATCTTTTTGTAGTGCGCCTGTTCTAGATAAATAACCTTTCTTATGAAGTTCATTTACTACACCTTGTACGTTTTTTGTTAATGTTTTAAATTTAGGTTTTCTTCCTACTTTTTCTATATCATTTTTAACTATATCTGCTATTTGTTTTACAGTCAAAAATTCTTTAGATGATGTATTAAGAGCAACAACAACAGCCATTGTTTCTAAGTCTCTTGAATATTTTTGCTGTGTTTCTCTAAGAATCCTTTTAAAATCGATATTTAAACCTATTTCTCTATAAACTGGTAATAATTCATATATGCTTTCGAGTTTTTGATCAAAGTCTTTGCTTAAAGTTTTAGGTTTTTTTACCTGTTTTGCTATATTTTCTAGCAATGGAATTTTTTTATTATTTAATGAATAGGTATAATGGTTAACTGTTCCTTCTCTGTTAATAAATCTGTTTTTTGAAAGATTTTTTAATGTATGATAAACACTTAATTCTGAACTTTTAACCCATGTATTTGTTTGTTGTAAATCATCTTTAGCAGAATTTATTATTTCAGAAGCAGATAATCCAGGTTTTTTTGTTTCTGAAAGGGCTTTAATTACAGCCATGTTATATTTTGATATGGGCCCACTAACTTTAAGCGTATCAAATAATTTTTCTAGGTCTATTTTTTTTGCTAAATTTCTATAACCTGGTTGAACTTTTTCTGGTAATCTTGAATAGAATTGTTCAAGTTTTTCTGTAAAGTTTGATGTTTCTTTTGTTTTTCTTGATCTTGTTAATATTTTTTCTGCTATTGGGGTTTCTTCTACTAAAGATTCTAAAATTCCGGGTGCTGATATCTCATCTGTAGTTGAAAATGAATCTATATCTATCCTTAATCCGAATCTGTTAAATAAGTAATTAACTTGTGAATCGTGCAATCTTGATTTGATGTCTTCTTGTATATGTCCTGGAGTTTTATGTGTTTTTTCTGTACTTAAATCTAAAACAAACGATACATAACCATCTTTTTCTATTTGAGTAGAATTATTTTGTAATTTTGTTGAAGATGATTGTAATGATTCAATAGCATGTCTTATTAATCCCCTTTCCAAATCAGTATATTGTTCTTCTTTCTTTACTTTTACTGGAATGTTTAATATAAGTTTGTAATCTCCTTTTTCATCTATAGCATTTGTTAATACATAGTGTAATCTTTCCACTGAATCGTCAACATGAATTAGTTCTTTTATTGTAGCTCCTAAATCCAATTCTTGTAATTGTTCTATTAATTTTTTACCTTCCTTTAACATCTCTGTTTGTTCTTTACTCATTGTTGATCTAAGTCTTTCATTTTCATAAATAGGCATTAGACTGGAAACTATTATTTTTGCTTCGTCTGCATTCTTCTTTATTCTGTCATATTTTTCAGGGGTTGATTTTTCATGCAATCTTAATAATTTTTCAACTCTCGAATGTCTTTCTGCAATTGATGGAATTTCTGTTAAAAGGTCTTCTACTTCCTTGTAAATTCTACCATATTTATCTGATAATAAAGCTAATCTTTTGTTTTCTGATTCAATAATTCTTTTAGAAAATCCCTCTATTGAAGGGTTTTGTAATAGTTCTTCTAATTCTAAATTTCTAAATGTTAATCTTTCTATTTCTTCATCTTTTTCATTGCTAACATAAACTTGGGGTTCTTGAATTTCGGTTTCTGGCATAGGTAATTCTAATGTTACATCTGCTGGTTGTCTTGCATCAAAATGATTAGCTCCTATTCTAGAATGAGGTTGCTCTGTTGTTTGACTTGGTTTTGGTGGTGTTAAATAATAAAATTCAGGAGTAAAATTGGATTGTCTAAAGTGGCCTTGTAAAAAATCTACTGGCACCGGTTCTGAGAATCTTACTTCATTTTCTGCTGGAAAAGGTGTAACTTTAACCTTCATCTTATGCACTCTTTGAAGAACCCGTCTTAAATCTTGAGCTTCTGAAAATACTGCTCCAGGATCTATCTTTTTAAAAATCTTACCTTTTCTTATTTTAAATCCGGTTACAAGGTTTTTTTCTTCAGGTTTTTCAGTTGGCATAGCAAAATTATGATATTTTATGGTTTAAAAACCTTTCGATTTGTAATTATTTTAGAGTAGTTAATGAAACAAAAGATTTAAATATAAGTAAAAAGTAAAATATATTATGAAATACGAAAACCCAATTGAAGCTATTGAAGCGTTGAGCGAATCTTATCCCTTACCACAATCTGAACTAAAGGCAATTGTTGATGCGATTAGGCCAGTAGTTGAGGATGCTGCTCAGCGTGTTGAAAGATTAAAAACATCAATAACTTCAAATTTATCTCAACGAGAGAGTGCTAGAGTTGAAGGTTTTTTATTTTATTATCAAAAAATGCTAGAGCATGATGTTTCACCGATAAGTGTCACAATGTCTTCTCATCAGGGGGGATACTATAGTCCTGATTTTAGAATAGGTGAAAGAAGCTGGGCCTGGCAAGGTGTAGCTGATGTAGGAATTCCTTATTATAGTGGGAATAACTTTTGGAATTTTTTTTGGAAAGATAATGGAAAGATTATTCGTGAAGAAGAAGATTTAGATAGAATTTTGGAGGAACATCGTGAAGTTATACTGGAAAGATTTAGAACAGGTCAATTATTATTAGGAGATAGTTCTTTCGCAGAAAATCCTTTTGAAAATTATTTATGGATGAAAAAATCTGAAGGTAAAACTCTAACAAAAGAGGAAATTGAAAAAGCAAGAATAGATTATGATGGAAAAAATATATTGAGATATGTTGATTGGCAAGGAAAAGAAATAAGAGTTGGAAGAACGCTTTTTGAAGCTTGGGAAGAATTTAAAGATGAAAATCCAGAATTAATTTTAGGTCTTGTAGAAATTTGTAATCTTGATCGTGATATAATAAGCGAAAGAAGAGATGAATTTGACTTGTTATTATCGAAAGCATTTACGTTAATGAGAGTAAAAGGTTTTCCAACATATCCTGGACATTTATAGCAATATTTATAAATTCTTAAGAAAGATAAAGTTTAATGAAAATATTAACAATTCACTCTGATCATCTAAAAGTTGAAGCAAAAAAGAAGGCAATAAAGAATGCTGAAGAAATTATTAAAGGAGAGTTAGAAGTTGAAAATTGTTTAGTGGTATTAACAGCTGTTGAAAAGAGAGATGAAAGTGATTTAAATAGAGCAGCTCAATTACTAGTTAAAGAGATTGAAGATGTTGCTAAGCAAGTTAATGAAAAAACAATTGTTCTTTATCCTTATGCTCATTTGAGCAATGAGCTAGCTTTGCCAGATAGAGCATTGATTGTCTTAAAGAAAGCTGAAGAGTTATTAAAAATAAAAAAATATAATGTTTTTAGAGCATGGTTTGGATGGTATAAGGCATTTGAATTAAAGGCTAAAGGACATCCATTAGCAGAGTTAAGCAGAGAATTTTATCCTGATCAAAAAGAAGAAGAAAATGTTGCAGTACAAGAAGAAAAGAAATTAAAAAGTAAATGGTATATTCTAGAACCAAGTGGAAAGTTAAATGATTTAGGTAAATTTGATTTTAAAGATAATAAAAATTTAAAGATATTTTCTAAATATGAGGAGAGTAAAGTAAGAGAGGTGAAAGATATTCCTGCTCATGTTAAATTAATGAAGAAATTAGAGCTAGTTGATTATGAAGAAGCAAGCGATCCTGGAAACTTTAGATATTATCCAAAGGGAAGGTTGATTAAAAGTTTGATTGAAACTTATGTTACAGAAAGAACGATAAAATATGGGGCTTTTGAAGTTGAAAGCCCGATAATGTATAATTTTAATCATCCAGCTTTAGCAAAATATGTACAAAGATTTCCAGCAAGACAATATATAATTGAAAGTGATAAAAATAGATATTTCTTGAGATTTTCAGCTTGTTTTGGGCAGTTTTTAATTGCTCATGATAGTACAATAAGCTATAAAAATTTACCTTATAGAATTTATGAGTTAACAAGATATAGTTTTAGGAGAGAACAAAGAGGAGAGTTAACTGGATTGAGAAGATTAAGAGCATTTACAATGCCGGATGTTCATTGTATGTGTCAAGATATGAAACAAGCTTTAGAAGAATATAAAGTAAGATTTAATTTATGCAAGGAAGTTTTAACATCTATTGGATTTAGCTTAGATGATTTTGAGCTAGCTTTTAGAGTGACTAAAGACTTTTATGATAAAAATAAAGAATTAATTAATAATTTAGTAAAAGATATTGGAAAACCTGTATTATTAGAGATGTGGGATGAAAGGAAATTTTACTTTGTATTAAAATATGAATTTAATTTTGTTGATGGAAATGAGAAGGCAAGTGCATTATCAACTGATCAGATAGATGTTGAAAATGGAGAGAGATTTGATATTAATTTTATTAACAAAGAAGGGAAAAAAGAACATCCATTAATATTGCATTGTAGTCCTTCTGGAGCTGTTGAAAGAGTTATTTATGCTTTGCTTGAGAAAGCAGCTAAAGAGAAAGTACAAAAATTACCTTTATGGCTTACTCCTACTCAAATAAGAATAATTCCAGTAAGTAAGGATAAACATTTAAAATTTGCTGAGAAATTAGCTGATGAATTTGAAAATATTAGGGTTGATATTGATGATAATGATGATACAATAAATAAAAGAATAAGAAATGCAGAGGAAGAATGGTGTAGCTATATATTAGTTGTTGGAGATAAAGAAATGGATGGGAAGAAGTTAATGGTAAGAAGAAGAGAGGATGGAAAGCAATTGGAGATGAGTAAAGAAGAGTTAGTTAAGGAAATTAAAAGTAAAACAAAAAATATGCCATTTAAAGTTTTAAGTTTACCAAGGTTATTGAGTAAGAGAGCTATATTTTCAAAATGATAGAGAACTTAAAAAGAGACTTTGAAACATTACAAGAAAATAAGAAGTTTAAAGAATGGAAAGAGAAAAATAAAGAAAGTTATCTATGTTCTGCTTTTTTAATGAATGAAGATAGTTGGCAGATTGATTATTTTAATCCAAAAACTTGGGAGATAACTGGGTTTATGATTATTAAGGAAGATGTTAAGATTAATAAAGCTGATAAAGTTTTTCAGAAAGAGAAAGAGAAATTAAAAGAGTTAGTTATTGAGAATGTTAAAGTAAGTTATGAAAAAGTAAATGAGAAGATGAAAGATTTGTTGAAAGAGAAATATCCTTATGAAAATCCAGATAAGAAAATATTTGTTTTGCAAGTTATTGATGAAACTGTTTGGAATATTACATTTATTAATTCTAGTTTTAATATATTAAATGTAAAGATAAGCGCTGAGAATGGGAAAGTTTTAAGTGAGAATTTAAGTCCTGTGTTTAGTTTTAAAGAAAAATAGTTTTATTTAATATCTTTAATTAAAATATCTATTTGATTAATAAAGGGATTAATTGTATTAATAAAGAGTTCTTGTGCTCTTTTATTACCTATTTCATCCAGATTCATGTTATAATGATTTAATCTTTGAGACTGCACTTTTGATAATGATTCTGCTAGACTTTTATAACCTAGTTCAGACAAAAAGATTTCAGAACACTTATGATCTTTTACTTCGAAGCCATGTTTTGCTATCAATGCATTTGCCCTGTGCTCCATTGCATAAAATCCAATGATAAAAATTATAGAAGGAGTTTTAGTTACTAGAATCTCCTCAGCTCCCTTCATAAAATAATCTGAATTACTCAGCATTAATTTAACTTTATTATTTTTCTCTGTTTCTGTTTTTATTTTTACAGCACCTGGTTGTTTAATGACTTGTTTTTCCTTTAGACATTCAACTTCAAATTTATTCAATTTCATCAACTCATAATTAGTTTTTATTCTATATAATCTTCCTTGTGTTTTCTATAAAATAATTGTATAAATCTATGCCATCTTTATTAACTTCCATAATAAATGATGTTTTTATTTTTTGATCATTATTGTATTCATCTATTGTCATTATATTCAGATTAATTTTATTTTTAATTTTTTTTTGTATCTCATTTGCAATTTTATGCAATTTATTTGTATTTCCATTATTTGATATTAATATAAGAATATCTATATCGCTGTATAAACTTGCTGTTCCTCTAGCTGTGCTTCCAAATAAGATTGCTCCCTTTAGTTCTATTTTTCCAGATAAATAAATTTTTTTAACAAGCAAGTGCAATAAATTCCATGTGCTAAGCAGTATTTTGTTTTTTCTTTCTTGAATTTTTTCTACATCAAATAATTTTATAAACAAAAAAGAATATTCATTGTATACATTAATTCGATAATGTTTTAGTTTACCTTTTGCCCTAATTCCGATTATTATTTTATTATTTTCGAGTTTTTTAACTTCCCTATGCAATATTCCTCTAGATATTTTGGTTTCTTTTTCTAAATCTTCAAGACTTAGAGAGCTATTTATCTCTATTAAAGTCCTTAATATCTTCACTTTGCTTTCAGATCCTACTATATCTTCTACAAACATTTTATTCAATAAAGTGAATTTTAATGATATTTCATAGTATATAAAGTTTATTATATTCAATAAAGTGAATATATTATGTATATTCTCTCTTAATTAATCGTTAAATATTCAATAAAGTGAATATATTGTGGATTGGTATAGTTTAATATTAAAGAGATTTAAATAGTTCATAAATTTATTATTTAATATGAAACTAAACAATAAAATAATTGTAATAACAGGAGCTGGAAAAGGCTTAGGTAAAGAATTAGCTATAATGTTTGCAAAAGAAGGAGCAAAAGTTGTAGTAAGTTCTAGAACAAAGAAAGATCTTGATGGAGTTGAAAAAGAAACAAATGCTTATCCAATTATTGCTGATGTAAGAGATGAAAAACAAGTAAAAAAACTAGCAGAATTAACAATTAAAAAATTTAAGAAAATTGATATTTGGATAAATAATGCAGGAGTAAGAATACCCCATAATAATATTGAAGAAACTGATTGGAAAAGAGCTCATGATATGATTGAAATAAATTTATTTGGAACTATTTATGGATCTAAAGAAGCTATTATTCAAATGAAGAAACAAAAATCAGGAATAATAATCAATATTTTATCAACAAGTGCATTAGAAGGTAGGTCTAATTTGTCAGCGTATGCTGCGAGCAAGTTTGCTGTTGTTGGATTTACACAATCATTAAGAGCAGAAGCAAAACCATATAAGATTCAAGTTATTTCAGTTTATCCTGGAGGTATGAAAACTGAATTCTTTAGAGAACAAATTCCAAGTGATTATGAACAATATCAAGATCCTAAAATTGTTGCTGAAGGAATAATCAATAATTTAAAAAAAGATAAAATTGAAGAAGAATTAATATTAAGAAGAAAGTAAAAATCTTATTGATTCTTATAACCTTATCTTATTGGTTTGTATATATCACCATTTTTAAATGATTATAAATAGAAGGTTTTAAATACAGGTTGAAAATATCGAGAAAACATGCCAACTAGAAGAGATTTTTTAAGATATTGTGGAATATCTATTGGGGTTTCTTTATTGGATTCTTTATTGCCTATAAATTTACATGATGATAATAATTTAGATACCTTAGATTTAATTTATATGGGAGATTTACATGATTTATATAATGCGCAAGCATTAGCTTTATTGGGTAGTAATCCAGAAGATGCTAAAATATTGGGGGGATTAGTTACCACCTTAGAAGATGAAACAAGAATAGTCAATACCTTATCTGCATCTAAGAATGATATTTTAGAAATTTCTATAGCAAAATCTAAAGAATTTCGTAAGAAAAAAGCTACAAGAGATGAGCATAAAGAGTTAATAGAGCATACTTCATATAAGTCAAGACAAATTAATGATATGTTAAGAAATGAAACTAAATTTTTTATTTATAGAATTAGGGAGGGAATTTTTATTGCCTATAAATATGATAGACAACAGATATCTGAATCAGAAGTTAAAACATTGGAAGCATATAAAGATCCATTATCCTCTTTTAATAGGACAAAATCTATTGATGATAAATTAAAAAGAAGTGTTACATATACTATACAAAATTCTTCCCCTGATATTGGAGATATTTATTCTGCAGCAAATGATGAGACTCATTTTAAAGTTTTAATGGGATTAGCTACAATAGAATCTTTGGGCAATCCTTATTTAGTAGGATTGGCTGGAGAAGTTGGAAGATTTCAAATAAAACCAGAAATTGCAAGAAGAATAATGGCCCAGGATGAAAGATTTGAATTTAGTTCAGAAGATGAAATGCTAGCAAGATTAGTTATTGATACAAGAATGAGTGCTATTATGGCAAGCATAATACTAAATGATGTTCCATTAGATTATCCTGAAAAAGTATATGGGTATAATGTAGGTGTAAAAATGGCAAGAAGGGGAAAGGTTGAAGATTTAAGAGAACATTGGTATGTTAAGAAATTTGAAAATGCGTTTGGAATTTTAGATAGAAAAGAATATCTTTCATAAAATTAAAAATGAAGTGCTCCTGCCGGGATTTGAACCCGGGTTACAGGATCGAAAGTCCCGTGTCCTGGACCGAACTAGACTACAGGAGCATAAGGAAATTTAGAATTTATATGTTTTAAAAAGGTTTCTATAATGATTTTTATGTTGCAAATGATAAATTATAAATATAAGAAACTCTTAAAATTATCATGGTAAAAATAAAGCTCTTGGGTGTTGAAAGATCAGAGAAACACCATTTTTATCTTTTCTTTAAAACTCAGGAATTTTTCCCATTCATGAGAAATTTACTAAAAGATTTGGGATTTGATATTTCAACTTATGAATCATTTGGAAGACCTACAGATAAGAAATATGGTGAACCTATTCAAGATCAAGAAGAAGAAATTAAAAAATATACAGATGAAAAATTCAAATTTCAGAATGATGAATATTTCATTGAAGTTATTTTTGGAAAGAATAAAGTTTTTTTAATGATTCATACGGAGAGTGATAGGCAAAGTAAATTAATCGATATTTTAAATAAATATTGTAAATTCCAAAAGGTTCCTTATAAAAAGAAACCTAGTAAACTTATAAGCCACATTTCTTCTAAATAAATATGGGCCCAAGGAGATTTGAACTCCCGACCCCCAGCTCACTTAGGGTCCCAGATGTTGCCTGGAATGTCATATAAGACTGGTGCTCTAACCAGGCTGAGCTATGGGCCCATTAAACAATAAAAGCTTTTAGAATTATATTTAAAGGTTTTGGATGGTTTTTGGTTAAGTAATAACACTAATCTTTTAAATTTATCTTACTTATAATTAGTATGAATGGAAAGTATTATGTTGATACATGTATTTGGTTAAATTTTTTTCAAAAAGAAGGTGATGAAAGCAGGGGAATTCCATATTGGAAGTTAGCAGAGGATTTTCTAGATAAAGTAATTTTTTCTGAAAGCGATATTATAATTTATTCGGATGTTATTCTAAGGGAATTACAAATAATATTAAGTGAAAAAGAATATAAAAATGCCAAGAATTTTTTAGAAAATGAATTAAAATTTCAATTTATTAAAATTTTGATAGAAGATAGAAATGAAGCCAGAAAATTAGAATCTAAATATGGATTTAGTATAGGTTTTTATGATCTTGTGCACATTTCTATATCAAAAAGATTAAATTTTATTTTTGTAACTAGAGATAATCAATTGATAGAAATAGCCAAAGAGAATAATATAAATGTAAAAAAACCTGAAGAACTATTATAACTTATTTAATCTTTTTTATGAAAATCTTCCTTAGCTAGTATCTTTCTAGCTTTTCTTACTGCTTCAACAGAATTTCCTATCTTTTTTATAGAACCTACTTGTTTATGCAATACAAATCTTCTGATAGCATCCCGTATAACATCAGACTTACTAGAATAATTTCCTTTATCAACTATTTCATCAATTTCAGATTCTAGTCCTTTAGGTATTCTTACTTGAATTAAAGACATTGTCATTGTATTACAAATGTAATGCTATTAGATATATAAGGTTTTCTATTGTGCTGTAGTTTCAATAAACTTATATATTATCGGTATTTATTCATAAAAATGAAATCATCATTCTTAAAAATATACGGAGATTCTCCTATACTTAGAGTTTTAGATTTTTTAATAACATTTGAAGATTTTGATTATTCTATGAAGGATATAGCAAAGAATTCTAAAATTGGATACACAACATTAAAATTAATATGGAATGATTTAGTAAATAGAAATGTAGTTGTTCAAACAAGAGTGGTTGGAAAAGCTAAAATGTTTAAGTTAAATAAAGACAATCAAGAGATTAAGGAATTTATTAAATTATATTGGATGGTTATAGATAGAGAGACTGATAGATTGTTAAAATCTAAAAAATTGGTTAGAGTTAGAAATTAAATGGGCGAGCCAGGATTTGAACCTGGATCCATCGGTCTGGAGCCGACGACACTAACCGGCTTATGCTACACGCCCTTAGATTATAGCTTAGAATGTTATTTTATAAAGCTTATTATTTATAATGTAAAAGAATTTCTTCTATCTCATCATCTGTTATAGAACAGCCATGAAGCTTGACTGCCCATAGTGCTCCATCTAATAAATCTTTTTTTAGCTCAGGATGAAAGCCTTTATTTGTGATATATTTATCAAGAATCTTTAGTTCATAAGCTGCTATTATTAGTTCAGATGAGCGTAGAATGTTTATTTTACTTATTCTTGAATTAAATTCTTTTAATTTTTTAGTATCTACTTTTATATCTTTTCCAAGCTTTTTCTTTAATAATTTGGATAGTTTATAAGGATCTTCTACCAACAACCTTATTGTTCTTTCATCTACAATTAAAGCATTTGAATTTAAGATAATAGCTAAGGCTAGACATTCAACTTCTGCTAAATCTAGAATTTTAATATAATCATTTTTTGATTTAAAAATGTTATTTGCTATAGCTAATAATTTCAATGATTCTTGTCTTAATTCAGTTGATTGATATAAAGATAATGTATTTTCTTCTAAAATTTCTTTTATTGTTAATGCTTCTAGCTTAAATCTTTTTGATGCTAAAGGTTTAGTGATAACTTCCTGCTTTACAGAATCTGTGATGTAAAACTCACCTTGAAATTTTTTCTTTAATGGCTCAAGTATCCAAAGCAAGTTATTTACTGCTAAACTTATTATTGAACTTGAATCCATTGCTAAACTTTTCATTTTGTTTGATTAAATAAATTTTGACATTTATTATTAATGCATCTAGTTTGTCCATTTCCTGCAATACCTGTACAAAAATCAGGACAAGTTGCATTTTTATTTACAAATTTGTCATAATAATCTTTATTACCAACAAAGCACTCTCCTGTTTTAGTAATAATACCACCACAAATACAATCTGAGTCTTGTTGGCAAGTTAGTTTGTTTTGCAATGGTAAATTTATGTTTGAATAATTTAGTATTAAATAAATAATAGATCCAATTATGGCTAAAACCAATATAATCTTTAGTGAATTTTTTAATAATGAAAATATAAATAAAAGAATTATGATTGCGATTGCTATTCCAATAAAAGAGATTATTGCTAATCCTGTTAAAGAAAATATTATAATGGAAGCTATTAAAATGATTATAATTGTTATTATATTCTTTATTAATTTCATTTTATGTTAAAAACTTTTTTTGTGATTTCAATTCTCTTTTGAATTGGAATCGTTTTATTTATTGAAATGTCTGCTATGGTTGTATTTCCTATGTAATTTAACAAATCCCATCTTGAGATTCCAAGTAGTTCGGAAATTCTGCCGATTGAGATTCCATATTCATAAAATTTGGAACCTTTTTTAACAGCTGATGAGGATAACATTTCTTCAACATAAAGATTGAGTCTTTTATCAAATGACTTAATTGTAGTTAGAATTCTTCTTGTTTGCAAATCTATAGATCTATCATTTTTCTCTAATAAAGATATTGTGTTTTTTAATTCCAATTTAATCTTTTTGTAAAACTCGTTAAAATTATATTCTGACTGATGTTTTTCAAGTATTTTTGATAAAGAATAGCTAATAATCGATAAAAAAATTGAAAAGTTATCTTGATGAAGAGAAGCGTGATTAATTGCTTCAGTGCTTAGATCTCTAAGCTTTTGTGAATCTTTTAAAGAGAAGAAAGAGTATACTTTCTTTGTCAATGTAATCAATTCATTATCAACCTCTTGCATAATTATAAATAACAACCAAGTTAAATAAATGTTTCGGTTTATCTTTGTTTAGCAACTTTATAAAGTTTTATGCTCTTCTCTATTAACATCACAAATGAAGCTAAGATTAAGATAGATATTATAATATTTATAAGATAACCTGGATTACCCGGACTTTTAAAAACAGAATTTTTTTGCATTGCAATAAATACATTTTCGGTGTTTATTTTTAATAATGGAATTTGATAAAATAATAAACCTATAAAAAATAGAAGCAAAATTGTTAGTACCAAGACAGAATTTTTTGTCTTTAGTATAGAAAGATTTATAGACAATTTAGGGAATTTTATAGTAGTTTTTTTGTATAATTTCTTTTTTTTATGTATGATCCTCTTTTTTACCATTAAATATTAGAATTATTTATTATATATAAACTTAATTATTTTCTTCTTGCTTTTTATCATCTAATATATTTCCAACTTCTTTGTCTTTTGCATTAAATGTAGATAATAAATCAATAACGTATTTTCCATCTTCTAATTTGTAAACCAATGGCTTTCCCTTAAATAAATTAACAATATCAAGTTCATATTCTCCTGGTTTAAGGATTCTTATTGATTCTAGATCAAGAAAAACAGGATGATCATATTCTATTTCTTCTCCCAAAATATCTAGAACATCTTTTTCTATTTGTTCTCTATCTTCAGGAGAAAGAGAAACTGTAAGTTCTTTTGCTCTTTCAACATCTGCTTTTTTTAAATAAAAGAAAAACTTACCACCACAATTGGAACAACCTTTCAATAATTCTTGAGAAGCATCTTCATAAAATGTATTGCATTTAACACATTGGTGGGGCATTTATTTTTTCCTTTTTTTGGAATCTCGAGTTAGTAACTCTATCTTATTGGGATCACGTTTAATCTCTTTTACAATTGAAGCTGGACCTATGATTGTTATTCCTTCTCTATAACCTAAGAATTGTAGGAATTGTTTTTTTAATAATTCATAAGGCTGAATATTCTTTTTTTCAGTATAAATTGTTCCTATTTCTATGCCTTTAAACTTTCTATCTATCATCTCCATTGTTCTTTCAATTAATGCTGTTTCTTCAGATGGTTTAAGCCTTCCTTCAACTAATAATATTCTGTCTGATTTAACTAGATTAAGTAATTTTCTTATTTTATCTTCTGATTGCAGATTTTGAAGTTCTGTATGCGGAATGTATTGCAAAGTTAACATTATTTCACCACCTTAAATAAGGATTTGTAAAAGTCTTCGATGTTGTCTCCACGTTCAGCTGATATTCCTAGAACTTTATATTGTGGAAAGGCTGATTGGATTTTATTAACATCTGATTTTCTTAGATCTATTTTATTGGCTGCGATTAAAACTGGAATATTTCTTGCTGCTAAATTTCCGAGAATTGTTATGTTGACTTGAGAATATGGATTTTTTGTTGAATCTAGAACTATAACAACAGCATCCATGTTATCTAGCCATCTAATTGCTTCAATAACTCCTTTTGTTGCTTCTTTTGCTCTTTGCTTTGCATCTTTTGCATTCATCTTAAATTTCATGAAATCTTCATAGTCTATTTTTGTAGCTATTCCAGGAGTGTCTATTAAGTTGAATGTTAATTTTTTACTTCCTGATTTTATTGTTACTTTTTCTTTTTGGATAATTTCTCTAGTTTCATGGGGTATTCTAGAAACAGCAGACATTTCTTCGCCAAGCCAGTCTTTTGTTATCTTATTGGAAAGAGTCGATTTGCCGGAATTCGGAGGACCATATAATCCTAGCTTGATATGTTTCTTTTTATTAAAAATACTAAAGAACGAACTTATAACCTCTTTTATTTTCTTTATCATTGAAATTTCAGCTTATTTCGATATTTTTAAAGATTTCGTAAGTAGAGAAGATAGTCTTAAACAAAGTTATTTAAGGAAGTTGTAAATCCAATAATTATGGAACAATATTTCTTTCCTTATAAGGAATTTAGAAGAAGTCAAGAAGCTTTTATTACTGAAGTATATAATTGTGTAAAAGAGGGAAAAAGTTTGATTGTTCATGCTCCAACTGGAAGTGGAAAGAGTGTTAGTACATTAGCTCCTGCCTTGAAACATGCTATTGACAAAGATATTAATATATTATTCTTAACTTCTAGACATACCCAGCATAAAATTGTTATTGACACTTTAAGAGAGATTAAGGAAAAGTATAAATTAAATTTCTTGGTTTCTGATTTAATAGGAAAGAAATATATGTGCAGTCAGGAGGGTGTGGAGCTAGCAAATGGTGTAGAATTTACAGATTGGTGTAGTTTTATGGTTAAGAATAATGAATGTAATTTCTATATTAATAGCAAAAGTGATGAAAAATTTGTAGAAAGAGAATTATTATTAAAACAATTAGAACAAAAAAATCCTTTAGATGTTGCCAGTTTTTGTAATGAAAGCAAGATAAATGGGTTTTGTGGGTTTGAGCTAAGCGTTGATATAGGAAGAAAATCTAAAGTGCTAATAGCTGATTATTTTCATGTACTAAGCCAAAGTATAAGAGAGATAATATTAGAAAAAATGGATAAGAAGATTAGAAATTCAATAATAATATTTGATGAAGCTCATAATCTGCCCGATAGATGCAGAGACTTGATGAGCAATAATCTAACTAGCAATATGATTGAGATGGCTTTCAAGGAAGCTAAAGAAGAAGATGAATTAGCAACCAAGATATTAGAATTAGGATATAGATTGGAAGAGTTGGGAAAGGAAAAAATAAATATAGATCAATATGAAGCTTTGGTTAAAAAAGAGGAATTTTTTGACAAGGTAAATGAAATACAAGATTATTGGAAGTTAATAGCTGAATTTGATCATTTTGCTGATAAGATAAGAGAAGAAGAAAAAAGAAGCTTTGTTGGAAGTTTAGCTAAATTCCTTGAATCCTGGAGTGGAGAGGATGATGGATTTGTGAGAATAATAAAGAAAGGACATTTTAAATCAGGAAAAAATTATATTGCTTTAAGCTATAGATGTTTAGATCCAAGTATTGTTTTAAAACCAATATTAAATGAGGCTTTTTCCTGCATATTCATGTCAGGAACTTTGACTCCAGTTGATATGTATGCTGATATATTTGGAATCAAAGAGATAATAAAAAGAGAATATAAAGATCCTTTTCCAAGAGATAATAGATTGAATTTGATTGTTTCTGGAGTTACTACTAAGTTTACTAAAAGAGACAATAAGATGTATGAAGATATAGCAAAGAAATGCAATAGCATGTTAGATAAAATTCCTGGAAATGTAATTGTATTTTTTCCAAGCTATATTTTTAGAGATGATGTTGATTTTTATTTAAGGAATATTACAAGCAAGAAAATATTTTATGAAATTAATGGAGCTAATAAAGGTGAAAGAGAAGGAATATTAGATGATTTCAAGAAAGCAAAAGATAAGGGGGCTGTTTTATTAGCAATAAGCAATGGAAGTTATGGTGAAGGAATAGATTTACCTGGAGATTTATTAAATGGAGTGATCGTAGTTGGATTACCATTAGCAAAGCCGGATTTGGAAACTAAGGAATTAATTAATTATTATGATAAGAAATATGGGAAGGGCTGGGATTATGGATATGTTATGCCTGCTTTTATTAAAAGTTTACAGAATGCTGGAAGATGCATTAGAAGCGAGACAGATAAGGGGGTTATTGTGTTTTTAGAAGAGAGATATTTGTGGGAAAGATATTTTAAAATATTTCCGAAAGACTTGAATTTAAAAGTAACTTTAACTCCTGAAATTGAGATTGAAAAGTTTTTTGGAAAGGTTTAAATAAGAATATTATCATATAAATAGTATGAAGGTTAAAATTAAGAAATTTGGAGATTACTTGGGATTTTTGATACCTAATGATGAAATCTATAGATTAAATCTTTCTGAGGGCGATGAAGTGGAGATTGATTTAGTAAAGAAAGAAAGAATTTCTGGATTTGGCATACTTAAGGGTAAGAAATTAAAACAATTTAAAAGAGATCATAAAGATTTTCATAGAGAGTTTTAAAAAATGAAAACTAAGAAAAAAGATCCTTTTGAAGAAATAATTGAAATATTGCAAGATTATGATAAAGGATTTCCAGCGAGAACACATCATGATTTTGAAATTTGTATGTGTAGTGATGATAAACATCATGGAAAAGAGATTACTATAAAAGAGATTGAATTTAAAGGTAATAAAGTTGTTAAAAAAAGATTAAGGAAGATAAAAAAGAATTAAATATCAATAACAATTCTAGCTTTCCATTTATTTTTAATCTTTTTGATTTCAAATTGATGTAAAGTTATAGCTTTAACATCATTTCTTAATTCTTGAGTATCATAATTAATTTTATCACAATAAAGAGTTGCTTCTAGCTTAAAATCTTTTATCTTTACTTTAGCTTTTTGAAAAACAAGCTGTTTTGTATCTTTTATGTAAACAATTTCAGAAAGGAAGTTGTAAAGTAAATCGTCTATTTTATTTGCTTTTAGTTTAATTGTTTTCTTAATCTTCCCTTTTAAATCTTTTAAGTTAACCATGCAGTCAAATAATGCAAGTGCTGAATTTTCAAATAACTCATTTAGATTATTACCATAAGCATCAAATGCTATATCTGCTATGGCTACATCTTCTAAAAATCTGTATTTCATAAAAAAAGAAAAAGAATTAAAGTATAAAAATCTTTACTTACCAAAAGCTTCCCATAAACCTACAACAGCTACCAATATACCAATTAACCATACTCCCCATGTCATTGTAGCATGTAGTGTTGTGAATCCCCAAATTATTGCTAAGATACCTAAAATAACTTGTATCCACCCAGCTGTTTTATTTGCCATTTTTTAAATCCCTCCTTTTGGATTATGTTAAATTTCATAAGAAAAGCGACTATTTAAAGTTTATACTGTTTTGAGAAAGTGGTGAAAATATATGTGATTTAAAGATTTTTTAAAATAAATTCAACTCTGGCATTTATTGGAATTACTGGAATTATGAGCGGATTATATCCTAATTTTTGGTAATCTGAAATTAACGTATCATGAATTTTTCTTCTTTTTGATTCGTCCTCAACTCTTCTATGATCTCTTGCATAATTAGGTAATAAATCTAAGATAAATATTCCTTTATATCTCCTTACTAAAGATTCTTCTTCAGCCTTTATTATAGACTCTCCATTAATTCTAAAATAAGTTATACTGTCTGGCATCCCCCTATCCCAAAATATTAATTGACGTGGATCTGCTTTTCTTTCGGCTATTATTTTCATTTCTAAAACAATATTTTGGAAAGCAATTTCATCAGCTCTAATCTCTTCTAAAGTTTTGCCTTCACTAAATCCTTGGTTTATCAAAACACTAGCAGCTTCAGGCCTTATAGAAAATCCTTTTAGTGCTAAAGCTTCAATTACTGGTGTTTTTCCACAATTCGGGCCACCTGTTATTACATACCAATCTGTTTCTTTTGGCATAGAATATATAGAGTATAAATAAATTTATAAAATTAACTTTATGCTATAATAATTAATTTTTTATATTTCCAATCGGAATTAATTTTGCAACGGGTTTTGAAATGCCTGCTTTATGAATTGCATCAATCACATCATTAATCTCTTTGTAGGCTATTCCAGCTTCTTCTGCTAATCCTGCCATTGATCCTGTTTTAACATATATTCCACGTTTTTCCATATCTTGCTGCAATTTATCTCCCCTAATTTCGTGTTTAGCTTTTGTTCTTGACATTGTTCTTCCACTGCCGTGACACGTCGAGCTGAAGGTTTCTTCATCTGCTTTTGTTGTTCCAGATAATAAATAACTTCCAGTTTCCATGCTTCCTCCAATAATAACAGGAGAGCCAATATCTCTATAAATTTTAGAAACTTCAGGATTATTTGGACCTTGACATAAGGTGGCTCCTTTTCTATGGACAATTAATTTTTTCTTTTTTCCATCAATTTTAAATTCTTGTAGTCTAGCTAGATTATGAGCAACATCGTAAATACAATGCATTTCCATGTCTTCTGCTTTTTTCTTGAAAATTTGTTCAAAAGATTCTCGAATTCTATGTAAAATAACTTGTCTATTCGAGAAAGCCATGTTAGCTGCACATGCCATTGCTTTATAATAATCTTGACCTTCTTTACTTTGGAATGGGGCACATGCTAATTCTCTATCATTTACTTTTATATTATATTTTTCCATTGCTGTATTAAATGTTTGTAGATAATTCGTAGCTACCTCATGCCCAAATCCGCGACTGCCACAATGAAACATGATAACAATCTGATCAGCAAATATTCCAAATTTCTTTGCTGTTTTTTCATCTACTATATTTTCAGGCTTAACATGTTGTATTTCAAGATAATGATTTCCTGAACCAAGAGTTCCGAGTTGATTAATTCCACGATATCTTGCTTTTTGTGAAATTTTAGATGAATCTGCCCATTCTATTTTACCATTGCTTTCTATTCTTTCTAGGTCCTCTTTCCAACCATAACCATTATCTATACACCATTTTACTCCTTCTTCCATAAGTTCATCAAATTGTTGATTATTAAGCTTAACAAAGCCTTTACTTCCGACTCCAGATGGAACTATTTTATACAAAGAATCTACTAATTCTCTTATCCTAGGTTGAACTTCTTTTATGGTTAAGTTAGTTGTAACAAGCCTCATGCCACAATTGATCATTCGTCGCAGTTTTTGATTCTTGCGAAATCGAATCCAATGCCGCCGGGGCTTATTACTCCAGTTTCAGCATCCATTGCAGCCACACCGCCTATCGGAAATCCATAACCCTTCCATTGTAACAAGATATTTGTTCTTAGTTACATCAATGGCCGTCAGGCATGCATAGAGCATACCTTTGGATTCCAGGTAGGCAAGCTACATTGGTTACTTGATCAAACACTCCAGGATCCATTGCATCCAATAATTTTTTAGTTGCAATAATCCTTGCTGGTACTAACATTCCTTCTTTAAAGCTAGTTGGAATTTCCCAAACTGCTTCTTCGATTTGTTTTATGTCTTTAGGTGCATTTGTCATAATTTAGAGAGATTTAGTTATCTTTTTAAATTTTTGCTATTTGATAAGAATTTAGAGCTTCTTTAAGTTTAATTTTTTTATTTGGATGTAAAAATCCTATGTTATTATTAAATCTTTTAAGGTCATCTAATCCACAGATATTTAATCTATAAATTATCCTATCTTTTCTAATCCTTATCTTTAATTTAGATTCTATTTTAAATCTAGATAATGCTTTTTGCACTTGTTTTAGCCCCTTAAGATTTACACATTCTACCCTTATAGACCTACTTTTAGCTGGTTGCAGTTCTACCCAAGATTCACAATCAAAAAATGCTCTTAACCATAATCTTAGATTTTCTTTTGAGATTTGAGGCATATTCCATTCATAGGAATAATAAGAATATTTTTTGGTTAATACATAAAAAATCTCCTTTGAACCTATGTAACATCTTTCTTTTATTACAAGTATTGGTGTTTTTTTGAAGTATTTTTTAAATCTTCTTTGGAAATCCTTTAATAGTATTAAATTTGTATTTCTAAAACCAATTTTGTAATATTTATGTTTTTGGTATACTGGATTTCTTATCACATAACCATCAGCACAAAGATAAGCATGCACTGCAGATAAGTCACTATTAAATTTCATTTTAAGGCATAAAATTCGATTATTTATAAACCCTGTGCGCATATATTCATGAAATGAGAAGTGTTCAGATATATTTTATAAGGTTTGCGTTTAAGTTTTTCTCCAGAGATAAAGTTTAAATAATTTAGGCGGATTTCCTGCATAGTTATCTGCTATAACTAATGATTTAGTATAAACTGCTTCCTTTGTGGGGGGTATATCTGAAGCTGGAATGCATGGGGAATTTATTTGACATATAATAAAATGAACGCCCATATTTTGCTGAATGTTAGAGTTTATGAAATCTTGCAATGTGTTGTCGTTGTTATTAAAGATTTTTTGCCTTAATGTTTCATCACTCTGTATTCCATCTATTATCCTGGTTTGTGCGGCTGTTATCTCTCTAGGGATTGTTGCTTGTTCCTGAGCTTTTCTTGGAATGATTAAAGTGATAAAAATAAATATTAGGATGATTGCTATTACTGCTTCTAATATTTTTACAAAACCTTTTTTATTTACCATGTTTTTAATGTCACTAAAACAGGAGTTTTAGTTCCTTCATCTTGGATTACATTATCATTATAGTTAATTACAAAAACTTTTACATCTGAGGTAGGCGTATTTCCCGGAAAGTTAAGCAATATAGATTGATCTTCTATCTTTTTTATCTCTATATTAAATTCCTTTGAGAGTGGGAAATGCCACGCTGATTTTACTGCTTGATAATCTTTAGCACCAAGTTTTGTAATGTTACTTAGAGATACTCCAAATAAATTTTGTTTTACTCCAAACCTGTAATCTGTTAATATATCTGTTTGGGAAATTGAAACGGGTTGTAAACTAAGCTCTGGATTATATATTAATTTGTATTCCTTTTCAATGTTTGCTGAAAAGGTGTCTTGAAATTCCAATGCAGGTGGATTAACTGAATTGTCTATTTCTATATTTATATTATTATTTCCTTCCTTCATCAACACCCTCCCATTTTGCCAGCTAAATGGTAACTTTTGAATAAGATATATTTTTTGGCCATCTGAGTCTGGTTTTACAAATAAATTAACTATCTCTATAGAATAATATGTTTCTTTTATGAAATTCGTTTTTACAATATCAAGCATATAGCTTGGAGAAGATGGATCTCTAATTCCTGGCTTAAAAACTACAAATATAAATATAATATAAACTATAAAAATGCCTATTGCAATTACCCAATCAATATAATTAATGCCTTTTTTCATCCTACAACTGTTGTTATTAACAAATAACTTATTATCATCAATATTAATGAGTGTTTTAATCCCTGCTTTAGTTCACCTTCTGAAAATTTACCTATCATTAATCCTGCAAAAAAACCTTGAATCAGAACCAAACCGAGAAATATTGTTTTAAAGTTAACTGTCTGTGCTGTGCTTACTGGAGCATTACCTTCAAAATATCCTTCAAAACCCGCTGTTATTCCGGTTGATACAGATACACTAACATCTGCTAATTGGGGCAATAAATAAATTTGTAGAATTATCATGATAAATATAAACACAAAAAAAACAAAATAACCTTGAATCATTTGTGTATATGTGTTTGATCTTCTCTCTTCCTTCATTTTTTTAACTTGTAAAATAGAATCTGTTACTGCTTGCAATACTTCATCTATATTACCACCAGAACGTTCAGCTTCTATAACTATAGATATAGAACGAGAGATTATTTTATTATTTGTATCTTTAGCAAATGTTGTTAATGCATCTCGTATTGAAATTCCCCACTCTATCTGGTGTGCAAGTTTTCTTACATATGGTGAAAGTGATCCAAAATCTGCTTTTGACACATGAATTATTGATTTAGGAATAGGAATTCCGGATTTTACTGTTTCAACCAATGATCGAACAAATTCTAAAAATTTTGCCTCTATTTCTTTCTGTCTTTTATTCTCCATTATAATATCTAACCAAAAAGGAAGAATTACTATAAACAAACCTATTGCGAATATTGGCTTAAAGAATCTAGAAGTTTTTCCAAGTAAAAAAATGATATCAGCTATTATAACGAGCAATCCTACAATGATTCCTGCTACGTGTTTTGATTTAAATTCCATTTTACATTTCTGGTTGAGTTAGGTTAAGGAATATTATAAAACCAACGTTAATCAAAGGGATAGCAATATATGTTCCGAATGTTGCTATAACTGAAATTTTTATACCTCCTATATCTGGTGAAATTTTATCTAAAATAGCTAATGTTACTAAAAATAATAATGGAGCTGCAATTAAAATCCCTGTATAAACATCTGAATATGTTGATAATGTATCGGTGTATTTCTTTTGATCTAAACGATAAGTTGCTAATGTATCTGCTGCTTTATCCTGTAAATATTTCTTAAGATCCCCACCTGTTTCTATTGTGGCTACAATTCCATTTAATAATTCTTTAAGCTCATAAGAAGGTGTTTGTGCAGCTACAGATCTTAGCGCAGTTGATAAGCTATAACCAAACAGGTTGATATAATTTGTAATTTTTCTTAATTCACTTTCTAGATATTTATATTCTCCTGAATCTAATAATAAATTAAATATTTTAACTGGCTGAATTCCAGAGCCTGAAATTGCTGCCATATGTACGACAGCAAATACTAAATCTGTTTTTATTTTTTTACTTCTAGATTTTATTATTGAAAATGGATAGTAATAAAATATGATTAAAGTGAGAAATGTTGCTAGTAAACCAATTAATAAAGCTGTAAATATGTTTAGAGTAAATAAGAAATAGATTAGTGTTGCTATTGGGAATGCAACTATCGAACTAAATATTGTCATGCTGATATATGTGCTTGATAAGACTTTGATATCTGCCAGTCTTAAAGATTGAAATAGTTGTTTTAATGAACTAGAATATTTTCTCATTAAAGCAACCGTGATTGGTTTTGCAACTGCATTTGATATTTTTCCATAAGAATTTGATTTATACACTGTGTATTCTATTTCTGATGAGACTATTTTTTTGGATTTTGGTTTTTGTTGAGATTTGACAAATTTTTTTACATCTGCTGCATTAATATTTAACCTTTCTAAATCCATTACTTTTTTTAATGGTCTTTTTGATGGATTGATAGCAACCGTCTCTATAGAACGATAAGATGGAGGAGAGAGTAATGTTAATATTGTTGAATTTTGTTTGTTAATTTCACTTAATAATTCATGAATATATCCATCATAAACATTTATCAGTTCACTTTGGCCTTTACCTTTTAATAAAATATTAAGTCTTCTTTGTTGTTCACTTGCATTTATCTTATCTTTACTAAAATCTTCATTAATTTTTTCTATTTCATGAATTAATTTATCACGTAGATTTTTATATGAGATTAATTCTTTTGATATTTCAAATAATCTTATTGAATCTTCTTTAAGACTGATTGGCATTTCTTAATTCTTCCTGAGTTAGTTTTTCTATATTGGCTAGAATATTTATAACATAATTTTTTAATTGACTAATTTGAGATTCTATAGAACTAAGCTCATCTTTCTTTTTTTTAAGAATTATTTTATCTTTTTCACGCGCAACATCTTCTGTTAATAATCTTCTTTTCTCTAATAAAATGTCATATTTTCCAGCGATTTCATTAAGGCTTTCTGCATTATGATAGATTGCTTCTATTGTCATATTAATCCGAATTTAGCTAGAACAGCTTTTGGATCTTTATAGTATTCATTGATAACTTCTTTAACTTCTTTAAAATCAAATATTCCTTTTTTATACATAGCAATAAGCAAATTTGTTCTTTTATTGAATTCATCCATTATTTTTGTTATACTTAATCCATGATGTAATAATAATTTTTGAAATGCGTAGCTGTTTGATTTGAAGTAAAAAGTATCTTTTTGTGGATCCCAAATAAATGGTGTGTTAATATTTGCTGACCCCTTTTCTGTAACATTTATTATTTCTGAAACTTCTCGTATTCTTCTTACAGGTTTAGCCTGAAGTTTTGTTTGCGTCATTACACAGACTACATCTAAGATTTCTACAAGTGATGAAGAAAGATTAATTGGTGGAGTTTCTAATCTTTTTATCATAGTATCGACGGAGTTTGCATGCATTGTGCCAAGACTTGGATGACCAGAATTATGAAGTAAAATTCCTCCAAATCCTCCAATAAAATTCCTTGTTCTTGGTATAGCAATATCATACACTGGTTCTTTTTTATCCAGTTTTATTATTTCTATAGACCTTATGGTATCTATATATAAATCTCCTAATAATCTGGGATTAATTGATTTTCCTACAAATTTATTATTTTTATTTTTAATTGAATTTGTATATCTCAAGAATTCATTTTTGTCTAAAGCATTATAAAATAGTATTTCGTAATCTGTTATTTTTCTTCCCACTCGATTTCTAGATCTAATTGTAGCGACTATTCCGAATGTTAACAATAATTTTGATATATCATCTGCGAATTTTTTTGATATTGTAAAATAACCAAAGTAATTTTCTGTAAAGCTCCCATCGCCATCATATAATGCAGATAAAAATTGTCCTATCTTTTCTTTTGATAATCCAAATATAAAATCAGGAATTTTTTTATCATGTTTTGCTCCGCAATAAATTCTTAAAAATTCATGAATCACTTTATGGTTGAATGATAATTCTGTCGCTGTTCCAAACCCTTTTGTTATTCTTCCACGTTGGTTTTTTCCTGTAATCTTAAAAATACAATATCTCATATCTTGCAAAATACTTTTATCTTTGTTATATAAAGCAATTTTTTTACTTTTACTTCTCCCAAGACTTCCCCCAGATAGATAATATCCTAATAATCTTAAAAACTCATTTGTTAAGTAAAGTTTAGAAGGTAAACTTTCGCTATTTTTATCAAATTTTAATATTAAATTTTCTGAATCATAATTAATTTCAGCATCTTTCATTAATTTTATGAATTTTTCGACTTTTAAAGAAGATGGTTTTGCTCTTTTAAAATTAGAATAATAATCTGTTATAGATTCAATGCCACAAATTGCAGATGCTGGATAATATCCTAATTTAGTAACTGCCTCCTTTACCAATTTAGGAGAATAAATTCTTGCATGGGGCAATAACTCTAATAAATTTATATACTCTAAATCTGCATAACCGCAAGGAATTTTAGACGGAATTAGTATTTTCTCTCCAATTCTTAAACTTTCCATTGGGGCACTTATAACTTTATTTTCATACTTAAATACTGAATGATCTGGTGTTAATGTTATTTCTCTACCTGTTCTTGTTGTTATCTTATATAATATTTTTCTTGTTGGATGTTTTAATACTGCAGTTATTGGTAAAATTTCTACTTTCTTTGTATTAAGGTTATAAGTTGGAGCATAACAATCTTTAATATCATTTAAATCTTTAATCTTTATTTTTAATGATTTTCTATCTTTAATAATAAATATTTCTTCATCTCCTTGGATAGATCCCATGCCCTGAAATAAAACATACGCTTCTGCTCCTCTTACTTCTCCAACAATAACATAGTCTGGATTTTGTCTGAAACTTTCTTTTAATAAATCAAATAAAGAAACTTCTCCATATTTCTGTCCAACTAGATTAGATAAACCAACTCCAGCTCTTGCAACCGATGGAAGCCAGTTTTCATGTTGAAGATTTAATTCTCTAGTGTCTTCTATTGAAACTATTCTTGCCTGTGGTGGAATGAAAAATGTTAGGGCATTAAGAAATGTTGTTTTTCCTGAGCCTGTTCCCCCGACTATCATAATGTTCATTTCATATTCAAGTAAAATCCAAAGATAAGCCAAGATTTGTGGAGAGCAAGTTCCAAGTTGCATTAATTTTGTAGGTGTCCAAGGTTTTTTTGTGAACTTCCTTATAGTAAAACTTGGTCCCCTAGAAGATATATCCTCGGTAAAGGTAGCATTTGCTCTACTATTATGACAAAATAAACCGCCAAATCCTGCTATAAAATTTTCATTTTTTGGAACAGACACATCATAAACATAATTACCTGTTGGTTTAACTTTATTAATATTATTAACCCTTAAAAATATAAAATCTGAATCTATTAATTTTTTTACAAAATCTAGTTCATAGATAACTTCTTGTCCTTCTTTAGTTAATAGATTCGTGCCTTTTATATTTTTTATTATTCTACGCTTTGTCCATTCTAGTATGAATTTTCTAGATTTGACATTTTCGAGGTTATTAAAGTTTTTAAATCTGATTTCATTTAATATTTTTTTCAATCTTTCCCTTCTTAGTCTATTATTCTTTAATTTATGGTGTGTTTTATTTAGTGGATTAAATAATATTATAGGTACCATTGTATGGAAATCACTTAATTTTCTTCTATAATAATTAGTATATATTTCATGACTTTCAATTTTTCTATTATCGAATTTTGCTATTCTGTCTCTTTCATAAAATGGGACAATCCTGTTTTTGAATAATGAAAGATATGAAATATCGGTTGCTAATTTTTTGCTTGCTGTGCTCCCAAAATCACTATTGTGCCAGGCCTTAATAAATTCTTCTTGAAGCTCTTTATTAACATTAAAAACTATTTCAGGGACTTCTTTGGTTTTAGCACCTTTGCTTACCTTTAAAACATCTCTAAAAACTAAATAAATTAACAAACTAGTAATCCTTAATTTATTTGCATTTTTTTCTTCAGGTTCTATATATATCTTATTGGAAAAGCATTTGATAAAATTATCATTAACTTCATTATGATATTCATGTTCATTTTTGTTAAAGCAGAAAGAAACTGAATATTGATGTTTCCTGTTAGATAACCAACCTTCCCCGATATAATATCCTAATAATCTCATTAGTTCTTTATTAGCTTTTAGAAATGTTGGAATTTGTACACTAGATGTTGTAGCTATTTTACACTTTCTTAATTCTTCTTCAGTTAAAATATTATATAATCTTATTGGTAATATTCTCTTTCTTTTATGTTCATTATATGTTGGAATTACATTCTTATAATTATCTTTATAATATTTTTTTATCTCTTTATTTTTATCTTTAAAAATACGTAAAGGAATTTTAGTTAGTATAATCTTTTTATAATATTCACTTTCACTTAATTCTTTTGCTAAATTAAACTCATCAATAATATCATTTTCAGGTAATGTTAATGGAGCAATTACATAATCTCCTATTTTTAAATTTGTTACTAACTCTGGTTTTATATTATCTTTTCTTAAAACAAATATGCTATGAACTCCAGTTAATCTTACATTTCTTGAAGCTTCTAACTGTAATTCATATAAATCTTCATTTGCTTTGTGTCTATAAACATAATCTATCTTTTTCCAATTTATTTTCATACTTTTATCAAAGGCTGGAACTTCAATATTGCTAACATTTATTGGTTTATTGCTCTCATTATTCTTATAATATTTATCAATAAATTCTCCCATCTTTGAAATTTTTACTTTATTATTTTCTTTGTAAATGAATGGCTCATTGCAATCTACGCTTCCATCAGGCAAAGCTCCATCCAATAATGGGGTAGCATAAGAAATGTATTGACCACATTTTTGAGCAAGCTTTTCTACAAATGAAGTTAAAACTTGAACATCGTCATATTGAATGTTTGTTCTTAAATTTCTATATTTTCTATGAACAATGTAAATTGGAAAGTTTGTTCCATTACATTCTATATCTTCTATAAAATAATCATTAAGAAAAGGCTCTATTTTTCCGAAACCTGCAAAATCACGATAGATGAAATACATTATTTTAAGATATGACTCTTTTATTAATTGTATTCTTAATTCTTCTAATAAAACTTGAACATTTTTTTCAAGATACTTAATAACAGATTCTGGGTCTTTAACTGAAATGAAACTTATGTTTATTAATTCTTTAATTCCATCTTCCAATAATCTTAAAATTCTAGCTTCTTCGGCTGTTAATCCTGGTTCTTCAACAAAATAAACTAGTTCTTTGTTATCAAAATCCCAAAAGATATGGGCATATGCGTAAGGAGGTATTAATGGATATTTTAGATTAACATTTTCATCTGGAACTTCTGGAAAAACAGGAATTTTTGGTTTTAGATCTATCTTGAAAATAGGCTCTTCTTTTAATTCGACATGTGCCTCTTTTTTTAACATATAAAAAAAATGCTTAGCTTTACTTATATATTTTTCGTTTTATATGATTGAAATTTGAATTGTCACTTTACCTGGATTAGAAGAAATTTCTCCTTGATTAAGAATAATTAATTTATTTGTTCCTGAAAAAGTATTAATTGGACTTGTTAAATCTAGAACAAGGTTTAAACTGTTATAATTTAATCCAAATGTAATCTTATAATCTTCGGAAGGGGTTTTGGTAGAATATATGCTTAAAGTTCCTTCTTGAATTAACGTATCTAAATCTGAAAGTTGTACTGAACTTTCTATTGTCCAGTTTATTTCGTTTTCATTTTCAAAAATATTAAAATCTCCTTTTTTTATCTCCAAAATTAATGGTCGTTGAGATCCTGGACCTTCATTATAAACTTCTCTTATATTTTTATCAATTGTAAACATTGATTCTTTTGTATCTATGGCTAGATTTTTGTCTCTTATCCGATTTATAACAGGCAGACCTGCTGATAAAATTATTGTTAGAATGATAACACCAAGCCCCATATACAGAACTGCAGATATCCAAATATCACCTTTTTTTACCATATTAATAAGATTAAATTAATAGTTTATAAAGTTTATTAAAAAAGAAAAAGAAGTTTAAGCAACATCTGCTTCTGTAAATTGATATTTGTATTCTGTTCCGCAGACCTGTGTGTTACATTGCTTTCCATCGCTTGTTATAAAGTTGATAACAGGTAATAATCCAATACCACTATATTTTCCCTGACAATTTGCATTTAATGGATCTGGATCGTAATCGTTTAGTGCACCAACATTTGTAAAAGTTGCTGTAATTATAGTACTCCCAAATCCTTGTAATGGATCTGTTGATAGATCAACATCATCATCATTTGCGACAATTGTTTCACCAGAACATTTAGTTAATCTCACCTTAAAATGATCAATGGATTGATCTAGTTCGCTTAGGACAGACATTGTAACAGTATCTGTAGCTGTATTTAATACTACTATTCCTGATGCAGGGCTTAAAGATACTTTTACAGATTGAGCACATCTTATAGAACCTTCTGAAACACAGCCTGTATCTGATGTTGTTTTTGTAAATAATTGACCGCCCCATCTAAAGACTAAGGCAGCAAGAACTATTGTAAATCCAATTAGCAAGACAGAAGCTATTAATGGACTAATTCCTCTTTTTTTTGTTGCCAATTAAAGCACCTCCTTTTGATGATAAAGGAAAACAAATTTCAATATATAAGCATTTGTCTAAATTATGGAATAGTTATTTTTTTATAAAGTTTGGTACAGACAATTTCACATATATCTACAGGAGTTTTTTTGTGTTCGATAAAAGGAGCTATTTCTGAAGAAGGATTATTTATCGTTATAGTATAGCTTGTATATGGCTCAAGAGGGGGTGTTAATTCAATTCTGTTAACTGGTTTTTCATTAAAACCTTTAATTGCAAAACTTCCTGTGTTTTTAACTTCTACTTTATTACCATTTAAAGGACCGAGTTCAAATTTAATGTTATTTTCGCATATTAAATTTGCTTCTTGATTGCAAGATATATCCTTCTTCTCAAACACAAAAAATGAACGCTGTGTCCAGGCAAATATTAAAACTGCCATGATAATTGTAAAACCGATTAATAAAACAGATGCTATTAAAGGACTTATACCTTTTTTCATTGTATCTTTACATCTATTGCTTTTTGGTCGCATGTAACTAGAGATTTATTTCTAACTATCATGGGGGTGATGGTAGCTAAAGTTGGGTCTCCTACTTTGTTATGATCATATGAAACTGAAAATTGTCTTGATGATGTTCTATCTAAAGATTGTCCTGCTGTTAATGACTCTGTTGTTTCGCCTTTTACTCTTATTCTAAAATCATCTATCTTAGTAGTGCCTTTATTTTCTACTGTTATTGATAATCCATAATCGGGAGATGCTTGAGATGGGGAGAGTTTATCAATTTTCTTTACTTGAAAGTTCACCTCTTGAGAACATGCTAGTTTTCCTTCTGTAAGAGCTTTTTCTTTTTCAGCCTGATTTTTTACAAAATTTCCATACCAAAACCAGATTAATATTGCAATAGCGATGGCAAAACCTATAAGAAGAACGGTAGCTATTAAAGGAGATAATCCTTTTTCATTCACCCTCTTTTTTCTCATATTCTAGAAAAAACTATTTGTAGTATATAAAATTTACTGTTTATACGCATTCAGGATCTATGTTCCCAAGTGTAGGGGAATATTGTGGTAGGTTGCTTGTTATAACAATCTTTTTTGATTGGCAAGCTATATATCCAGACTCTGTTTTTATCCAAGGAATTATAGAAATTGAGTTTAATGAGAATTGTGATAAATCTGAAAGTTCATTGCCTGGACCGATAAATGTAGGACATTGTTCTAAAATCCCAAAACTATCATCTTCAAATGGTTGTATGGAATTTACTATTATATATCTCGCATCTTGAGGTTTAATTATTAGATAATTATTTGATTCATCATATCTTATAACACACGATTGCAATTGGCTGTATGCTTCTCTCCCAATTGTTAAATTCCATATTGTAAATGGACCTTTGTTTAGCACACTTATTCTTATGTTTTTTTCATTATTTGAATTGTCTATGCAGATCGTATCATTAATTGTTATTTGGACGTCTCCACAATATGTTGACTCTTCTTGGCCTTTTCCAGGATCTACATTTTTTGATAAGTTAATTGCCCATATCATAATAAACGTACCTAGGGCTATAGTAAATCCTATAATTAAAATCCAGGAAATTAATGATTCAATGCCTCTTTTTTTCATTTTTGGAATATGTAGGGTGGAAATTCTTGTGTGCCTCCACTATTATAAACTTCTGTAGTTGATTGTGTTGATGATTCTATATAAAGTTTTAGGTCTGGAGATGATGGGTTTGTCTTAAATCTATGAAATACTGAACCAATTTTTATTAAAATTAAATCTGTTCCTGAAAGATCTGCTTCAGAATAATCACCATAGTTTTTAATTGATATTGGCACATCTGTGGTGAATCTTTTGCCTGCAACTTTTAAGGTTGCGGAGTTTATTGTTTCTGTGTTAGCTCCGAAGAGATTTATTGGCTGACATTCTTGTGGTGGGTTTGGTTGATCACATCCTGGTTTTATAACTTCTACAGGAGATGAATCAACATAACTTTTTACAAATGCTGTACTTTCATCTGAGTAAATGTAAAATAGTTGTACCTGTGGATTTGTTAATCTTGAAAATGTTAGATAATCTGAGGTAAATGTATTTAATCTTTCTATTCTTTGTTGTTTGTCTTCATCCTTCTTTATGGAATAATCTACAACCCTTATGGCTTCTTGTTGGTAATTTTTTGATAGATATTGAAAATCACCAAAGATTGTAGCTTCCTCTACTCGATTAAATCTTTGAGTAATGGTAAATAAAGCTAAAGAAAAGATAATTGCAATTATTAGGAAAAACTGACCTCTTTTGTCCATAAATATGTTGATTATTGGTATTATAAAAAGTTATTGGAAATGGGCTCTGGTGCAACCCTCTGATAAGCAACAAAAAATAATTTAGCTTTCTGTCTA
>CAZJUI010000006.1:0-51176 GCA_964549185.1 Candidatus Woesearchaeota archaeon
TAGACAGAAAGCTAAATTATTTTTTGTTGCTTATCAGAGGGTTGCACCAGAGCCTTCATTAGAAACCTTTAAATAAAACAAGAAATAAGTTATTCTTATGGGTAAAGAGGTAAGTGAGTTTCAAGATCAAATAAAAGAGTTAAAGGAATTTGTTGCTTTAGCAACAGTTAATCCAAGAGATTATCAGAAAATAAATATTGGTATAATAAAAAAACTGGTAAATGAGGATAAAACTCCTGGTGTTTATGTTACATTAAATAAACCATATAAAACATTAAAATCCTTATTTGAAAGAGAAAAAATTGATTCTAGCTTAATATTATTCATTGATGCTGTTACTAATACTAAAGATAAGAGATTAGAAAAAACAAAGGACTGTTTATACATAGGAAGTCCAGAAAATTTAAGCGATATTAGTGTTGCGATGGATGAAGCTGTTAGAGCTGTTCCTGGTGAGAAGAAATTCGTGTTTTTTGATTCATTAAGCACATTATTAATTTATAATCAACCTGGAACTATAGCAAAATTTATTCATTTTTTAGCCGGGAAGATGAGAGAATGGGGTGTTAAAGGAATAATAATAAGCCTGGAAAAGGGAGCTAATAAAGAACTGATAGATAAATTGTCACAATTTTGTGATGTTTCATTTGACTTTGGAGAGTAAGAGAGGTGAAGAAGAATGGTTAACAAATATTTAATTATTATAATTGAGGTTATTGCTATAGTAGCAGGATTATATGCTATATTCAAGTTAATAAAGAACATTGATATTGCATTTGGGGCTTTGACAATAACTTTTGGAGTACTCTCTATAATATGGACTTCTATGGCCTTGTCTAATCTAGCTCCGGGAAGTTCTTTAAGGAAACAGACTTTGCTTTATTTACTGAGTTTAATTGCTATTGTAATAGCTTCTGGAATAAATATAGTTAATATCTTGATAAAAAGTATTGGTTTAAGATATGTTTATTATATCTTCATAAGTTTAGCTTTCTTGATATTTACATTTACCTCTTATAAAGTCTTGAAAACTGGTAAAGAATTTGGATTTAAAGAGAAAGCAGATGAGATCAGAAAAAAGTTAAAACAGAAAGGAGCAAAGTAGCTGTAAAAAAAGAATTTTTATTTATTCTTCTTCCTCTTCTTCATCACGTTCTTGATATTTATCTGCGCAACGATCAGAGCAGAAGCGCTTTAGTTTTCCATCAATTTCCATCTCGACAATGTCATCTTCGTCATCTAAGACACGGCCGCATTGAGCGCATTTTGCCATGTCTCTTTCTTTATAACCCTTCATGAAACCTTGTTCAACTTCGTCAATTTCATCTCCATCTATTGCGTCTTCCATGCCTTCTTCTGCATAAATATCTTCATCTTCTAAATTGTCTTTGGACATATAATTTTTGGCAAATTACCATTTTATAAAGTTTGCTATTATATATTATATACTATATATAGTGTTATAATCTTTGATTAGAAAGCTTTTTATATTGAATTATAAATTATTAATAAAGAGGTGATGAAATGTCTTCTTTAAGAAAAGATTATTTATTAGATAGATGGACATTAATATCCACTAATAGGGAAAAAAGACCCAATCTTATTGCAAAGAAAAAAATATTATGTTATTTTTGTGTTGGAAATGAAAAATTAACTCCAAAAGAAACTGGGAGAGTACAACATAGTGATGTTTGGGATATAAGAAGTTTTTATAATAAATTTCCTGCTGTAGATAAGAAAAAAAGAGATATAAAGAGTAAAAAATATCTTGTTGAAAAAAATACTTATGGTATTCATGAAATAATTGTGGATAGCAATGATAAAAAAAAGCAATTATGGGATTATGATGAAAATCATTTATTGATGTTATTAAAATTCTTTATCAAAAGATTAAATATTGTTGAAAAAGATAATAAAATTAAGCATATAGCTTTGTTTAAGAATCATGGAAAGGAAGCAGGGGCTAGCATTTCCCATTCTCATTGCCAATTAGTAGCATTAGATTTTATTCCTAAACATATAGTTGAAGAATCAATGGTAAGTAAGAAATGTGTTCATTGTGATATCTTGAAAATAGAATCAAAAAGTGTGAGAAGATGTTATGAAACGAAGAATATTATGGCATTTACTCCATTTGCTTCTAGATATCATTATGAACTTAAAATATTGCCTAAAAGACATGTTAAAGATTTAAGGGAATTAAATGAGAATGAATTATTTGAATTAAGTGAAATTATATTAAAAGCCTTAAGGAAATTAAGATTAATAAATTCAAGTTATGATATGTATTTTCATAACTCAATAAAAGATGGAAATTCGCATTTTCATGTTAAAATAGCTCCAAGATTGGCTGTTTTTGCTGGTTTTGAACTAGAAACAGGAGTGATAATAAATACAGTAAGTCCAGAACAAGCTGCGATGTTTTATAGAAAATGAAAATATTTCAAGTAAATGATATCAGAGGAATTTATGGGAAAGAGTTAACAGATGAATTGGCTAAAAAGATAGGTTATGCTTTTTATAAAATAAGTAATGCTAAGAAGATTATTATAGCAAGAGATAATAGATTAAGCTCAGAAAATTTAAAAAATAGTCTTATTTATGGGGTGGATGCAGAAATTATAGATATTGGGGTTGCTCCTGTTTCTTTATTTTATTTTGTTATGAATCAATATTATAGTAAAGATGCTGGAGTTATGATAACCGCTTCTCATTTGGGAAAGGATTTAAATGGATTTAAGTTTATTAGCAAAACAAATAATCTAACTTATGAAACTGGAATAAAGGAAATTGAAGATATTACATGTTTATTGGGCAATGTTGAATATAAAGAAAAAAACATTATCTTAAAGGATTATAGTAATGAATATATCAAATGGATTACTAAGAATATTAAAGTTAAAAAAAGATTGAAAATTGTTATTGATAGCGGCAATGGAATAGTTGGGCCTTATTTTGTTAAAGCTTTAAAGAAATTAAAAATAAAATATTATGGATTACATTTAAATCCTGATGGAAATTTTCCAAATCATATAGCAAATCCTATGATAAAAAATAGTTTAGATGACTTAAGAAGAGAAGTTGTAAGAAAAAGAGCTGGTTTTGGATTGGCATTTGATGGAGATGGGGATAGGGTAAGATTGATTAGTAACAAAGGTGAAGTTATAGATAATGATTTTTTATTGGCTATGTTAGCTCATTCTATGTTATTGGAAAAGAAAATTAAAGTAATTTATACAAATGTTTGTTCGAGTGTTGTTAAAGATGTGATTAAAATGTATAAAGGAAAGCCAATGTTAGGAAAGATTGGACATTCTTATATAATAAATATGGCAAAAAAAGAAAAGGTTGATTTGGTTGGGGAATTTTCAGGACACTTTGGATTTAAAGAAAATTTTTACTATGATGATGGATTATATGCTGGATTAAAGATCATTGAGATGATAAGTAGGAACAAGAACTTTTTTAATGATTTAAGAGAATTAAGAAATAATTATCACTTAACTGATGAAATTAGAATTAAAACAGATAGGAAAGAAGAGATTATGAAACACCTAACTAATTTATTTAGAAATAAAAGAAAGAGTAATTTTGATGGTTTAAAGGTTTATTTCAAGCATGGTTGGGCATTGATAAGAGCGAGTAATACAGAAGATTTAGTCTCTTTTAGAGCTGAAATGAAAGATAAAGCTGAATTAAAAGCTATAACTAGCTTAATCTTGTCTAGAATAAAGAAACTTGCATAAATCAAGGTTATAAACTCTAAACAGATTATTAACTATTGTTAATCTTAATTTAGGATTAAAATTTTAAAGTTAAATTAAGAATTCTAGGAAAGATTTATATACTAATTAATTTACTATTCTTAAGAGAAAAGAGGTGTAGATAGTTGAAGGTTTTAATGTTTGGCTGGGAACTACCTCCATTGTATAGCGGAGGATTAGGGATTGCCTGCCATGGACTAACAAAAGGACTAAGTAGACAAGATGTTAAAATAACATTTGTATTGCCTTCTGGTCAAAAAGATATTAAACAAGAACATATGAATATTGTTTTTGCTGATTCTGAGGTTAGTGAAGATGTAGAAATAATTAAAGTTGATAGTATATTAACTCCCTATTTGAATTCTAAAGATTATGATGAAAAGTTAGCTTATCTAAAAAAAAAGGGAATTGAAGCTTTTATTTATGGAAGTAGTTTAGCAAGTGAGGTTTTAAGGTATACAAAAGCCGCTGCAAAAATAGCCTTAAATGAGGAATTTGATATCATCCATTGCCATGATTGGATGACTTTTGGGGCAGGGGTTATGGCTCAAGAAAGTTCTATTAAAAAAGGTAAAAGAAAGCCTTTAGTTGTTCAAGTCCACGCTACTGAGATTGACAGAACTGGAAATAACCCAAATGATTTCATTTATCATATGGAAAAATATGGAATGGAAAGAGCTGATAAAATAATAGCTGTTAGTAATTATTTAAAAAATGTTATAACTCATTATTATTATATAAATCCAGATAAAATAGAAGTTGTACATAATGCTATAGAATTTGAGGATTATGAATGTGATGAAACATTTAATTTAAATAAAAATTATAAAATTGTTTTATTTCTTGGAAGAGTTACTTTACAAAAAGGCCCTGATTATTTTTTAAAAGCAGCCAAAAGAATTTTAGATGTAAGAGATGATGTAAGATTTGTGGTAGCTGGAAATGGGGACATGTGGTTTAGAATTGTTGAGGAAAGTGCCAATCTTGGAATAGGTGATAAGATATTTTTTACTAACTTTTTGAATCGGGAAGGAACGAATAGGGCCTTTAAATTGGCTGATTTGGTTGTTGTTCCATCTGTTTCTGAACCTTTTGGAATTGTACCATTAGAAGCTATAAGACATGGAGCTCCTGTAATAATATCAAAACAATCTGGAGTTATTGAGGTTGTTAATAGTTGCTTAACTGTTGATTTTTGGGATGTAGATGAAATGGCTAACAAGATATTAGGAATTTTAGATAATAATGTTTTGTACAATGAATTAAAGGAAAATGGCAAAAAAGAGCTGGAACATATCAATTGGGATAATTCAGCAAGAAGATGTATTGAAGTTTATAATCATGTTTTAGGAGGTGGAAGATGGTAAGTGTGTGCTTTTATTTTCAATTGCATCAACCATATAGATTGAATAAATATCAGGTATTTGATATTGGAAGAGCTAAGAATTATTTTGATGACATGAAGAATATTGGGGTTTTACAGAAAGTTGCTGGAAAATGTTATCTTCCATCTAACAAAATGATGTTAGAGCTAATAAGAAAAACAGATGGAAAATTCAAAGTTAGTTATTCTATGACTGGAGTTTTATTTGAACAATTAAGAGATCATGCTCCTGAAGTAATACAAACGTTCCAAGATTTAAGCAAAACAGGAAATGCTGAATTTTTATCTGAAACTTATTATCATTCATTATCATTTTTATTTTCAAAAGGAGAATTTAAGGAACAGATAAATATGCATAAAAGGTTGATAAAAAGGGAGTTTAAACAGATTCCAACTATATTTAGAAATACTGAATTAGTTTATAATAATGAGTTGGCTAATTTTATAGAGAATATGGGATATAAGGGAATTTTAGGAGAGGGAGCTGATTACATATTACAATGGAGAAGTCCAAATTTCCTGTATAGACCAAAAACAACTAGGAAAATAAAACTATTATTAAAAAATTATAAATTAAGTGATGATGTAGCATTTAGATTTAGTTCAAGAGACTGGAGTGAATGGCCATTAAACTCTGAAAAATATGCTACCTGGATTAATACAGTAAATGGTAATGGAAATGTCGTAAACTTATTTTTAGATTATGAAACTTTGGGAGAGCATCAGTGGGAAGATACTGGAATATTTGAATTCTTTAAGCAATTGCCTTTTGAAATATTAAAAAATAAAGATAACAATTTCATGACTCCTAGCGAAGTTGTAAAAAGTTATGATAATGTAGCAGAATTAGATGTTCATAATATTGTTTCATGGGCTGATGTTGAGAGAGATTTAAGTGCCTGGATTGGGAATAATATGCAGATTTTAGCTATAAGAAAGTTGTATGAAGTTGGCCAAGAGATAATGCAGACTAGAAATGAAGAATTCATTAATTTATGGAGGAGATTACAGACAAGTGATCATTTCTATTACATGTGTACAAAATGGTTTAATGATGGAGATGTGCATAAATACTTTAATCCTTATGATACGCCGCATGATGCATTTATTGCATATATGAATGTGTTGGCTGATCTAAAAATAAGAATAAAAAACTGGAGGATTGAAAATGAGAAAAAGAATTTCGAAAGAAGAAGCAGGAAGAATCTTGCAAGATTGTGGACAGGATAGGGTGTTTTGGGCAAAAAATGGAGTAACAATAAAAAACTTGGATGAATTGCATATAGCATTGAAGATGATGGATGAAGATTCATATAAACACCATGTGAATAGTGAAAGAAATGACTTTGTAAACTGGCTAAGAGATGTTGTTAATGATGATTTCTTGGCTAAAGAAATGTTAAAAGCAAGAAATAGAGAATCTGCAATCAAGAAAGTAAGCGAAAGATTAACTACATTAAGTGGAATGTTAAAATAAATGGAAGAGAAGACAGAATGCCTCTTTGAGGTATCTTGGGAAGTGTGCAATAAAGTTGGAGGAATATATACTGTAATTAAAAGTAAGGCAGATTCTGAATTACAGTTACATGGAGAAAATTATTTTTTGATAGGACCTTATTTTTTGAACAAGATAATAGGAACTTTTGATGAAAAGAGCCCACCAGATGAATTAATGGAAATATTTGAGGATTTAAAGAAAGAGGGAATTATTTGCCACTATGGAAAATGGCTGATAAAAGGAGAGCCAAAAGTAATCTTAATAGATTTCATCAACTACACTTATTGGACTAACAATATCAAAAAAGAAATATGGGATAGCTATAAAATAGATTCTTTGAATACTAGCTATTTTGATTTTGATGAAACTATTGTGTGGAGTTATTGTGTCGGAAAGTTTATTGAGAAATATAAAAATAAATTTGATAAAAAAATAGTTGCTCATTTCCATGAGTATTTGGCGGGAACAGGGTTATTATATCTAAAGAAAAATAATGTTAAGGTTGGAACTGTATTTACTACACATGCTACAATTCTTGGAAGAACTTTAGATATGAATAATATAGACATTTACAATGATATAAAAAGGATTAATCCGATAGAAGAAGCTTATAAATATGGAATACAAGCCAAATTTTTACTGGAAAAGGCATGTGCAAAAAATTGTGGTGTTTTTACTTCTGTTAGTAAGATAACGGCATTAGAATGTGAACATTTTTTGGAAAGATACCCTGATGTAATATTAGAAAATGGACTAAATATTAGTAAATATCCTAGTTATGAAGAAGTTGCGGTTAAACATATATTATTTAGAAACAAGATTAAAGAATTTTTAAGTTATTATTTCTTGCCATATTATACCATAAATTTAGAAAATACATTGATATTCTTTATTTCTGGAAGATATGAATTTCATAATAAGGGGATTGATGTTACAATCGAAGCTTTGGCAAAATTAAATGAAGCTTTAAAAAGAGAAAATTCTGAAATGAATATTGTTGTTTTCTTTTGGATACCAACAGATACAATAAGAATAAAGCAAGAATTAATTGAAAATAGAAATTATTTCAAAGACGTACAGGATAGCATAGAAGAAGGTTTACCAGAAATTAAAAGTAGATTGATAAGAGATTTAATAACGAAAGAAAGCAATGGTGATAATGGACTATGTTCAACTGATAGTTTATTAGATAATACAACTTTATATGAATTAAAAACTAAGATATTAAGATTCTTGAAGAAAGGGCAACCAAGTTTATGCACCCATGATTTAAATTATGATAATGATGCAATATTAAGTAGTTTTGTTAAATTTAATTTATTAAATAAGCACGATGATAAAGTTAGAGTGATATTTTATCCAATTTATTTAAGCGGAGCTGATGCTTTACTAGATTTAAATTATGAGGAAGCTATAATGGGAAGTCATCTAGGAATATTTCCAAGCTATTACGAGCCTTGGGGTTACACCCCATTAGAAACAGCTGCTTTAGGTGTTCCAGCTATAACAACTGATGTTGGAGGATTTGGATTATTTGTTAAAGATAAATTGGATAGGGAACACCCTGGAATATTTGTGTTAAATATGATGAACAAAACAAGAAAAGAGCATGCTGAAGAGTTATTTAAGATATTATATGGATATTCAATGCTGCATAAAAATGACAGAATAAAAAATAAAGTGGAAGCTAAGAGAGTTTCATCACTTTTGGATTGGAAAAAACTTATAACAAATTATATAAATGCACATAATCTTGCAATAGAAAAGGTATATAGATGAAAATAGTACATGCTTTAGGAAAAAAAGAAGTGAGTAAAGATAGTGAGGAGAATATTGGATTTCTTTTAACAAATAAAAATAATGGCTATTGTTTTTTGAGCAATCATTTCAGTTCAAGATATGAAGGTGTATTTTTCAGTGAGAATGGAATAATGTTTAAGGTTATAGAAGACATAATATTAAAAGGACAGATTAGAAAGATAATAAATCATGGAAGTTATGTTGAAAGAGAAAAAGAAACAAACACTGAAAAATTTTTTATGTTTGACAAGTTAAATTCTTTTGTTTATGAACTTAAAAGTAAAGATTGGGTTGAAGTTTTATTAGACATTAGGGGAAGTTATGACATGAGAAATTTTGGGAGATTTTATAATATATTTGAAGAAAAGGGTAAGATAATTGTTGAATATGTAAAGAAAACAAATCCAAGTGAGGATAGTGAGCCTGATAAAATAGAATTTACTAATTATTTAGTTATTGGAAGTAAGGATTATGAAATGGCTAAGATAGAAAACTGGGAACCTAGGTTTTATGAGTTTGATAAGACAAGAGATTCTGGACCTTGGGAAAGATTTGTTTTCCATGCATTTAACTTAGAAGGAAAAGAATTTGTGTTTACGTTTTCTATAGATAAAAATAAAGCAATTAAGGAAAATAATTATGTTTTAAAAAATTTGAAGAAATTAAAAAGTTTACAAGAAAGAAATGTCAAAAAATTATTAACTAAAAAACTTAAAGATGAAAAGATAAATACAGCTTATAAAAATGCTATAATATCTTTAAATGAAATGGCTACTGATAAGGGATTGGTTGCAGGTTATCCTTGGTATTTTCAATATTGGACAAGAGATGAATTAGTAAGCTTAAAGACTTTGATGATGATTAATAATTATAAATTAGCTAATCATATCATAACAAGAGATGTTGGATGTTTATTGCCTAATGGAAGATTACCAAATAGATTTCCGCCAACAGAATTACAGAATGCTGATTCTATTGGGTGGCTTTATTTTAGAATAAATGAATATATGCAGAAAAAGAAAGATTTGAAGAAAAATATTATTAAAATATTAGAAGAAAATGCTCATGTTTTGATTAAGAAATTTACCAAAGATGGATTTGCAATCAACAATGCAGAGGAAACTTGGATGGATACTGAAGAAGGAAGCGATAAAAGGGATGGAGTGAGATTGGAGATGCAGGCTTTAAGATTAACTATGTTTAAATTTTTAAGCAAATATGATAAAGTATATGGAGATAGTGAAAGAATATTGAGAGAAAAAGTAAGATTGGCTTTCTGGGATGGAAATATATTAAGTGATGGGTTAAATGACAGAACTTTGAGACCAAATGCATTTATTGTTTATTATTTATATCCTGAGTTATTAACTAAAAAAGAATGGGAAGTTTGTTTTGAAAATTTGTTAAGAAATTTATGGCTTGATTGGGGTGGATTAAGCAGTATAGATAAGAAAAGTCCGATATTCCATGAAAGACATACTGGAAATAATAACAAAAGTTATCATAGAGGAGATTCATGGTATTTTATGAATAATTTAGCTGCTATAGTTATGAATAGATTAAATAAAAGAAAATTTAGCAACTATATTAAGAAAATTGTTGAAGCAAGCACAGATGAAATATTGTGGCATGGAATTATTGGAAAACATGCTGAGATTTCTTCTGCTATTACTCAAGAAAGTTTGGGATGTAAAGATCAGCTTTGGAGTAATGCGATGTATATTGAGATGATAAAAGAGATTTATAAATGAAAGATATAAAAATACTTTATGATAGGTGGTCTAAATCTTATGATAAAGAGGCTGAGTTAAATCCTGCTATACAAGCTGAAAGGGGTGTTTTTCTTGAACTGCTTGATATTAAACCTAAAATGAAGGTTCTTGATATAGGTTGTGGTACTGGAAGAAACATTCCATTTTTTCTAAAAAGAAATTGTAAAATAACTGCGGTGGATATCTCTCCTAAAATGATTGATGTAGTAAAATCTAAATTTGATGGTGAAGTTAATTATAAGGTTTCAAATTTTTTAAGAGTTAATGAAAAGTATGATATTATTATTGCAAGTATTTCTGTTGCACATATAAAAGATCTTGGAAAATTTTATTATTATATAAATAAACATTTAAATAAGAATGGACAATGTGTTTTTGATGACTTTGTTTGGGGAATTACAAATGTAGAAAATTTAGTTCCTGCTTTCTTAAAAAATCGATTAAAGGAAGATAATAAAATTCAAGATGAAAATAATCTAAATTGGAGTAAGATAAATTTTAGACATACTATTAAAGAAAATTTAGAATTTTTAACAAAAAACAATTTGTTATTGGAAAAAGTTGTCATAACAAAAATAAATCAAAAATTAAAAAAATTTTTAACTACAGATTCATATGAAAATAATAAAGGTAAAAATTTTACAGTTGTATTTAAATTAAGGAAGAAATAAGCTTAATGATAAGTAAAACCTTTCTGATATGCAGCAATAAGTTTTTTTTCAGAAATGGATGGATTCTTTTTGTTTACTGCTTGATATAACATATTTAGTTCTCTAAATCTTCTTGGCACGTCAGGTCTTGATTTAATTGGATCTATAACTATTAGTTCACCGGAAGGTTGAGCGACAACATTTTCTGCATGTAAATCAGCTACTGTAAAATTAGGATGTTTCCTATCAAAAATTCCGAGTCTTCGCGCAAATTCATAGACAGCTGGAACAATAATATTATGTCCTTCAACAACGTTTCCATTTACATATGCTCTAGTAAGATACGTATCGTTTCCTTCTTCTACAACATTTCCAACTAATCCAGCTAAACCATATTTTCTTAATTCTTCTAATAATTCTGCTTCTGTTTTTAAAATCGCTTTTCCATAAAGACCATGTCTTGCTCTTTTAATTACAATTTCTCCGAGTCTTCTAACATCTGCATGATATCCTGAACCTAATCTTTGTGCTGCTTCGAAATAATTACTAAAAGTAGCGAATTTTGATTCTTGTCCTGGTTTTGTTGTTAGATTTATCATTTATTTTGAATCCTTTGTTAACTGTTTAAAATACCAAGAAACAAATTTTGGATAAACTTTCCAAGACCATGCTCCTGTTGACATTGCTTGATTGAGTTCATGTCTATGTTTTTCCATAATTTCAATTCCGTGTTCTGTTCTTAATTTTCTTTCTAAATCTAGAATATGTTTTTCTCCTGTAACATAAGATGCTTCTTCCAAAGCTTGATAACCGCTAATTTGGGATGGTTCTTCAGAATCTCTGTAAAGGGGAAATGATTTTAATCTTTCTTTCATTCTTTGTCTGACATTAAAATCTGGCTCAGCTTTTTTCTTTGCTTGCAAAATTCCTTTGTATACTGCATAAGCTAAATAATCTAAACTGAATTCTGTTTTATCTGCAATTCTATCTTCAACATATTCTTGTGGTAAACCTAGCTCTCTACTTTTTTCTCTTGTAAATGGAACTCCTTCCTTTTCAGCTCTATAAACTGCTAATCCTTCTGCAATTGCTTTATTTACTAATGATTTAATATTGTATCTTCCTAAATGTAAAATTTCTGGAAGCGTTAAAGAATATTCATCATGACTTCCATGTCCCATAAGTTCATGAAATAAAGTAAAATAAGTATCTATAGGAAGTGGTTTTTTTTCTCCATTTAATTGAAATATCCACATACTTCCTGGATCTACTTCCATTCTTCTTAAATCTGGGTTCCAGCCACTCCTAGAACTTTCTAAATTTGGTAGCTGAATTATTTCTGGTCTAAATCCTTTGGGGAAGAAACCTTTTTTAATTCCATATGCAAGAACATCATCTGCACAACCTTGTATTGTTTTTTTTACCATTTGTTGAACATCTTCAGTATCACTCCTAATAAAATATTTTGTTAATGGTATGGCCGCTTGAGAAAGTCTAAATGATTTTTCATAATCTGTATTTCTAATTCTTTCTTCTAAATCTTCTAATTTAGAACCATGAATTAATTCAAATATATCTTCTATGGAATATCCTGAATCTTCTTTCATGGCCCATGTAGAAATTGCTTCTTGAGCTTCTAATGAATGTGAAATGTGTTCTTTGATAAAAGAATCAAATTCGCTTAAACCAGAAATAGATTGCAAATCATTTCTTATTCCTCTTAACTCTTCCATCAAAACTTGATAGGTGAATGGATTCTTATAAATTCCATAAAGTCCTGTAAATTTCTGATTAAATAGAGATGCTCTTTGTTCAATTTCTCTTAGTTGCGGATTTTGTATTTCTATCATCTTAACTTAAAGCTACCAAATGCATTGCATGTGTCCAAGCTAGTGGTGTATTTTCATTTGGAATTTCATCGTTAATATAAAGTTCAGGCAATTCTTGTTTATCATTCATAACTTCTATTGTTTTTTGCAAGTAAGATTCATATTTTTCTTTATCAATATTTTTATAAATAACAGCAAGCCAAGCTAAACCAAATGTCCAGGAAGCTTCTTTTCCTTTATTGAAATATTGATCATTAATATAACGAATAACTCCTTTTTCACGTAATAGTTTTTCTTCTATATTTTTCAATATTAATTCTTTTTGTTTTTCATTAACAATATTATATGGATAAATTAAAGACAATAAAGCTAAGTCTGTTTCTTTAGTTTCTGATTCTCTTGGTAAAAGCAAGTTTAATGTTCCTTGTCCTTTTTCTATTAAATGTAATGGGACATAAACATGATTAGCAATAGCTTTTAATCCAGCTAGACAAGCTCCAACAGATGAAGCATGAATTTCTTCATATTCTTCCCACATTCCATTATCTTTGTCATGCCAATATTCTATTGATTCAAGATAAAAGACAAGTTTTTGTATAATCCTATAATCATCTAAGTTTCTTAAAATTGGTAATTTTTTATCTAGTAATTCAGCTATTTTGAAAAGTAAAGCTCCGATAGCATCATTTTGCTTGTTACCCCATTCTTCATTATATTCTTCAAATGTTTCAGGATTGTAACGAGCGTGAATATATTGATAAGCATGTTGAGGCTTTTCTCTTATAGCATGACTTATTTTATCTTCATGTTTTTTTAATATGTCAAGCAAAGCATGATAAGTTTGAATTGCTTCTTGTTCATCTATAGTCTCTAAACCAATTGCTGAGTAAATATTATCTCTAATCCAGGCTTTATCATAAATTGAACTAGGCGCGGCTATGAAAAGTCCGTTTTTTAATCTTAAGTTCTTTAGTATTTGATATGATGCTTGTTTCATTGTGTTGAAAATTCTTTTCTAAAAAATTCTGTTTTGCTCATTACTGTTGATGTTAGTCTAATTAATTCCTTTTGTGAAATCTCTCCAAATATTGCTCGAGATAACAAGTCAGATAGTTCTAAGTTTTCTACACAATCAATATACATTCGAATAGACTTAAGGGGATCTTTAGGATCAGTTATCCAATATGGTTTAAGGTCTGTTAATATATCATATTTTGCCATTTTTAGCCTCCTTAAGCATATTTTAACTACATTCTGTAGTATATAAATCTTTCCTTTTTGTTACTACTTATAAGTGCTAGAAAACCGAAAGGTTTATAAAGGAGTTTAACTTGCTATTTTTGGTGAAAATTATGGAAGACGAATATCATACACATGCTGGAATATATAACCCATTTGACCAGTTAAATGAGCATCATGGGCATGACACTAGAATGTATAGTGCTTCAGAATCTGATGCGTTTGATTTAATGCAGTATAGAAAAAGGAGATCTTTGTAAAATGTGCGGAACAGAAGACTCATATGCTCTAAAAAGAGAAGGAATTAATCCTGATATGTACGCTCTTTATGTGCCTGAAAGAGGGTTAAGTTCACTTAATTTGGTATATCAAAATGCTAATTCGTTTTCTGAAAATTATAGAAGAGGAAGAAGAGAAGATTAATTTTATTTAAATACAAACAAATCACCAAGTAAACTGCTAACTGTAAATCTTACTAAAAGAAATATACCAACAGACATTAATGTTATTAAAGGCATATACTTAAGACCTTCTTTACCTGATCCTTTTGATATTAATCCTATTATGATAGAACCAAATATTGAGCTAGTTATTAAAGAAAAGATAGCATAATTTATTACAAAATTGGTAGATATTGAAACTTGATGTAAAGCTATTGGTATTTTGTTTGCATAATCTCCTTCTGGAAGTTGAATGTTAGCTAGATTTTGAGTTAAAACTTGAATTAAGAAAGAAGATAATCCAAATAACATTGGAGCTCCTGCTGTAATCGCGATAAATATAAAAATAACATATAGTAAAACATTAGACTTAACTTTTTCTTCAACTAAACGTTGATTTCTCAGATTAGAGGATGTTTCGTCTAATAAATCGGCCAGTGAACCTCCTGCTTTTAATCCAGTGGTTATTAAGTACATTGTTTTTTCCACTCTATCTGATGGGATTCTTTTAGTTAATGCAAATAAAGAATCTTCTATATCTCTGCCAGATGCTATTTCTTTTCCTATCCTATTTATTTCAACTTGAAATGGACCAAATTCTTCTCTAGCAGATAAAAGTAAGGCTGCATCTGTTGTTAATCCTGCTCTTAGATTGCTTGACATTAGTTGTAAAGCGTCAGGAAGTATTATTTCAATTTGTCTAACTTTTTTATCTGCCTTAAGTGTTAACCAAGAGTATATTGCAATTTGAAATATTATAAAATATGCTGGAATTTGAAAGTATAATTTCCATTTAAATGCTAAATATAAATAAATTGAAAGAGCTATTGCAAGTCCGATGCCAAAAAATATTATAAAACCAATAAAACTTTCAATATCAATATGATAACCAAGAAATTTTAACATAGCAGAATAACTATCTCTAACTTTTTTAGGGTATAATTTTGCAAATATTGTATAATTTATTTTTAATTTCATTTTAACCCATTAAAGCTGGACGTTTTGATCTTATTAATCCGATAAACATTATCTGAAAAAAGACGACTAGCAAAAACATTCCAAGAAATATTAATTTAGTGACTTTTTCTTGCAATGAAACAAAAGATGATATTATTATTATGAATGTAATTCCTAGTGAAGGCATGATGACTGCCATTAACATATAAAACATAGCTAATGGATTAAGTTGGGAACCATATTTTTGAATTGAAATAATTTGCTCCTCTGACAATGCTCTTGTAACTTCCTTTAGAACTTTTGCTATATCTCCTCCGGCTTTTAATCCATTTGTTATCTGCCATATTGTTCTTCTAAAGAATATAGATGGATTGTTTAATGCTATCTCATCCAAGGCAATAATAGCATCTTCTCCAGCTGATATTTTTTTTACTGCTTTTTTGAATTCTAATGATAATTCTCCATAATTTGAATTTGCTATAGCAACCAAAGTTTCAAATAAAGGAACTCCTGAGTTAATTTGAATAAGAATATTTTGTAATGCGGGCATTAAATTAACTTCAATACTTCTTATTCTTTTTGATGATATCAACTTCGGATAGTATAACTGTTGGAAAAAGCCGAATAAAGTGAATACAATAGCTATCGATAATGAAAACAAATAGGGATGATTATTCTGAAGCTTAAGCAAGAATATTAATGATAAAAACAATATCAAGAAAAAGAAGATTAATGATGAGACTATGCAAGATGCTACATATTCTCTACCATTTAATCCGGCTTCTGCATATCTTAACTGTAAATCTATTTCAGGCAAACCTTTTTTTAATTTCTCACCTATACCTTGCAATGGCTTGGACCATCTTTTAAGGATAACTACAGGTAGTATGGAAAATGGTATTCTTATCATAGTTTTAATACCTTGTCAGGGTTTTCGTTTTTGGATGCTACTTTTGTAACAAAATTAGAATCAACATAATACTCTTTCATCATTTTTCCAACGCTTTCAACATCTCTTATGTCATGTTTAACCAGCCAATTTAATATCATTTCTTTATTTTTAATATCCTTTTCAATTTCAGATTGGCTCAATCCAGTATGACGTGAAAGTTCTTCAAATAGCTTTATTGGAACATTGTGTTGAATAAAGCTATCTGTAGTTGGTTTATATCTAAATAATAAATTGGCTGAGACCTGTGCTTTTCCAGATTCTTCATTACCAACAAACTCTCCAAGTTGAGATAATTTTCTTATTCCTGTTCTTCTATCTCTGAACATAACTGCATTTAGGTCAACAGCTTGCAATAGATTTTCAGCAACTTCTATTGGTGGATTTATTAGTCTTTGCAAAGTTTCTTGGATTGAGTTTGCGTGAACTGTACCAAATATTGCGTGACCTGTGTGCATTGCCTCAAATAAAACTTCTGCATCAATCTTTCTTCTAATCTCTCCAAGAACAATTCTATCTGGGCGCATTCTTAAGGAATTTACTAACAAATCAATCATTCTAATCTCTCCTTTTCCTTCTGGGTTTGGAAGTCTTGTTACCATAGGACACCAATATAAAAAAGAGGGTAGAGAAAGCTCCCTAGTATCTTCTATGGAAACAATTCTCTGATTAGGAGGAATAAATGGCATACAAATATTCAAGAAACTTGTTTTTCCAGATGCTGTTCCTCCTGATATTAAAACATTAAGTTCATATTGTGTTGCAATCCATATTAATGCCATTATATATGAAGATGCTGTTTTATTTTTTATGAAATCTGTAACTGTCCAAGGATCACGTGCAAATTTTCTTATTGTAATTGTGTTACCTTTAGTTGATATTGGATACAAAATTGCATTTGCTCTATCTCCTGTAATTAATTGAGCGTCTAATAATGGGTTTAATGTTGTTATCTGTCTTCCAACTCTTCTTGCAATAATATTAGCATAATTATTTATTTGACTTTCATCTCTTACATAAAGATTTGTTTCCATCCATCCATATTTTTTATGATATATTCGTAATGGCTCAGATGATGTGTTAATAACAATTTCTTCTATCCAAGCATCATTTAAAATAAATTCTATATCTCCCAGTCCAAGCATCTTTCTTATTAGCTCTCCTATAAGGATGTTTTTTGTTACTGAACCTATTGTTGGAATTTTTGCTGTTAATATTATATCTGCTTTTTCTTTGAATTTCTTCTTTAGTTCATCTATAACTTTTGGATCAAGGATTTCTTTACTTGTAACTTGAACTTCTGTAATTAACTCTTCTCTTACATCTTCTATTAAAGCAGAAGTTGCTGGTGTAAATCTAAAAGCTTGTACTTCATATTTTAATATATTCCCCATTCCTCCAGTTATTAAAATGTCTGTCTCTATATCATCTGCTTTTACTTTATACTTTTCTATTGTCTTTTTTTCCGGCATTTTCTATTGTTAATGATTTTAATAATGGTTCAGATATTGCTGGATAGAATATTTTTATAAGATTATGATCTTCAAGTATCTTTGCCCATTCTTTTATTTTTTCTTGAGTAACATTAAATACTTTTGCTGCTTGTGTTAACGAAACAACTCCATTTTCATTGATAAGTTCTAGCAATGAATCTAATTCTGTTTCTGTTTGCTTTAGTTGATGTAGTTGAACATTAAGATGTTTTTTTGCTCTCAATATAACTTCTTCTTTATGCTCTTGTGATGTTTTTACTTTTTTTAATTTTGATTTTTTAATTGTTATTAATATTATTAAAACAATAATTAAGAATACTAAAATTATAGATATTAATATTACAGGAGATATCCTTGTTGTTATATTTTTCAATAAACTTCTTTGTTTTATAAACAAATAAATAATAACTAGTAATAATATGATCAAACTGATAAATAATGGTGCTTTTTTATTTTTTATTTTTTCTTGAGTTTTTGTTTCTTTTAGAATTATTTTCTTTTCTTGTTTCTGTTCAAATGATTTAATCTTAACTTTAAGCATTGATTGGAAAAACATTATAACTCCAACTAATGCTATTGCACTTCCAATTACTACTAAAAATTTGAATAGGGGTTTATATAAGAATGAAGCTCCAACAATAATCATCCCCATAAAAAATATTATCTCTGATATTAGTGTCAGAATTATTTTCTTATCTTTTTTAGTTTCTTGAATTTGTTTTTTATGTTTAAATAATTTTTCTATTTTATTTTCATGCTCTTTATGCTCTGTTGGTTTTTGTTCTTTGTGTTTCAAGAAAGAAAAGAAATTATGTTTTCTTGATTCTTTTGGTGGTTCATATTTTGGAAACTCTGATTTTTGAGGAGTGAATTCTTCCTTTATATTTTCTATAAAATTATTGTCAAAAAGATTGTTGAAAGTATGATGAATTGTCTTTGGTTTAGTAAACTTCCTTTTCTTAAATTTAATATTTTTATGCTTTATAATATTATGAGTTTTCCCACTATTCACCTTCTTTTTCATATTAAGGAATAGCGAAAAGTTATTTATTAAACTCTTGTATTAATCTTAAAATAGTAAATTGAATTTATGGATAAAGTGTTATTGTGCTTCGTCTTTTTACATTTAATTGAGGAAGATCTATAGAAAGTATTGATTCTGGATACGTAACAAAAATTGTCTTCTGCGCAAATGCACCGGATTGATCAAGTTTTATCTTTGTGGATATTGTTATCTGACTACTATCTAAATTTCCGATGAGTAATGACTGCGGATTGTCAAAATATAATGTGGTCTTTTTATTTCCGCCAGATTTTATAGTTATCATATTTGGTTTTGTTGGATCTATATTTGTTAATGGAACAGAACATGAGGTACTTCCTGATCCTGTTGCGGTTAGTTGTATTGGAAATGTCCCTGAAGTTAAAACTGTATCGCATGATGAGATGCTGTAAGAAGTTGTTATTGTTATTGTATATCCCTTGAGATTTAATTCTTGAGGGATAATTGAGATATTTCTATTTGCAAAATCATGATTATATAAAACTAGATTAGGATAGATTAATAAAGGTAATGTAGTCTTTATTGGATCTAAATCTAAAGTTGTATCTGTAAATGATGATTCAATATGTGTTTTAAAATTTTGCATAGCTGTATTAAATGAAGTAATATCATTAGGAATATTTTCTGTAATTGTTATTGAATCAACTTCAGTTGATGTTATCGTTATTGCTGAATGTGAATTAAATATTTTTTTTGCTGATGCTTCTATTGATGAAGAAAGTGTATTAATCCTGTCAAGACTACTAATCTCTACTGCACGCTTGCTTGATGATGTGGTAAAAGAGTAGAGAAATAATGAAAGTGTAAGTATTAAAAAAGCTAATGTAAAAAATGTTATTGTGAATGCAAAGCCTTTTTTCATTTTGACCAAATCCAGTATCTCGATGAACAATATTTTTCTTGTGTTGTATCAGCATTTGTTATTATAAATATTCTTGTACCACTGAACACATCTTTATCTGTTGGAACTGAACTTCCAGCTGTTATTGTTTCTTCTGTTCCTGAAGGATATCTTTTACATTTTACAGATATTGAAACATCATAATTAACTGGAACTAAAGTTTGAAGAGCTGTATTAATTGTAGCTTGATTAAGAGTTTGCAAAGTTCCCTGTTCATCTAAAATTTTTATTATATCATCTCCATATTTATTTGTTTGAACATCTATAGATGTTGCTTGATTTCCTAAGATTAGATAAATGTTTGCCATTGTAAGTATAAAAACTACTATAATCAATGCAAAGGTCGCGTCCATTGAAAAGACGAATCCTTTATTTCCAAAACGTGAATTTAACTTTGACAACTTCATTTTCTAATATTGCTAATCTATTTAATACAATTATTGTTCCTGATGGTGAATCATTTGTGCTTTTTATTTGATAAAGTAAAGTACTGTCTGAATTTTTTATTATATCAACTGTTAGTTTGTAAGTTTGTAATTGAAGAAGAGAAGTGATTGTTGATGTTGAGAGAGAAGATGCTGCTGTTAGTTTGGCTGTATTTAAAACTCTATCTGAAGTTGCTAATCCTAAAGATTCTATGTTATTTACATCTTTTTCCCATGAACTTGGAGTTCCGTAAGATGAGATTAATACATCAGAAACTTGAAGCAATTTAATATGTATATCATCTAATCCTTTTTTTTCATTTATCTCATTCATTATATTATTCCAACTAATTACAATGGCTGCAATCATTATTAAAGAAATTCCCATAGCAACCATTAAGTCAATCATAGCTAGTTGGGCTTTTTTATTCATTTGGAACACAAATTTTTACATCTTGAAAATCAACTGATGCTGTTTCGTCTTTTGCTATCTGATAAACTCTAAGCAATAAATCAAATGCTGTATTTTGAGATATTTTTGCTGTTGGAGAAATATCACAAGTTGCTATTATTTCTGTTTGTGATTTTTGTAATGTAGGACAAGCATCTGTCCATTTATTGTTTGGGTCTGTGTTATCATAGTAGAGTAAACTTACTTCTGTATCTGGATCTGTATTTGAAATGCTATATTCATATCTTGTTGTAAATGATTCAACTGTTTCTGGTAATGGAGAGATTGTTAGATTGGTTATTAAATAATTAAATTTTGTTGTCCCTATAATTCTTTGTAAAGCTTCTACTATTCTTTGTCCTAAAAGATCATATGTACTTTGTGGAGTTTCACATGAGGATGAAAAATAATAAGCAAAACCATTGCCATAATGCCATGATGCTACGCCATCATTACCATTTGGAAAATCAGCTACATCTCTATATTGTGTTGTTTGTGATGGATTATTTGTTACGTAATTGTTAGATTTTGGTTCCCATGAAACTGGACTTGATGCACTACCCTCAAATTGCAAATAAGGATCTGGATCATTATAATAAGATGACGTTACTGTTAATAATTGGTCTGGTCCGCCAGCACCATGATAGGTAACACCTGCTATAACAGGGCTTCCTTGTATGCCTCTAGTCAAAATTAAAACACCCCCATTACTTACCCAATTATTTAATGTAGTATAACTGTTTGAAGGATTTTCTAATTTATTTCCTGTGTCTTCTGTAAATATTATAGAGTAATCATTTAAATGTGGCCAAAATAATGTAGGAAGGTCATTGGCATTTGTATAAATATCACATAAAGTTTGTGTAGGATCGCCCCAAGGACCACTAAAAGGTTTACATTCTAATTCATTCGTAAAAAAATCTGATAATTGAAGGTCTTCTTCCACACATGCTTGTCCAGAGCCAACCCTTACATAAGCTATTCTTATAGTATGATCTCTTATATAATCTTTAAGATCTTCTGGAATTTGAATATCTGAAGTTAATTTTATAGTTGCTCTTTGATCATCACTATTCTTAACCAGATTAGTATAAATCTGTTTATTCGCATCTGTTGCAAAAGAAATTGGATAAGAAACACATCTTGAGTTTACATAAACAATGTTATTTTTATTTTCTAAAGTGATTTTTTCCTTATCTATTGTAAATAGTTTAGATTCTGAACCATCTAAAATAACTTGTCTTATTGAACTTAATGGAATTGTACATGGATAAGAATCATCTATCATTACTTGTTTTGAATCAGCATTGAATGTTACTTTATGTTGTTTGAAATCTATTTCATATGTTGTTCCTGGGCCTTTTGAATAAACAGAAGTAATTCCATTTGAAATTTGATAACATAAATCACGTTGTTCAAGATTTGTTTGTGTATAAGTAATATCTTGTGATCTGTATAAGGTTACTATGATAACAATTGCTATGAAAAAAATGATAATTCCAACTGCAAATATTGTTTCTATACCAAATTGTGCATTTTTCATTTTTTTCATCCTGTTAGTTCAATAAGTGTTCCATCATCTAAATATTTTATTGTTATATAATGAATTCCGGGAGTTTGAGGAAAGTTAGTTAGTTGTAATGTTGTTTTTGCTGTTGCTGTGAAATCTGAGACTCCTGCATTACCTTGAATTTTCATTATTATTGTTTTTGAATCAGTAGATAATATAGCTGAAGAAAAACCTTGTGGAAAAATAACTTTAACAACTTCCTGATTTCCTGGGCCTAAAGTATAAATTCTATCTAAAGCTGATTGTAAAGTTGCGATAGCATTTTCAGCATCATTAAGATTAGTTTCTTGGCTAGCTTTTGAAAAACTGAAATAAACCAATATTACGATAGCAAGAAGAATTACTCCTAATATCACAATATATTCAACACTTATCTGACCTCTTTTCATTAAAGGTATTATTTTTTAATTTCTTTTAATGATTATTGTCTATTTTTGAGTGGTATAAAAATGTTTAAATAGATGAATTTAAACTTAGAATTAATAATTACATAAAAAAGAGGTGAAAATATGATGTTTAAAAAAGGACAAGCTGCCATGGAGTTCTTGATGACCTATGGTTGGGCTATATTGGTTGTTTTAATTGCTATTGGAGTTTTAATATTTTTAGTTGGAAATCCTAGTAATTTGGTTGGAGATAGTTGTAGGATTGGAAGTCCATTAAACTGTGGAACTACGCTGGTGGCAGATGGAACTGCTGATACGATTACAATAGAATTAACAAATGGTTTAGCAAATTCAATTGAAATAACTGCTGCAGCAGATATTGCACTTACTGCTACAGATTATGCTGACTGTGATGCTATAACTTCTCCTGCTGTACCGATTACCATAAGTGCTGGTGCTAAGGAAACGATAATAATAGATTGTGGTGCTATTGATTTAGTTTCTGGAGATAAGGTAAAATCACCTTTTTCGGTGACATATACAGATAATGCAAATCCAAGTTTAGGTACCTTGGTAAGAACAGGAGATATTGTAGTTTCAGTAAAATAAATCTTTAACTTTTTCTTTTTAATTTTATAATTTTAAAAAACTATTTATTTATCAATTTAGCTTGTTGTTTGCTCCAAGTTTTATTGTCTGTTTTCTTAAGCCATTCAACATAGAATTCAATAAACTTTAACCTTTCTTCAAAGTTCTTTTTCTTTAATTCTTCAATTTCTTTTAAATCTATTTTTGGATATTTCATTTTGGTAGTTTAAATTTTTTTTCTTGGTGGAGATGTTTTAGAAGGTATAAAAATGTTTCTTTATTTAATAAATTATCTACCATAGAATAAAGCAGACATATCAACAGCTGGATTTTGTTTTTTAGGTTTATCTGGATTTTGTCTATTTTCATAATATTGTCGTTTAAATTCTTCATTAACTCTTTTTACAGAATCTGCTTCTGGAGACAAAGGAGCTGTAACTTGTTTTGGTTGAGGTTGAACTCCTAAGCCAATCATTTTATCTTGTTTTAAAACATCTGAAACAGAAATTTGCTTTATTTGCGGAGATTGAGATTGAATACCGACTGCAAATGTAGGATCACGTTCTTTTATCTCTTTTAAAATTAAGTTAAGAATCTCTTTTAACTGATCAATTCCCTCGTTTTTTGTGTCAAAGCTTATTTGCATGTTTATAAAGCAACAAAACTTATATTTAAAGTTTTATATTCATGAATAGTTAAAAAGGTTTAAATAATTAACAAGTAAATAAAGCAAGATGAAAGTGTTTTGTAAAAAGAGGTTTATAACTAACGTTAAGTTTTCTAATGGTTTTGGGTTAATGTTTAAAAAAAATTTGAGAGATAAAGAAGGAATTATACTAAAAACAATAGAAGGAAGATTAAGTTCAAGTATTCATATGTTGTTTGTTTTTCAAACAATAGATGTTATTTGGCTAGATAAAAATTATAAAATAGTTGACATTAAGAAAAATATTAAACCATTTACCTTGTTTATTATGCCAAAGAAAAAAGCAAAGTATATATTGGAGTTAAGTAAAACAAATAATCTAAAAATAGGTGATAAGTTATTAATAAAATAAGCAAAAGAGCACAGGCTGCCATGGAATTCTTGATGAGTTATGGTTGGGCTATATTAGTTGTGATAGTTGTTATTGGAGTTTTAATATTTACTTTAGGAAATCCAAATGAGTTTTCAGGTGATTTTTGTAAATTACCACCTGGGTTTAAATGTGAAGGTTTTGCAATACAGGGGAGCAATGTTGTGTTTAGAATAACAAATGGATTGGGAGTTAATTTAGTTTCAAGCAAGTTAAGTATAATTAATAGTAATGTTGGACCTTGTTATGAATCTACAGATACTCCATTGGGAAGTTTACAAACAGCTACTTATAGTGTACAATGTGATAATACCCAGGGAACTGTTGGACCTTTTAAAGGAGATATAATCTTTACTTATCAAAGAGCTGATTCTGGATTGTTGTTAAGTGTTAATGGAAACATTAAAGGGGGTGGAGCTGGTGAAGGTGGGAATCTACCTCCTGGAGGAGTATGTGATGTTGATGGGGATAATTATGATAAAACTAGTTGTGCTGGAGGAAATGATTGTAATGATAATAATAATGCTATAAATCCTGGGGCTAGTGAAATATGCGGTAATGGAATTGATGAAAATTGTAATGGTAATGGAGATGATACATGTTCTGTTTGTACTAATGGACAGACTCAAAATTGTCCTTTAACCCAAGGAGTATGTTCGGGGTATGAACAAACTTGCGTGAGCGGACAATGGAGTCCAAGTGCTTGTAGCTATGGAGCTAATTATGAAATTAGTGAAACAAGTTGTGATGGATTGGATAATGATTGTGATGGAAGTATAGATGAAGGATGTGCAGCTCCTGGTTGTGATGATGATTTAGACAGTTATTTAGATACTAGTTGTAGTGGTAATGATTGTAATGATAATAATGCTAATATCAATCCAGGAACAACTGAAAGTTGTAATAATCTAGATGATAATTGTAGCGGACAAGTAGATGAAGGATGTGATGATGATAATGATAATTATTGTGACAATACATTAACATTAGTAAGCCCACCAAATCCAAATACCTGTACACTTGGAGGAAATGACTGCAAAGATGATGATAATAATGTTAATCCTGGAATTGAAGAAAGCTTAAGTGTTGGAAATTGTGCAGATGGATTGGACAATGATTGCGATGGAGCAAGAGATAATTCAGATGCTGATTGTTTTGTAGTTTGCGGTGATGGAGTATGCACTCCTCCTGAAAATGGTGCTAGCTGCCCAGATGATTGTTAAGCTCTTAATCCTTTTCTAAATTCATATCTTATTACAACTGTTTTTGCCCATTTTGGATGAACATTATAATTTTCAAGAAGATGCTTTGTTGCTTGTGTATAACCGTTCTTTTTTACATTAAATCTGTCTAGAATTTTTATCCATTCATTTGTTGATTTAGAAGTTTTTGAAATAATAATATCGTCTTTCAATTTTTGCATATCTTTCTTTCTTAAAATCATGCTATATAGTAGAACAATAAGGTTTATAAATATATATGGTGGGATATATATTAAGTAGAAAGTTATATAAATGATAAAGAATTATAGAGATTATGGCATCAGCAACAATAACTATTCCAAAAGAAGAATATAAAAGATTGAAAAAGCTTGAAAAAGTTGACTATGAATTTATGGCACAGTTAATTGAAAGTTTAGAAGATGCAAAACGTGGAAGAATCAGGCGTGTTGCTTAAGTGTTTGTTTGATCACTTCATAATATTCTTTTAATTTAAATTTTATATTATTTATTGTATCTTGTTGTGTTTTCTTGTCACTAATATTAACCATCAAAACAGCTTTAAATTCATCATATATCAAATAATAAATACGTTTTCCTTTTCTGATTCTTTTTTCACGAAAAAATGGATAGCTTATTGGATCTCCAACATATGGATTTTCTTTTAGTTGTTTAGTTTCTATATCAAAAAGTTCTTCTCTTTCTTTTTCAGATAGATATTTAGATATTTCCTTGTCAAATTTTACTGTATGGAAGATGGAGTACACAATAGATTAATGCCCAATAAATTAATAAATATTCTGTTATTGGAACTAAGATTACTAAAAATGTAAATTATAGAATTAGAAAGTTATATAAAAGTCAATTATTCTTTCTTTTTATGGAAGTTAAGTTATGTGCAGTTGGTGGTTATAGTGAATGTGGGAAGAATATGACTGCAATTAAAGTTGGAGATGAAGCTATAATTCTCGATATGGGTGTTTATCTGCCAAAAGTTATTGATTTTGAAGAAGAAGGTGGAGATAGAAATTTGTTAAATAGAGACTCTTTAATAAAAATGGGGGCTGTTCCTGATGATAATATAATTAATTCTTGGAGAGATAAAGTAAAAGCGATAATTCCAAGTCATTGTCATCTCGATCATACAGCAGCTATCCCTTATTTAGCTGGAAGATATAATGCTCCTGTTATTGGAACACCATTTACATTGGAAGTGATAAAAGATATAATAAAAGATGGAAACTTAAATATAAAAAATAAGTTTAAAAGTTTAAACCCTGGAAGTACAATAAAAATTAGCAAGAATTTTGAGATTGAATTTATTTATTCTACACATTCAACTTTACAAACAGCAATGGTTGCTGTTCATACTCCTGCTGGAATTATATTATATACAAATGATTTTAAATTTGATAATCATCCTATAATTGGAAAAGGTCCTGATTATAATGTATTAAAAAAACTTGGAAAAAGTGGAAATGTTTTAGCTGTGATAATGGATTCTTTGTATTCTAATTATGATAGAAAAACTCCAAGTGAGAGTGTGGCAAAGGAAATGTTGAAAGATGTTTTACTGGGGACTGATAATGAAGGACATGCTATAATTGCAACAACATTTGCTTCCCATCTAGCTAGATTAAAAAGCATAATAGAATTTGGAAAAAAATTAGATAGAAAAATAGTTTTTATGGGAAGAAGTATGTATAGATATACAATGGCTGCTGAGAAGTTAAAGTTAGTTAATTTTTCTAAAGAAGCTGAGATTTGTAAATATGCTAATAATATAAAAAGAAAGTTAAAACAGATTGAGAAAGAAGGAAGAGATAGATATCTAATTGTATGTACTGGTAATCAAGGAGAACCAAGATCAACTTTGGTGAAAATGGCTAATGGTGAATTACCTTTTAATTTTAAAGATGAAGACCATATAATATTTTCTTGCAAAACAATTCCAGCAAAGGAAAATATTGAGAATAGGGCTGCTTTGGAAAGAAAATTAAAGAATATGAAAACTAGAATATTTACAGATATACATCAAAGCGGTCATGCTTCTAGAGAAGATATGAGAGATTTAATTGATTTAGTAAAACCAAGAAAAATAATTCCTAGTCATGGTGACAGTGGAATGTATATTGGATTATTAGATTTAGCTAAAGAGATGGGATATAATGAAAAAGATGCAAGAATGGTGAATACTGGAGAGACTGTAAATTTGAATTAGAAAGATTTATAAATACCACTTTTGGATAGTTAAATTATGACAACTGGGTTAGAACAATTTTATGGAACTTATCTTGGATTTTCTCCTACAGATGAATCTCGTGCAGGTCTTGGAGAATTAGAGATTATTATTACAGAATCATTAATTAAGAGCAGAATGGCAACTGGTTATGAAATTGTATCTGAAGAAACACCAACTTCAATATTAAAACCTATGTCTGAGGAAGAGATGAAAAAAATTCCAAAAGATAAAAGTTCCTCTATATCTCATTGTGTTGGTTTTGATGGTAATGGAATTAAATATATATTTTTTGTAGGTGAAAAAGATGATGAAGTTGCGCTAGTTATTAAAGGAAGCTTAGGAGATTTTCTTGGCCCTACTCTCCTGTTTGGTTATAAACAAATTGAGGGTGGTGTTTATAAAAAAATAATTGATGTAATGGAAAAAGAATATGGTAGAGGTTGTTATCCTACATTAGAAAATGGCGGCAAAGCTTCCAAGGATTTAGAGGAATAAAAAGTAATCATGACAATCGAACAATTAGCAAGTGTTGAAAAATACATTGGAATTGATGAACCTAAACTTTGGACAGAAGGAGCATTAGATGATAATGGAGTTGATGAAATAGAAGATGTATTATTTCCAGAGTTAACAAGAAGAGGTTTTGATATTGAAAAATTGGTTTTTACATCTACTGGATTAGTTCATCCAATAATAACTTATTCTGATGATAGTTTAAAGCAAGATCCTTCTCTTTTAAGGAAAACAACAAAGAAAGACGCTATAGAAGAAATTTTAAGAATAGTTAAAACTGGTGAATATACGAGAGATGAAACAGAATATCCTGGTACAATGAATGTTGGTGGATGGAATCCAGGATATCTTTTTGAATTTCTTAAAAAGTTTCCTGAATCATCTTATTTGGATTTTATATTAGGAGCTCCTGGTAGAGACTCATTAGATAGCAGTTTAGAAGATGCTCATTATGCTGTTTATGTTGTTTTTCATCTAGATCATCTTGAAGAAATACAAAGAGGTGTTTATAAGATTAAAGATTCTGAAAATAGAAAAGATGCTGTTGCTGCAGTTATAGGAATGCATTTAGACGCACTTGTAGATGCTTAGTAAATTTATTAAAAATATGGAGAAATAAAAATGTTTGAAAGAAGAAAAACAATGGTTAATGGTGTAGAATTGCCTGATGACTTTTCAGGATCAAGTATAATAAATAATGTTGTAATTTCTAGAGATGGAAAAAAATATGCCCATGTTTCGCGTAATGGTGGTTTGACCATAGGACAAATGCCTGAAAACGGAATATTAGAGATTGATGGAAATGTCATAAATTATCAAAGAGGAACAAGGGGAAGTGGAATTAATGTTAATGGACGAGGTGTTCATATAAGTTCTGTTGGTGGTGGTTCTGTTATAATTACTGGAAGTGGAAATTACGCATCCAGCAATGATTTAGAATTTAAAATTGATGCAGCATATGTTAATGTTAGTAAAGTTTCTCTGAAAGAAAGTGCAAGAGATATTAATTTAGGATTGTCTTATGATGGAAATGTTTATGTTAAAGGTTTTACAAACAATGAACCTGAATATAAAGAAAATAGATTGTTTGTAGATGGTCTTGAGGGAACTTTATTGTTACCTAGACCAAACTCTGGATTAGATATTGATATAAAAACATCGGCCGGAGAAGTTAAAGGAGCTGTGGCTCATAAGGGAATAATAAGAACTTCAGCTGGAGATATATATATTGACTTATATGCACCCTTAACCATTAAAGCCAATACTTCTGCTGGGGATGTTAATGTGAGAAAGATGATTTCAGAAGGCAGAGGTGTTTACAGTCCACCAAATCAAAGTTCATTAGGAACTTTAGTTTTAGAAACCTCTGCTGGAGATATAACTGTAAATTATATGCTTTGAGTTAAACTTGATTAAAATGAGAACCATAGATACAGATTTAGCAAAATTACCAGATAGTAATCTTAAGCCGGAAGATATAGCTAGATATCATGCTGAAAATACTAAAGTTAGTGTAGAAGAAAAACCTCAACAAAATAATTTAGAAGGACGCGTTCTTGTTTTGGGAACTAAATCACAATTAAGAACTCTCGCTGGATTTATTGACCAATTTTCAAAATTAGTTAAAGTTGAAGGAAATCCAAAATTTGAATATTGTGCTGTTTTTAGTGATATAGACAATTCTTTATCTCCTAACCCTCCGAGCCTAGTCTTTTATACTGGTCAGATGAGACAATATGATCCAGGAGAAGTGGGGAGTAGTTATACTATTGATGGACCTAAGTTTGAAAAATATTTAGTTAACCTTTTAATAAGAAGGGGAGTAAAAAAAGAAAAAATAATAAAATTAAATATGGATTATCCTTAATACTATTCTCTTTCTAAAATAAAACCTTTATATACTATTCTATCTTATTCTAATGTTAAACAAGTTATTTGAAGAGGAAGATTTATATATAATAACAATTACGTAAACATTACAATGGTAATGGACACATTACAGAGAAGGATGAGCAGAGGATTAATAGAAAGAATAGATTCTTTAATAGAATCTGGAATATACGCTAATAGATCCGATGTTATAAGAGATGCTGTAAGAAGATTTGTCTGGGAAAAAGAAGTCGGAAGCATAAAGAAAAAAGGTAATTCTGTTAAACTAATCAGAAAGGCAAGAAGGATATTATCAAAAGAGAAAATAGATTTAGATGAAATAAATAATTTATAATATTTCTTCTGGACGTTTTGCATTTATTAAATATTTTTTTGCTACCTCTAATAATTTCTTATCTCTTGTAATCAATATAGAATTTGATTTCTTAGCCAGTAACGTATGGATTATGTCAAAAAAACTTATTTCATATTTTATTTCCAATTCTATTTTTCTAGCAATTTCAAATTCTTCTTTAGATAAGATTAATTTCTTAAAATTTGGTGATTCTTTGAACAACCTTTCTTTCTTCATAAACTCTTCTTTTGATAATGTAAATTTTAGCTCTTTCAAGATAAATCCAGAATAATAAAGAATTGATTCTTCATTGTCAAATTTTTCCAAAAATATTTTAGCAATCATCCAATACGGAATTCCTTTTGTTTCATCTCCTTCTTTTTGCCAGAGATTTAGATATATGCAAGAATCTATATAAAATGAGTTCTTTATCATAATAAATATAAATGAGAAAAATTATTAAATATTTCTTTATTTCAATAAAATAGTTTTATATACTATTCTATCTTATAATTTGTAAGGGGGACAAAATGAAATTTGCTCATATGAGTGATGTACATATAGGAGGCTGGAAAGAGCCAAAATTAAGAGAGTTAAATTTATTAAGTTTTAAGAAATCTATTGATATATGTATAAATGAAAATGTTGCTTTTTTATTAATATCAGGAGATTTGTTTAATACTGCTTTGCCTCAAATTGAATATATAAAAGAAGTAAGCCATGTTCTAAGCAGATTAAAAGAACATGATATCAATGTTTATGTTATTCCTGGAAGTCATGATTTTTCTCCAAGTGGAAAGACAATGATCGATGTTTTAGATAAAGCGGGGATAATGGAAAATGTGTTTAAGTTTGAAGATGGAAGATTAAGTTTTACAATAGATAAGACAAATGCTAAGATAACAGGCATTATAGGTCAAAGAACGGGATTGGAAAGAGAACATTATAAAAAATTAGATAAAGAGAGTTTAGAAAATGAGAAGGGTTTCAAAATTTTTATGTTTCATAGTTTAATAAGTGAATTAAAACCTGATTTCTTAGAGAAAGTTGAGGGAGAAGGTTTAGATTCATTGCCTAAAGGATTTGATTATTATGCAGGAGGACATCCGCATTTTGTCTTTAATGAGAAAATTAAAGATTATGGAATAATAACTTATCCTGGAGCTTTGTTTCCTAATAATTTTATGGAAATTGAAAGATTTCATCATGGGGGTTTTTTTATTGTGGATGTAAATAATGAGATTAATGTAAAACATGTTCCTGTAAAGTTTTATGATGTTATAAATTTAAATATTAATGTTGATAATAAGACAAGTAATGAAGCTAATGATATAATATTAGATGAATTAAATATTAATGTTGATAATAAAATTGTAACTTTAAGAATTCATGGGGTTTTAAGCAATGGAAAATCAAGTGATATTGATTGGAAGCAAATTAATAATAAATTAAATGAAGCTTATATTGTTTTGAAAAATACAACTAAATTAACAACAAAAGATTATGAAGAATTAAAAATAGAAGGTGGAGATATAGAAGATATTGAAAATAAAGTGATAAAAGAAAACTTAGGAAAGATTAAGATTGATAATGAAGAGATAATAACCCATAATATTTTAAATTCTTTGAATATTGAAAAAGGAGAAGGAGAAAGAAATAGTGATTTTGATGAGAGAATAGTAAATAACTTTGTAAAGGTTTTTAATTTAGGGGAGATTTGGAAATGAACTTTGATCAATTTGTTAGAAGCTTAGGAAAAGATTCAAGAGTGGCTATACTTCACGATACAGATCCTGATGGGGTTTGTAGTGCTGTAATTGTTGCTAAAGCTGTAGAAAAGATAACTGGGAATAAGACTAAATTAAGAGTTCATCAAGATGATAGGACTGGAGATATATTTGATGAAACAATAAAAAAATTAAAAGAGAATAAGATTAATAGATTGATTATAACTGATAAACCTATTGATTATAGACCGGAAGGTGTTTTAATTGCTGAAAAGTTTTCTAAAATATTAATTATAGACCATCATAAAAAATATACTGACATTAATAATGAAAATATATGTCTGTTAAAAGAAGGAAGTTATTATCCTAGCAGTAAAATCGCTTTTGATTATTTTTCAAGATATGTTAATTTAGAAGATTTAGATTGGTTAGCTGCAGCGGGATTGATAACAGATTATGCTTTTAAATATTGGGGAGAATTTCTTGATAAGGTATTCAAAAGATATAATATAAAAAAAACTAAAGATATATTTACGAATGAGCTTGGTGAAATTGGTAGCATAATAAAATATGCTGAAGTTTATAATTTAGACAATGTTCAAGAGATTTTTGATATAATTTATAACGCAAAAAATCCAAGAGATGTCCATAAATCTAATCTAAAAAAATATTATGATAAGGTTAAAATAGAAGTTGATAAGGCTGTAAAAGAATTCAATAAAAAGAAAGAGGTTCACGGAGATTTAGACTGGTATGAAGTGAAGAGCAAATATCCCCTAACTTCTGTAATTTCTTCAATAATATCTGCAAAAGACCAAAGCAGAACATTAGTTATAACACAAAATTTTAATGGAAGATATAATGTAAGCGCAAGAAGACAAGATCAAAAAATTGCTGTGAATGATATTCTAAGTGAAGCAGTTGTTGGTTTCGAAAATGCCTCTGGTGGAGGTCATAAAACTTCTGCAGGGAGTGTTTTTAACACAAAAGATTATGTGGAATTTAAAAAGCGTGTTTTAAATGATTATAAAAAAATTAAAGCTGGAAAATATTAGAAGTTATTTAAATCAAGAAATAGAGTTTCCTATAGGGAGTATTTTATTAAGTGGGGATATAGGCAGTGGGAAAAGTACAATATTATTGGCAATTGACTTTGCTTTATTCGGACTGCAAAGAGGAAGTTTAGATGGAAATTCTTTGTTAAGGAATGGAAGTAATAAGGGGAGTGTTGAATTAATATTTGATATTGATGGAAAAGAAGTAATAATAAAAAGAAGTTTGAAAAGAGTTAAAGATTCAAGCGGGCAAGATCAAGGATATTTAATATACAATGGTAAAAAAGAAGATCTAAGCCCAGTGGAATTAAAACAGAGAGTTTTGGAATTATTCAATTATCCTCAAGAACTAGTTACAAAAAGTAAATCATTGATTTTTAGATTTACCGTTTATACGCCTCAAGAAGAGATGAAACATATATTGTTAGAAGATAAAGACTCGCGGTTAGATACTTTAAGAAAGGTTTTTGGTGTTGATAAATATAAAAGATTAATCGAAAATTCCAATGTTTTTATTTCTGCTCTAAAAACAAAGAAAAAAGAATTTAGTTTTATGTTAAATAATTATGCTGAATTTAATGAAGAGAAAACAAAGTTAGAACAAGATAATGAAAGTATTAATAATATTGTTAAAAGATTAGGATTAGATCTACAACAATTTGTTGATTTTAGGAAAAAATTAGTTATAGAATTAGATAAGGTTGAAGAAAATAACAAGAAGTTAAACGAATTTAAAACCAAATTAAGGGTTAATGAAAGCACCCTGAATTTGAAACTAAATAATATTGATAATATTAAAAATGATATGGTTGATTTAAAAAAGAATATAGATAAATTAGAAAAAGATGTTTATGAATATTATATTGAGAAAGATACAGATGAAAAAATAAGTTTAAAAGAAAGTGAATTAAAAAATTTTGAAAGTGAATTCAAAGATCTGAATTTTAAGTTGAATGAAGCTTTAATAAAGAAGAATAATTTTGAAGAACTAAATAATAAGGTAAATAGTTTAGATGTTTGTCCGATGTGTAAGCAAAATGTAAGCGCAGATCACAAACATTCCATACTTGATGAAGAAAAGAAAAAGATAAATCAGTTTTTAGATAATATTCCTATAATTGATGTTAGAATTAATCTAATAAACAAAGAAAAAGAGAGATTAAAAAGAGAGATTGATGAGTTAAAGGAAATAAAAAGTAAATATGAATATTATTTGTTGAAAAAAAGAGATTTAGAAGAAAAGAAAGAAAGGTTTGATAAGTTACGAGAGGAAGATATTAAAATAAATAAAGATATCCACAATATAAAAGAAGAGATTGAAATTTTAAGCAAACAAATAGGTGAATTTAAAGATATTGATAATGAATATTCAATATTAAAGAAAGAGATTGATGAAGTTAGAGAGAAAGAAAAGAGCATTGAAGTAGATATAAAGAGTAAGGAAAATAAAGTTGCAGATAACAATAAAAGTTTGATAAAATTAAAAAATAACCTGGAAAGATTGGATAAAATTAAAGATAATTTAACTAAATTAAATGAGATTCAATATTGGACAGAAGAAAACTTGGTTAATTTACTTAATACTATGGAAAGGCATATAATGCTGAGAGTCCATAATGATTTTTCCAATTTATTTGACAGATGGTTTAACATATTAATTGATGATGAGAATTTGAATGTAAAACTAGATGATGAATTTACCCCACTAATCGAGCAGAATGGATACAATATTGATTATAGTTTTTTATCTGGCGGAGAGAAAACAGCCGCTGCTTTGGCTTACAGATTAAGTTTAAATCAAGTGATTAATAATCTAATAAGCGCAATTAAAACGAAAGATTTATTGATCTTGGATGAACCTACTGACGGTTTTAGCGAGGATCAATTGGATAGGATAAGAATACTACTGGAAGAAATTAATGTAAAACAAATAATAATAGTAAGCCATGAAAGCAAGATTGAAAGTTTTGTGGAAAATGTGATAAGATTTAATAAGAAAGATCATGTAAGTGAAATAATAAAATAAAAAATTCTAAAATTTATTCCTCATTATCTGTTGGATACATTGGTTGATATCCTGTGTCTTCTGCAGCAGTTGCATATTTCCCGGCCAAATTTAAAACCCCTCTAGGAATATGTCTGAGATTTATTGGCATTCCTGCTTTTGTTAAAGCTTCCAAATCATCTGCATCGATAGTTGGATGTCTTTCTTTTTGTGAACTTTTGCGTTCTCTGTCTAATCTTGTGCTTATTTGATATTCACTCATTTTAATGCCTCCTTAAAAGCAATATTTAAAAAAAGAATTAATATTTAAAAGTTACTATGGGATTGTAGTCCAACTTGGTTAAGACGCCAGCTTGGGGTGTTGGTAATCCCGGTTCAAATCCGGGCAATCCCATTATCTATTTAATTCGAAAAATGCAGAAATTTCTTTTATAGCTCTAGGATTTATAGAAATATGAAGATCAGAACCTTTTCCTGTTCTTTTTTTAAGAATTAAAATCCAGCCTTGGTTATTCAATCCTTTTATTGCATCTTCTATTAATCTTTTTCCTTTCTTATTGTAAAAAAATTCTTCTGGCAAATGATTAATAACATTATCTAACGGCGTATGGGAACCTCCAAATTTAGATTTTTTTATTAATTCTTCAAGAATGAACTTCTTTATTTTATCTGTTTCTAAATCCATAATTACCAATACACAGAAAAATATAAAAATCAGGTGTTCTCTAAAAAAGTATAATATTATACCAAATAGGAAGATTTAAATAGTTTATTATTAATTAACTTATTATGAAAGAAAAAAATGTATTCTTAGATTATGTAGGATATAGTCCTTTTATGAGAATATTAGATCTTTTAATAACTGGGAGAGAATTTGATTATACAATGACTGATATTTCAAAGAAAGCTGGGGTTAGCTGGACTACTTTTAACAGAATTTTTCCAAAAATGATTGAAAATAATATTGTAATACAAGTAAGACAGGTTGGAATGGCTAAATTATATAAAATTAATCTGAATAATCCTGTTGTTCAGAAAATGATCACTCTTTATCAAACTATTTTAGCTGAAAATTTAAAGTCTATGGAAAAGAAAAGACTGATAAGAGCATAAAACGAATATTTTTATTATTGAGGAATGACATTAAAATAGTTAGGAAAGCTTTATATATTTGCTTGCTATATCTACGACGGTAAAAAGAGGTAAAAATATGAAAAAGAGGCTAATATTACTATTGTTTGTACTTTTTTTATTACCTCTAACTGTGAAAGCTTTAGATGTTAATGTTCAAGCTACGCCTATAAGGAGCACTGTAGCGCCATTTCAGGACGCTTTATATAATTTAAAGATAATAAACAATGAAAACAAGGATATTACATTTACAATAACTTATCTAGATATATATTGGACAGTAAATCCAAGTGAAGTTAAAGTAGAAAGCAAGAGCAGTAAAGATATTGAATTAAGATTAATCCCATATAATGCTGATGAAAACAAGCCAAGTGCAGTAAAGATAGTTATAAGTTCAATAGATAAGACTTTTAGAACTGAAAATGTGTTGGAAATTAGATCCTTAAAATACAATGAGTTGTTAAAATATGAATTATTGTTACCTGAACCAATAGATCCAAGAAAGGACGCTACAATTAGATTGAAATTAATCAATGAAAATAGTTATGAACTTAATGATATGGAACTAAGCTTGGAAAGTGAGTTATTTAATGAGAAAAGAAAGATAAGCATAGCTCCTTTTGAAACAAAAACTGAAACTTTTATTATAAAATTTAGTGAATTATATCAAGATGGAAATTATGATGTAAGAACTTTTTTGAGATGGAATGATAAAACAATAATAGATGATACAAACCAGGCAGCTGTTGGACAATATCCAAATATAAAGGAAGTTAAAAGCCCAGAATCAAGCTTCTTGAATACAAAGATAGAGGTAATAAAAACAAATGAGGGAAATACAGTAAGCCAAGAAATTTATGAGAAGAGTTTTGGAACTATACAGAAGCAGTTTACTAAATTTAATCCTGAGCCCAATTCTATTGTTAAACAAGATGGGGGATATTTGGCTAGATGGGAATTTGATTTGAAGCCAGGAGAGACTAAGAGCATATTTATTGAAAGTGATTACAGAACAGCTTTCTGGATTATAATCTTAGCATTAATAGTTATATTTTTAGTTGGATGGTGGATGTGGAGTCATGTTGTTTTGAAAAAGAGGCTAGTTAGCATATTAACTGAGAAAGATGGAAGCAGTATGATGAAGATTGAAATTGTGTTAAAAAATAGAAGCAGAAAAACTTTGATAAACTTGAAATTAATGGATAGGGTTGGACATCTAAGTGAAGTTCCTGATGGTTTTGGAAGCATGCATCCTGCTAAGATAACTAAAAGTACTTCTGGAATATTAATGATATGGAATATTGATATGTTAAAACCAGGCGAAGAGAGAATATTTTCTTACAGAGCAAAGAGCAAATTACATGTTGTTGGAAAGTTTAACATTCCAAGAGCGATGTTAAGATATACTGATGGAAGAAGGTTTAGGGTTATTTATTCTAATATTGCAAATGTGTTTAACTAAGGAATAATAATAAAGATTTATATAATGAGATAATAAAAAAATATTATGGGAGTATTTACAACTTATATTTTATTGGTAGTTTTAATTCTAGTTGTAACATTAATAATATTAAAATATGTTATAATGAAAATATTTGATTTTTATGATTATGTGAATATTGCAATTTGGATAATAATGGTTTTAATATTAAGTTTCTATTTCTTTCCTAAAAATATAGATAGCTATGTTGGAATAAGAAGTAATGATTGTGGATGTTTTGGATTGAAATTATTAGACAAAGATAATAGTAAAGATGTTATTAGTTGTTATGGGATTAAAACAAGTTGTATTTCTAAAGAAATGTTTAATGCAAATGCAGCTAAAGATATTAATCAATGTGACAAGGAAAATATATTTTATGAGAAAATTGATAGTTGCTATAGTTTTGTAGCTAAAGATGTTGCTCAGAAAGCTGTTAATGGAGATAGAAACTTTGGGAAAGCTTTAGGTTATTGTGATAAGATAAGTGATGCTTTTGTTAAGAGTGATTGTGTTGCTTTTGTTAAAACATTGGAAGCCGGCGGGTTTGGATTCTAAAGATAGATTTATAAGTTTTTTTATATTATTATTTGCATGGAAGAAACTAAAACTTTAACAGAAAGATTACAATTAGCTTTTGAAAGTGGTTATCAATTTATGGATGCAGTAATAGATGTGGGAGACAATAGAAATTCAGACCATTATAAAAATAGAATACTCAAAGGAATTTTATTAATTCCTGAGCCACATGGATTAATTGAAAATTTATCATATGCCTCTGGAGCGATGACAAGAACCTGCGATTATGTTTTCGAAAAATTATTTTCTAGAGGATATTAAATATTACAATATTTTGAAATTTATTAAAAACAATGTATTTATTGTTCATCTTTATGATATAAATCAAGAATTATGACCATATTTTGTTCTTTATTATAAGCATAAGATAAACGAAATGGAGGAATGTAAACCTCTCTTGTTCCTTTTCTTGCATTCATCATAGGTTTTCCTATTTCTGGATTTTCTCTAATCTTAGTTAATTGTTTTATTATTCTCTCTTTTAATGATCTTTCTTTAATTTTAGAAAAAATATTATGAAAATGTGGATAAAAAATAACTTCTACCATTTTTTGATTTCTTTTAAGAATTCATCAAAATCCATCTTTATAAATTCGCCTTTGTCATATCTCTTCCAAGCTTCCTCTGTTCTTTTAGCAAATATGATATCTTCTTTTAAATTTTTATCTAAATCTTTTACGCTTTTTAGAATAAGACGTTTTCCATCTTTTATTATTATAAACTGTTCACCTTCATTAAAATCTTTCCTCATTTCACTAGGAATTACTATTTGGCCTTTTGAACTCATTTTCGTTATGCTAATGTTCATTCTAATCACCTTGTAAGATATATCTTACTTTATATTTAAAGCTTTCGATTTTGCAATATAGAAAATTAAAACAATATCTTTAAAAATAGTTAATTCTCGTTAATATTAGCCCACCTTAGCTCAACGGTAGAGCATTCGGCTGTAGATAAATTCGCTATTCGACTTTGCTATCAGCAAGAGGATGAAAAATAGCCAGCTGATCCCGAAAGGTTCCCAGAAAGCAACTTTTTGTTAAATTGCTTGGGGTATTCAAATCTGGGAGGTGGGATTTCTTTATTAAAAATAGAAAAGTTTAAATATTACAAAGAATACATATATTCTTATGAAACTTAAAATTAATTGGGATCATAAAAGAGTCAAGCATGCTATAGAAAGAATGTGGCTAAGAGGAATATCCAGAAAAGATATTGCTGGGGCTATACAAAAAGGACAAAAAAGAAGACAGAAAAAAACCGATTTAGTTGAAGCTTTTTATTCATACTATAGTGTTGTATATGCTGAATATTTTTTAAAAGAATATGAAATACATAAGGTTTATCCTGTAACAATAAAAATATGGTGATAAAAATGAAAGAAGAAATACTAAAATACAAATGTCCTTGTGGAGGGATATTAAAGAAGGGTCAAACCCAAGTAGAATTTTTTGGGATAGATTTTGGTATTAAGGAATGCGAGATTTGCACTAAATGTGGCTCTGAATATCTAAGCGATGAAACCTTGGATGAAATAGAAGAAGAAGTTAAAAAGAAAAAATTATTTGGTTTAGAAAAACAGGCACAAATTACTAAATCCGGAAATTCTTTAGTGATTAGAATACCGCCTGAAATAGCTAAATTCTCTGAAATAAAATATAAAGATAATGTAAGAATGTATCCTGTTGGAAAGAATAAGATAGAAATAGAATTTCAATCTAACTAAACAGAAAGTAATATAAATAGTTTAAAAGTTTTAATTCTTATGCCTCAGTAGTCTAATGGTTATGACGCGGCCCTGTCGAGGCCGCAGTCCGGGTCCGATTCCCGGCTGGGGCGTTCTTTACGCCGTAAGAGTTAGATGCCATATAAGGTTTATAAACTTCAAGGATGGAAATGGTATCATGAAACAAACGGCATTAGAATTTAATCTTGAAACTATTAAAAAGTTTTTGAATGATAGAGAAGCTGAAGGGTTAAGTAAAAGAAGACTGGACAAATATTATTATATCTTAAAGAAGTTGTCTGTAATGTTAAATAAAGAGTTTTCAAAGGCTAATCTTGATGACATTAAACAGCTAGTTATTAAAGTTCAGAACAATGGCTATCAAGAAGCTACCATTTCTGATTACAAATTATTCATTAAAGTATTTTACAGATGGTTAATGCCTATTAAAAATGATCCAGATGCTTATCCTGAACTAGTAAGATGGATTAAAGTTAATGGAAAACATGGAAACAATAAACTACCTGAAGAACTATTAACACAAGAAGAAGTAAAGAGAATGATAGAGATAGCTGATGTTCATGATAAGGCTTTTGTTTCTTTGCTATATGAATCAGGAATGCGAGCTGGAGAGATAAAGTCTATTTATGTTAAAAGTTTAAAGTTTGATGAATTTGGAGCAATAATTATAATACCTCAGGGAAAGACTGGATCTAGAAGAATTATGGTTCATGACTGTATTCCATATCTTCAAAATTGGATTAATCTAAGAAAAGCTAAATCTGATGATTATTTATTTATCACTAAAGATAATAGAAATGAAAGATTAACAGATAGTGTAATGAATAATAAAGTTAAGGCTTTAGCTCAGAAAGCTGGATTAGATAAAAGAGTTCATCCTCATCTTTTTCGACATTCTCGAGCTACATTTCTGGCTAATTTTTTAACTGAAGCTCAGATGAAATCTTATTTTGGTTGGGTGAAAGATTCAAAAATGGCCTCAGTTTATGTTCATCTTTCTGGAAGAGATACTGATACTGCATTACTATCAAAAGTTTATAATATCCAACCAGTTAAAGATGAAATAAAGGATTATGAATTAAAACCAAAAATTTGTATTTATTGCAATACTTCAAATGAAGCTACAGCTAAATTCTGCAATAAATGCCAGAAGCCAGTAGATCCAAAATCTAGAATACAATTTGAAGAGAAAAGAGAATTAGCATATCAAAAATTACAATTATTATATGAAAAGAAACCAGAAATTATTGATGTATTGGTTAAGGCATTATTGGAAATTGAAGAAAGAAGTGACTAATATTTTATATTTTTATTGTTATAAATTTTTTATAATATTCAAAATTAGGAAACCGCTTTTGAAAATTATAGTCTTTACAAAGATATCTATAGCATTCCTTTACCTTTTTTTCAGCATATTTTTCTGGAGAAATTTTAATCATTTCATTTAATTCTTCTATATTAAGAACATAATCTATTTGCCAATCAAACCAAAGCTTGGTAGCGTGAGAATAAACCTCCTTATCAATTTTGCTATTAGATAATAATCTAAAGGATGGATTTTTACCCATTGATTTTAATTGTACAAATCTATGGAAAAGTTCAAATTTATCTTTCTTTTTTAATATAGATTCTGGAAATTGTTTTAAATCATTTTTTTCCCAAAAAGTTGGTAATAAAAGCATTATGTTATTAGGGAAGGAAATGGTATCTTCAAACTCCTGTGTAAATTCATATTTTGTTTCATCTTTATGATTTCCAGGATTTTTATATAAAATGGTGTTTATCACCTTCTTTTTCTTTAAATCCTTAAATACCAATTTATAGAATCCTCTTCGTAGCTTATTGGGATTTAAAGAAAGATTGGTATAACCATATTTATCTTTAAATTCTTGAACATTTTTTATTAGCTCAATCGAAACTGGATATAACTTTTTGTATTTTTTTTTAACACAAATAAGGCAATCAATAAGTTCTAAATCGCCTATTGTTAGATTATATGGTTGGTTACTAAGCAAATTATCTATTAATATCATCCTAGAATTTTCTATCGCATCAATTTCAATTTTTTCCATAGACATATTCATTTTATACTAAATTGTAAACTGGGATAAGTTTATAAATTTTACTAAATTGTAAATTTCAGCTTAATAAATACTAAAAGATAAATAAATTAATATATATCTTATAATAACACTTTATACATTAAATTTAAATGAATATCTTTCTTTTACAATTGAATATGGCAAATTTAAAAACATTACAGAAAATGATAAATTTATTTCATGAGAATAAAGAAGTATCATCTACACAGATTATAGAAAATGGCATTAATTGGTATTCAGCACAAGAAATTTTAGAATTTTTATCTAAAGAAAAATTTTGTTTTAAAAATGGCAAAAAATGGAGATTAAATGAAAGTTAAAGAAAAAGAAAAAAATACAGATAATCAAAATTCGTGGATTGATTATCTGTTATCCGAGTTAAACAAAGGAGGTAAGATTAAACCCGTTTAACAACTGGAGCTACACAAAATATTAGTTCTCAAGGTTGTTTAAATAAGTTATACGCATATCATGTCAACGATACATCAGATATATTTTCCAAAGAAATTAACTGAAAAAGTAAATGAAGAACTTTCAAAATGTAAAATGACTAAAAGTAAATTTATTAGGCAAATTCTAAAAAAGGAGTTTAATTATTGTTTAAAAGAGGATTGTTATAATCCTTCCTATTCAGATAAGTTATGTTTCATTCATTCTAAAAAATTAAAAGAGGAAAGAGGTGATGATAATAATGTTAGATAATAGTTTTTTATTAGATATGATCCAACAATATTTTATAGATTTTAAAGAATATTTATGGAGAATAATCTTGCCTGCTTTAGATAAAAGAAATGATATAGATGCTGTAAAAAGAAAAGAAATTATAAACTTAATAAATAATTCTATGACACCAAAATCATTGTTAGAAAGATTTGATAAAATAAATAGAGATAATAATCTACACTTTGATATTACTGAAATTGCTTTAAAGTTTAAGGAAGATAATAAAATTACTGAGCCAAAAGAGGAAGTAAAAATAAACAAGATCAATTTTGAATATGAATTCTTATATAAGTATCAGCACTTACCAAATTTTGATATTCTAAATAAATTGATTGGTATTTATGGAGAGGAATATATTGCTTTAATCAAGCTAAGGTATTATCAATTTCTAGGGAGAATCTTATTAGAGAACCCTATTAAACTAGGAAATATTGAAATAGACACCAGAACACATTGTATTTTTGTTATACCAAGTGCTAAAGGAAAGAAAAACTTTTTTAATAATATAAAAGAAATAGCTAAATTTCTAGGTTTTATTTACGAAGCTCCTACTTCTTTTCATAGTGAGCAGTTAGTCGGAAAGGTTATAGAAAGAGATGTTGAAAGACAAATTGGAGAAACTACTCGGGGAACTCCAAGATTTAGGAGAATAAAAGAATATATTCCGAATAATGGTTATCTGGATTCTGATTTTTTGCAAATGGATGAAGCTTCCGACTTATTAGCAGATAATAAAAATCCCCAAATTGAAGAAAGTAGAAAATTTATTTGTATAGCTACAGACCCTTATCCAAAAAACAATTTATCAAAAAAATTAATAGACCATTTAACTCAAGAGAGAATAAACTTTCCTAGTAAATCTGTACAATCTTACTATATTCAGCCAGTTAAATTTAATAGTAAGGTAGTTATAAAAGGATTTTACAGAAGATTTGAAAAATGTTATCCAAAGATAAAAACAAATTTTAAAGAGATATATGAAGCCAGATTAGAAGAGCCAATAGAAGACCAAATAAAACTACAAAATGCTTTTATTTTATGGCTTAAAGAGAAGCAAATAGAAGCTGTTAAAATTAATTGGGATTTTGGTAATGAAACAGAAAGAGAAGCTGTTAAAAAAGCATTATTCGAATGTACCATTCATTTGGTTAATTTTGCTAGACATCATAGTGATAAAGGTTATCAATATTCTACTATCCTAGAACAAACCTATATAGAAAGGATATTAAGATATGCATGTATAATAGCATTTGTTAATGGGAGCAAAAAGATTACCTCCAATCATATATACCTTGGATTTATGGATGCATTAGAATTCTTAAATATGGATTTAAATTTAATTAAAGACTATTGTTTGGGAGAAATTGTTTATGGATATAAATGGGAAATCACAGACAATAAGATTAGTAAGTTGCTGGATTTTCTACATGAAAATAATTGCACTACAGAGGATAACTCTACTATCTCTATAGAAAGCTGGAAAGGGACCATATCTCAGTTTTGTAATGTAGGGGATGATAGGGCACATCAGATCCATTTAAATATGGTAAAAGAAGGTTTAATTTATGCTAAACAGAGAAGAGATAAAACTAAAGTTTGGTTAGCTAAATTACCTAATGAATTTATGGGTGATAATGAAAGTAATGAAAGTAGTATACTAGAATTGTATAAAAATATTGCAAATAACATTTCTCATCTAATTAAGGGTATTACCACCATTACTACCATTACCACCCAAAGCCATAAAACAATAGAGATTACAGATTCACAATTAAATGCATTACCACCATTACCACCCATAACAATAAAGAAAGTTGTTAGCTTTTTTAAAGATAATGATCATATTTCAGATAAAGAAATATTAAAGAAAAACTGTTCAGATAATTTACAAATTCCAATTTTTCAGATAGAACAAATCTTAAAGAGGTTTCCTGTATGAATTCTCTACTATGTAGAAGATGTAATAATTTGGCTGTTGCTTATCTAAATCAAATACCTTTATGCTCAAATTGTTTTAAACTTTGGAAAACTGGCAACCTAACTTATGGCGATTTAGACAAACTAAAGGAGAATAGTTAATGACACTATATAGAAAATGCCTAAATAATACATGTGGGCAGATATTTGAGATACTTTCCGCTAATTCTAAAAAGATTTATTGCAGTACTGCGTGTAAATTATATGTCTTCAAGCTCCTAAACAAGGATTCAAAACTTTACTATACTAATAGAAAGATGTATCTTGATTACTTGAAAAACCAAGAAAAACCATCAAGCGATATTAAAACTGATAATAAAATCCAACAGGAGATTGATGAAAGCATTACAATATTGGGTAAGTGTCAGGTGTGTGGATTTATTACAACTAATATCAAAAGATATGATGATCATGAAAAGATATTGCATGTCTGTAATAGTTGTTACCATACTTTAAAGTAAGATTAATTACGAGGAATAAAACGATAACCAGAAATGAAATAATACTTGTAAGTTTGATAATTGTAGTGCTATTGATAACAAGACATTATCTAATTAAATTATTAAATGGGAGAGTTAAATGAATATTCAATTGATATTAAGATAACCTATGGAAGTCAGAAAGGTTTGCGGATTATACTAAGATAACTTAAGAAAACTAAAAAGATTTGGTAGATTATAATAATATAACTGTATTTTTTGGAGGAAAAGCGAAAGGGGGATACAGATTATTATAATATAACCTACAAAAATCTAAAAGTTTCAATTAGGGGTAGAAAGAATAGGTATTATATTATATGGTTGTGAGTTTGTGAGTGTAAATGTAAATAGCCTATGTAACTGCAAATTTGTAAGTCATATATTAAATATCCTTGTTTGTTCATGTCTTTGTTAGATGTACCCTAATGCCTTTAATCCTTCTAGAATACAATTACTAGTTCACTAATGTGTATATGTAAATAACCCCATATTGCCAAATTGACAAACCAACATTAGTATATATATGGGATGAGTTAAAAATATATTGAAAGAAGTCCATAAACATTTGCTATACAAAAATTAATTTCTTTATTTAAAATTTTGTGTAGCTATATAATATGTTGAATCATATGCTACTCCAACACCTATAACAGCATAATCTTTATTTAAGATATTTGCCCTATGTCCTGGACTACTCATCCATCCACTTACTTGGGCCTTTGCAATGCTTTCTGCATCTGAGGACACATAACCTACCCCAACAACATTACCTGTCGGCATTTTTCCTATATTTTCTGCAATGCCATCACTATACCATCCCCCATCCAATTCCTTATGAACATCATACCCATGCCTTATTGCTCTTGCAGTTGGACTCTCTCCATTCTGGTTTATATGATCCAAATAATGATTGATGGCCATATCCTTGCTATGGTCTCTTGCAACCTCTGCAAGCTTATCGTCCCATACCAACTCAGATAAACCATTACTCTTTCGTTGAGCATTTGTTAAAATTAGTATTTGTTTTTCAATATCCCCCAAATCTGGAAAGGATATTTTCATTATAAAAAAATCTCCCGAAGATGTATTTTTATCACTTCCTAGATTATTGCTATCCGGATCGTTTATATAATAAAAATTGTTTTTCATAAAGAGGTTTATTTGATTAAGATTGAAATAAATCAATATTGCTATAAGTACAACTGAAATAAAGAACATAATTAAATTTGTCTTTTTTATTTTATGATTTATTAATGCTAAAATCTCCAACCCAGTTCCAGTCAACAATATAACTAGCCACCATATTTGGATATTTAATATCTCCATTATTTTCCAGACAATCCATATTGTGAATGTATCTATGATAAACCAATATATGAAATATTTATTTATTATAAATTTTCTTTTAGATAAAAATATTCTATAGATATTTGCTAATATTACTAAGCCCAAACCAGTTAATATAAGGTATAAAAAGTTTTTCTGGATACTGAGTTTATTTAAAGCTAATCCTATTATCCATAATGAAAAACTATGGAGTAAAATCCATATTAATACCCATTTAATATTAATCTTATTTGCCGTTATTGATTCCCCCATTTAAGAGATAATAGCAAACTTATTTAAAAAGCTTGTTAAATCATGCAAACATTTGTGTTGCTTTATTTAAACTTAAATTTAATTAGGCCAATTGCAATACCTGATTTTATAATCTATAATTTCATATACCTGATTGTCTATTATATTTGGAGAGATAATGGAATATAATCCGGTATTTATGGCTAAATCTTTTGGTAGATCGCACTCAAATGAGCCTTCAATATCTTTAATTTCTTTTGTACAAAGTGTTCTTTCTCCACCCCAATCGCGGATCATAATTGTGATATTTAGAGAATCGGTTTTGTATAATGATTTAATATTATCAGTAAATCCATTCCAAGATGCTTTATACATACTTCCTTCAATAGATTCATTAAAATTAAAATTATTTTCCTCTTTTTTAAATATCATACCATATATTGAAAAGTTGATATAACCCCTAACATAACCATTTTCATCTGAGATCATTCTTTCATATTGAAGTTCATTTTTATAATTAAAGGCATATTGACATCCCCAATAATAATAGTTTATGTTTTCTCCAGGATTACTTCCTTTCCTTAAACAAGTTTTTTGCCAATCATCATATATCTTCATGTTAATATAAGTACCATCATTCCAATAATTTTTTATAGTTTGGGTTTTGAGTATATTCCAATCTAGAGGTTTAGCATCAAAATTCCAACTGCTATCGTTACCACCAAAATAGTAGCTATTTGTACTAATAAAATAGAAATGTTTTGGTATAAGCTGATTTGCATTACTATAACAATATGTTAAATTATCAGAAGGAGTATATGTTTTAATTTCTGTGCAAGAGATAATAATAGTTGCGCTTATAAAAAGAAAGAGAATTAAAAAGAAATTATTTTTTTTAATCTTCATTTTATTTTCTTTTCACCTTCATTTCTAAATTCTATTTTGTAAATGATAAAATAAATAAGTAGAGCAAAAAGAAATTTTCCTAAAAAATCATTTAAAATTGCCCCCAAAATCAGCAGTACTTGTAATATATTGTTTATTGGAATTTGAGAATCAATAATATACTTAAAATTATGATAAATGTCATAAATAAGCAAAAATGATAAAATGGTGTAAAAATGCCAGCTTGTAAATGCCCATCTTCCAAAACGAACATTCTTTTGAGGAACTTTCTTTTCTTCTTTCCGAATTTTATTACTTTTAATTGCCATTTATTTTCCTTCCTTTTTTTTGAACAAGCCTCTTTTATATCCTTCATAAAAACCTGATGAAATTGCTAAAGATATGAGGAATGAGTAGAGAATAGCTCCACCCACCTTAGCTTCATCTACAGATTGAATACCTATTTTTGATATATTATTCAAGCTAAATGGAAGAATTATTAAAAATATAACATACAAATACCATTTTTTAAATACATTCCAAGATGAAGTCTTTTCTGATTTTTCTACCTTATTATTTCTTATATTCAACCTTTAACACCACTCGTATAATACTCGTATAAGTATATTATTCATATATAAGATTTTCTATTTATGTTAACCAAATGGGATAATGTAAGTTTTATAGTAAGAAGTGGTCCAAGAAAGAAAGTTTTCTTAGCATTAGCTGAGCCTAAGACACCAACTCAACTTTCTAAAGAGCTTAAACTTAATGTTGGTTTTGTGAGTAATATAATAATTGATCTTCTTAAAAGAGAATTAATATTGTGTTTAAGTCCAAATGAAAAGAGACATAGATTTTATCAGATTAGTAGGAAGGGAAAGGATATCGCTAGAGATATATAATATCTATTTAATGGAAAAATTTATTCTTTACTATCTATGACCTTAAGTATTAATTCTTCTATAAATTCCCTCATATTTTTTGATTCTTTATTATAATCATATCCTTCTTTAAATTTTCCAGAATGGATTAAAGAAGATCTCATTTCAGACCATTTCTTCAATTCTTTTTCCATGTTCTTTCTATACTTTTTAATAAAACTTTGCACAACCTTTAATCCAACACCTCCTCCAAGAATTTCAAGAATCATCCAATACCAGATTATTCTTTCATTTACATCTTTCCATTCTAAAGCAATCCTATAAATTCCCAATATTGCTTTTATTCTTTCATTATTCTTTTGGAATTGATATAATTTTGTTAAATATTTATTTATATATAACTCTACATCCCTTTTTTCTAGAAGTTCTTGATATAATTCAAAAGTTATTCCTTCTACTTCGGAATGTAAAGCAAATGACCCTTTATTTTCATCAACTAATATGTAAGCAACTGGCCTAATTGGTGCAGAGTGTATTATCCCTAAACTTAGAATAAATTCATTGGCCCTATTTTCAAGAACTTTTGGTAGCTCTTTGTTAGGATCAAATTTTAATTCTTTTGGTAAAATGATATTATTTATAGATAATAAAACTAATGGATTTTGTTTCTCGAATTTTTCTCTATATTCTGTTTTTAATAGATTCTCAAATTTATCAAGCTTTTCTCTTACTTGAGGTATATTCTGCTTAAGGTTAATCAAGGTATTTATTAAATCGTTGCATTCTAATGCTTTAATATGTTTTATGTTATAATATACATTACCTGTAGGAGTTTTTACAATAAAGTTTATATTTTTATGTTTAAGAAAAATACCTTTACATAAAACATAAAGACTATAGATCTGCATCTTTATTCAATTCCAATATTTTTTGTAATATCGCCCTGGTGGATATGCCCAAAACTATCCAGGCAATAGATTCAAATTCCTGATGATTAAAAGGAGTTCCTTGCATAATATTTTCATTGCTTGTAAAATGATGTAAAGATCCTCGTGTTTTAATAATTAAATAAATAATTCCATCAACATCTAAATTTTTATTCCTAAATTTTAACATTTTATTAACTCTTTCAAGATGATATGGATATTTTTTAACTTCTCCGATGATCCAATTTACAGATTTTTTAAATTCTTCAGATTTTTTAAATTCTTTTTCGATCTCTTTATTTTTTGTCTTACCTTTTCCATATAACCCTTCTAGTATAAAATAAAAACTAAAAAAAGCATCTATATATCTAAAAGATTTAAAATAATTATTCCCTTCTCTCCAAAAAGATTTAACAATTGTTAAAGATGAAAAATTATCTTTTGTTGATATCATTTCTATTAATTGTTTTTCATCTATTTTTATTATTGGATCCGGATATCCCTTTTTAAAATTGCTTCCAAATATCTTAACATTTTTTTCTTCCTCCTTAGTCTCACATAATATTTCTTCTTTAGGAGAATTCCACCGAATTCTTTTTAAATTCCCATTAAAAGCGATTATTGATTCTAATTGTTGAAACTCTTTTATTAAAGATCGGAAAAGTTCTTCATCTCTATTTATAGTTATATTGTGTTTTACTTCATCATACGGGTTAGATTCGATTATTGAATAAAATTTTTCGGGATTTTTAACAAGAGAAACAATTTTTATTTTCTCTAGAATTCCAGCACTATCAGGATAAAAGATATATATTCTATCATTCTGGTTTACCTTTATCTTTTTACCTATCCAAATTTTAGAATCAACTTCACACTCCAAGCTAAATTTCATATTTATTCCCTTTCTTCAGCACAATATTCCCTTCTTTATCAATAACTGCATTAATATGGTCACCTTTATTCCAGCCTTTAGCTCGAACTATCTGGCTAGGTAAAGTTACAAAAAATTGTCCTTGTTTCATTTGTTGGAGTTTCATTTTTGCATTAGTGTATTTGAAAGATTTCTTTTTTTCGAATTATATATCTAATAAACATAACAATCAATATTGCTAGTAGCGTTTCTAGGATAAATACAAAAAATAATATCCAAGAAATCATAAAAAGTGTACTAATAATACCAGGTTTTATAGACCATTCTATAATTAAATACCTAACAAAGGGTAAAATATATTTTAATAACTTCAAGAATAGAATTAAAAATATTAAATAATTTAAAATAGAAAGAAAATATCTCCAACCTCTCTTAAAACTATATGAGATTCTTTTTTCAGTAACTCTTATGATAATTATTATAATATAGATGAATACCATTTGCATTAAAAGAAAGAGAATTATTTCTAATCCTTCCAAAATTTGATTAATATTGATTGAACTAAATAAGATCATGACTATCGGAATAATTAA
>CAZJUI010000006.1:51186-51546 GCA_964549185.1 Candidatus Woesearchaeota archaeon
TTAATCAATTCTGGTAGATAGATCAGCACAGTAATAATTAATATTGCAAAACCAAAAAAATAACTTATTGAATTTTTCCTGCTAAAACAATAATAAAAGATAATAGATCCAAATATCAATGTGATTGAAAAACTTAAAAAAAATACTACTAAAAAACCGTAATCATTAAGTAGTCCATTTTTTATAATTTCAAAAAAAATAGTTAAGAATAACGCATATGGTATTAAGGGGATTTCTATTAAACGCAATAATTCTTGCAATTCTTCTTTCTTATAAAAGGTTCGAATTTCTGTAATAATCCCTACCGGACCATTCGGCTTTTCATTTACCATGGTTCAATAGAAAGATTAATAAACTATT
>CAZJUI010000007.1:0-50197 GCA_964549185.1 Candidatus Woesearchaeota archaeon
CTGTAAAAAAACTTCCTGGAATTAATAATATTAATGTTAATCTAGCAACAGAAAAAGCAAATCTAGATTTTGATGAAAAACAAGTTTCACTAGAAAAAATATTCAAGGCAATTAATGATCGAGGTTATGGAGCAGCTGATCTATCTGAAGTAAAAGACAGGAAATTTCAAAAAGCAGCTGAAATAAAACACCAAGAATTTTTATTTTATATAGCTTTAATATTTTCAATACCCGCTTTAATCATAGGCATGTTTTTTATGGAAGACAGTATATTTCCAATCTATGAAATCTCTTTTGGGCATTATTTGTTATTCTTTTTAGCATCTCCAGTTCAATTTTACGTTGGATGGCAATTTTACAAAGGAGCTTGGCATGCTTTAAAAAACAAATCAGCAAACATGGATACTTTAATTGCTCTTGGAACATCAGCAGCTTATTTCTATAGTCTAGCTGCAATATTATTTGATCTAGGAGCACAATATTTTGAAGTTTCATCTGTTTTAATTACATTAGTTGTTCTTGGTAAATTATTAGAAGCAAAAGCAAAAGGAAAGACAAACTATGCAATCCAAAGATTAATCGATTTATCACCGAAATTTGCAACTGTTATTAGGAATAATAAGGAATTCAAAGTTTCAATTGATCAACTAAAAGTTAATGATATCATAATTGTAAAACCAGGAGAAAAAATCCCAACAGACGGAATCATAGTAGAAGGTTATTCAACTATAGATGAAAGCATGGTAACAGGTGAATCAATCCCTACAGAAAAAAAGAAAGGAGACAAAGTTATTGGTGCAACAATAAATAAACATGGAACATTTAAATTTAAAGCAACAAAAGTAGGCAAAGATACAACATTATCACAGATTATTAAGTTAATAGAGGAAGCTCAAGGTTCTCGAGCTCCAATCCAAAGATTTGCAGATCAAATATCATCCTATTTTGTTCCTATTGTTATCATTCTAGCAGTTTTAACATTCTTAGCTTGGTTTTATCTAGCTAATGCTTCATTTTCCTTCTCATTATTGGTAGCTGTTGCTGTTGTTGTTATAGCTTGTCCATGCGCTTTAGGATTAGCCACCCCAACTGCAATAATGGTAGGTACTGGAAAAGGAGCTGAAAAAGGCATTTTAATAAAAGGCGGAGAAGCTCTAGAAAATGCAAATAAAATTGATTTTATTATCTTTGATAAAACAGGAACAATAACAAAAGGCAAACCGACAGTTACAGATATTATTTCATTGTCAAAATTAAATGAAAAAGAAATATTAACTTTAGCTGCGTCAATAGAAAAAAACTCAGAACATTCTCTTGCAGAATCTATAGTAAATGCAGCAAAAGATAAAAAATTAATTTTAAGAAAAACAACGAATTTTAAAGCAATCCCTGGAAAAGGAGTTAAAGGAAAAATAGGAAAACAAGAAATTATTCTAGGAAATTTATCTTTAATGAAAGAATATAAAATAAAAGCTCCAACTCAGCTTGAAAAACTAGAATCAGAAGGAAAAACAGTTATGTTATTAGCTATTAATAAAAAATTAGTTGGGTTATTAGCAGTTGCAGATGAAGTTAAAGAAACATCAAGAAAAGCAGTTAAACAATTACAAGAAATGGGAGTTAAAACTTTCTTGATTACAGGAGATAATGAAAGAACAGCAAAAGCAATAGCTTCCCAAGTTGGAATAAGAAATGTTTTTGCAAATGTATTGCCTCAAGATAAAGCAAAATATGTAAAAGATTTACAGAAAAAAGGGAAAGTTGCTGCTGTAGGAGATGGAATTAATGACGCCCCAATGTTGGCTCAAGCAGATATTGGAATTGCAATGTCATCTGGAACAGATGTTGCGATTGAATCTGGAAATATTGTATTAATGAAAAATGATATTCAGGATGTTGTTCGTTCAATTAAACTAAGTAGAAAAACATTATCTAAAATAAAACAAAACTTCTTTTGGGCATTATTCTATAATGTACTTGGAATACCAATAGCAGCAGGTATTCTTTACCCATTTACGGGCTGGTTATTATCTCCAATATTAGCAGGAGCTGCAATGGCATTTTCATCAGTTTCTGTTGTAACAAATTCTCTTTTATTGAGAAGTTATAAATTAAACTAAAAAGTGGTAACAAATAGATAGTTTTATAAACTGTTATTTTTAATACTTTTAAAGTGATATTAAATGAGCGGAACAGTAGGATTAACAATAAGAGAACCTAATGGAAAAGAACATAGGATGGCTCGTGGGACAAAGATATTATCCTGGACAATAAATAACATAAGATTGTTAAATAAAGATGAAAAACATCTTCAAGATGTTCTTAAACTATGGCATAAAATGAGAGATGATTATCTTAAACATGAAAAAGATAAAAAATTTAAATTTCCTATGACTAAAGCTTATGCTCCTTATCCCTATCTAGCTCCAATTGAGTATGGATTGGTTGTAGTTGACATGGTTAATAATGAAATATTAGATTATCAAGGTTATAGTGCTACAAATATATTTCATAGTTCATATATTAACCATGATATGCTAACCAAAGAAAGAGGCTCTGTTACACCCCACAATATTGGTCCGGAAGATGAAAGACCAAAAGAATTAGGTAAAGATGCTTTTTATCTGGATGATAATGAATTAGACGCTGTTAGATTTAGAGAGTTATTTGAAGCAGGCAAAATAACAACAGCGGTAAATAGATTAGATAAAAGTAAAATTATAGATTTAAGGGGAAAAACTTTAGATGATATAATAAATTTAATTAAACGAGATAATTTTTACATAACTTTTCAAATAGACATGTCTCCATATAAAGTAACAAGATATGAAGAACATGATGCAGACGAAGCTCTAAGGATGAGAAGAAGAATTAAAGAACTTGGATTTACCTTAAGTGATAAAGAAAAATTCTTATGGGATGAATGGATAGAAGATCATCAAGAATAAAATGACAATAGACGATGCACTAAAAAATTTGCATTTAACACCAGAAGAAAGAGAAAGAATCAAGCTTGAAGAAGAAAAAAGAATACTTGAAGAAAAACTTAAATTGGAAAATCCAGAAAATGAAGTAAAAATAGAAGATCTAGAATCTAAAATACAAGTTCCTATTGATAAACAAATGCCTAAGCATTTACGAAATGAATATAGAGTAAGAGATGGAAATCAAACGGTTTTATATGTTGGGGAAGCGGAAAATATACATATGGTTATTGTAGGCATATACGGACGAATAAAACTTACAAGATATAATCAAGTAGGTTATATCGAAAGGAAATTAAGGATTACTAGAATATTTCCATTAAAATTAGAAATCAAAAAAATAGCTTCACTGAAAAATAAAAAAATCTGGTCAATAGACACTGGCTCAACTTCGCTTAATCTTATTGGGCGCCCAGTAAGATTAGAAGATAATGTTGGATATAAATATGATTTAGTAAAGGGGGCAAAAAAATATAATTTAAAGCTATCACAAAAACTTTTTGACGAAGTTTTCAGACCAATAGATAAAAAAATAACTGAAATGTATAAACAGATTAACCCATAAAATGCCAAACGAAACTACACCATATCAAAGAATAAGAAATAATCTTGGTAAAATCTTAATTGGAACTGGAGTTCTTGTAGGATTAAGTGTTCTCACTGAAATAGGTAAAGAAGTTTTTAACGGAGATATTGATGGATATCATGTTGTTTATGAAGAAGGAAGATTTCATTATCCAATATTTAGTCAACCAAATAGCCATGGTTTAGAACAAAACATAATGACAGTTACAAGAGGCGATACAACATATAAATTTATTGACAATCAAGGTGAAAAATATGAAATAGAAAATCAAGGATTTCATATACGTAGTATGTATTCTTCAGACCAAAATGCCATAGATTACATAAATAGAGTTATAATAAAAGTCAATAACCGAAAAATTAGGGATATTCACTCTTCTGATAGAAATTTTAATTCTTTAAATGAGGCTGTAGCAGATGAAAAACTTACTAAACAAGCATCTGGAATCTATCATCAGATTAGGTTAAAGATTAGAGATAGAAATGGAGTTACTGATCCAATGTTAGCAGAGGATAAACCATCCATATTTTTATTCTATGATCCACAAACAAGAACATTAAAGCCTAGACCGCCAAAACCCCTATCTACATATGAGAAAAGAATTGAGGAAATAAAAATAACAGGAACAGAAAAAGAAAAGAACGCAATAAATACATATGAGAGATATAATGATGAACCGTTCTAACCTATACACCATAACATTTAAATAAACTTAATTATTCTTAATATTAAAGAGGTGTTATATGAAAATAGCTTTTTTTGAAGTTGAAGATTGGGAAATAAAACATATTAAAGATAAATTAAAAGGCCATAAACTAATATTCTTTAATGATAAATTAAACAACAATATAAAAAAAGTTAAAGATGTTGATATTATCTCAACTTTCATTTATTCAAAACTAGATAAACAAGTTATTGATCAATTTAAAAAATTAAAATATATTGCAACAATGTCAACCGGATTTGATCATATTGATTTAGTTGAATGTAAAAAAAGAAAAATTATTGTTTCAAACGTTCCATTTTATGGTGAAAATACAGTAGCAGAACATGCATTTGCACTTTTACTTGGTTTATCAAGAAGAATATATGAATCACATGAAAGAACAAAACTTGGAGTATATGATTATAATGGATTAAGAGGTTTTGACTTAAAAGATAAAACTTTAGGTGTCATAGGAACTGGACATATTGGAACTTATACAATTAAAATAGCTCATGGATTCGGAATGAATGTAATCGCTTATGATAAATTTAAAAATAATAAATTGCAAAAAGAATTTAATTTTAAATATGTTACATTAAAAACATTATTGCAAAAATCAGATGTTATCACATTACATCTTCCTTATAATAAACAAACACATCATACTTTAAATAAAAATAATATGAAATATATAAAAAGAGGAGCTTATATTATTAATACAGCTCGTGGAGCTTTGATAGAAACAGATGCATTAGTAAAGGCAATTGATAAAGGAATTATTGCAGGAGCCGGATTAGATGTTCTTGAATCAGAACCTTATATTAAAGAAGAAAAACAATTACTATCTAAACATTTTGACAAAAAAGACATGTTAACAGTTATCGAAGATCATATTTTAATGCATAATGAGCATGTTTTAATAACTCCCCATAATGCTTTCAATAGTAAAGAAGCTTTGCTCAGAATATTAAATACAACTATTGATAATGTTAAATCTTTCATAATGAAAAAACCAATAAATTTAGTAGAGGTGAAAAAATGAATAAATGCTATAAATGTGGTAAGATTGTAAAAGGAAAAGGGCATAAATTAGCTGGCAATTTATTTTGCTGCAGTTCTTGTTGTAAAACAAAAGTAAAGAAAGCTAAAGTATGCGAGTTTTGCTAACTAATAACTTTCAATTTCTAATTTTTTGATTTTTTTAAAGTCTTTAATATTTCTTGTAAGGATTTTTTCTTTTTTTACTAAAGCAATTCCAGCAATCATACAATCAACAGGATCTATCATTTGTCCTTCTTTTATTAAAGTTCCATCAATCTCTCCAGCAATTTCAGCAGAACTATTATCTAAACTAATTATTATCTGCCCATTGAGTATTTCAATAATCTTATTTCTTTCATCATATTGTTTTTTACTTCTTGCTATACCACTAAATAACTCAAATATTGATAAAGAAGTGATAAACTGCGGTTCTCCTTTTTTTATAAGCTCTTGGAGTTTAATAACAGCATTGTTATCTTTTTTCATGATGTCAATAATAAAGGTAGTATCAAAAATCATTTTATTCTTGAAGCAACCTTATCCAATCTTTTACGCAATCTCTTTCTTAAGTCTTTAACATGTTTCTCAACTTCATTTGCTTCCTTTTTTGATAAGATTCCAACTAAGTCAAGTAGAGAATTTTTTTTAGCTAATTTGTTTATTACGTCGCTAAAGCTTTCATTTTCTTCTTTATACGAAGCAAGTCTTTCATAAGCTTCATTTGTTACTGTTATGCTTTTTGTTGCCATATAATATAAGTGTATTTACATGTATTTAAATATTACTAAATAAAAAATTAAAGAAATCTAAAGTATGTGAATTTTGCTAAACTATTCACCTTCAAAAAGCCAATCATCTAGGGAAAGTAAATTATATTCTTGAATTTCTTCTATTTTAATTTTTTTATGAGTGGAATATGGTATGTATAAGTGCTGATATTTTTCATAAGCAGATGTATCATATATTAAAATCTTACCTCTAAGTTTTCCAGCTACAAATGCAAGAATTCTTGATTCTGGTTCTACAGTAATTTCAACACGTTGGAAAACCATCAAAGGTAGATCAGGATCAAGAACACTTTTCTTAACAAATTTATCCAAATTAGGCAATTTATCAATTAATTCATCAGTTGCCATAAACAATAATGAACACAGAAAAATTTATAAAACTATTTAATTAAAATCTCAACTATATTACTCACCATCTAAATTCCAATTTTCATTATCTAAAGGCATTGGTCTTGGTCTTTTTCTAACATCTATAGTAGCAATAGGAGAATATTTTTTAATATTTTTAGGATCCGCAAATCCATGATTACCAAATTCTATATACACCCTTCCCTATCTTTCTAACGCTCTAGTATCATAACCTACACTACCCTCTTCAGTTTTACCAGCAACAAAACCAAGATATGTGCCATATGTTAATACAATTTCTGCACGTTGGACAACTCTAAGTGGCCAATCAAAAGGAGCTTTACCCAAACTTGGTAAATTATCTATTGTTCCAGTAAAAACATCAAGCACATTACGTTCTGTAACATCTCTTTCAGAAGATTGCATAAAATAAATGCAGTAAAATAAATATATAAATCTAACTAAATTGAAAAAATATTATATCTTTATACTTATTCTCATTTACCATAACTCGTTTTTCTAGATACACAACTTAAGTATATCTTATAATATATATTTTACAACAACAAATATCTTATTCACAAACTTTATAAATACTCTGTCACTATTAAATTTATAAACACAAGGGGGACTTAATTAAAATGGAAGAAATTAAACAACCAGAAGAAACATTTAAAATAAAAAAATCAACAATTTGGCAAATAACAACATTCTTATTTCTAGGTTTATTCATAATCTCTCTTTTTACAGGAGGATTTGGAATAAAGAAAGGAGATACAATTACAGGTGGAACTGTAGCTGGAAATGATAATCTAGCCGGCGATACTCAACCACAACCACAAGGAGAATTTAAAATAAAAGCAGATGATCCAAAACTAGGCCCAGACAGTGCTCCAGTTAAGGTAATTGAATATTCTGATTTTGAATGTCCATATTGTGGAGCATCATATGGAAGCCATGAAGCATTAATATCAAGATTCAAAAGTTCTGATCCTTCATGGGAAGCAGCAGTTCCAAAACTTAAAGAGCTAGCAAAGCAAGGAAAGATACAGTTTATTTACAAAGATTTTCCATTGACAAACATTCATCCAAATGCAATGCCTGCAGCTCTAGCAGCACAATGCGCGCATGAACAAAATAAGTTCTGGGAATATCATGATTTACTTTTTGAAAACCAAGAAGGTTTAGGAACTGATAATCTAAAAAAATACGCAGCTGACTTGAAATTAGACACTAAAAAATTCAATGACTGCTTTGATTCAAAGAAATATCAAAGTGCTGTACAGCAAGACATGAGCGAAGGAAATGCAGATGGAGTTTCAGGAACGCCAGCATTCTTCGTAAATGGAAGATTAATCTCAGGAGCGCAACCATTTTCAAATTTTGAACCTTTATTAAAGGTTTAATTTTTTTTATTTAAAATGCAAAAAAAGACTAAAATCTGGCTGTCACTTGTTCTAGTTGTAATTCTTATTATTATAATTTCAGTTATTGTAAATATATCAAAGCCAGATGATTTAGAAGTTGTAGAAACAGGAACAATCCAGGATCCATTTCTAGGTCCAGCTGATGCTAAAATCGTTGTCACAGAATATTCTGATTTTCAATGTCCATATTGTGGAGCAGTAGCAGGAACAAATGAATATCTAATTGGAAGATTAAAGCAAAGTAATCCTTCCTGGATAGCCCCGGTTCCAAAGCTAAAAGAGTTAGCCAAAGAAGGAAAAATTAAATATATTTACAAAGATTATCCATTGCCAAGTCATCAATTTGCCTTGAAATCAGCAATCGCAGCACAATGCGCGCATGAACAAAATAAGTTCTGGGAATATCATGACTTGTTATTTGAAAACCAGGAATCATTATCAATAAAAGATTTAAAAAAATACGCAGCTGACTTGAAACTAGACACAACTAAGTTTAATGGATGTTTAGACAATAATAAATATAAGCTAGATATACAAAAAGACCAAAGTGCAGGATCATCATTAGGTGTTGATGGCACTCCTACATTTTTCATAAATGGAAAGAAAATATCAGGAGCAGAATCATTTTCAGCATTTGAACCATTATTGAAATAAAACGGAGGAAATAAAATGAAAAAAATATTATTAGCTTTATTATTAGTTTCTGTAGTCTTAGTAGCTGCATGCTCACAAACACAATCTGAAACAACTGATAAATCTACAGGCTCAGATACAACTACAGGAAGTTCAACAAATAATAATCCAACAACTCCAAGTGTTAAGAAATTTACAATGACTGCAAAACAATGGGAATTTATTCCATCAACAATAACAGTTAATGAAGGAGACGAAGTTGAATTAACAGTAAAAAGCATTGATGTTACGCATGGATTTAGCTTGCCAACTTTTGGAGTTAGTGAAATTTTGGAACCAGAAAAAACAACAACAATTAACTTTGTAGCTAGTAAAAAAGGAACATTTACATTTTTTTGTAGCGTTCAATGTGGAACAGGTCATAAAGACATGAAAGGAACTTTGATAGTTCAATAAACCTTTTCTTTTTTTAAAATAAAAAAATTAATTTTTTAAGCTAAACTTTCCACCTTTTCCTCTTAGGAATATTGCTAATAATCCGCCTAATATTGCTATATCTTTTCCAAGCTGTATCGTATTATTTCTTGTTACTGTAGCTATAGCAACTATTATTATAATTATTAATGGAACAACAGCCCATTTTACTTTATATCCCAAAGCTAAAGCTAATCCTCCTAAAGTTTCAAATATTATCAATATCCAGGCCCAAAACATTGGAAATGGAAATCCTATTCCACTTAACATACCACTCACTCCACTTGGATTCATAAACTTTCCAATACCTGTTATTAAAAATAAAATTCCCAATCCCAATCTTAAAACAGTTGGTGCATATTCTTCTTTTCCCATTTAAATACCTCCTTATTACTTCTGAAAACTCACAAACATTTATATACTTTTACTTTTAATTTATTTTTATGGCAAAAGTTTTAATATATACTACACCAACTTGTGCATATTGCAAGGCAGCAAAAGAATTCTTTAAAGAAAATAATATTAAATATGAAGAGATAAATGTAGCAGAAGATAAAAATGCAGCAAAAGAAATGATAGAAAAGTCTGGACAAATGGGAGTTCCGGTTATCGATGTTGATGGTAAATTAATAATTGGTTTTGATAGAAATGCTTTAAAAAAAGCTCTAGCTATCTAAATAAAAGATATTTTATATCACATAAAAGAATAAATATTACACTATTATCTAAATTCTATGCAAGAAAAACCAGTTCTACCAATTGATAGATTAACTAATGGAGAATTTGGAATATTAAAAATGATGTTAGAAGAAAAAGTACTTAGTGAAATTACTCTAGAGAATGTTAGTAAATTATATGCTATAGGTGATCCTAGTACAGGTAGTCCATGTAACGAATTTCATCCTCATTCTTTTAGATGTGTTGATTATTATCATCCTACTGTAGCAGTCGTTCATAGACTTCTTAATGAAATAGATAGATATAGAGCAATTATTGCAACAGTTAACGAATTAAATAAGGTTTAATCTTTCTTCCATTCAACTATCTTTCCAGCTTCAATCTCTATTTTATCAGCTTTTCTTAAATTTTTAATCTGTTTCTTGTTTAATATAGGATAATGTTTAACTTTGTCTAAATATTCATCTATATACCACAAATCCTTTTTACTTGTTGCCCAATTTTTATTATCAAATTTACTTAAATTAACAGGATTAGAATAACTCCTTAATGTTTTTTTTCCATTATCTAGAAAATATTCATGAAAATAACTCATAACTAACTCTCTTATGTTTTTATATACTGGCTCCCTATATCTCAAGACAGCATGATTTGTTTTTGTTATCGCTCCCCAATGCCCATCTTGCTTGAAAACAGCTAATACATGCTCATAATCATTTCTTGTTGTCTTTAAATCTACCAATAATGGTTTATGTCCATGAATCCTTAATATAGCAGCAGCCAATATTGCTCCTTCTATGCAATGAGCTTCTTTTTTTTCTAAAACCTTTCTTGGACTTTTGCATTCATCTCCATTAGGTTCAAAATTAGCTTTTAAACTATTTATAAAATCCTGAACTTTTTTTGGAGTATTTAACTTTTTTATTAATTTCAACTCTTCTTTATTGAATCCATGCATATTATTTTAATATCTTTATTGTTTATAAGTTTTATCAAAAATCAAAATCATTATAAATAAATTAACTTTCCAATTAAAAGAGGTGTTAAATGTTATACATAGCTTCAGATCATGCAGGATTTAAACTAAAAGAATATATTAAACAATATTTTAATAAAAAAAAGATAAAATACAAAGACTTAGGAGCTTATTCTGAAGATAGAGTTGATTATCCATTATATGCTAAAAAACTAGCTTTAAAAGTTAAAAAAGAAAAAACAAAAGGAATCTTAATATGCGGCACAGGCACTGGAATGGCAATAGCAGCTAACAGAATAAAAGGAATAAGAGCAGCTTTAGCATATGATAATTATTCAGCTAAAATGTCTCGTGAACATAACGATGCCAATGTTCTTTGTTTAAGAGGAAGAGAAATTAATTTTAAAAAGCAAATTCCAATAGTCAATACTTGGCTTACCACTAAATTCTCAAATATCTTACGATATAAAAAAAGAATTAAAATGCTAGACCAATGAAAGTACTTCCTGCAATCTTAGCCAAAGATATGAAAGATTTTAATGAAAGATTAGACAAAGTTTCCTTCACTCCTTTAGTTCAAATAGACATAGCAGATAACAAATTTGTAAGAAATAAAACAATTCAACTATATCAAATTCCAAAATTAAAAAGAAAAATAGAATTACATTTAATGGTAAGAAGTCCTGAAAATTATTTAAAAGAAATAATTAGAATTAAACCTTCTTCGGTTATTATTCATAAAGAATCAACAAAACGTTCATCTTATATCATAGATTTTCTACATAAACATAAAATTAAAGTAGGAATTGCAATAAATCCAAAAACAAATGTTAATGTTCTTTTTCCCTATTTAAAAATAGTTGATTTCTTTCTGATAATGACAGTAAGGCCTGGATTTTATGGAAGCAAATTTGAACATTCATCTTTAAATAAAATAAAAATATTAAGAAGAAAAACAAAAAAAGATATAGAAGTGGATGGTCATATTGATTTAGAAACAAAAAAATTAGTTGTAAAAGCAGGAGCGAATGTTTTAGTTTCAGGTTCTTATTTATTTAGTAATCCTGAAGTTAATTATAAATTATTAAAGAAATAAAAAGCTTTATAAATTTTAACTTATGATAAAAGTAATATGGAAAGCAAACAAATTTTTATTAACCTACCTGTTAAAGACTTAGATAAAACAATAGAATTTTTTACTAAACTTGGCTTTAAATTTAATCCCCAATTTACAGACAAAAATGCTACCTGTATGATTATTGGAGATAATATATTTGCCATGTTATTAGTAGAAGAATTCTTTAAAACATTTATTAAAAAAGAAATAGCTGATGCAACAATAATGACAGAAGTGATTAATGCAATAACAGTTAATAGTAAACAAGAAGTAGATGAGATGATAGATAAGGCAATAGAAGCAGGTGCAATAGAACCTAGAGAACCACAAGATCACGGCTGGATGTATGGACGTAGTTTTCAGGATATTAATGGTCATCTATGGGAAGTATTCTATATGGATGAAAGCGCCATGCCTAAAAATTAAATAAATTTAAGTTTCTACAACAATTTTATTACCATCAGGATGAACATAAGCTTCTTTCCCTTCTTTAAGTTTTAAATGCTTTACTAAATCATTTGGTATTCTAATTGCAAGAGAGTTCCCAGAGCGTGCAATCTTGATCTTCTTTCCCAATCCCCAAATTCCTTTTTCTTTTGCAACAATTTCTATCTTCTTAATAATCTCAGAATCTGTAAATACTTCTCCACAATTAGTACATTTTTCTCCTGGATAAGTACCTAAATCAGCTCCAAAAAGCATATGCTTTTCTTTTACAGGTTTTAAAACACCTTTTTCACATATAGGACATTTTTTCATTTTTACCACCTCGGTTTAACAGTAATAATATAATATATATTTTTAATTTTTTTATAAACTACACTAAAATAACTATATTCAGCAATTATCTTATCTGGCTTCTGGATAAATTTGCTTCCGCTAGATATTGCTTTTTCAATTTCGTTCATTGTTATTCCACGTTCAATCATCTTGTCTTCTGCATGTTTGCTTACTATAATCTTCAAAGTATCACCTGTAATACATGTAAGAACAAATAGTATTTAAACCTTTTCATTTTAAAATTAATTATAAAACTTTAAATATAACTTCTTATTATAATTATCAGAATGAAAAAAGAGGATAACATATTTAAGTTAGAAAAGATAGCTAAAAGAGTGAGAGAAGATTTAATAAAATCTTTAGTTTCAGCAGGTTCTGGACATTCAGCAGGCCCTCTAGGAATGGCTGATATTTTTACAGCATTATATTTTAACATTCTAAATCACAATCCAAAAAATCCAAAATGGGATTTACGTGATAGATTATATTTATCAAATGGTCATATCTGTCCAGTAAGATATGCTGCAATGGCAAATGCAGGTTATTTTTCAAGGTCAAAATTAAAAACATTACGTCATTTTGGAACAATCTTACAAGGTCATCCTTCTTTTCACGATCTTCCAGCCATAGAAACTTCAGGTGGTCCTCTAGCTCAAGGAACATCTATTGCAGTAGGAGCAGCTTATGCAGCTAGATTAGATTCAAAAAGACATAGAATTTATTTATTAATGTCAGATGGAGAATTGCAAGAAGGCCAGACATGGGAAGCTTTCATGTTTGCAGGAAAATATAAACTTAATAATATTACCGCTATAATTGATAGGAATAACATTCAAATAGATGGATTTACAGAAGATGTAATGCCTCTTGAACCTTTAAAAGCAAAATTTGAAGCATTTAATTGGCATGTTCTTGAAGTAGATGGACATAACTTTCAGCAAATAATAGATGCTTGTAACGAAGCAAAAGCAATCTATGAAAAGCCAACTGTGATAATTGCTCATACAATTCCTGGAAAAGGAGTTTCGTTTATGGAATTTAAATATGAGTGGCATGGCAAGCCTCCAAATCCAGAAGAAGCAAAAAAAGCATTGCATGAACTAAGAACATTAAAAGGAAAGATAACACATGAAGGTCAATAAATTTATTATTGGAATAGTATTAATGATTATCGGTTTTTTACTTCCCGTTATCCTTATAAAAATCAAAAATAATCCTTATGAATTATTGCCAAATTATTTTTTATATATCAGTTTTATAATAATATTTATAGGTCTAGCATTAATAATATTTTCTTTTGTTAGTAAGAAAAAATGAAAAAACATAAAAAAACAATAAAAAAACAACCTAAAAAAGAAGTAATATTTGAGATAGTAAAACATCTTAATCCAAACTTATTCAAAAAAACAGTAGAGCAAGTTCCAACAAGAAATGGCTTTGGAGAAGGTTTAGTTGTAGCAGCAGAAAAAAATAATAATATTCTAGGTTTATGTGCAGATTTAACAGATTCAACTAAAATGAATTCATTTAAAGATAAATTTCCTTTAAGATTTATAGAAGTTGGAGTTGCAGAACAAAATATGATGGGCATAGCAGCTGGTTTAGCTTTAAATAATAAAATTCCTTTCTTAGCAAGTTATGCTGTTTTCTCTCCAGGAAGAAATTGGGATCAAATGAGAGTAAGCGTATGTTATAACAATGTTAATGTAAAGATAATAGGAGCTCATGCAGGAATCTCAGTTGGACCAGATGGAGCAACTCATCAAGCTCTAGAAGATGTAGCAATCACTCGAGTTTTACCTAATTTAACTGTTATAGTCCCATGTGATTCAATAGAAACAAAAAAAGCAACTCAAGCAATAGCAGATAGAAAAGGTCCATGTTATCTAAGAATTACAAGAGAAAAAACTCCAATAATAACAACATTAAAATCTCCTTTTCAAATAGGTAAAGCAGAAATATTAATAGAAGGAACGGATGTTACATTAATCGGAGCTGGTCCTGTTTTATATGAGGCCTTAGTTGCAGCAAATGAACTTAAAAAACAAAAAATTTCCTGCCAAGTTATTAACTGCCATACTATAAAGCCAATAGATACTAAAACAATAATTAATGCAGCAAAGAAAACAAACGTCTTCGTTACAATAGAAGAACATCAAATTAATGCAGGAATAGGTTCAGCTATATCTGAAGTTATAACAAGAAATTACCCAATTCCAATTGAATTTATAGGCATGCCTAACTCTTTCGGAGAATCAGGTCAACCAGATGAATTATTAAATAAATATGGAATGAAATCAAAACATATTATTCAAGCTGTTAAAAAAGTACTGAAAAGAAAATGATCCATTCTATTAAACAACTAAAGTTTGAATATTCTAAAATAACAAATAATATCTTTATTGGGACTAATAAATGTTGCCAAATTCACTTTAATAAATCCTTAATTAAAAAAGGAATCTTTGCAGATATTAGCTTAGAAAAAGAGTTAAATGATTCTCCACAAGGAGTTAAATTATTTCTTTGGATTCCAACTATAGATCATAAAGCTCCTCCTTTTCATTTATTAAAGCTAGGAGTTGATGTTCTAGATCATATTGTTAAAGAAAACTTAAAAGTTTATGTTCATTGCAGAAGCGGTCATACAAGAGCTCCAACTCTAGTAGCTGCTTATTTTATAAAAAAAGGTTATTCAATAAAAGAAGCAATTTCTATTATTAAAAAGAAACGTCCAAAAATAAATATCCATCCAGATCAGATGAAGGCTTTAAAGAAATATCAAATATTTATTAGGAAACTAAGTTAATGTTATAATTAAAACTCCAACTATCATTATTATCACTCCTATTAATCTTTCTTTTATTCCTTTCTCTTTAAATATGAAGTATCCATATAAAACAGTTAAAATTGCACTTGTTCTTTTAATTGAAATAACATAAGCAACCAATGCTAGATTTATAGCAGCCATTTGGAATGTTAATGATAAAGCACTAAATAATCCCATTGGCAATAAAGTTTTATAATTTGTTTTTATTAATTTAATATTGCTTCTTGATTTAAAATATACAATTATAAATAAAAGAATTAATGTTATTATATTCATAGATATTGTCCAAAATATAGGAGAAGAATTTTTAATTCCAACTTTATCAAGATTAGCCCCTATGCTTAATAAGAGAGCAACAACCAACATTAATCTAGGTCCCTTCTCTTTTAACAAAGCTTTAAATGGTGCTAAAAATCCTTTATGTCTCTCTTTAATGTTCAAAACATAGGCTCCTAAAACAATAAGAAATATACCAATAATACCAAGCATGCCGGGAAATTCATGGATAATTAATGGAGACGTTATTAACAAAAATAAAGGAGTAAATGTAACCATTGGGGTTGTAATGGATAAATCAGAATGCTTAATTGCCCTCATGTATAAGATTAATACCATTGCATTCCAAAGCCCAGTAAAAACTAAGATCATCCAAAAATTTTTCCCTAATTCAGGTACATCAATAAAAAACAATAAAGGAAATAAAAAAATGAAACCAAATAATTTCAATGAAAAAGAAGCAACATATTCATCAACATTTTTTGAGCTTTTTTTACGAAATAAATCAACTAAAGACGTAAAGAATGCAGTTAATATAGCCAAAACAATCCATATCATAATTTTATTAACTATCTAAAGCTTTTTAAATCTTTCATAATTGTTAATTTCATGATAAATCCAATAGCCTTTAGCATAGGAAGTTTACAAATTACTTGGTATGGAATTATTTACGCATTATCATTTTTAATAGGAATTTTAATAGCAGCTAAATTATCAATAAAAAGAAACATTCCAAAAGACAAAATTTATGATTTCTCTCTTTACTTGATTATCTTTGTAGTAATATTTGCCAGATTATTTCATGTTTTTTTATATAATTTTTCTTATTATGTTAGTAATCCTGTTCAAATACTCCAAATTTGGAAAGGAGGAGTTTCACTAATAGGCGGTTTTGTTGGGGCTGTTCTGGCTGCCTTATATTTTTGCAAGAAAAATAAAATTAACTTTTATGATCTTGGAGATATTTTTGTAATTCCATTAGCTCTTGGCACAACTCTTGGAAGAATTGGAAATTTCATCAATCAGGAATTGTATGGAAAACTAACAAATCTGCCATGGGCTGTTAAGTTTGATAATGTAACTGGCCTAAGACATCCAACCCAAATTTATGAAGCAATTGGTAATTTTATTATTCTTATAATATTAATCATAATGTGGAAAAAAACAACTAAAAAAGGTTTATTGTTTTGGACATATATTTTAATTTATTCTTTCATAAGATTCTTTGCAGAATTCTTACGAGACACTTCCGATTTGATAGCTAATTTTTTAACAATAACCCAGATAATTTTAGTTCCGATATTTATTCTAGCTTTATATTTTATAATAAAAATTAAAAAGAATGAGATACAACAAACAACAAATCCTTAAGGAAATAGGAAATAAACAAAAACTCCTTGAGAATTCTTTGGTTACCATAGTAGGCTTAGGAGCTATCGGAACAAATACAGCTTCATTATTGGCAAGATCCGGAGTTAATTTACATTTAATTGATCGAGATATTATTGAATTAGATAATCTACAGAGACAAACATTATTTGCAGAAAGTGATTTAGATAAACCAAAAGCATTACAAGCATTTAATCATCTAAAAAAAATAAATTCTTCTATTAAAATTAGTTATTCAATCTCTGATTTAACCTACAAGAATATTAATTTATTAAAAGGTAATCTGATCTTAGACTGTACAGATAACATGTTTACTAGATTTTTAATAAATGATTATTCAATGAAAAATAACATCCCATGGATTTATTCAAGTGTTATTGGAACTAAAGGTTTAATATTTTCTATAATCCCAAAAAATACTTGTTTTTCTTGTTTGTTTAAAATCCCAACCACCTCTCTTGAAAGTTGTGACACATCTGGAATACTGAATACAGCTTCGTCTTTAGCTTCAAATTTACAAGTTACAGAAGCATTTAAAATACTAACAAAACAAGATTATACTAAAGAATTAATAAAATTTGATATTTGGAATAACTCAATAGAAAAAATTAAAGTTAAAATTAATAAAAACTGCTTAACACATAATAATAAATTTTCTTTCTTAAATGGAGAATATAAGGAAAAAGTAATAAAAATGTGCGGTAATAATATTTTTCAATTTAAATCAAAAGAAAATTATTCTTCATTAATAAATAAATTAAAAAAAGCTGATAAAATTATTTCAAACAAAGATTATTCTATTTTTAAAAATGCATTTATATTCAAAGATGGAAGAATTCTAGTAAAAGCCAGCTCTTTAGCATTAGCCAAATCTTTTTATGAAAAATATATATAATATATAAGATATATATAAAATTCGTAAAGTTTATAAACAAGTTAATTTGCAAAACGTTGCTCTTAATAGAGATGGAGGAAATAAAATGACACAAAATTATGTTGGATATAGAATAGGAACAGGGGAGAGTGCTTTAGACGAATATTTTAATGCATACCATGCAGCAAACGTAAGTGGGGATCCTAATTCAGCTAGAAAAGCAGACAGATTACACAAAAATCCAACAATAGCAGATTTATTAACACTTGGGGTTGGCTCAGGAATAACAAGTCAAACTCTAGAATATGATGAAAATGCTAAAAGAAGCGTTATACATGGATTTGTCGGAGAAGACGAAGAAGCACTTGAAGAGATAAGAGTTAGATTTAAGTTATAAACATAACTTTTTAAATACATTTTTTCTTTATTTTTATATGAAAATCAAAGCTTTTATAGAAAGAGAAAATAAAACCAAGGAGATTAATCTAAAAGAAGATTCTAAAATATTTGATTTACTAAATGAACTTAAAATTAACCCAACTTCTGTTTTTATTACCAAAAATAATGAAATTATCTTGGAAGACGAAAAATTAAAAGATGAAGACGAAATAAAAATATTAAGTGTAATTTCAGGTGGATAATGACTTGTAAGAAATGTTCAATAAAACCAGTCTATGCTCAAATATCTGGAGTTAAACTTTGCAGATCATGTTTTATTAAATATTTTGAAAAAAAAGTTATTAAGACAATTAAAAAATATAATTTGATACAAAATAACGATAAAATAGCCGTTGCTGTCTCTGGCGGCAAAGATTCTTTATCTTTACTCTACTTACTTGATAAATATACTAAAAAATATAAAAATCAAAAATTAATTGCCATTTTAATAGATGAAGGTATTGAAACTTACAGACCAAAAACAATCGAAGATGCTAAAAAACTAGCTAAAGAATTAGATATAGAACTAAAAATCTACTCTTTTAAAGATGAATTTTCTAAACCTTTGGATAAGATATTAAAAGATTTAAAAGAAAATGCATGCTCTGTCTGCGGTACATTCAGAAGATATTTATTAAATAAATATGCAAGAAAATTAAATGTTACAAAACTAGCAACAGGTCATAATTTAGATGATGAAGCTCAATCTATCTTAATGAATCAATTTAAGGGAAATACAGAAGTTTCAGCTAGACTGGGTCCCATAACCGGAATAATAAGAGACAAAAAATTTATTCCAAGAGTAAAGCCATTATATTTCATGACAGAAAAAGAAACAGCAATTTATTCTTATCTTAAAGGTTTTACATCTTCTTTTATTGAATGTCCAAATTCATATGATTCTTATCGTGATGAAATAAGAAACCTGTTAAATTCATTAGAAGTAAAATACCCCGGAATTAAATACTCTATTGTTAATAGTTTTTTAGTTACACTTCCTTTACTTAAACAGCATTATTCAAAATTTAGAAAGATAGATTATTGTTCAAAATGCAATGAACCTTGTTCTGGTAATATTTGTAAAGCTTGTAAAATAATAGAAAAAGTGAATTCCTCTTCAGATTAAAGTCTAAAGTTTTCAATAGAGATTCATTAATTAAGAATCTCCATATATAGTTCCTGCTTCATTGGCCATTACCTCTTTTAAAGGTTTTACAAGGTCTTCACAGGCTTTAATTCCCGTTATTCCAACGGTATTATTTATATTTATAGCTGAATTTAAATCTCTATTTAATTCCAACCCACAATTTACACAGGTATATATTCTTTGTTTTAGGTTAATATTCTTTATAAATCCACACGAACTACATTTTTTAGTAGTATTTCTTGAATTAACTTTTTGTACTCTACCACCAGTATTTTCAACTTTGTAATAGAGCATTTTAATAAATTTATTCCAAGAAGCATCTAATATACTATTAGCTAAATATTTATTTTTAACCATATTTGTAATATGTAAATCTTCAATTAAAATTGTATGAAATCTTTTTGCTAACATAGTAGTTATTTTATGTAAAAAATCATTTCTTTGATTAGTGATTTTTTCATGCAGATTAGAAAATTTAATTCTTGCTTTTAATCTATTTTTACTTTTTATTAATTTTTTGCTTAATCTTCTTTGATATTTTTTTAATTGTTTTGTTCTTTTCTTTAAAAATTTTGGATTTTCAATTTCTTCTCCATTAGAAAGAGTAGCAAAAACAGTTATACCTAAATCTATTCCAACTCTTTCTTTGATGGTGTTAAAACGCTTTAAAGAAATATCTTCACAGCTGAATATAATCCACCAACCTCTTGAACTTTTTTTTATTGTCATTGTTTTAATTTTTCCCTTAGGAATTCTATGAAGAATTATTGGTATCTTCCCTATTTTGGAGACATATAATCTTTTATTAGAAATAAATTTAAAACCATTCTGAGGATAAGTAATACTATTGTATCTTCTAAAACTTTTAAATCTAGGAAATCCTTTTTTCCCTTTTTTTGATAGTCTTAAAAAGAAAAAATTAAAAGCATTATTTATTCTTTTACTAATATTTTGTTTTACCTGACTGTGTATTTGATAATTAAATTTTTTAGTAAATTTATTTAAATCGAATAAAGATATATTTTTACCTTGTTGTTTATATGCATTTATCTTTTTCTCGAGAAGTTCATTATAAATTATACAACAGTTAAAAAGATTTTTGTTTAATTTATCTACTTGTTTTTTAAATGGATATATTCTATATTTATAGTTTTGTATAGCCATTTTTATTTAAATATTCTCTTTTTATTATAAGAGAAAAAATAAAAAATTAATCATAGTCGCAGTAGTCATCTTTATCTCGATCACAATAGTCATCATCCCATCTACCATCTATCCATCTCCAAAATCCTGAATGATGTCTATGGTGTCTATAACTTCTTCCATCATAATAATATCTAGGTTTATAGCAAACTCCGCTATCTTCCCCATAGCAATAGCCACTTGTTCTATGAAACCAATCATACCCAAATCCACGATACCAAGCGTATCTTGGTCCCCTATCTTCTATTGTTGTATATACAACTACAATTGGTTTATCGCCATGCATTAGCAGACTAGAATCATAATAAGTGCTAGTTGTATCAACAGTTTGACTATAATCTGAACTACCACTATTAACATAATATGTTACCTCAGCTTTAACTACTTGCAAAGCTATTAATGACACTACCAATATTATTCCGAATGTTAAGAGTTTATTCCTCATTTTCCCACCCCCTATCTATTTCAGATAATAAAAATATATAAAGATGTATGTTACTTAGTTTTAGAAGTTACATCTTCATCATAACATGACTTTCTCTTAATAAATTTTTAAAGGTAATAATCCATAATATTAATACTATAATAAATCCTATCCCTATTGCAATAAGTACATTTCTTGTATTTGGTGATCTTAAAACATTAATATTTCCGCCATTCAATAATATATAAGAATAAAACCCAATTGCAACCAACATTACAAATAACATCAAGTTTAAACCAATAAGCTTACCTCTTTCCATAAAAGTGATAGGTACAGCTAGGATTTAAATCTTTTTAATCATCCTTAGAACAATATCTTTGCTATATCTTCTGGTTTTAATCTACTTCCTCTTATTCTAGGAGACCCAGATATCATGTCTCCGCCGCTCCATCTGTCTGTTTCCTCTTGTCCTATACCTTCCGCTTGATTTAATTTTCTACATCCTTCTTCAATAGAATAATCTTCATAAGGATCAGCCTTTCCCAAGGAATAAGAAAATGCTCCATCTCCCCTATCCTTAACAGCTACAAATATATTAATTCCCTTTGCAAATAAAGCACTTCTTGCATAATATCCAATTTCTTCAATTACAGCCCATCTATTTCCCTTTGCTATCTCTCTATATCTAGTATCAGGCTCTATTTTCTGTCCCCTTCCTAAAGTATACTCTGAAATCCTGTTTCCTACAGTATCAATTATATTTCTAGTTTCATTTTCATCCATAAATGGAACTCTTCCAGCCATTCTTGCATTAACATAAGGTTCAAATATCCAAGCTAGCTCATGTATAATACTCATTTTAGGATCAATAGGATAAATTCCAGCAGTTGTATCAAGTAAACCCTGTACAGCAACTAATCTCGTTATTAAAGGCTCGCTTTTTATTTTATATATTCTTTCAGAATTTCTAAATAGCCAAACAGACAAGCAAACATCTTGGTCACCATCATTTACATTTAAATTAACATACGGTTGTCCATCCTTTTGAAATTTGTCCAACAAACCCTTTTTTATAGCAATGTGGGTTTGTTCACATGTGCTTCTTGTAAATAATCTATCAACTTCCTCATGATGATTAAGATTAGCTCTCGGTCCATTTCTATCATACCATGGTTTACCTATAACAAATCCATCTAATGCTATTGAAAAAGCAGGGTAATCTCTGATAAATTCCTCTCTTGTTCTGTTAACTCTTGGTTCAATATTTAAGTTTATCATCAAGATTATAGCGAGATTTCTATTTAAAAAGCTTTCTATTTGTAACCACTATAAAGATAAAACAAATGGGCCCGGGCAGGATCGAACTGCCGACCACCGCCTTGTAAGGGCGGTATCATCTACGTACTTCATAATTTAACAATTAAGAAGTTAACCGCTAGACCACGAGCCCATAGTAAACATTAAAAACATATTATTTTTAATACTTTCTATCATGCTATTATTTATGAAAAGAACATTTACAGCAATGTTGGGAAGAGAAGAGCTAGTTTTATATTTAGAGTATAAATATTGTACAATAAAAGATAAAGCAAAAATAGAAGGGTTATTGGCAACTATTAAATCTGAGTCTTTAGATTTTGATATTTCATTAACAGACGAAACATTTAGAGATGAAAAATTCTACTATGCTAAAATAAGAATTACAAATTCTCCTAATTTTCCAGATCTAGAAAATAAAATTTTTAAATGCCGATATTATCCAAGAGAAAAATTAGAAGAAAATAATAAAGAACAAAAACAAGCTCCAAATCACTGGTACTGGTTATTTACTAAAATGGAAGAAAAGCTTAAATTTGAAGTTTTATCTGAAGATTAAGTTGTTATATCTTTATCAACAACAATTTCAGACATAATTTTTAACTTTTTGTTTATATCCGCTGCTTCTTCATATCTTTCTGAATAGATAGCGCCAATTTTGTCTACATAAGCAGATATTATATTTAATTTTTCATGCTCATTCGTCTGTGCAACACCTATAAGATTAATTACATCTGGGGAAAAATCAGCTCCCTGAGTAAATATCCTAAGATTAGATATAGCTATCATTTCCAGTTTACTATCTTTATTTTCTATAGCATGCAATAATTCGCTTGTCATCGCATACAATTTTAATTTTAAATCTTTTTCTTTATAATTCTTATAACTATCTGTAAATGTTCTATCATCTTCAAAATTTGCCTTATTAATTTTAGCTTTAGATTCTAGTTGGGACATATAATTGGCAAGATAAGCTGTTGCTAATCCATATAAACTAAAATAAGAAAAATCCAATCCATTAATTTCTCCGCCTGAGATAATATCACCAATATTTATTTTATTAATATCATCTAAATTTTTAAATCTTGCTGGTGCAAAGATCATTGGAACTATCCTAATTTTATGTTTTTCAAGTTCTTTTAACGTTTTTTGAGCTTTTTTCCAAGCTTCATCAACAATTTCTATAACTTCTTCATCAATGTTTTTATATTCAAGCAAATCTGCTTTATTAGTAGCAGCATAAATTCCAGGATATTTATAGATTGAGCAATTTTCACAATGTGGTTTTAAATTATGGACATACACCAAAACCCTTCCTTCCAAGTTGTTTTGATCTCCTTTCTTAAATTCAAACATTTTTACCATCTCCCATAATATCTTTTAATTCATTAGTATTACAATTTAATTTGTTAAAAAAACTTGTTATTTCATCATTATTAAACCCGATTCTTTTCATTTCTGAAACTCCAGATTTTATCGTATCTTTTCTTATATTTATGTAATCTATAAATTCAGATTTATCTTCAATCTGTTTTCTTTCATCATCCACAAGTAATCTTACAGATTCCTTTCCAGGTCCATATTGTTTTAATATTTTAGCTGGATCGTTTAATAACTCTAATTCCCCTGGATGAAATTTCCAATTATTACCTGTTGTAACTATTTTATTATCTACAAAATAAACCTCCCAAACAGTACCAAGAGGCATTTCACGTATATTCCCACCATAATAATAATTCTTTACATCATTAAAAGTTTCCAAACCCATAGTCTTCACAACTTTAACTTTATCTCCTGGAGAAAAAGTGCGCATAGTATTCTTCCATTTTAATATATATATCATTTCTAAATTGCTCATAATAATATCTACATATTTATTATAACTTAAGGTGTCACTTACTTTTTCCCAGCCCTCTGTAGACTGATTAATTCTTTTTCTTATATTATCATTTAATGTTATAGCTAACTTTTTATAATCTGGTTTTTTTGCATCTAATTCTATAAGCTTTGTTTCAAGATTAGAGAGAATTCTCTCTCTATCTTCTTTCGTTCTCCTGTACATTGAAGCTAATTCGATTAATGACATTTTTACTTTGTATGTTTTCTCATAAGGTTATGTAAATACTTTTCAGGATCACTAACCACCTTAGAGGTAATTATAAACTCCTTCTGTTTATACAATTTTAATGCATTTCTATAATCTTCAAGCATAGTTTCGCATAAATCTCTAGGGCTAATTCCTGTTTCGACAGATTTCTTAGCTAGTAAATTATATGCATCTGGTTTTTCCAAAATAAATTTAATACCATCTTTTTGATAAACATCCTCAAAAAAGCTTTCTAAAGAGGATTCCATTATCAAACTTACAAGTCTTTCTTTTGGATGTTCTACCAAATCCGTGTCAACAACCACTTCCTTAACATCAGTTGATGGAAGCTCATACATAAAATCAAATAACGTATCTTCAATAACCTTTGTTAATGCTCTAGCACCTATTTTATCTTTAGCAGCCAAGCCCGCAAAAACTCTTAATGATTCATCATCAAAAGTTAATTTAATTCCGTAATCCAAGAAATCATTTGTATAATGCCTAATCACAGAATCCCCAGATGTTTTTAATATGGAATATAAATCATTTTCATCCAAATCATCTAGCGCAACTCTTATTGGCAACCTTCCTACAAATTCTGGTTCAAACCCATAATCAATAAAATCTTGGCTTGTAAGCTGGTCATACCATTTCCCATTGCCATCTTCTTCTTCAAGCATAGTTTGCAATCCCGGGAAATTATGTTTTCCTAGTATATCTTTAGCTTCCTCAACATCAACTTTTCCGGTTTTTAATCCAAGTCTTTTTGCTACATCCTTTTCTAAACCTGGAAATGCTCCTGCCATAATAAATAGTATATGTTTTGTATTTATCACTGGTTTCTTCCCCTTCATCTTTTTCATTTCATTCATAGCATGCGCAGCAGCAAGTGGATTATAGTTAGATATTAATTCAACATCATAATCCTCCATAAGTTTTAACAACCCCCTCTGCACTTCTACTCCTGAAACATCTTTTCCAAAAACATCCCCCCTTCTTATCTTGTCTATTTCATCAATATAGACTATGCCATACTGGGACAATTTAGTATTTTTGTCAGCAGCAAACCAAAGATCCCTTACCATATCATCAACATCTCTTCCAACATAACCTGTTGCGCTAAATTTGGTAGCATCTTCTTTAACAAACGGAACTCCTACTAGTTTTGCTATTTTTGAAACTAAATAAGTTTTTCCGACACCTGTATTTCCAAGCATCAAAACATTTTTCTTTATAAAAGCATCATCACCATTACCTTCTCTTTGATTTCTTCTTATTCTAGCATAATGATAGCATATAGCGTTAGCCAAGTATTTTTTAGCTTTGTCTTGTTTAATAACATCTTTATCCAAAGCAGTTTTAACATCCTTTGGTTTCATATCAAATTTAATCTCTAATTGTTTTTCTTCTTCAGCATGTTGTTCAGCCTCTTCTCTTTCTTTTCTCTCTCTTTCTCTTTCCAAAAGTCTTCTAACATCTTCTTCTTCTCTTCGAATTCTTTCGTCATTTACCATTTTATTGTACCTCGCTATTTGTTCTTTCTAAAAATTCTTTATGAAGCTGCAAAACAGCATATAAAAACACATCTTTAATGTTAAGTTCTTTATTAAAAATATGATTCATTATGTCTTGCTTAATATCAGGTTTCTTTACTGTGTCATAATATATCTTTGCGCCAAATAAGTTTTTCAATTCTTCTACATCATTTACAGATTTTAATCTCTCTTCTACACCACTTAAATAATTATTGAATCTTGCAGCAGCAATCATCTGTTCCATTCCAAAACCTTTAAAGTATCCAAATAGATCTTCATTAATTATTTCTTTTTTTTCTTCAATTTTTCCCAAAGTTATATTATCAATTTTTCCATTTACATTAAATAAAGTAAGAAATATATCTTGATAGATATTTCCTCCTATTCTCAATATAGTTTCTTTATAAGGTTCTGAAGGGCTATATACAAAACTTCCAGTATATCCTTTAGCTAAATCAGCTAAAACTAATGCAGCCATGCTCTCTTTATCTTCTTTAATAAGATATAAATTAACATCGTTAAAATCTAAATTTTTGATGATATAATATGCTAGAAGACTATTAGCTAAATCTCCTTTCAGCATCTTAAAATCTAGATGTAAATTATTATCATTACTAAATATAGAAGCAATTTTCCTAGTGGGATCAAAATCTATCTCAGGTAATACTAATCTTTCTGTTTTTATTTCTTCTTCTCCATCCAATGCATCAAATAACTCTACTTTTGTTTTCATAATAATCCCAGTATCTCATTTCCCTTATTTTCTCTTTTCTCCATATTTACAACAGGAACTTCTTCATTATTTACTTCTATAGTTAGTCCACCTCTTGGTTCACATTTACATACCCTTTTGATAAAATTAATGCCTAATCTATTCTCTAAACTTGCACCATATTTTAAATTTCCATTTATTGGTTCACCATATTTTTTTGAGTTAAAAACACTTCTAGCTTCGTTAATCATTATCCCGCCAATAATCTGATTTGTCATTATTACAGAAGGATTTGGAGCTTCCAAGCATCCAATCTTCTTTCTCCTCTCTTCAGCCTTAACACCAAGTTCATATATATTAAGTTGACAGTCCATGCAAGATGTCTTCCCAGGAACGTATATTGCTACCTGTCCAGCTTGATAATCAGTCCCCCCGCTTATTAAGGGAATTTTATTCTTGATGGCATAATCATTAATCACAGATCTAACAGTAAAGTTATCTACACAGTCAAATATAGCATCATATCTTCTTGCAAAGGCTGACTTTTCTGTAAATCTATCAACAAACCCATCAGAGCTTATGAATTTCCTTCCAATCTTCTTGATTTTTTCAGACAAAGCTTTTGCTTTTTCTTCTCCTAAAGCATCATAATACAATATTTGTCTGTTTAGATTGGTGTCTTCTATTGTATCAGGATCAATAATATCAATTCTTCCAACACCCAATCTGGCTAATCCAAGTCCAACAAAATTTCCAAGAGCTCCTGCCCCGATTAACAAAACCTCTTTGTTTAAAAATTCCCCCATCTTTCTTTCTTCTAGTTCAAACTCTTCTCCAAAGGTAAATCTTCTTCTATTCTTTAAATTATAATAAAGTGGAACACTTAGCTTTTCATTATCATTCATCAATATTTTTTTTACTTCTTCAGATATCAATCCGCCTAAAACTAGGCTTACAAACTCATCTTGTTCATCATCTTTAAATTCATAAAGCAGATGTCTTCCATCCCTTGTTATTTTATCAGGCAATATTAGCTTCCCATAATATGATTTAGATGAAGTAACAATTAATGGTGTTTTAGTTTCATAAGAATATTCTAGCGATAAAGCTTTAGATCTTGGATCATTTGTAGCATCAATTACTAAATTTGATCCTGTTAAAAAATATTTTGAAGCGTTTCCAATAAGTCTAGAAGATAAACCCATAATATTTATATTGGGATTGACTAATTTTAATTTCCCTTCTATAGATTGTGCCCGATTACCATCTAATGTAAAATCCAAAAATCCATCATTAGTTGCATGAGCATCATCTATTATTCTTATATTTCCAACGCCTAATGCGCTCAAAGGAATTGCAATATACTGAGCTAATAAATCAGACCCGATTATTGATATAGTACTATCTGTTAATTTCTGCTGATCCCAGCCTTCTATTAATTCCTGTCTATTATATCTATTCTTTTCGTTGATCTTTGCTTCCATCTTTTACCCCAATTAATCTTTTAATGTCAACTTCCTCATCTTTAGCTGCTCTTTGTGCAATGGTTGCAGAATAGATTTCTACAGCTTCATTTCTGGTTGACGGATCATTAAAGAATGTTATAAATTCTAATGCATCTTCATCATATTTTCCATCAATAATCTTTTTCTGAATTTTTTTAGTTTCATCATATGTCAATATAGTATTATAAATCTTCACTCCCATATTTTTCCATATATCATGATGATTAGTATCAGCCTTTCCTACAATAGATATGCTTTCTTCTAATGTAATTCCATCATGTTTAACAAATTCTTTTAAGACAATTGACATCCATGTACTATATTTATCATTAGGTTTATATGATTCAGCATATCTTAATGATTCCCTTGCAAAATTTATAATATTATCATCTACCCCTAAAAATTTTGGCACATATTTTTCTATTAACCGATTTCTTTCTACAATATCTCCTTTTGTAAATTCAAACATAAAATTGAAAACATCTTCTCTTTCTTTCTCTGTTTCGATATCCTTATCAATTACAGATTTTATAGAATCTACAACAGTTCCCTGAAATATTGGTAAGGTATTAAGGCCAGTTTCTATATATCCAGAACATCTTATAGCATCTACTAAATTTTTTTTGTCAATAATCACTTTGGAAATAACAGTACGCATATATTTACTATACATATTGTTGTGAGTAAAGGTATATTGTATAACCTTTTCAGCAAACAATCTATTAATATTTTCTTCTATTCTTTCTCTATCAACTGTAACTTTAGGCCGTTCATTAGAAGTAGCAGTAGGGTTAACAATATTTTTTCTTATATCAACAGTGGATGGAGTAATGCTTTTTTTAGAAATTGTTTTAGATTTTCTTGGAAATTTTATTTTTTTATCTATCTCAGTATTCAATTCTTCAACATTAAATGAAATATCATCTTCAACACTAATTGTAATCAAAGGGAGTTTAGCATTATACTTTCTATTGCTCTTAGATAACCTGCTTTCCTCTATTACTGCCATTTCAGCATATGGTTCAGATCTTTTATTATTAAAAATAATGCTATAACAAAACCCAGCAATTTTTGGTTCTTTAATATCAAACTTTGAAATTTCCAATAAATCATTAAGAAGTTCTAAAGCAACATGTTTTGGATCTTTTCCATCAAAAGATATACAATATTTATTTAATAATCCTATAGCTGCAGCATCATCTTTCAATAAATATTCTATGTATCCATCAGTAATATCTTCACCCTTTACTAATAATCTATCTTCTAAAACTTGATGACTTAATTTACCTTCTATTAAATCTAAACTCCTTGGCGTAGCAACCTCGGTATTCAATGATACAGAATTTAAAACAGTATAATTATTATTATCATCTGTATTTGATGGATAGGGTGCAATATCAGCATGACTATGTGTCCATCCAATTATCTGATAGTTTTTACCTCTTGCTTTATTTATTTCTTTTACCTCTTGATTTGCTCTTGCAACATTAACACCTTCAACTCTTACATGTCCGCCAGATACATCTTGGTCTTGAGCTAGAATTATCTCTCTTACTATATGTTGAGTATCTCCAATATTCCCAAGTAAAAATCCATACCACTCATAAGCACTTTCACCAATTTTTTCTACTTCAGGTCCAAATAAAAAAGCCTTTTCTTTTGCTCCTTGAGTTATTTTAATTGCTGAAGGCAGTAAATCTTTTTGATTGGAATCTCTTTGCTTCAATAACAATCTTTTTAAATCTTCATCTCTTGAATCTGTATCATCTCCTTGAATTTTTTTCAATATTTTTATGAATTTTATCATAATGGTCTCCTTGCTCTATCTACATATTTAAAAAGCAGATTTGTAATAACATAACCACCTTTTTTAACATCTTCTAAACTGAGTTTACACCCCTTTAATATATCATCTAATTTTTCGCCATAATAAAAAGAATTATTAAGATCTGTTCCGCCATGAGATGCAAAACTTTCATTTGTTAATCCATGAATAAATACGTTTTTTGCATCATCCAATAGTTTAGCAACTTGGTCAGCCCTTTTTAATCCTTCAGTATTAGCTGCCCTACCTAGTGTGCAGATTTTTTGAAATGGTATCATTTTATTAGGTAAAAAGGGGTGAGAGTAAGCATCAATTACAACACCATTTCCACCATAAATCTGGCCATTAGATATATTTAAATTTACCCCAACCCTGCAAGGATCAAACCCATAATATTCTTCTCTATTCGGGTGTTTCATAGCAAACTTTGGTATCTTTAAGTAAACATAAAACTTCCCATTCTTTTTCAAATATCCAATATTCTCTATTTCAAATTCATCTTTATCTTTTAACCTTTCTAATAACTTATTTCTCGATCTTATTCTTTGAATTTCCTTTAATTGATCTTTAAATTCTTCTATAGATTCTAATCTAAAAACCTTGTCCAAGTATTGTTTGTAAACTTCCTCAATTTGAGGAATCGCAGCAAATTGTCTTAATCCAAAACTTTCGCCGTTTATCACAACTTGAAATTCATTATCTGCTGCTTTATTTTGCAATTTGTAAAAAATTCCATTCATAAAAAATGCAGGTTCATTATTTAAAATATCCGATAATCCTTCCTTATTTTCTATATTTGGTGCATTAAATTTCCCAATCATGAATGGTCTTTTTTGATAATAATCTTGGAGCATTGTCACTAAATCATTATCAAAAACTTTCTGTTCCGTATCTTTTTTTAATCTAACATCTTTTTTTAAGGCCATCACATCCAATCCATCTATATGGTAGTGATCTAAGCAAATTTGATTAATCTTTCCAAATTGCCCATCTTTGTATAAACGATTTTTATTACCCGTATTGTAAACCTCAACCAAATCTCCAACTTTAATTTTTATATCTTTTCCTCGTAAATTCTTTTCTTGTGTTACTTCTTTCTTTACCCCTAATTGTTCTTGCATTAACTCTCTTTTTAAATTTTCGAGCTCACTTGCTGTAACTTCATAAGCTCCAAGCTCTTCTTCAAGAATTTTTTCAATATTTTTTTTACCTTGGGTATTTACTTTTATTCCCTTTATTACATCTACAACTTCCTTCTCATTTTCTGCATACAAGGGAAAAAGTTCATATATAGCAAAATGTAATAAATCATTTTCGCTTACATATTTTTCCATGTCATCATTTGTCTTAATCTCTCTATGTAATCTATCTTCAATAAATTTCTTTTTATGTTCAAATATTTCTTTTTTATTGATATCTCTATATAATCTTTCTAGTTCATCTATGCTTAAAGAAGGAACTAATCCAAATTCGCATTTTCCAACTTTAATTAAATTTTTACTATCAGCTTGTTTCCTATCATCAGTCATTTGATACAGATGATCTTCCACAATCATTATAGGAGATCTTTCAGCTAACTCAACTAAAAAGGTTTTGGGTAGCATTTATTTCTACCTCAAATAACCTTCTAAACCGCCTTCCTGTTTTGCTGCTATGATTAATTCGACTTCATCATATGGTATCCCTTCTGCTTCTTTTCTAACAAAGTACTCCCCTAAATTTTCTTTTCCTGTAACAGGGTTTCCATTAACAGTCATACCATATGCACCTTGCATCTCGTTTCTAATTCTTTCAGCATATCTTTCGTTACCCCTACTCAATTCTCCAGTTGTTGCATACTTTAATATTTGCTCTATCGTTGCATTCTTCATATGCTCTGGTAGATCTGATAAAAGTACCTTCAAAGATTTTTCTGAAGAACTCCCTGGTTTTATCTTTATAACTTTCGCTATATCCTGTGGAATTTCTCCAGGATTTTCCAAAGGCTTTTGTTCTGCTGCCATTTTGTTAACCCCCAATATTTTAATATATTTAACACTTTTTAGTGATAATATTTCCTATATAAAGCTTTCTTTCTATTTTTATAAACAGCAAGAAGCCATGATTAGTTAAGATAAATAAAGATTATCCTAATATTAGCATCCTATTATCCCTTTTGCATTTAGCTTTTACATTATTAAACATTATTTCCATTAAATCTTCCTGTACTTGTAATGGTTTTCCTTCTTTTGTGTCATTTATCAAAAACTTCCCATTCCCATAAGCATAAACAAGCAGATAATTACAAGTAGCTCTTATGTTTAACAAAGGTCCAATATCTAATCTTAACAACAAAAACTTCCCATCCTTTAATTGCTCTTTAACTTCCTCAAATTCAAAACCTCTTTCTTCTACATCAATACCTTTATCTAAAGCCTTTTTGTAATACAATTCATTGCTGAATTTAGCTTGATAAACTTCCTTTTGGCTATACATCTTATATTTATAATTAGGAAATTTAAATTCTGGATTTCCAACTATTAATTTAGTTTTTATCTTATGATCATTTGTTATCATTGCCAAAGCAAATAAGGAACTTCCTCTTGTTGGTAAAACAACTGAATTATGCCATATCTTGTATTCATTCTCTTTGTTTATCTCATAATCTTTATTAAAATGATTTAATATTAACATTAAAGAAGCAGCTGCATTCGAATATCTTGTTGTTTGTTTGTAAAATTGCATTAAAATTTAGAAATATTATTAGTATTTATTATTTTCTTATTCTTCTCATAATCTCTTCTTTTGCTGTTCCAGCCTTAAGCTTAACATCAACCCCAATCATAGAAAGTGCTGTTAATTCTAAGAAGTCTAATAATTTCGGATTTTCATAAACATATATCGCTCTATTTAATTCACTTTCAGATAATTTTCCTTCTTTGGATAACATATTCCACATATTTCTATATTCAATTCTTTTATTTACTTCATTATAATTTCTCGGTATTTCTATAACATACATATTAATTACTTCCTTATTTATTTAATATTATTATATTTCCTCTTCCCTTTTTTATCTTTTTAACCTTGCTTTCATGTTCTAACTGACTTATAACTAAACTAATTTTTGCTTCGCTTAAATTTATTTTCTTTCTAATATCTTTTTGTGTTATTCTCCCATCATTTTCTTTTATTATATTTAATATTTTATCCAAAAATCCATCTATATCTTCTTCTTTTACCTCTTTTTTCTTTTTAAAAAATAAGAAATACACAAATATTGCAATAACAATTACAACAAAAACAAAAGCAACAGCTAATCCATTTCCAACAGTCCCATAATCAACATCTCCTATATTAATATCTCCCAATTCACCATTATCTTCCAAGCTCGGGATTAATATTAAATCCAAAACATAATCTCCATCTGTAACAACATTAATTTTTTCTTCAACATTCCCTTCTAAAATACCATTTTTATTATAGATTGCTTTTATAACATAATTGCCAGCCGGAACATCAAAGCTGTAACTCCCATCTTTGCTTACCACTGTCTGTTTGGGGTTGGTATTAATTTCTACTACAACATCTTTTATTAAATTTAAACTTATATCATAAATCTCCCCATGAATATTAGCTGCACTTACATTGCTTATTACCAACAAAAAAACTATCAGTATAATATACCTTTTCATACACATATGTTATAATTTCACTTTAAAAAACTTTCGATGAAAGCTTTAAATATTTTTCTACATTCACAATTACGGAGGGATAAAAATGAAGAAAACAATAATAACAACATTTATCATAAGTTTATTAGTAATTGGTTTTGTTAATGCGCAAAGATTTGATCAACTATCTATAAATACAAATAGAGTATCATTAAATTCTTTTTCTAACACATTTTTAAAGATAGACAAAATAAAAGGTGAATCATCTGATGATCAACATAAATATTGGATTGATTTAACCTCATTTCAAAAGGGAGTAAAGACTTTTACCTTTACAAAATCCATTGACCAAACTTCTTCCAAACTAAATCTAGCTTTAACCACAAATCAGCGTATTAAAGAAGCTACAATGGAGATTTGTAAATTAACTGGAGTTAAACAATGTAATTCGAAATATAGATTTAAAGATATTGTAATAACATCAATAAATCAAGACTCTATTTCATCAACAGAAACAATTTCTTTTAGTTATAAGAAGTTAGAAAGAACATATATTTCATATGATTCTTATGGTAGACAACTACCATCTATAACATATAAGGAATAAATTTTTCTTTTTTTATTAATATTATAAAAGTTTTACATATATAGTTATGGAATATTTCTTTCTCTTTCAGCTATTAATAAACTGTCCGCACTATTAAATCCTGCAGAATTAGTTCCATAATCATATCTTCTTAATAAAATATTTTCAAGCTTAAATATATCTCTGATTACATATTTTTCTTTTCTTATCCTATCTATAGTATTATCTCCATCTAAATTTTGATATAAAGTAATTCTTCTTCCGGAAGATTATCCAGCCTTCCGGAGAGGAGATCTTTTAATTTAGTATACTCTAATTTACTTCTAAAGTCCCATGTACTTAATGCTCTAGAAGTTGAAGTTAAATTACGGTTACTTAAACTATAATTATTGCAAGATTTTAATAATGTGCTTAGCGCCAGGGTTAAAACTGCAACTCCTGTAATACTCAAACCTATTATTTGATAAGTCTTCATACTATTAATAATATAAAAAAATTTATAAATCTATCTACAAAGAGCCAAAGATATCTAATATCTTCTTATTCAGAAAATTAAAGTTCAATTCTACCACCTTTTCTAAAAATAAAGCTTCATAAACCTTTAAAATAAGTATTTTGAAAGTATCTTTATAAATAAACTTTCTCTATTATTTCTAAGATTTGAGGTGTAGGAGGAAATAAAATGAAAAAAATATTTGCAACATTTGCAATTATATTATTAATATTTAGTGCACTCCCTGTATTTGCAGAAGAAGATGGTAGTGCTCTAGGAATAAGAAAAGAAATGAAAATAGCAGAAGGTGAAAATACCAATCTAGGTATAAAAACTCAGGTAGAAGCAGATGAAAAACTAAGAATAGCTTCTGAAACTAAAGTTAGAATAGATACAAGAAAAACAGAATTAAGAAGATGTCAACTTTCTGATACAGAAGAATGTAAGACAATAAGAGAAGATGCAAGAGAAGATGCTAAAACTTATCTTGAAAACCTTGCTGAAGCAATAAAAGCAAGGCTTGAAAATCTTAAAGAAAAGGTTGAAAATTCTGAAAGATTAACAGCTGAAGAGAAAGCAGAAATTAAAGCAGATATCGAATTACAAATTTCAGAAGTTGAAGATCTTAAAGCACAGATAGAAACAGCTGACACAAGAGAAAAGATACTTGATCTTGCCAAACAACTAAGAGAAATTCTTAAGGATATAAAACATAAAATAAAATTCCATGAGGAATTATTATTACATAAGAGAGTTGGCGAGATAATAAAACAAGCTGAAAAGCTTGAAGACAAGCTAGATAAAGTTCTTGAAAGATTAACAAACGAAGGATTTGACACAGCTACAGTACAAGCTTCGATAGATGAGTTTAATGTAAAAATAAAACTTGCTAAAACTAAATATAATGAAGGAGTTTCATTGTTTGAAGACGCAAAAGAAAAGCGTGATTCAGATAAGGAAGCAGCTCAAGCTTTAGTAAAGCAAGCTCATGAAAAGTTTAGAGAAGCTCATCAAGCATTAAAGGAAGCAGCATCTATTTTAAGAAAGATTGTTGTTGAATTTAAACAACTAAAAGCAGATGCCTTAGTTAATGTAACAGCAGAAGCTGAAGTAGAAGATTAAATACTTTTTTCTTTTCTTAATCTATAAAAGTGCGATAAGTTCTAAGTTTTAAAAGATTGAAAAGGTTTATAAATAATTATATAGTTATTAATTATTATGAAAATCGTAGGAGTAATTGGGGGTCTTGGACCAGAAACTACATCGGAATTTTATTTAGATATAGTTTTTTCATGTTACAAGAAAACAAAGAAAAGTAGGCCTGGAATAATAATTTCTAGTGTTCCTTTACCATACCAGATTGAAGAAGATTTAATAATGAGTAATAAGGGAGTTGAAAGATATATACCTTTTCTAGTTAAAGAAGCAATAAGATTAGAAAAAGCAGGTGCTGATTTTATTGTCATGCCATGTAATTCCCTTCATGTCTTTATCAATGAAATCAGAAATGCTGTCAAGATTCCTGTTTTAAGTATTGTTGAAGAAACAGTAAAATTTCTTAAGAAGAATAATTTTCATAAAGTTGGGATTGTATCAACCTCTGCAACAATTCAGAACAAGTTATATGAATCTGCTTTTGAAGAGAATGGAATAGCTTATGAAACACCTGATAATTTTCAACAAGCAAAAATGGGAAAATTTATCCTCAATCTAGTTACTGGCCAACAAAAAAACAGTGATAGAGAAGAACTTATTAAAATCATAAATGATTTTGAAAAGAAAGGTGTTGATTGTGTGGCACTAGCCTGTACAGATCTACAATTATTAATTCCAAAACACCCAACCTTAAAGATATTTGATACAATGAAGATATTTGCTGACGCAACAGTTGAAAAAATTCTAAAATAAAGCTTCTTATCTTAGTTATTTAAGTGATATTAAATTTAGAAAGCCATATTCATAAAATTTATAAAGTATATAAATCTACAAATTTGAGGTGATATAATGAAAAAAGAAATAATAATTGTTTTGTTGTTAATATCAGTTGTAATAATTGCTGGTTGCCAGTTAAATAATTATACTTCAGATAATGCAAAAAAACAAGTACAACCAGGAGATCCAAGTTTAGATACATCATTAGATGATAATTCAACTCTAGATGATTTAGATGTTAACCTAGATGAAAGCTCAGTTTGATATTTCTTTTTTGAGTATGCTTAAAATTTCTACTCCGCACCTATCCCAAAATTCTAGTATTTCTTCTGCCTGCTGAACAGATGCTCTAAAGCCTCTATAATTTATATCGTGCCTTATTTTTTTCAATCTATCCAAAGAATTTAATTTTACTCTTTCTTTAATGTTAAACTCTTTTAGTATTTCCATGCTTACCTCATGATTTAATGGTTCATAACCTAAATACCATAATTTTGCATCGCCAAGTTGTCTAATTGACTCATAGATTTCTCTAAAAATTAATGTAGCACTATTTTCAGTAAGGTTTATTTCTTTAGTAACTTTTGCATTAACTTCAGCAGAATTAATCATCGATTTAATCTTATCAACATCTTTCTGTCGTTTTCGTAATGCACCCATTCTAATCCATATTTCATAATTCATTTATTTACCTCCAAAAATCCCCACAATACTATCCCATTTGCAATGTTGTTAAATAAATTATTATCAATACTATTTCTATTAAATATATGTATTTGAATTTTTCTTTCAATAATTTTTTCAAATTCTGTTAATTCTCTTAACCCAGTAATTTGATATTCTTTAACTTCATTTGATTCTATTGCTATATCAATGTCTGAGTTTGATATGTCTTCTCCTTTCCTGAAACTTCCAAATAGGGTTATAGATTTAGGATTTTTGAAATGCTCGATAAGAAAGTCCACTAAATCGCTACCATAAATAAATCCAAGATTATATACTATCTTATTTCGGATAAACAGCAAGTTTGTTTGATTTGCTTTTATCCTCCATATTTTTGTTAACTTTTCTATAGTTATAAGCCCAATTTTCTGAAATTCATTTAAAATATATCCAATGTTTGCTTTAGCGACCCCTGCTTCTCGTGCCAAATCACTTAAACTAAATTCTTTATCTGGATATTTAAATAAAACTCCAGCTACCTTATTTTTTGCAGTTTCTTCATATAACTTAAGATAGTTTTTCTGAACAATCGGTTTTTTCATATAACATATGTTATATATAAGAACTATATAAATGTTTCTATTTCCGATTATATGAATACACATATGATATAACAAAAGATTTATAAACTATAGCTCCCATAGTATCCATAGATTAAAATGGAAATAACAACAATTCAACTAAGTAAAGAAACAAAAGATAAAATATCTTCTTTTGGAGTTAAAGGAGAAAGTTACGATGAAATACTTAAGAGAATCTATTCCTTAGCTGTTAAAGAACAATTAAAAGAGTTTTTAATGTCAGATGAAGGGTTTATTCCTATTGAAGAAGCCATAAAAGAAGCAGATAAAAAATGGCCAAAGTAACAATTGCAGAAACGTTAAAAAATGAAATTCTAAAAAAATTCAAGGAAGAATCTAAAATAATATTTAGACAGATGCAATCCCTGGAAGATAATCCAAGAAAAGGCAAAGAACTTGGCAATGTTGGTGGAATTTTAATAAAAGAATTAAAATATAAGAATTTCAGATTTTATTTTATCACAGATGGTTATAAATTAAAAATAATGGATGAATCAAAATTGATTGATCTGTTAATAAGATTTGTTAGAATGTCAGATAAAAAATATCAGCAAAAAACCATAAATGAAATTAAGAAAATTTTAACTATTTTTGGACCAGAAGGTTTTAAAGAATAGATAATATAAATTATTTATTCATTATTAGAATTTTATTAAGTCAAACTATAATAATCCTGCAAAACAATTTGATCAAGATTTTCTAAATTTTTTATAATATACAATTTGCCATTTCCAATCTCACTCATTTTCCTTACTAAATCTTCTCCTTCTTCATCTAAATTAACTCCAATAACACTTATTGTTATTCCATTAAAAACAGCTTCTCCAACAGCATCTAATGTTTCTTTCTCTGGATTAACTCCAACAGTTGGCAATCCATCTGTTATCACAATCAAATGTTTAGTTGCATTTTCTCCTGGAAATAATTCTATAGCTTCCTTAATTGTAGATGCAATATCAGTCTCTTTCTTAGCTCTTATATTTATTATCTCTTTTAACAATAAATTAAAATCATGAGTAGGCCTTACTCTATTTTCAACTCCACTTCCAAAGACTAATAATCCAACCTCATCTTTTTCATTTATTGCTTTATAAGCTAAAGCAATTCCAGCTTTCTTACATAATTTTATTTTTTCTCCCCTCATACTTCCAGAAGCATCTAAAGCATAAACCAAGTAAATTTTCCCCTTACTTTCCTTTCTAAAAACATTGATATCATTTATTTCTAATTTACTATGTCTTCTTCTAACAGCCCTTTTTACACTTCCCTTAATGTCAATGTCTTTATACCTATCACCTTTTTTATATGCTCTTGAATCATATTTCTCTCCATATAAACTAAACTTCTTATTAACTCTCTCCCCAATTAAGCCTTTAGCTTTTAGATTATCTAATTCTTCGAAGTATAAAGTTAATCCAGCTAACTCTATTCCTTTTTCAGTAACAATTCCCTCTTTGTTAATCAAACTATTATCTTTCAATCCTTCAATCTTATCTTTTATTTTCTTCTTTAATTGTCTTTGATATTCAGGAAATTTTAAATTCTTCCTCAAACTTTCACTATCTTCTCCTGTAATTTCTCTTAAGAAAGTTTCACCATATAATTTTTTAGTCATATTATAATCTTTAACCAAATGCTCATATATCATATCAGGATTAAAAGAAAAAATTCCTTGATTAATGCTATCAATTATCAAATGCCCCTCATCAATTATTTTCTTATCACTTTCCATAACAGAATGCATAAATCCAGTTTCATCACTTCCAAGATTTCCAGATAACTCATCAATATTTCTAGTATCTTCTACATCTATATTACTATTAGGGAACATCACCACTTTCTTCTCTTTCTTCTATATATTGTTTTAACTCTTTTCTTACAAATTCCTCTGGCTTCATTAAATATTTCACACTAGGTTTTAATCTTATTCTATGAGCAACAACACTCATTAAAGCTTTCTCAACATCCTTCATCTCAACTTTCTTTCTGTTATCAATTAAAGCATTGCTCTGGGCTCTTTCAAACAACCCGATACTTACTCTTACACTTGGAACTCTCTCTAAATCTTTATTTTCTCTTAAATATCTAACAAATTGTAAAGTTAAATTTAATAAATTTTCAGGAAATTCTATTGTTTTAATTACTTCACTTTTATTTTTAACAATTTTCTTCTCTATATCTAAACTTTCAGGATATCCCATGTAAACAACATCTAATCTATCAAGTAAAACTTCACTTAATCTTTCAGTTCCAGCAAAGTCTTCGGGGTTCATCGTCGAGATAAATATAAAATTAGCTGGAAAATCAATATCATAGCTTCCAATAGTTGCTTTTCCTTCTTCTAAAACTTGCAATAAAGCATTTTGTAACTTTTCAGGCAATCTATTTAATTCATCAAAAAATAAAACTCCATTATTAGCCTTAAATATTTTTCCAGGAGTAAAAGCTTCCACGCTTAAGGGTCCATATTGCATTGCTTTTATTGGATCAATATCTCCAAGTAAATCTTCAACTGTTAGATCAGGGCTTCCTTGTATTCTTACAAATCTTTTCTCTCCTTTAACCTCAATTATTTTAGATTTTTTACTTTTACATTTAGGACATATAGGGTTACTAGGATCACAATGAAATTCACAATCATTTGCCTTAATTGATGGTAATAATTTAGCTACATTTTTTGCCAAAGTTGTCTTTCCAATTCCCGGACTTCCCACAATAACAATATGTCTATTCATGATTAGCGCACTTAATAGTTGCTGTTTTGTATTTTCCTGTCCGATTATATCTGAAAATGCATCTTTGTTAATTAACTTTTGAAATGTTTCATTTATCATTTTTGCCTCCATTAAAAGCCTTTATTATAGAAATAATGTGTTTATAAAGTTTGTTAATTACTTAAATTTAATCCATTAACATACCCATATATGGAAGACCATATCAATCCCAGAATAACATCACCTATTAAATAGATATACATTTTACCTCTTTATTTATTAATTATAATAAACAGTTTATATGGTTTTCGTTAAAAATTTATTAATTTACTTTTTCTTTCTAATGTTGTTTAAGTTATTCAATTCTCTAATGATCTCTTCAAGAGTTTTATAATCTGGTCTTAAAGTATAATCAACTTCTTTGATTATGTAATCTGAACTTTCAGGGTTTTTATAATAAAAATTTTCTTTTTTTGTATCTTTCCATCTAGCTTCTCTCTCTTCTCTTTCTCTTTTCCATCTAGCTTCTCTTTCTTGCCTTTCTCGGTCCAATCGATCTACTCTTTCTTTCATCTCTCTTTCTCTTTGTTTTTCAATTTCTTTCCATCTAGCTTCTCTCTCAGCTGCTTCTGCTCCCCATCTAGCTTGTCTTTCTTGTCTTTCTTGATCATATCTAGCTTGTCTTTCTTGTGCTCTACGAAGTATCTCCCTAAAATCTTCATCTGCTCTTGAATAATATCTAAATGGATCATTTGCTGTTGGTTGTGCTCTTCTTTCTAGATATGCATTATATTGTGTTCTTTTATTAGGATCAGAAAGAATATCATATGCTTTCTGTACAGCTCTATATTGTAATCCCTTATCTTTTTCTCTGGCTAGTTTGGTAGAACTATCTGGATGCCATTCTACAGCTAAACTTCTAAAAGCTTTTCTAATATCATCAGGAGAAGCATCTTTTGCTATCCCTAATCTCTCATACAGGTTTCTAACATCTGCCGGTTTCATAAAAATGGTAAAATTAACTTATTTATAAAGTTTTCTATTATGTTATTTCTTTAAAGTAGTTACAAAAACGAAAGGTTTATAAGTAAGTTATGTTTCCAAATATGTATATTAAATGTATAGGATATGCAATAAAAATGAAAAACAAGCAATTTATCTTGACAAAAAAAATAGCTAAACATGGAAAACAAGCCATAATAGTTATACCTAAGTTTTTACAAAATACCTTAAGACCAAAAACTTTGGTTAAACTAACTATTGATATTCTAGAAGAAGGAGAAAAAAATGACAAAAGATTTAATTAAAAGAATAGCACATGCAGACCAAGCTTTAAGAAGTCATACAGATGGTTATTATAATACCAGGACTTTTTTTACAACAAGAGATGATGAAGCAAAAGTTTTAGTGCCATATGATATTAATGATTTAGTATTACTAGCTGCATTAACAAATTCAGATTTATTGCTTTCAGGAACTACCGGAGCTGGAAAAACACATCTTTCAAGAATGATTATGAATGGATTATATGGATCCGATGGATTTACCAACTTAACAGTAACTCCCGGGCTTGGTGAAAGTGATTTTATAGATATAGATATAGCATCAGTTAAATCAGGAAAAAAAACACCAAAGCAAGCAATTACAACAACACCATTATTAACACAACCAGGAGCTATAATAAATGAAATTAACAGAACTCCCGAAATATTGCAGAATGTATTTATATCTTACTTAGAAAGAATATTTTCATTAAAAGGGCTAGAATTTCCAGTAGGTGTAGGAATGTTGCCTGGCAAAGACTCTCCTCAAGACCCACACTATCAATTCAGGCTTTTATCAATTAACGAAGGTCCAGGTTATTCTGGAACTTCTGCGATAGATAGAGCAGTAAGAGATAGAGTAGCCTTAGAAATACCAATGGATCATTTTAGACCAAGAAAAGAAAATATTAGACAAATGATAAGAAACAGAAATGATTCTGATTTAGCAGTTGAAAAAATTAATGGTGGAAAATTAGAAGATGTTCTAAAGATTATTGATTTACACACAAAAATCCCATTATCTGTAAGCGCAGATGAATTTTTAGTGTATTTACAAGGATTAAGTAATTGTATAAGATCTCCAACATATTCAATGAGGGGAATAGAATTTGATCAAAAGGATTTATGCAAAGGCTGCCATCATGTTAAAGATGCTGTATCAGACAAAGGAAACATCTGCGGAAGCGTTTACTCTCCTTCAGACAGAAGTATGATCAATCTTAAAAAAATAGGAAGAATGGTTAGCGTCCTAAGAGCATACAAAGTAATTAATGGTATGTTAAACGGAGAATTTGGAGATCAAGAAATGTCTGAAAGAGAAGCAAAGAAATTTGTTGATAAATATACAGAAGGATTACAAGTTGAATTAGATGATTTAATTTCTGTTGCTCCATTTGTATTGGCAAATAAAACAGTAATGGATCCAAGATGGGTAAGCCAATATTTCCAAGGAAGTAAGTTTTTAGCTACACAGCATCTTTTAGATACTGTAAGAAAGAAATTTGCTAATTGGGTTGGTTCACCAGCATATGAAGCATTAGTGAAAGCAAGAGGTAAATTTACACCTGAAGTTAGAGCTGAAATAGAAAAATATGTTACAGGCACTGATGCATGGGCATATAATCTAGGAGATTTAGCTGGTAATGGTTATAGACCTGGAAATAGAGATTTAGGTAAATTAGAACAAGTACTTTCCTAGAACATGGCAGAATTAGACGAAGAATCCTTAAGAAAATTAAGGAAAGAATTAAGAGAAAAGCAAGAGTTAACTAATCAAGGATCTATTGGAAACGGAGAAGCAACATTAACTAGAGAAGAGCTAAAAACATTAAGAAAAGACTTAGAAGAAAGACAAACTCCTTATGAAGTTCCATATTGGGAACGTGATTTTGGATTGACAGAAGAAGAGTTAAGAGGCATTAGACAAGATCTTGGAATTAAAGAAGAAATATCTGATCCTTTTGCTAAAACTCCAGAAAGAAAAACTACTCCAATTCCTAAAAAACCCATACAAGAAAGTTCCCCAAATGATGAAATGGAAAAAATATTAGGGGATTTGAAGAAAATGGGGAAACAATATCAGCAAATAAATCAACAAATTAAACAAACCACACACCCACAAATTCCACCAATTCCCCCTATAATACCATATATGCCACCAATAACACAACCTGAAAGAGAAAGATTTTTGGAAGATTTAATTAAAGATGATATTACAAAGCCTGAATCAAAAAACAAGGAATTCATACCACAATACTATTTTAGAAATAGTTTAAAATATATTATTAAAGAAATATACTCTGAAAAAGAACAAAAAGAAAAGATCACCAAATATATGAAATATAACGATTTAGATTATTTTGGCAAAAAGAAAAAATGATAGACCAACTAAAAAAATTATTATTTGATCAAAGATGGGGGAACTATGATTTTGATATTCAGCAGACTGAAATTCCTGGCTTGATATCAGCAGGAACAGAAGACACTGCAAATTGGAAGATTCACATTCAAGTAGATGAAAGATTAAAAAAATTAGATGATATATTGTCACAATACAACACAAATGGAAAAGGATTATTATCAAGTTTTAGGAAGAAAAATAATTATTTCCAAGGTAAAAATAATCTAGACAATTTACTTTACTTTATTGTAGGTCATGAAGTCGGACATTGGAGATATTGTCCTAGTCATATTGATGATAGAGAAGAAATATTTGCAGGATTAGCAGAAGGATTAGATGAAATAGGATTCACAAGAGAACAGATACAAGAAAATTCTCAGAGAATTTATAACTATTTTGCAGATATCTTAGATAATGTTATGAATATGTATCGTGATAAAGAAAATAAAAGATTCGCAGATGGATTTTTAACTTTTTACACTAAAGAAGGTATCATTGGTAAATATACAGAAGATTTTTTCATGTTTGTTGATACCATAGCAAAACTAGGTATTGATGATAAAGAAATGAAGAATTTTGCAGAAACATTTAGAAAAGATTACACAAGATTAAATCCAGGAACAAAAAAAATTATTGAGTTATTAGCTGAAGATTCATCTATAGCAGATAAAGCAATGAATGCCAATGGTGGATTAACATTGGAAGAAAAAGTAACAATCTATCATGCCTTAGATGATAAAGAAAAATGGCACTATAAAGCAAAGGAATTTGCTAAGATAATTGGTAAACATGTCAAAGATGAAAAAGAAAGAAATAATTCAACACACTCAAGCAATGGAAATGCTAATCAGCATAGTCATGAACAGTCAGAAGAAGAGATTAGAAAATTAGTAAGAAAAAGTTTGGAAAAAGGTCACTCTACAGCTTATGCACCTGTTGGAATAGCTTTAGATGAAATATACAAAGCTAGGGCTGAACAATTAGCAATAGAAATTCAAGCTCAAGAAGGAGAACTAACTAAACTACCAATAGGATATCTACAAAGAAAAGAAATAAAAGATAGTGATTTTGATTTAAACAGAGTGGATTGGCAAAACCCTGAATTGGGATTAGATAAAGATGGAAGAGAAGAAATAGAATTTTTTGAGATGCAAAGTCCTTTCTTTGCTGAAAAAAAGGGTCATGAGAAAGGAGGACAAATTCCAGACATTTTATGGTTAATAGATAAATCTGGCAGCATGACTTCAGGTTATAATCCTGAAATGGGTACAGGTCCTTATGATATGTTGCTAAGATCAGCTTATTCTGTTTTTAAATATTTAGAAGATCATGATCAGATTCAGCACATGAAATTCGGTAATGTTCTTTTTGAAGCTATACCAAATTATTTTTCAGGATGGCGTAGTTATTTTGATATGCAACATGTTAAAGAAACAATGCTAGATCCAAGCAGATATAGGGCAGAAATAGATCCTAAAGATATTGTCAAGGCAAGATTATTCGGCAATAGAAATATGGGAGGAACTAATTTAGATGAATTAGTAGTTAAAGAAGCTGTTGATGATAATGATAGAAAATTTTGGGCAATTGTTGTTTCAGACGGAGATATTCATAATACAGAAGAAGCAAAAAGAACTATTTCATATATTGCTAGCAAAGGAAATTATATCAGTTTCATTAATATTGGTGGATCGGGCTATGGCGGCTCATTTTCAGATCATGTAAGAGAAGTTGGTGGAGATGTTCATAATGTTTTTAATCCATCAGACTTACCAAAATTAATTTTAGGAAAAGCAAAGGAGATTTATGCAACACAATAATAATTTTAACCAAAAAGTTTATAAACAGTCAATATAGCTACTCCAGTATATAAAATGGAAAAAACAAAGGAAATGGAAAAAGAGCAGGAAGAAATTCTACCACCAAAAATAGAATTAACAGAAGAAATAAAGAAAAAATTAGAAGAGATTAAAAACAAACTAGAAAAATTCAAAGTTCAAGTTCTAAAAGAAAACCAAGAAATTATTGGAATTTCGCTTTTACCACCACCAAAACTTCCTCAAAACGCTTCAGATAAAGAAAAAGAGGAAGAAAAAGATAAGATAGATGTTTTTGTTTTGGTTAATGATACAAATACAGAAAAGAAATTTGAGCTTAAAGAAAAAGTTTTGAAGAGTTCTGATAAAATAGCATTATCGATAGATAAAAATCTTTATCCGCAAGTTATGTTAACTACAGAATTAAAAGAAGCTGCTTTCGATGCTAAATACGAATTATTGCAATTAATTTCACTATCAGCTCCAATCTATGATTCTAGTGATATGTTGGCAGCCATAAAAGTAGCTGAAGTGCATAAAACAATGGTTTTAAGAAAATTTGATAAATATATTGTTTCATATGTAGCAGCAGGCTCATTATTTAGAGGAGAGAAATCAAATGATATTGATACTTATATTGTAATTGATGATACCGATGTTAAAAAAATGTCTAGATATGAATTAAAAGAAAGACTTAGACAGATGATTATAACAATGGGTTTTGAAGCTTCCGATATTACAGGAGTTAAAAAATCATTCCATATTCAGGTTTATATTCTAACTGATTTCTGGGAATCATTGAAAGATGCTCATCCCGTTATCTTTACATTATTAAGAGATGGAGTTCCATTATATGATCGTGGAGTTTTCACACCATGGAAATTATTATTGCAAATGGGAAGAATTAAGCCAAGTGATGAAGCTATAGACATGCAATTAGACATAGGAGATAAATTATTAGATAATGCAAGAAAGAAAATGCTTGGAATTGTCGCAGATAATGTTTATTATGCTGTTCTTGATCCTTCGCAAGCTGCCGTCATGTTCTATGGATTAAATCCGCCAACACCAAAAGAAACTCTAAAGTTAATGGAAGAAATATTTGTCAAAAAGGAAAAATTACTCGAACCAAAATATATTAAAACATTGCAAAAAGCTATTCAAACATTTAAAGATTTTGAGCATGGTAAATTGCAGACATATTCTGGAATTGAATTAGAAAATTTCTTGAAAGAAGCAGAAGATTATATAAAAAGAATAAAAAAACTATTCATTCAAATTGGAAGCAAGCATGAAAAGCAGTCTGTACAGGATATCTATAATAGCTGTATTAAGGTAGTTAACGATGTTTTATCTTCAGACAACATCAAATTCACTCAAGCAACTTTGATTAAAACATTTTCAGAATATTGCAGTAAGAATAATATAAACGAAAAAGCAGTTTCTATTCTTAAGGATATAATAAAAGCAAATGAAGATTATAAAGCAAGAAAATTATTAAAAGCCGAACACGAAAAAGCTAAGCGTGAATCTAAAACATTTATTAGAATAATGGTTGATTACCTACAAAAGAAAAAATCATTTGAACTTTCAAAAGCTAAAATAAGATTTAAATATGGAGATAAAACAGGCGAATTAATCATGCTTGAAAAAGAAGCTTTCTTGATAGATGATATTAATGCTAAAGATAAGGAAATATCAAAAGCAACTTTAACAGAAGATGGCTCATTACTTCACATTGAAAAAGTTAAATTAGTTGATTTTGAAGATGCTATAGCAAAAGAAAAGATTCCAAAAGAAATTATGATAAAAGAAAAAATATTCTCTCAGCTTAAATCTAGATATGGAAAGAATGTTGAATTATTAGTTAATTATTAAAAAAATAAAAAAAATTATCCTATTTTTACCTTTACCACATTATCTGCACCTATCTCCAGGTTTTCACCAGCTGCTATTTTTAATCCAATTCCAACATTTCCACTAACATCCATGCCAACTTTTATGTTTGTCTTTACATTCCCACCATCAACTTTCACTTCATTATCACTTGCAACATCTACATCAACATTCTCTTTGGTTTCAAATTGAACCACAGGAGCAAAGATATATTTATCATTTCCAGTTAAATGTAAAGATTCATCAACAATGAAATCAAACTTTACGCTGCTTGTCGTATTTGCTTCAACATCTGTAGTTCCAATAATCTTTAATTCTCCAGATGGTAACTTAGCTTCTTCTTCGCCATTTGCACTAGTTATCATAACTTTCGATATGCTTAATCTAACTTGATCATAACTTCCTTCTTTTAACTGTGCATCAGCTAATAAAACTTGCTTTCCTTCAGCTTTTAATTCTATTAAATCATATGTTTTTTGAGTTGAGGAAACATCAATCCAACCTTCTGTCTCACTATGTGCACTTATATTATCAATTGTTACCTTAACACTACTAATAGAACTTACCTCAGCAGCTTTATCAGTTATTGAAAAAACAACTCTTCCTGTTTTTTCTCCTGTCCCACTAGGTATTTCAGGAGTAGTTGTACATGCTGCTATAAATAAAGATAATAATACTAAAATTAATAATATTTTTTTCATAATAACACCCCCATTAATTAGATATATTCTTCATATATAAGCTTTATTATATGTTTTAGGAATCTGAGGTTCATAAATGGAAATATTTATATATCAGTTATACTTTGTATAATTTATGGTAGTTGTGAAATCTCAATTAAAAAGATGGGGAAATTCGTTTGGTGTAATCATCCCAAAAGGAATTATAGATAGTGAAAACCTAAAAGTAAATCAGACTATAGAATTGATTATAGCAAAAAATAGTCAAAAAGTTTTAAAAGAAACTTTCGGAATGTTAAAAGGAAAGCTCAAAAAAAGTGGTCAACAGATAAAGGATGAACTAAGAGCTGAGCTTTATGACGACTAATATATTTTTCTTTGATTCTTATGCATTATATGAACTTCTTATTGGAAATAAGAACTACGAAAAATACACAGATGTAAGCTTAGTAATCACAAAACTTAATATCTTTGAAATTTACTCTATTTTTCTTAGAGAAAATAAAGAACAAGAAGCAGATATTTTTATTAATAAATATATAAAATTTGTGGAAGATTATGATGAGGATGTTATCAGAGAAGCAGTAAAATTAAGATTATTATATAAGAGAAATAATTTATCTATGACAGATTGTATCGGTTATATTTTTGCAAAAAAATTAGGAATAAAGTTTCTAACAGGAGATAAACAATTCGAACATTTGGATAATGTAGAATTTGTAAAATAATAAGCTTTAAAAACCCTTGATTTTCTCTAAATATCATGGAAGCAATCATACACAATTTTCGAGGAGGAGTAAAGACTCATTACGCTAATCAGCTAATCCTAATTATACCCTCAATAACTTCAAGAGAAGCAGCTGAAAAGCTTTCAAATAAGAAAGTTATATGGCAAACTCCAAGTGGAAAGGAAATTCAAGGCAAAATATCAAAACCACATGGAAATAAAGGAGCAGTAAGAGCAATTTTCGAAAGAGGATTACCTGGACAAGCTCTAGCAACAAAGGTGAAGATAGAATGAGCACCTTAAGAAAAGGCAAATGTTACAGATTTATTGAACGTCCTTATACTCGTAAATCTAAATTCAAGAAAAAGGGATATATTAAATCTGTTCCGCCATTAAAAGTAGTAAGTTTTGCAATGGGAGATTCTAAAAAAGATTACACAAATAAAGTAAGACTAGTTTCAACTTTACCTCATCAAATAAGACATAATGCAATTGAATCAGCAAGGCAACTAGTTAATCGTAGTTTAACCGAAAAAATTCCATCAGGAGCATATAATTTTATTATCACAATGTATCCCCATCATCTTTTAAGAGAAAACAAGATGTTAGGTGGAGCTCACGCAGATAGATTACAATCCGGAATGGCACATTCTTTTGGTAAAACAGTAGGTTCAGCAGCCCAAGTTAAAGTAGGTAAAACAGTTTTCATGGTTAAAGTAAATAAAGAAAACATAGATCATGCTCGTTCATCTTTAAAAAAAGCAACTCCTCGTTTACCAGGCACATACACAATTCTTATTGAGTGAATCCATATTTTCCTTTTAATGGAACAAATACAAATTTCCCTAAACT
>CAZJUI010000008.1:0-49787 GCA_964549185.1 Candidatus Woesearchaeota archaeon
GATTAATAAGACAGGTGGACCATATTAATATGGTCGCAGGCAACAAAAATGACGCAGGGAGAAAGATCTGGGAGTGATGAGCATACAGTCTTCATTGGCTTAAAACCGTTTAACAGATGTTAGTTTCGAGCTATATCTGGACTAGTGAATTATGTCACTGGAGTTGTCATGCAGTTTACTACACAAAATGCCCCAGAAGTAATTATAAAAGCACGTGGAAAGTTTATAGCAAGAGCAGTTGATGTAGCAGAAGTTGCAAGTAAAAGATTCTTGGAAAACAATGTAGAAGTGAAAAACTTAAAAATAGATTCAGAAGAATTTGAAAACAAAGAAGGAAAAAAAGTAAGAGTAAGTACAATTGAAATAACACTTGCAAAGAAATAAACTTATCGGAAAAGTTAAAATGACTGACAAGGAAAATAAAAACTCTTATTTAAGAGAACTTATGGATTTATCTTTATGTAGATATTTATTGGTGGGTGGATCAATATTAACAACATCAGGAATTATTGTTTATCATTATGCAAAACCAGAATATCAAAAATTGGGATATTTTCTTCTTGTTACTGGAGAGTTTGGTTTAGCTACATTTTTAGCAGGAGCATGTGCTATTTATATACAAAGAAGAATGAGCGGACCGATAACCCATTTAAAAAGAGATAGATTAAAAACAGATACAAGTACAAAAGAATAAACAGAATAATAAATTATTTATTTTTTATTATAAGAAAATCTTAATTAGAAACATTTATATATCTCATGTTACATATCATATACCATGGCAGAGCTAGAAACAAGGATACGCAAATGGGGAGACTCTTTAGCAGTTATAATCCCTAAAGAAGTAGTACATAAAGAAAGATTTAGAGAGAAAGATAAAGTTCATTTAAAGATAGATAAAGAGATAGATCTTTCAGATGTATTTGGAATTTTAAAAGGTAAGACAAAGAAAAACCCACAGCAACTAAAAAATGAAGCAAGAAAAGGATGGAACTGAGAATATTATATTTTTCGATACTTATGCTCTATTTGCTATAGCCGTAGGACAAGAGAACTACAAAAAATACACATCCGGGATAAAGATAATAACCACAATAATGAATATTTATGAATTATATTATACATTAATACAAGCGAATAATTTTATAGAAGCAGAACTATTTTTTCATAAATTTTTACCACATTGCATAGATATAGAACCTTATATAATAAAAAAGTCTGCAAAATTCAGATTACAAAATAAAAAATTAAGCCTTTCTTATGTTGATTGCTTGGGTTATATGATTGCACAAGAAATGAATATACTATTTTTGACAGGTGACAGTGGTTTTAAAAATATGAAAGATGTTTTATTTGTAAAATAATTATAAGAAAACTTTAAATACTAACTTCTATAAATCTATTTAAAAAAAGATGGCAATTTTACTATCAGGATTACAATCTTCTTTATTATTAGATATCTCTTTAATGATAATTGTAGCCACAATAATAGCCTATTTATTCAGATTAATCAAACAGCCAACAATTCCAGCTTATATTCTAACAGGAATATTACTTGGTCCTAGTATCTTAAATTTAATTAAAGATTCAGCAGATATAGCAACATTATCTGAAATAGGAGTTGCTTTACTATTATTTGTAGTTGGTTTAGAACTAGATATAAGAAAATTCAAGCAATTTGGTAAAATTTCAATATTTTCAGGATTATCCCAAGTTTTATTTACAGGCTTTGTAGGATTTTTAATATCATTAGGTTTAGGTTTTACAAGAATAGAATCACTTTACTTAGGATTAGGGTTAGCTTTTTCTTCTACAGTTATTGTTATTAAATTATTATCAGATAAAGACCAAATAGATACATTACATGGAAGAATTGCTATTGGAATATTAATAATCCAAGATATCATTGCTATCTTATTCTTATTATTCTTATCTACCGTAAATAATCAAAGCTCTCTAGGTTATCTATATTCATTAATTAAAGGCTTAATCTTAATATTTATCTTTTACTTATTTACAAGATTTATTTTTCCAATTATGTTTAGGAGATTTGCAAAATCCCAAGAAATATTATTTTTAGCATCAATATCGGCCTGTTTATTCTTTGCCATTTTATCATTTGGTTTAGGATTTTCTATAGCAATCGGAGCATTTCTAGCTGGAATAGCCTTAGCATCAACTACATATGATATAGAAATAATCTCAAAAATGAAACCTTTAAGAGATTTTTTTTCAACAATATTTTTTGTTTCACTTGGAATGCAAATCACATTCTCAACAATTAATAATATGCTACCTCAATTGATAATTTTAAGCTTATTTGTTCTCGTTGGTAATCCATTACTTGCTTTAATTATAATGCGTACAACTAATTTCAAGAAAAGAACATCTTTCTTTATCGGCATGTTATTGGCGCAAGTTTCAGAGTTTGCTTTAATTCTATCTGGTTTAGGTTTATCTTCTGGACATCTATCAAAAGAAACATCATCATTAATTGTTATTATAACAGTTTTAACAATGTTGATTTCTACTTATTTAATAGCAAACATGGAAAAGTTATATAAAAAATTTTCAAAATATCTAACAATATTCGAAAAAAAGAATGCTTTGACAACATCAATTATAAGCAAAAATGTAAAATATGACATTCTTGTTCTTGGAGGCAATAGAACTGGAGCTTACATAATAAAATATTTAAAGAATACAAAGAAAAAATTCTTAGTTATAGACTATAACCCTAATGTTATTCAAAGATTAGAGAATGAAAATGTAGATTGTTTATATGGAGATGCTTCTGATGAAGAGATAGTTAAAAGAATAAATAAAATTAAGCCTTCAATGTTAATATCAACAATTCCATCAATAGATAATAATTTAATATTATTGGAAAAAGTTAAGAGAAGAAATAAAAACATGACTATTTTCTTAACAGCAAGATCAGTTCCAGATGTAGTTGAACTTTACAAAAAAGGAGCAGATTTTGTCATTCTTCCAGAAATACTTACAGGACAAAAAATTGCAGATTATCTAATGCATCTTAAAAAATCTCAGATTAAGAAATGGGGTAAACATTATTATAAAAAATTATTAGAAGATAGAAAGAAAAATATTGTATAAAAATACTGTAGGAAAGAAAAATGGTTAATGATATAATAAAATATATGATATTTTCTTTATTTGTAATAGAGGTTATATTTTTAGTTTATGTAGTTACAAAAAATCTTAGGGTAGGATTTAAGCTTGATAATGCTACAAATGGGGGACAACAAACAAAATAAAATCAGATATGAAAAAGTTAATAAAAGTTGCATAAATCGGTTTCTTTATTTTTATTTTTTTGTTGTTTATACTAGCTCCATTTTTGGGATAAAGATAAATATTATATATCTTCAGGGAAAACTGGAGATAAAGCAAGCCACAACATAACACAGTTCAACGACAAGTAACAACTTAACATTATTAGATTAGTTCTTATAATGGCAAAGAACTAGATTTGGATTTATACAAAGATTAGAGAAAGTGTTATAAATGAAAGTATATTGTAATAGATAATGTTAAGAGTAATTTTTGACACAAATATCTACGGTTTTTTAATAAAAGAAAAAGATATAGATGAATTAGAAAAAAAGATTAAAGAAGATAAAGAATTTATTATTTATGGTTACAAACCAATAAGAAATGAGATTAGAAGTATTCCTAAGACAACAAAATCAAGTAGAAAGGCTAGAAATTTAATATTGAATTTGTATGATAAGATGGTTGGAAAGCATTTTTTTGAACATTCCATTGAAATAACATCATTGGCTAAGAAATATTATGATTGTTATAGAAATTTTGGTGGTGTTTATAATTGGGATACAAGTATCAGAATAGATTTTATGATTGTGGCTTGTGCAAGTTTTCATGGATTAGATGTGATTTATTCTGGAGATAATAAGACCTTAGCCGGAAAACAAGCAATTAAAGCCTATAATCATATAAATATCAGGGAAAGTTTAAGAACACCTAATTTTTTGAAGTATGAAGATTTATTAATGAAATTCAGAAATTAATTTAATTTAGATATATTTGTTGTAGCCTTTATAAATTTATTGATCTCTTTAATGAAATCAGGATCTTTCTGTGCTTCTTTAATAGATTTTACTAATTTTCTGTTTAACGAAATTTTTTTCTTAGCCATATTATTTAGAATGTTTTTATCGTATTTAAATATTGTGGTTTTAAAATCTGGATTATTTGATCTATATTTTTCCCGCAGCCTAAATTTCCCATAAATCAAACAACACAAGCATTATATTCAGAGGGAGCTGATTTTGTTATTTTACCTGAAATATTAACAGGACAAAAAATAGCAGATTATTTAATACATCTTAAAAAACCTCAGATTAAAAAATGGGGCAAACATTATTATCAAAGATTATTAGAAGATAGAAAGAAAAATATTGTATAATGCCTCTGGCCGGATTTGAACCGGCAACCCTTGGCTCATGAAACCAATGCTATACCAGGTTAAGCTACAGAGGCTTGAAGAAAAAGGCTAAAATACCTTATAAAAAGCTTTTTATTTCATTTACAATTTGCTTCGCTTCATCATTTTCATATTTCTTATGTGGCCAATGTTTTAATCCATCATCATTCATTCTAGGGATTATATGAAAATGAACATGATCAATTACCTGCCCAGCTGCTTTCTTATTATTCAATAAAAGATTAAATCCATCTGATTTAGTAGCTTTTACTATAGCTTTGCTCATTTTCTGAACAAAATGCATCAATCTATCCAAATGCTTTTCATCTAAATCTAAAAATGTATCAAAATGAGTTTTTGGAACTATTAATGTATGCCCTTTATTTACTGGATTAATATCTAGAAAAGCAATAAATTCTCTATCTTCATAAACAATATCACTTTTAATCTCTTTCTTAATTATCTTGCAAAATAAACAATCAGTCATTTTTATCTACCCATTTTGGTAAATATTTTACAGATTTTAATATATTATTTTTCTTAACTCCAAATTTTAAAAAATCTCTTTTGCTATAATGCCCTGTTAACACAGCTACAAATCTTATTTTAGCATGTTTTGCTGTTTTAGCATCATGTATGCTATCTCCAACAAATATAACATCTTTTTTATTAACTTTTAATTTTTTTAACCCCTTACCAAAAGCTCTTCCATCTGGTTTGTCATATCTTAAATCTTCAGCTGCATAAATAAATTCAAACCACCATCTTGGAAAATGAATATGATTAAACATCATCCACATAACCTTATGGGGTTTAGAACTTATCAAGCCAAGTTTATAACATTTTCTCAATTCTCTCAAACTACTTAATACTCCATTAAATAATTTAAATCTATGAACATTTATTCTAAACAAATAATCTAATTCTTTTCTTATTTTTACTAGTTTTTCTTTTTTTAATCCAGGATATAATGTTCTAGAAGAAACTTTCCAAGGTATACCATACATTTTATTGATTAGATTTTTCTTAGGAGCTTTAACTTTTAAGTTTTTTGAAGCTTCTATATAAATTTTAGTAGCATTTCTACTATAATCTAGAATAGTATCGTCAACATCAAGTATTATTGCCTTTATCATCTCTTTTAAATAGAGTTCTAAAGATAGCTTTATAAATCTTACTCTATCAAGATTATTGTGAAAAAAAGATTAGCTAAGCTGGATAGAGAAATAATTTATATAGAGTATACTAAAGGTATGGTGGTACCGAATAAGTTTACCCCGGGCTATAATAAAGATCAACCAGATTATGCATTTGTTCATAGAGATCAAAGCAAAGAATCAATAATTGCTTTGATAATAGAACCAATAGCAAGAAGGACATTAATGGCAACCGGCCATCAACATCCATATGACACAAGCTTCCGACATTATAAAAGAAATGAAACTTTTAAATATAAAAAAAGAAAAGTGATACTTAATGAGGATAATATTGACTCTGTCCTTTGGTTAAGTGAACAAATATCAAAAGCAGACAGAAATCTAAACGAGATAATTGCAGAGTGCAATAGAAAACGGATAGAATATCGATTAAAAAGTTCTTCAGGCATCTATACTAAAAGGTCTTTGGAAGATAAAATATCAAATAACATAGGAATACAAGATATTTCAAAGTAAGTTTAAAGTCCAATATCAACAATTATAGTTTTACTTTCATAATCTATTGCACCTTTTTTTATATCATATATTGCAAATATTAAATCAGGCTCAGCTATTAAATCACTATTTTCATTACCATCAGGATCAATTCCAGTTGGAACATCTATCGCAATTTTAAAAGCTTTAGCTTCATTATAAAGTTTAACAACATTTCTTATTGGTTCTCTTAAACTTCCCTTTACACCAGTCCCCAATATAGCATCAACTAAAAAATCAGCTTTTTTTATTAATGTTAAATCATTCTTGACATTTCCTAATATTTTAAAATAATTAGTTTTTGCTTCGTCATCTAAATTATCTTTATTTCCAAAAAAAAGAACACTAACATCAGTATATCTTTTCAAATGTCTTGCTAAAGCAAAACCATCTCCACCATTATTTCCACTTCCACATAGAATAACAAACTTCTTTCTCTTAGTTAGAAATCTTTTAATTATTTCTTCACAACAATTCTTACCAACATTCTCCATTAACTCAGAAATAGATTTTCCTTTCTCTAATTCAAGCATTCCTTTCCTGTTTATCATAAATAAAGGAAGATAAAAAAATATTTAAAGCTTACTTAGATCTCCAACCACGCCTTATAGCTCGAGATAAGTCTTGGATTGCTTCATCATCTAAAGCACTAGGTTTACTCTTTTTAATATTCAATTTTTCACCCCTCTTTTATTACGATAATGAAACCCTATATATAAATCTTTGTCACTCAAATTGATGTTATAATAAGACTAATAAAAATATAAAAAACGTAAAAATACGTAAAGTTTATAATAAGATTAGTTATAATCTACATAAAATGATAATGAAAAAATCAGCTAAGGAAAAATCAGTTAAAGATTTCCATAATATAAGAAAAAGGGCAAGCGAAAAATTATCCAATAAAGAAATTAATAATGAAATAAAGCAGTCAAGGAGATAGATAACTAACCTTTAATAAGGAAATTATAAATAAATTAAATTATATAAAAAAAATTAAAATATGATCTATGGACCAACTGGGAATTGCACCCAGCGTCTAAACGTTGCGAACGTTTCGTGTTAGCTACTACACCATTGGCCCATTAAGTTTATTTATAAAGAATGGACCGGTCGGGATTTGAACCCGAGGCATAGCGGGCAATACTTTTCATATCGTCTCCCATGCCATGGGAGCATTCTACCGAGCTGAATTACCGGCCCTTAATTTTAATGCTTTGTAAGGTTTAATCAAACTTAAAAATCTATCTATAGATCTTCTATAAATACGTATTATGAACATATCTTTACGAGGTTGTGGTCTATGCTCCATTCGTAATTTACATTCTATATTAAATTCCTTAAATATACTTTCGACCTGTTTTGCTAATTTTTCTGATGTTGTGCCAAACCCTATTTCCCTTCCATTCTTAGCTACCCAACCATCTGTATCTATTAAACCTTTTATAAAACCAATCTTAAAAGACCTGGGTAATTTTAAAGTTCTTAATCTTACAGTATCTGATTTACTTCTAGGATCATAAACAATATAATTAAAAAAATGAAAATATATCTTTTTATCAATTACTCTTAATCTATATGATATAAAACCCCCTTCTTTAACCTGCCTCCAAATTCTCCATTTTTTATTAAAATAACCTTCATACAAAGTTTTAACATGCCCTACATAAGCTAGAACATCTCCGAAATGAACATTTGTATGATAATGTCCATAACTTTTGTAATAATATTGGCTTCCATCACCAGTAAATATTCCAACTATTTCTCCTTCTCTTCTAGAATAGTTAATTCTGTAAATTGGTTCCTTATATTTTCTGCTTTTAATTTTTCTATAATAATAATAAATAGTAGTTTTACCAAAACCTAAAAATGATGAAATCCTTTTAAGAGAAAAACCCATTTTGAGGAATAATATGATTAATCTCTTCTGATTTTCACTTAATCTTGGCATAACTATAACGTCTAAACTTCATTTATATAGCTCACGCGCATGTGTGAAATATGTGAAATGTGAGAAGTGATAGCAAAATCTATTTTACAAAACTATAATTAAAGAATAAGTTAAAAACTTTTCTAATAAATTAAGGACAAACAATGCTAAGTTCTTTTAATTTCTCTTTTAAAACCCCAGTACAACCACCCATTAAATCTGTAGAGTATTTGTACTCAGTGCAATTACCAACCAAGAAACCTTCAGAATCTTTTTGTTTTCCTCTCCAAAAACAATTTCCTTCACATTCATCATTAGAATAACATCCTTTGTTGTAATCATTAGTTTTAATATCACACCTATAACCGCAATCAAATTTATCTTTGTCTAAACATAAACCACTTTTGTGAACCCAATCATAACCACTATCCTTACATTCTTGCTCACTTAATTCAATTATTTCTTTATTATTAGGATTAGTATTTACTTTATTTTTGTAGGTAGCTAAAAAAACTATAACAAAAACCACTAAAATAAATATAAGAATCAAAAGATATTGGTTTTTCATGTATTTTAATATATGATATTATTATTTAAATGTTTTTATATTCTCCTTCTTGATATCTTTCACACCCTTTCTTAAATTCATTAATAGGTGGAAGTGAAGGCTTTTTAGAAGATTTTACATCTAAAATTTCAATTAATTCATTAAATAATTCAGGATAATACCAACATCTATCATGTGCTTGTTTATCTACCCATTCTTGAATAACTTGTTTAGCTTTTTTTATCTTTTAGCATCATTCATAATAATAACTATCTAATTAACTATTTTAACTTTTCCAAAAACTTTATTAACAACTTAATTAAAAATAATCTAGAGGTGATAACTTGTTCGACATTATTTCAATAGGTGACGCAACAGAAGATGTTTTTGTTGAACTTAAACAAGCAAGTGTTAATTGTTCTATAAATAAACACCAATGTCAATTATTATTAAACTATGCAGATAAAATTCCAGTTGAAAGTGTAAAAAAACTAACAGGTGGAAATGCAAGCAATAACGCCCTAGGTTCAGCTAGATTAGGAATGAAAGTTGCTTACTATTGCGTTATCGGAAATGATGAAGCAGGTCATAAATTATTGAGAGAATTCAAAAAAGACAAGGTTTCAACTAAATATATTAATCTAGACAAAAGAACAGAAACAAATTATTCAGTAATATTAAATTACAAAGCAGAAAGAACAATTTTAATCTATCATGTGCATAGAAAATACAAACTTCCAAAATTTGATAAATCAAAATGGATCTATCTTTCTTCAATGGGCAAAGGTTGTCATTCAATCTATCCTTCTTTAATTAACTATCTTAAAAAGAATAATTCAAAATTTGCTTTCAATCCAGGAACCCATCAACTAAGATCAGGAAAAATATTTAAATTAATTAAAATTTCAGATGTTTTTTTCTTAAATAAAGAGGAGTATCAAGAATTATTAAAAGATTATAAAAGTGATATTAAAAATCTAATGATAAAAGCAAAAAAATTAGGTCCAAAGATAATTGTTTTAACAGATGGTCCTAAAGGTTCTTATTGTTATGATGGAAAAGAATTTTATTATCTGAAAATATTTCCAGCCCCAATTGTTGAAAGAACAGGGGTCGGAGATGCATATTCAACAGCTTTCGTTGCAGCCTTACATTATAATAAAGATGTACAAGAAGCAATGATATGGGGAACAATAAATTCAGCTTCTGTTGTCCAATTTATAGGTCCTCATCAAGGTTTATTACATTATACACAAATACAAAAGTTAATGAGAAAACATCCGAATTTCAAACCAATAAAATATTAAGCTTTATTTTTACTTCCTAAAACTTCTATCCTATGTTTTGCTACTTTAACTATAGCTTCTCTTCCAGCCCCTAAATATTCTCTAGGATCAATAACATCTCTATGTTTTGCCAAATACATTCTTATTGCAGTTGTCATCGCAATTCTCAAATCAGTATCTTCATTTACCTTACAAATTCCTAATTTAATCGCTTTCTTAATCTCATAATCTGGAATTCCTTTTGCATTTTTTATCTTTGCTCCATATTTATTTGCTAAATTTATTAAATGATAGTTAACTTCACTTGCACCATGCAAAACTAAAGGAATAGAAACATTTTCTCTTATCTCTTTTAATCTTTCAAATTCTAATCTTGGTTTCCCAATAAACTTGAAAGCTCCATGAGCAGTTCCAATAGCAATTGCTAACGAATCTATTCCGGTTTCTCTAACAAAATATTTAGCTTCATTTGGATTTGTAAAAAAATTAAACTTTTCATTAACTAAATCTTCTTTTCCTTTTAACCTTCCAAGTTCAGCTTCAACTGGAATTTTCTTTTTCTTACAAAGCTCGACAACTTTTTTTGTTATCTTAATATTTTTCCTTAAATCATATCTAGAAGCATCTATCATCACACTTGTCCAGCCCTTTTTTATGCAATTTTTTATGATATTAATATCTTTTCCATGATCTAGATGTAAAGTTAAAGGAATTTTAGAATTTCTTGCTGCTGTTCTCACCATTTCAACTAAATAATCATATCCAGCATATTTTATTGCACCTTCACTCGCGCTTATTATTATTGGACTTTTTAATTCTTCTCCAGCTTCAACAACAGCTTGCAATATTTCCATATCATTTATATTAAATGCAGAAACAGCATACTTTCCTTTTTGAGCTTTCAACATTAACTCTTTATTATTTGTTAGCATTCTTTAACATCTCCAATCCCAGTAATTTATTCCCTGCTAAGTATTCTAATAACGCTCCTCCGCTTAAACTAAAATAACTTATTTTCTTTCTATTAATAAATCTATCAACAGCATCTGCAGTATTTCCTCCTCCAACAATACTATAAGCATTACTTTCCACAACTGCATTTAATATCATTTTTGTTCCTTTGCTAAATATCATATTATCATCATAATTTCCCAATGTTCCTTTCAAATAAATTGTTTTTGATTTCTTAATTATCTGAGAATAAAGTTTAATTGTTTCTTCTCCAACATCCCATATCATTTTATCTATTGGCAATTCATTTATTTGTAATTCTTTTCTTTTACCATTAACTTCAACTGCGATATCCAATGGATATTCTATCTTTCCGCTTGCTAATAATTTCTTTAATCTTGGAATTAATTTAAAATATCCTAATTTTTTAAATAACTTTTCTTTTTTGCCAAGTCTATGTCCATTTGCAATAATAAATAACTCTCCAATAACTCCAGCTGTTAACACATAATCAACTTGATTTATTTTTCTCTCTATTAACTGAATAACATCATCTGGTTTTTTACCAGCTAAAACATAAGCTAATGGTCTTTTAAACTTTTCAAGTTCATTTAAATGTTTAATTTCATATTGCATCTCTCTTCCAATTAAAATATTCATATTCTTAAATCCAGTAACGCTGTTAACATCTCTATGAGCTACTGAAAATCCATCAAAAACATAATAATCAAATAAAGGTTTTAATTTTTTTACTAATTTATTGCTTTTCTCATTAACATATCTAACATTATCTAATAATAAAGCTTCTCCATATTTTAATTGTTTAATTGCATTAATTGCTTTCTTCCCAATAACATCATTAACAAACTTTACTTTTCCATTGCAATGTTTATTTAAAAATTTACTATGATCACTTAAAGAAGTAAAATCTTTATCTCCCTTTCTTCCTTGCCAAGATAATATTACAACACTTGCTTTTTTTCTTAGTAAATCATTTATTGTTTTCGAAGCAATTTCTATCCTTTCATTATCAACAATTTTATTATTAATCAATGGACTGTTAATATCCACCCTTAATAAAACTCTTTTACCTTTCAAACTTACACTATCCATTGTTTTAAATTTCATATTAGCATCTTGATTAGATCTATAACTCTAGAACTATAACCATATTCATTATCATACCATCCCATAATTTTCACTAATTTTCCATCAATAACTTTTGTGCATAAAGAATCAAATACACATGAATATTTGCTTCCAATAATATCAGAACTTACCAATGGTTCATCTGTATATTGTAATATTCCTTTTAAATGATAATTTGCTACATTTTTGAATAACTCATTTATCTCATTTACACTAGTTTTCTTCTTTACAACGCATGTGAAATCATTTATGCATCCATCTGGAACAGGAACTCTCAATGCTAATCCATCTAATTTTCCTTTTAATTCAGGAATAACTTCAGTTACAGAAACAGCAGCCCCAGTTGTAGTTGGAACAATATTAATTGCAGCAGCTCTTGCCCTTCTCAAATCAGTATGAGGTAAATCTAATACTCTTTGATCATTTGAATAGGCATGAGCTGTATTCATAAATCCATATTCAACTCCAAAATTGTCATTCAAAACTTTAACCATTGGAGCTAAACAATTTGTTGTACAGCTAGCATTACTTATTATATTATGTTTTTTCTTATCATATAAATGCTCATTAACCCCTTTAACTATTGTTATATCTGGATTTTTAGCAGGAGCTGATATCAAAACTTTCTTTGCTCCGTTAATTAAATGAACATTGGCATTTGCTCTATCTGTAAATAATCCTGTACTTTCAATTACAATATCAACATTTAATTTCTTCCAAGGTAATTTATTAATATCTTTTTCAGCTAAAACTTTTATTTGCTTTCCATTTACAATTAAACCATCATTAGTTGTATCTATAGTTCCCTCAAATTTCCCAAATACAGAATCGTATTTTAATAAATGAGCTAATGTTCTTACATCAGTTAAATCATTTATTGCAACAAATTCAATTCCAGGCTCATTAATGCCAAGCTTAAAAACCATTCTTCCAATTCTCCCAAAACCATTAATTGCAACTCTAACCATAACTCACCTCTTCTTTTTAAGCATTATTAACTTTTTTAACTACTTTCACTTAATTACTTCACCAAGTTCTTCTAATTCTTCACCATTTAAAAATCTTTGAATTCTCTCTTCCATAAATTGTAAATCTATTCTTATCTGCTTCATACTGTCTCTATCTCTCAATGTTATTGTATGATCTTCCATTGTTTGATGATCTATTGTAATATTAGCTTTAATTCCAACTTCATCTGCCCTTCTATATCTTCTTCCTATACTTCCTGAATCATCATAAAATACCTTAAAACTCTTCCTTAACCTTTCATAAACTTCTCTTCCTTCTTCATCAATCCCATCTTTATTAACTAAAGGATTAACACTTAAATCTAAAGGAGCAATTTCAGCTGGAAATTCAAATAATGTCCTTTCTTTTTCTTCTTTAAAAAATAAATCAAGTAATGCCCAAATATTTCTATCAACTCCAAAGCTTAATTCTAAAACATGAGGCAATACTTTCTTTCCATTTACAGTTACTTCTAATTTCTCTTTACTTCCTTCTTGATGTCCTTTTAAATCATAATCTCTCCTATAATGTAGTCCTGCAACTTCCTTCCATCCTTTTAATGTTTCTAAATCTAATTCAATATCAAAATGAATTTTATTATAAAAAGCTCTTTCTTTTTCATCTAACTCTCTAAATCTAAACTTATCTTTAGGTATTTTTAATATTTCTAAGTAAAACTTTTGAATTTTAATCATATGATAAACATAAAACTTCTCTATATTCAATTTACCTGCTTCTACTTCCTTTTCTTTCTTATCTTTAGCAAATTTTATTATTAAATTATAATTTTTCTCTACATCTGCTTTATTTATCTCATCTTTATCAAAGAATATTTGTAATTCAGCTTGCGTAAACTCTCTTAATCTAAAAAATCCCTGTCTTGGACTAATTTCATTTCTAAAAGATTTTCCAATAACAGCTAATCCCAAAGGTAATCTTTCTCTTAAAGCTAAAAATTCTCTTTTAAAACTAATAAATGGATTTTGTGCAGTTTCTGGACTTAGATAAGCAATATCTTCTCCTATTGCTCCTATTTTAACATCAAACATCATATTAAATCTTCTAACATTATCTAACTCTCCGCCACATTTTGGACATTTTAATTTATTTGTCTTAATTAAAATATCCATATCACTTTCTTTCATTCCATCTACTTTCCTATCTAATTCATCTTCTATTAATTCATCTGCTCTAAATCTAAACTTGCATTTCTTGCATTCTGTTAAAGGATCATTAAAATTCTTTAAATGTCCAGAACTTTCAAAAACTTCTTTCGGTAGAATATTGCTTCCTTCAATCTCAAAGTAATTATCATGTAAACTTAAAAAATAATTTCTCCATAAATTTTCCCATCTTTTCTTCATCGAACTTCCCAAATGTCCATAAGTCCAGAATCCTGCTTTAGCATTGTAAATTTCTGCTGTAGGAAAGAAAAATCCCCTCTTTGTAGCAATATTCATTATAGTTTCAGCTTTAGTCATAATAATTAAACTCCAATATACGTTTTTATAACTTTCTATTTATCAATTTTAGCAGCTAAAATAAAATCATTTATACTTAATCCATTGATAGCATGCGTCCATAATTTTACCTCAACTTTTCCATAACTTAGAAAAACATCAGGATGATGACCTTCACTTTCAGATATCTTTCCAATTTTATTAACAAAATCTAAAGCAGTTTTAAAATCCTTAAACTTATATTCTTTAACAATTAATTTATTATTAACAACTTTCCAGCCTTTAATCTTTTTTAAATTTTCTTTTATCTCTTCCTCATCCATCGGCGGAACTCCAGCTTCACATGGTTTACATTTTTGTTTTATTAATTCCATTTTTCAGTTCTTTCACTCTTTTCTTAAAGCCAATAATTTCAACACTTGTTACTTCCTCTGTTTTTTCATTAATTCTTAAGAAAACTCCAGGTTTTACTTCACGAGCATAAGATTTTCTAGATTCACCTATAAAAATCTCTAAAAAATCTCCGTCTTTATCATAATTTATTCTCATTTTATCTCACCAAAGGATTCTCTAAATCCCATCCAAACTTTCCTTTGTAAATATATTCTAAAACATCTTCTATATTAACTATCCCTTTCCCTTCTATCCTAGCACAAGCTGTATTTATCCAAACATCAATATCTCTAAAATTATCAAACTCATCTATTTTAACATCATTATCTAAAAATATAAAACATTCTTTATCTTTTAATTTTTCTTTTAATTGTAAGGCATATTTTAAATTTTCCTGTCCTGGTTTATTGCTGACTAAAATTCCAACTTTCTTTGCAACTATAAATTTCATTATCTTTCCTTTCAAATTTTTCTCATAATTACTAACTTCTTCTTTACTTATCTTTCCAACTTTTCCAGTTATAGGGTTAGCTACAATTACCTCTTTCTTAGTTCTTCTAGCAACCTCTATTGGATGAAAATCTCCACTTCCAATACATAAAAAAGCATCAACTTTATGATTAATTCCAATTGCTCTATTAGCATTACACCCCAATAATTGTCCGCCTATTGTAACTTCATGTCCTTTACTTTCTAAATATTCTTTAATCTCTTTTAACTGTTCAGTAAATTGTATTGCCCCAACTAATCCAATTTTTTTAGGTAATTTTATCTTCTTTACAACATTTACTGCACTTTTATTATATCTTGCTTCAATAAATAAGGTTTTCATAAATTTTTAGTGATAAAAAGCCTTTTAAAACTTATTGTTATAACATTTATATGAAAAAACTAACAATAGCCTTTGACTGTGATGGAGTTTTATTAAATTACGTAGCAAGCTGGCTCAATCATATCAATGAAAAATATAAAGTTAATCCACTATTGAAAGAAGAAGACATTTTGGATTTTGGATTTGAAAATATTGAGAAATTTCCAATAAAAACTAAAGAAGAAGTAGAAAAAGAGATGAGGTTGCATATTAATTCTGGCCACCTAGCTGAACTTTAACCTTATAATGGAATTCAGGAGACAATAGAAAAACTTTCTGAAATTGCAAAATTAGATGTTGTTACAGCAAGATTCCTATCAGAAAGAGATGTAACCTTAGAAACAGTAAAATATAATTTTCCAAACAGATTTAGAAGTTTTTATTTTTCAGATAATGATTACGATTTAAAATTAAAATATTTCTTAATTAACGGTTATGATTTTATTATAGATGATCATCCCCAGGTAATTTTAGATTTGGCAAAAACATTCATAGAAGGTGAAAAAGAAACCCCATTACCAATACTATTATCCCGCCCGTGGAATAATCATTCAAGATTTCAGGAATTGCAAGAATTAGAAAAACACAACATAATTAGGATAGCAAGAAAGGAAACAGAAATAGCAGATATTATTTTTTCAACTTCTCAACTTTAGTCTTATCACTTATTATAGCAGAATTCCCACTTGGATCTTCAATTATTAACTTAGCTTTTTCATCACCTAAAGTAATCTTCCATATTTTCTTTAACAAATTCTTAGCTTTCTTCTTAACATCATCATCTTCACTTAAATCTCTTTCATCTTCTATTATTTTCTTAAATTTTTCTAATATTCCTTCTATATTTGTAACATAACCTTCTGAACTAGGTCCAGATTCTATCTCACCAACAAAAGGGATTTTTATATTGCCTTCACTTGACTTAACAACTCTAACTTTCATATCTTTTTCATTATTAATCTCAAAAGTTAATCTGCAAGGTTCTTTTTGTTCACTTGCTTCAACATCTGATTTATGATATTGGCAATTACTACAAACCATTGCAAACAAAAAACACTTTCCAAAGTAAGGAATATCCATCTCTTCTTCAGTCAATGTCAATGTATTTTGACTGCAAATCGGACATTTTTGTTTTTCTAGCTTATCCATAATATTAATAAAAAAGTAAGATTTATAAAATTAACTAAAAAGGTTTTATTTACGAGGTTTAAGATTAAATTTACTTATTCTTCCATGCTTAATATCATCTAAACTTAAACTTAATTGAATAATAGGATCATCTAAATATAATTGTATAGCCTCTTTAATATTTTTAATAGCTTCTTTCTTTGTTTCACCTTGAGATATACATCCAGGTAAAGATGGAGCATAAACAGTGTATCCACCTTCTTTCTGTTTTTCTAAAATAAATTTAAAACTCATTATTCTGAAATTATTATTGTTTTATTCTTTAAACTTTTTATAGGCATTTTCTCAGAAACATCTAATATTTCTATAGCCATTATTTTATTATCTTTTGTCATATCAATGATTATGCTTTCATCTACCTCTTTGCTTATCTCATATTTTCCTCCCTGGAATTTTATTCTCATTATATCAGCTTTCTTATCAAAGTTTATTTTCATTCTTCTAGCTGTCCTTTTAATTCATCTTCTTTTGTAAAAGAACCAATCCCTTTTAGAGCACCAAAGAAATCTTTTTTCATCCTTATTTCAACAAATTCTTCCATATTTTAATTAAAGAATTCAAAATTTATAAATCTATTGTTCAACTATATTTTCAGTTGCATTGTCTCTCCATATCTTTGCAAAGCTTGGAGTAATAACAAGCCAATTTTCTCCAAATCCAGCTATATCACCTTCTATAGCATCACAAGTCTTCTTTAGCTTATTTACAGCTCTTTTTAACTCCACCATATCCTTTTCCTTTAATGGTCCTACATTAACTAAAGCTATAGTATATCCTTCTCTTAAAGAATCTAGCATTGGCTTAATATCAGCAAAATCAGTTATTATAAAAGGTCTTACAGTTACCTTAGCTTTATCTCTTAAGTCCTTATTAGCTTCTAATTCAACATAATCTTCATTAAACTCAGCAGGATAAGCTTCCCCTTTTTCAGTGAATACGTCTTTGAATTTGTCAAATATACCCATTTTTTGTCCTCATTACATCTAATGGTGCACGAGGAGATATTTAAACATTTCTATATTATAAAAGGCATTAATTTATATAAGCATTTATAGTAAAAGAATGAGATATCTACTTGCAAATAGTGACAAAACAAAAGGTTTATATATTAGTAAATATGGCTATTTTATCATATAGGGAATAAAACATAAAATGACAATTACACAAGAACAAGCAAGAACAGATTTAGAAAAGATATTATCACAATTTAAAACAATTGGACCAGGAAATGAAGCAGATAGAGCTGCGCAAATGGTATTACAAACAATTGATGTTCTTGGAAATAGATTAGAAAATAAAAGAATAATTGAAATGCTCTATTTAGAAAACCCAGAGGCACAAAAACTTTTACCAGATACGGTTTATGAAGTTGCTAAAGATTATACTCAAGGAAATATAAATGCACAAACAGCAAGAGAAATGTTAAACGAAGCAAAAGAACAATATTTAAGAATATTTGCAGAAAAAGGAATTAAACCTCAAAGGAGTGGAGCATTATTTTTTAAAGGGTAGGAAGAAACAAAATGTCATTAACAGACGCAATTCCAACAGAACCAATAAGAGAAAAGTTAAGAAATCTTAGGGAATATATACCAAATCAAGGGATTTTATTATACGAATTTAGTGACCTTTTTGCAGAAAGATTGGGTGGACATCCAACAATAAACCCCATAGGTTTTAATTTAACAGCTGAATTAACTTTACATGATTTGGAAACAGGAGTATCTCCAGGACAATCATTTCCAATAAAACAATCTCTAGTTGGATACCCTACGATGATTTATGCAATTTTAAGAACACAAATTCCAGATATAGCTAAAGCAACTTGTCCAGAAGATTTCGCTAAAGGAGTAAAAGAATTTTATGATGATGTTCGTTCTAGGGCAAAATAAAAAATAGACTAATTAATTTTAAATACTTTCCAACAAACTTACAACATTCCATATCTGCATTTTAGTATAGCTTGGAACATTAGGATCATCACTTATATCATCTAATTCCTGTAAACTTCTATCAATCTTGACTTTTACTTCACAATCACCTTCACAAAGAACAACCGTAGCATTCTTAACTTTCTCTCTAACATTTTTGGGAACAGAATAATCAACTTCAATCTGATTAAGGACTTCGATTACATCCTTAAAACAATCATCAACCATTTTCACTCCTTCATTTCTTTCATTACTTCTTCTTGTAATTTAGAAACATCCTCTTTTATGCTATCCTCTTGTTTTTCTAAACTCTTAATTCTTATATTAACTACTTCTTTCTTGTTATTTAAATCTTTTTCGATTTCTTCTTTAGGCATTAGCACCATTACATTTCCAACAATCTTGTAAGCTTCTCCTTTAACTTTTCCAAGTTCAGTCAAAGCATTTTCTACTTCCAATAATTGTGTTTGAAAACTTTGCTTTTGTGCTAAAAACATCTGCATTCTTTGTTCAAGAAGTTGAATTTTTTCTATCTTACCTTTTAACTCATCATTTATTTCCATTATATTGCCTTCATTTTAACATTGGTAACTCTTGGCTTAAATAAAATCTTGCTTCCACAATAAGGACATCTAACTCTCTTCTTAACATAATCTTCCTTTACAATTTTATCGCAGTCAAAACATTTGTAAGTTGTCATATTGAATAAGCCTTTCCTGTGAATTTTACTCCACATTTTCTACACTGCCATATTCCAGCAGCCAATCTCTTTACCTTGTAATTATGACAATAAGGACATAATTGTTTGCTTCTTAACTTTTTTTCTATATCAGCAACTTTTTGTCTTATGCTTCTTCCATATCTAACGCCAAATCTTCCTGCACTACCAACTTTCTTTGTTCCTGACATTTTATTGAGAATGTGATAAACTTTAAACTTTTAAAGGCTTTTTAAGCTTTTCTATTAATCAATCCTGATGATTCAAGGGCAATGTTATTCCAACTAAATAATTTTTATCAACTAGTGACTGAGCAAATCTTGCTACATCTCCGGAATTTAATCCTTCAATAGCTTTCCTAATTCCTGCCTCATCAACACCATTTTTAAATTCATCTATTAAACCATCAACATCAAATTTACTTTTTGAATTTATTCTGTTTATTCGATAGCCATTTTTATAGGTTTTCAAAAAACTATTAGGCACACTGGTTTTTGCCATATCTTTAAGGATTTTATTCCATCTTTCCTCGATTTCTATTGCTTTTTCCGGAAATCCAGTAGTTGCTCCAAAACTTAAAATTCCAGAATCACCTAAGTTATCAGCTTCCAAATCCAGAGAATAACACAATCCAGTTTCATCTCTTAATTCTTTATATAAAGGTCCATGAGACGATTTGAAATAATTAATTAAAATATTTCTAGTTAAACATTCTTCAAGACTTGCATTTTTCGGAAACATTGGAATTTGATAATTTATAGTAATTCCAGCATGAGGATCCTGTCTTATTTTTTCACGTAATTCTAATCTACTTTCAAGAGCAGGCTCTTCAGGTATAACTCTTTTTGCAGTTAATGGTTTTTTCTCAAATTTTTCCCATAATTTTATTATTCTGCTTACATCATCTGGAATCTCTCCACCAATATAAAGAACAGAATTTGCAGAATTATAATGTTCATTCCAAAAATTAAAACAATCCTCTTGAGATATTCCATCCAATGAGTTTAACGATTCATCAATTCCATACATATATCTGGAATGATTTGGAGATAATAATCTTATTATTCTATCATTAAATTTATTAAAAGGATTTTGACGTTTGCTAAACTCATTTCTCACAGCATTTTTCTCACGATCAATAACAGGAATATTTACAGGACTTAACACCTTTAGCAAATTATCTAATGCAACATCCAAATGTTCTGGGAGAATATCAAAGAAATGATAATGAGTTATATCATAGGTAGTAGTGGCATTTTTATCATACACATAATTTAATTCTTCAGCATCACCATAAACTTTAGATGCAGCTCCCTGAAGATGTTCTAATAAATGTGCAGTTCCAGGCACAACATCATTTGAATTTCCAGAATCTACAATTAACATAACACCACATTTTTCTAATGGTTTAGGATCTAACAAAACCTGCAATCCATTATCCAACACTAATTTTTCTCTTTTATTGTACATTTTGTTGATATCCTATTGTTGTGTAAATTCTTCCAGTTTTTTTAATTTTTTGTTTCTATTTCTAAGATCAACTATCCCGAGGATTGCTAAACAAAGTGGACTTGCCATTAAAACAGTACCAATTAGAAGACCATAAGTCAAAACTTTATTTCCAATCTTTCTTTCATTTAGATATTTTGCAACAATTTCTTCTTTTTCTTTAATTTCAATATCATGCCTAATTTTTTGTCTGGCTCTATCAAAAGCCTGTTTTTTTGCATCAATATTCTTGTCATAAAGAATTGTTAAATCATCACGAATACTATCTGGTTTATAGGGCATTTCAGGTGTATTTATTGTTGTAGATTCTAAATTAGAAAGTGTTTTTCCCATGTTAAGGTATTCTACAACTTCTGGAGATTTTCTATAATGTCCGCCGTCCAGTTTATAAAGTCCTACTCCCGCACCTCCAAGAAAGGTAACCGATCCAAAAACCACACAACCTGTAGAAATTCTTCCAAGCCATTTATTTCTATTTCTATATTTTCCTATAATTTCATTTCTTTTATTGTCTATTTCTGCTGTATTATCAGCAGGCGGCGCAGTATTTTTAGCATTATATTTAGCTATATCTTCAGGCTTAAGATTACTGTCAGGTAACTTTGCTAATTCATCATCTATAGTTCCCATTATAAATAATTTAGCTCAAATAACACTTTATAAATCTTTCTATTTGTTACCACTCTATAAAAATAACATATAAATTATACATCTTTTTTGATCGAAAAGAGAAATTTCTCTAAAAATCGCTCAATTTATCCTTCTTTTTCCGAAAAGTTTATATATTAGTTTGCGTATACTATACATTAACTTAGTGTAAAAAAAACACTATCTATACAGAATGTCAAAACAAAACAACCAAACTGAAAAAACATTGCTAACCGATTTATACCAGTTAACAATGAATGCAGCATATTTTGATAATAATAAAGATGAAACTGCTACATTCGAACTTTTTATAAGAAAATTGCCCAAAGATTGGGGATATTTTATAGCCAATGGAATAGAAGATGCTGTAGATTATGTAACTAATATAAAATTTCAAGATGAAGATATCGATTATCTTAAAAATCAAGGATTGTTTAAACAAGATTTTCTTGAATCATTAAAGAAATTTAAATTTGAAGGTGATATATATGCTGTTAAAGAAGGAACACCAATAACAGAGAATACACCAATATTAAGAGTAACTGCAAAAAGAAGCCAGGCCCAATTTTTAGAAACTACTTTGCTCAACATAATAAACTATCAAACAATGATTGCAACTAAAGCAAACAGAGTTGTCAATGCTGCCCAAGGTGCAAAGGTTGTTGATTTTGGATTAAGAAGAGCTCATGGAGAAGATGCTTCAATGAAAGGTGCAAGAGCATCATATATTGCCGGGGCTGCTGCAACAAGTAATATAAAAGCAGGAAAAGAATATGGAATTCCAATAAGCGGAACACAGGCACATAGTTTTGTTATGAGTTTTCCAAACGAATTAGACGCTTTTAGAGCATATGTAAAAACATTTTCAAACAACCCAATATTATTAATAGATACATATGATACATTACAAGGCGCAAGAAATGCAGCAATCGTTGCAAAGGAACTTGAAAGAGAAGGCAAAAGATTGGGCGGAGTAAGACTTGATTCTGAACCTTTATTAAATTTATCCAAAAACGTAAGAAAAATTCTAGATGAAAGAAAGTTAGATTATGTAAAAATAGTTGCAAGCAATGATCTCAATGAATATACAATAGATGATTTAATCAGAAATGGAGCAAACATAGATGCATATGGTGTAGGAACAGAGATGATAACAGCCAAGCCAGTAGCTGCTATCCCAGGAGTTTACAAATTAGTTGAAGATGAAGACGGAGCTAAAATAAAATTAGCCCTTGGAAAGAAAACTTACCCAGGAAAAAAACAAGTTTATAGAGTATTCGATGAAAATGGAAAATATTCTTATGATGTTATTGCTCTTGAAAATGAAAAAGTAGATGGACAACCACTTTTAGAATTAATTGTCAAAGATGGAAAAAGAGTTTCTGAAAGAAAAACTTTAGAAGAAACTAGGAAATATTGCCTTGATTCTGTTGCAAAACTTTCAGAGAAATATAAACAAGTCAAAGTAAATTCTCCTTACGCTTTCAAGATTTCCAAAAAACTAGAGGAATTAGTTGATAATCTTACAAGAAAATATATTTCAGGAGGTAATAAAAATGAAAACGATATTTTGGAATGTGGATACAGCAAATGATTTTATGTATAAGTCAGGAAAATTATATGTTAATCATGCTGAAACTATCGAGGACAATCTATACACAATAACAAAAAAAGCGAGAAAATACAAAAAAAAAGTTGTTAACACTGGAGACTTACATGATAAAGATTCAAAAGAACTATCAGACAATCCAGATTATAAAAATACCTATCCGGAACATTGCATGAGGGGAACATCAGGAGCAGATTTTATAAAAGCTACAACGCCAAGTAATCCCTATATTATAGATTGGAAAGATGAAAGATTTGATGAAAATAAAATAAAATCTACTAGAAACATAATATTATACAAAGATCATTTTGATATTTTTCAAGGAAATAAACATGCAGATAGAGTAGTTAACTTAATAAAACCAGATAGAGCAATTGTTTATGGGGTAGCAACCAATGTATGTGTAAATTATGCAGTACTTGGGTTGCTTGAACGTGGGATTGAAGTTTATGTTCCCATAGATGCAATAAAAGAATTGCCAAATTTACCATTGGAAGAAGTTTTAGACAAATGGAAAGATAAAGGAGCAAAACTAATTACAGTAAATGATTTAGAAAAAATATTACAGGAGTAAAAATGAAAATAGCACTTGTGCAAATGAACCCAATAACAGGGGATATACCTGGAAATACAAAAAAGATAATAGAAGAAATTGAAAATGCAAAAAAGAACTTTGTAGATTTAATTATCTTCCCAGAAATGGCAGTAACAGGATATTGCATTTCAGATTTAATAGAAGATAAAAGCTTTGTAAATGAAAATATAGGTGCTATAAAAGAAATTCAAAAAAATACAGCTGGAATAGTTGCAGTTATAGGATTTATTGATATTGATTCCAAAAAGAAAAATGAAGATGGAAAAATTAGAAGATATAATGCAGCGGTTGTATTGCAAAATAAAAAAATCATCGGAAAGTCATATAAAACTCTTCTTCCAAATTATAGATATTTTGATGATAAAAGATATTTTTCTCCTTCTGAAAAAAGAAAACCAATATCTGCAAATATTAATAATAAAATTATAAAATTAGGAATTTCTATCTGCGAAGATATGTGGGATGATGATTATGAAATAAAACCAATTAAAGAGCTTGCTGAACAAGGAGCAGATTTAATAATTAATATAAATGCCTCTCCATTTTACCCAAAAAAACGTTCTGAAAGAAACAATAAGATTAAACAACATGTTAGAAATTTTAAAATACCATTCATTTACGTTAATACAGTTGGTGCTTCTGATAATGGAAAAAATATAATCCCATTCGATGGTGAAAGTTTATTTTACGATGAAAAAGGAAATCTTCTTGCCTTGGGAAATCAATTTAAAGAAGAAACCATAACAATAGACTTAGATAAAAAATTATCTTCAATAAAAATTCCAGAATTAGATAGGGAAAAAGAAATTTATGAAGCTTTAGTTATGAGTTTGAAAGATTATGCATTAAAAACAGGATTCAAAAAAGCAATAATTCCAATTTCTGGAGGAATAGACTCTTCTCTGGGATTAGCAATAACAGTAGATGCGTTTGGCGCAGAAAATGTATTGGCATATAACCTTCCATCTAAATTTAATACAGAAATCACAAAGTCTATAGCAAAAAAATTAGCATCTAATCTTAATGTAGAGTATAAAATTGTCCCTATACAAACAATAGACAACGAAATAAAATCAACATTTGAAAATAATTCTCATGAAATAAAAAACAAGGTTGCAAAAGAAAATATTCATGCAAGAATTAGGGGAATTTTAATGATGCTTGAATCAAATGATACAGGATCATTATTAATATCAAACGGAAACGAAACTGAAATCGCACTTGGTTATGCAACACTTTATGGGGATATGTGTGGTGGTATTTCTATAATAGGAGATTTAACTAAGATAGATGTTTATAAAATATCAAGATATGTCAATAAAAGATATAAAAAAGAGATAATTCCAGAAGAAGTTTTTAAAATAAAACCTTCTGCAGAATTAAGTGAAGGACAATTTGATCCATTTGATTATGATGTTGTTGCCCCAATAGTTAATGAATTCGTTGAAAATAGAATAGAACCTAAAGATCTGGTGAATCTTTTTAAGAAAAGAAAATTAAATCCAGAAAAATTTTTGCCTTACTTTGATGGTAAAACAATCTATGATAAATATGATATAAAAACTTTCAAAAAATTAGTTTATGAAACTTACAATTTACTAAGAAAATCAGTATATAAAAGACTTCAAGGACCGCCAATAATCGTTGTAAGCGAAAGAGCTTTTGGTTTCGATCTAAGAGAAACATTAATCAACAAATGGGAGGGAAAATGAAAACCTTCAGTATTGTTGCAGGAACTGAAGCTTGTAATGCCAGATGTCCATTTTGCATATCAAGAATGACTCCTAAAAATGGAATCGAGCTAAAACCAGCAATAATTAACTGGAGAAATTTTAAGAAATCAGCTTTATTTGCAAAACAAAAAGGATTTACAACAGTAATGATCACAAGCAAAGGAGAACCTACATTATTTCCAAATCAAATTACAGAATATCTTGAAAATCTTAAAGAATTTAATTTTCCATTTATCGAAATACAAACAAATGGAATTGCAATAGCAGAACAAAAAGAAAAATATGACCCACTTGTAAAAAAATGGTACGATCTTGGATTAACCCTAGCTGCAATCTCCATAGTTCATTATTCTCCAGAGAAAAATAAGGAAATTTACCTTCCATATAAAAATAAATACATTGATTTACCAAACTTAATTAGTTATTTACATGATAATGGACTTTCAGTAAGATTAAGCACAATATTATTATCTAATTATATAGATAACAAAAAGGATTTAGAAAGATTAATACTATTTGCTAAAGAAAATAAAGTAGAAGAATTAACAATAAGGCCTGTAAATAAACCTGAAGACAGCATTAATCAAGACGTTTATGATTGGACAAAAGAACATCAATTAAAAAAAGAACAACTTGATGATATTGTCTCATATCTAAACGATAATGGCAAATTATTATTACAATCACAATATGGAGCAAAAGTATATGATATTAATGGACAAAACCTTTGTTTAACAAACTCACTTACTTCAGATACAAATGAAGAAGAAATTAGACAACTAATATTTTTTCCAGATGGTCATTTAAGGTATGATTGGCAATATGCAGGAGCTGTTTTACTATGACTAAAATTAATTTGATGAAAGCAGTATACAGTTATTTTTTTCCAGAAGTTAGACAATTAGTACATTTTGGAGAAAAACTTCCAGAAGAATTATTTTTAACATCAACTTCAGTAGAAAGAGCCGATGAAATATTTAGCAAACTATTCAAAAATGAATTTAAGACACCATCAATTGATGGAAAAATAGATTTAGATATGATTCACGTTCCAGTAATAGAAAACATTGTAAAATCTTACTCAGATATAGTTCCAAATCTAAAAGATTTTAAATTTAGTTATCCAATGGCAGGATCAAGCCAAGGAATATTTCATTTACTTTCTTTATTAAAATCAAATGGAATAGACACATTCTACACTCTTGAAGGAGAGTATGAAGGCTATAAAGAATATGGTAAAACAATTAACATGCAAAATATTGAAATAAATTCCAACACAAAAAATATTAAACCAGGAATATGGTTTATTTCAAACCCATCCGCACGTGATGGAAATATAATATCAAATGATTTTATAAATAATCTTTGTGACAATGGCCATAAAATTATTTTAGATTTGGCATACCTTGGACTAACAAAAGATTATAAGTTCGATTTAAGTCATGAAAATATAATAGCAACAACACTATCTTTTAGTAAACCATATGGTGTTTTTAGATTTAGAATAGGAGGATTTACATTTAGTAGAACACCAATAGATTCATTGTATGCAAATAAATGGTTTAAAGATGTTCCAAGATTATTAACAGCATTAAAAATTGTTGAAGAAATTCCACCAGGAACACTTTACACAAAATATAGACCGATTCAAGAAGAGATAATATCTAAGATAAATAGAGAATTAAATTTGGAAATGAAAGCAAGCGATGTAATACTCTTAGGGAACATTTCATCAGAAAATGTAAAGAAAACAGATGATAAAACTTTAGAAGAAATATCTCTTTTCAAGAGAGGAAATGTTTATAGATTTTGCTTAACACCTTATTTTGAACAAATGGAAATGGAGGATAAAAAATGGAAACAAGAACTAAAACCAGAGAGAACACCTGCCCTTATTTAGTCGTAGACAACATCATTGAATTTCAAGGAAAAATTGGTTTAATAGAAAGAAAAAACTATCCGATGGGTTGGGCATTACCTGGTGGTTTTGTAGATTATGGAGAGAAAACAGAAACTGCTGCAATAAGAGAAGCAAAAGAAGAGACAGGATTAGAAATAAAAATAAAATATTTACTTGGAGTTTACTCAGATCCAGATAGAGATCCAAGAGGACATATGGTAAGTGTAGCCTATGTTTCTGAAGGATTTGGAGAAGCAAAAGCAGGAGACGACGCTAAAAATTTCACTTGGATTACATTGGAAGATGCATTAAAAATGAATTTAACATTTGATCACAGAAAGATATTAGAAGATTATAATAAAAGCCTTGCTAGGAGATAAAAATGTCAACCATATACGAAATGTCAATTAAAGAAAAACTAAAAGATATAGAAAGATCATTAGCTAAAGATCAAAGAATAGATTATCTAGCTAATAAAGAATTAATATTAAATATATTAGAATTAAGAGAAAGAAAAAATGTGTTAATTCTTGGACACAATTATATGGCGCCTTTAGTTTATCAACTTTCAAACGAAAATCAAAGAGGAGATTCTTTAGCATTAAGCAGATATGCTGCCAAAGCTGATAATCCAATTATATTATTTGATGGTGTAAGATTTATGGCAGAAACAGCAAAGATACTAAATCCAGGAAAAAAAGTTTTGATTTCAGATTTAGCAGCAGGTTGTAGTTTAGCAGATAATTTTTCAGCAAAAGATGTCTTGGAATATAAATCTAAATATCCAGGAATTCCAGTTGTTACCTATATTAATTCATATGCTGAAGTTAAAGCAGAATCAGATTATTGTTGTACTTCTGCAAACGGATTAGAAGTTATTTTACATGCTGCAAGAGAATATAAAAAAGATAAAGTTATTTTTATTCCAGATTCATTAATGGGAGAAAATTTACAGGATGATTTAAATAAAGATGGACATAAAATTGATTTAATTTATCCAGGAAAATATGATAAAAAATTTGCTAGATGTGAAGTTCATGAAAAAATTAAACCAGAAGATATTAAGAATATTAGATTACAATATTCTATGCCTAAAGGATCTAAAGACACCGCAATTATCGTTCATCCAGAGTGTTTGAAAGAAACTGTTGCAGAAGCAGATTTTAGCGGAAGCACATCTGCAATGGTTAAATACATTAGATCAAATCCAGAATTGAAAAAAGTTTATCTCGGGACAGAATGCGAAATGACTTCTAATATGGCAGCTGAATTTCCTGAAGTAGAGTTCATAAAAACCTGCAATGTATTTTGCCAACATATGAGGAAAATAAATCTGGAAAAGATATTATACAGTTTGCAAAACGAAGTATATGAAATTAATGTAGATGATAAAATAATTACAAAAGCAAGACTATCAATATATAGAATGCTGGACATAAAAAAATGAAAATAGAAAGATACAAAGCAACATTACTTGGATGTGCAATAGGAGACACCTTAGGAATGCCTGTAGAAGGTTGGAAAAAAGAACAAATTAAAAAATATGTTGGTAGAATTATAGAACCAATTGATCCGATTATAGTAGCAGATTCTTCTGGAAAACAAATAGAAAAAGATGAATATGGAAAACTCAAATTTTATTCTAAAGGACTCAAAAAGGGAGAATGGACAGATGATACAATCTTAACAATTGCCTTAGCTGAATCATTAGGAGAAAAAGGATATCCCGATATAAATGATATTGCCCAAAAACAATTGAAAGCATATGAAGATTCAATACGGCCAGATAATTCAGATCCCGGATTTGGAAAAACTACAAGAGACGCTTTTGAAAACCTAAAAAAAGGAATATCTCCTTTAAATTCTGGAGTTATTGGAGGACCAGGAAATGCTCCTGCTATGAAGATGTCTCCACTAGGTTTGTATATGGATGCGACTGGAAATTATAATCTGGGTTTAACTAAAGCAGAACACATAGGAAGAATAACACATTTAGATCCTAGATCTATAGCTTTAGGAATTGTTCAGGCACATGCAATTTATACATTGCTTCAAAATGTATCTAGAGAAGAATTTTTAGACTCAGTATTAGAAGTGTCTTCAAAATATGAAAAACCATTAACAAAAGAGTTTAATGTATACGAGAAAGGTAATTTAACATCTAGGATAAAGTGGATAAGAGATAACAAAGATTCAGAATGTGAAACAGCATTTAATTTAATTAAAAACTCAAGTTTAGGATTTGAATCATATCCCTTTTCTTTATTCATGTTGCAAAAATATTGGAATAACACCCTAGAAGGTTTGATAGAAACAGTAAATTTTGGCGGAGATTGTGATACTACAGGAGCAATCTACGGAACATTAGCTGGGGCTAAAGATGGAATGATATTCAAAGAAGATTGGATTAATGTCCTTGATAAAAAAGACAAAATTATAAATCTTGCTACAAAAATATACAATTTAGGTGATAAAAAATGAAACTTTCAAAGATAATTGTGGTTCCAAAAAGAAGCAAGTATGCATTAGATTTAGAAAAATATAAATTTAATCATGATCAATTAATGAAAAAGTATGAAAGAGAAGGGGTTAATATAAGAAAAATAATGGGAAGCCACAAAAGACAAAAAGAAGGATTAAAAAGATTAAAAAAGTTAATACCAGAAAAGAATTTTATTTATAGAGAAAAATTAACAAAAGAATTAGTAAAGAAATCAGATTTGATAATAGCATATGGGGGAGATGGTCATTTCGGTTTTGTTTCACATTTTATTGATAATACAAATTTCTTAGGGATAAACTCAGACACAAAAACAAGTGAAGGAATCCTAACGTATTTTGATATAGATAGTTTCGAAAAAAATCTTAAAAAAATCTTAAATGAAGATTTTAAAATTGAAGAATGGACAAGATTGGAAGTTAAAAGAAACGATAAGAAAATAGGATTAGCAACCTCAGATATATTTTTGGGAGAAGTTGAAAGAAAATTTATGTCAAGACATATCATAAAACATAGAAATAAAAAAGAAGAGCAGAAATGTTCAGGAATTATAATATCAACAGGCACAGGATCAACAGGTTGGTACACCTCAGCTTCAAGATATTTATTTAAAAAACCAAATAACTTTCCAAGAACAGCAAAATATGCAAGATTCTTGGTAACAGAACCATATAAGGGAAGATTAAATGGTTATTCTATGTTAACAGGCACATTAAATCAAGAAGAAGAAATAATCATAACATCATTAAATAACACAAAAGGAATAGTCTCATTAGATTCAATAGAAGAGTATGAATTTAATCGAGGAACAAAAATAACAATTAAAATAGGAAAACCATTAAGAATAATCAGGATATAGTATTTTTTAACATTATTATGTTTAATTCTTGCCAATATTCATAACCATTATTATATTTCTTTTTTAATCCATTTCTCATCAAATAACTAACCCATTTTTTATCATTTAAAATATTATTTACCTTTAATGGAACTTTCATTTTTTCTAATACTTTTATATCCATCTTAGGTTTTTCTTTGAATAAAATATCCCAACACAAACTAGAAGCATTTGTTATTAGGATTCCATTATCATTTAAGTACCTTTGACCATTATGAACAAGATGTTTCAATAACCCTATTCCTTCATAAGGATTATCATCTATACTATTTGGTCTAGGAACATAAGGAGGATTACATATCATCAAGTCAAATTTATTTCCATTCATCTTTTTTAATCCGTCACCAGCATAAAAATTAGCCCTAGTATCTTTTATATTATCCATGGCAGATTTTATTGCATAAGGATTTATATCATTAATCAAGATGGATTTTAATTTTTTGCATTTTTCTAAAACATATTTACTAAGAAATCCAGAACCGCATCCTATTTCAACAGCAGTTTTAAAATTCGAATTTTTATTACATACTTTACTAAGGGCTTTAGCAAAAACCATGGTATCTATGGAAGGAGACCAAACATTAATATGAGAATAATCAGATATTACGCTAACGCCATCATATTCAACAACTCTTGGAAGACTAGAATAAAGAGAAAATAAACTGTCCCTTAAGCCAGGATTTAATTTAGATATCCTGTAATTATCCGTCATCAATATAGGATTATTAAATCTATGTAAAAAAATTTTCTTATTTAATGGATAAGTAATAACTCTTTTTCCGTTTTTTCTGTCTCTTCCCATTACACTTGCTAATTCTACACCATTCGCCCATATCTCCTGTTTTTTCAGATCCTTACTTATCCTTATTAACATAAAATATCCATGAAAATTACAAATATTTAAATTAATCGTATCCAAAACTTTTTATACTATTTAACTATTCTATTTATTGTGAAAAAAAAAGATTATAATGCTGATAAGTATGATAAACCTTCTGTTACTGTAGACATGATAATCTTTACAGTGAAAAATGATGATTTTAATGTATTACTTGTTAAAAGAAATATTCATCCCTTTAAAAATTACTGGGCATTGCCTGGTGGTTTTGTAAGAATAGAAGAATCTTTGGATGAAGCTGCAAAAAGGGAACTTTCTGAAGAAACTGGAGTTAAAGACGTCTATCTAGAACAACTTTATACTTTTGGAGCTCCAAAAAGGGATCCAAGAACAAGAGTTATAACCGTAGCCTATTTTGCTTTGATTAATTCTAAGGATTTAGAGTTAAAAGCTTCAACAGATGTTTCTGATGTAAAATGGTTTTCTGTATACAAAATGCCTGAACTAGCATTCGATCATAAAATAATCATTGAGTATGCAGTTAAAAGATTAAGATGGAAGATGGAATACACAACAGTAGGTTTTAAATTACTCCCTAAAAAATTTACCCTAAGCCAACTCCAAAATATCTACGAGATTATATTTAATAAAAAATTTGATAAAAGAAATTTCAGAAAAAAAATATTATCTCTTGGATTAATAGAACCAACAAAAGAAAAAACAATGAATGTTTCTCATAGGCCGGCAGAACTATACTCATTTAAAAGAAAGATAGGCGAGATTATAGAGATATTATAAAATGAGGTCGCCCGGATTTGAACCGGGATTATTCGGTCCCAAACCGAATGTTCAGGTCGATTAAATGAAATTTAATCTATAACCAAATTAAACTACGACCCCAAATGTTTTATAATTTGGTATGTTTTATCCATCCAACATCCTTTATAAAATTATTTATTCCATTAGCCTTTATATGAAAACGAAACATTTGAGTTATTTTTCCATCTGTTTTTCTTCTTTCCCATTTCTATTCCAAATTCAGCATAACAAACAACAGCAGCGGCAGCAAGAATTTCCCATGTTAAAAACTCTTCAATTGGAAATTGGAATCCAAAAATTTTGATTAAACCAATATAATTGATACCAGGAATAATAAAACCAGCGTAAGTAGTAGAAGGAAATGACCATAATCCTAAATATAACGCAACAAGTTCATAAGGAAGCATAACAAGAAAAAAATACCCTCCTATTAATATCATAATTCTGCGTAATTTTGGAAAAATAATTGAAGTTATGATTATCGGTAATAGAAAAACAACAATAACTAACCACAGGTAATAGTATGGAATCCTTAAAGTATCTGGAGAATAAAAATATAAAATAAAGAATAATATAAGAAAAATAATAACAGTTATTCCATATCTTACAAGTCTATAATAATTTGGATTATGAGATTTTTCAAAGAAATGTTCTTTTAATATAACTACAAAATAAACAAAGAGGAAAGAAAATATAAAATCTTCTAGTGGAATAAGAGAAAGAATACGAAATGGAAATATTGTAGGAACTGCCCATGTTTCATTTAAAAAAGCAATATAATCTAGAAATAGCGTAATTGGAAGTGCCCATAATGCAATCAACATCGTTTTTTTAATTGCTAATGGTGTTTTATAAGAAAAATAAATTGAAGGTATTGCGAGATATAATATCATTGTTGTTAGGAAGTTTGCATGCAAAGCTAAGGACAATAAAGTAGCTATAATGGGAGAAAATATAAGGATTATTAAATCACTCTTTTCATAATTTAATTGTTTCATCTTAAGTGCATATTTAAGAAGGATTAATGTTTATAAAATTATTGATAATATCCTAAAAGATAGTTTTATAATACTATTGTCTTTTTATTAAAACTAAAATGGCAGCTGAAATGGACGGGGGTAGTTCAGGAGTTTTAAACCCAGAAAGATTAAACAATCCTGATATGGTGGGAATAGAAAATGGAAAAGTTTATGTTTTAGCCAGAGGAACTGGACCAAATAATAATAGATTTTATAGTATAACTCATGATGCAATAACCGGAAAAGTTTTAGAAGAAGATTCTTTTAAAGAAATAAGCAATATGATAGGTAGTGTTACTAATGATGATATTACTAGTGCCTTAATTTTTGCATTTACCTTAGGATTAGTCCCATTTATATATGAAACTCGTCCTTCTGTACGTGAAAGAAGGAAGAAAACAAAAGAATATAATTATTCTGTTGAATATTTTGAATATAAAAATTTAGAGGATTTATGGAAACGTGTTAATCATATTAGACTTTATCAAGGAGATATTAAAACTGTAGAAGATGAATTAGGACCTCTTGAAAGAGTAGAAACAGGAACTCCAGAAACCTTTATCGAAACAAAATATCGATTAATTAGTAAAGGATTTATCTTTGATAGTCCTTTTTGGTTAAGAGTAAAGACATTAGAACTTGGCGCAGATGCAATTGTTAGTTATCAACCTGGATCTTCAATTGGAACTCCTGTAAGGAAGATTAAAAAATAAATTAAAGAACTATTTATTCTTCTTTATCTCACAATTTCAACATTCACCATATCTTTAAATCCTCTATCTCCTGTTAAAAATAATCTTTTAGTTTCAAGAGCATAAACATATCCCATACAATCTATGTATGAGAATTTTTTATTCTTATGTTTATATCTAAATGTCATTGCATTAGAAATAATATCTATAGGTAATTCCATTACAATCCTGGAAAACTTATCTAAGAAAAATTTGGCTGTTTTTTCATCATATTTTTTAAGTAAGAAATAAAACAATTCCGCCAAGTTATTTTTTAAGGTAACAACATCACTTTCTAGATACTTTTGATAATTTAAATTTCCCTCTGCAATCTCTATTAGAGCATAACTATCTAAAAAATATTTCATTTTAATTAAATTTACTATCTAATTCTTTATCTACTTCTTTCAATATTTTGTCTGTAGATTTATTAGATCTTGCTTTAAATTCTTTAAGTTTTCCAAATACTTCTTTTAGTGGATTTGTCTTTTTACTTACTGTAACTTCAACTTCATCATTTACATCTAGTCCTTCTCCTCTAAGAGCATCTTTAGGTAATACAACTCCAATAGAATTCCCCCATGCTCTTAATCTAGTTTCTGATTTTACCATGTATAATTGTATGTATAATTAATATATAAGTCTTTCTATTAACTTTTTATAGTAATAGAATACAAACAAAATATATCATCACTCTATTATATCAAAATGACTTGGAACAGAGGTAGTTTCAGGCTCAGCAAATTTTCCATTACCTAAATTTTTAGATGTTAAATAATTCATACCCCTATATCTTCCTTGTTCATCATAAATCTCATTTAAAGGAACTTTTACATCTGGAAGAGAACCTTCACGAAGTGCAAGATAAAATGAAAGTTTATGATCAGAATTAACTATATAATTAGGATTTCCTAAACTTCCATCATATAATCTCGTTTGATAATAAATCCCAGTAGAATCTGAGATTACAACATCATCTCTACCATTGCCTAAAACATTGCCATGAGCATAGTAATCTGAGGTATGGCTAAAACTCGTTGTTTGATATTCTTTTTTACATCCATTTATAACAAAGTTTGAAGATAAGCAAATGAGTATGCTAACCAATGTTTTTGGCTTCAAAAAATTTCTTATATCAACCATAATTTATAATAAACAGAAGAAAAATATATAAACTTATTGATGATTTTATATTTTAATTATATTAATCTTTTCTATTCAATTTTTCTTCAAGTTTTTTACTCTTGCTCATTCTATAACGATGAAGCAAATCTTGCCCTGCGCTTGCCATACTGCCAAAATATACTCCTGCCATTCCTGAGGTATATGTTGGATGTTGTGTAGTTATCTCATTTGCACCTTGTGGGTCGATCGCTCCATAAACAAAAGGTGCTAATCCTAATGTAAGCATGCAAGCTGCTTCAAGTTTTGGAAGATATTTCTCATCGAAATTAGGAATTATTTTATTCATCTTTTTAGAAGCAAACTGTAAACCATTGACTAAAGTAATTGATCCAATTAAACCAAGTAAACCTGCTGTAAGCTCACTTCTATCTTTAATAATTTGTGGTGCATGATCTGTTGCTAGATGATATAATCTATCTACAGCATTAAAAAATGGTGGGTTTGTCATTTTTAGTCAAATTTAGCAAGTTTAACTTATTTATAAATCTTTCGATTATTAATTATTAATAAGTAGTAACAAATAGAAAGCTTTAAATACTAGTTTTACCTTGTATTAATATGTCAAATAGTCAAGAAAATAGAGGTATAGCATACGCATTTTTTGATTGTGATGCTTCTAAAGAACAGATAGAAAGAGCTATGCCTAACGTAAGATATGATGCTAGAACACCTAATAATTTACAATTGTTATTACAAGAAGGAGTTTCTGGATTAATAATTGATGTATCATTAGCTGCTCTTATTTCATTAGCTGAACTTGTTCAATATCCTAATGATTATAGAGTGATGTCAAGCGAAAGAATTAAGCAACCATGGAAAGAAGAAAGAAGACCTCTTTCCAGCATGAGATATGCCATGGTAGCAAGTTATGATGGAGCTAGTAATGAAGCTACAGCCAATGAATTGGGAGATGTAGTTAATGACCTTCATCGTAGATTTGATAGAGACCAAGATATTTTTAGAGGAGCTGTAGTTTATGAGAAAGATGGCGAATATCAACTTAAAGAATAAACCAAAAGTTTTTGTTTAAAAAGTACAAAGCAAATACAATAAATAAGTTTAAATAATATTTACTTAATAATATCAGTATGATAAATTATTATGATAAAATAAAGATTATTGGAGATAAAAAATTCATATCAAGAACTAAAAAAGCTTTAAGTTTAATAAAAAATAAAAGCCCAGTGGACTTTGAAAAAGTAGAAAAATGGATAAGAAGTGTTAAATCTGATAATATTTCTAGAATAATTTTAAAGAAAGCTCAATTTGCAGTTGGAGAAAAGACTGTTTATTCGGAATTAGAATGGTATGCTAGTACATTTGTGCATGAAGCGACCCACCAATATTTACATTCTACTAAACTATTAATATGGAAATCTGGAAATTTTTACAAACATGAAAAATTATGTATTGATGAACAAATAAGATTTTTGAAGTCTATAAAAGCTAAGAAACAAATAATTAAATGGTGTGAAAGCTCTTTGAATAGAAAACATTGGAATAAAAGTTCTATAAAAAAGCAAAGTTACTAATATCAAATAATAAAAGAATTATTTTTTCTTTTCTTCTTTCTTAGCTTCAACTTTAGGAGCTTCTTCAGTCTTAGCAGCAGTTGTAGTTGCTCCAGCTTCAGCAGCAGCCTTAGCAGCTTTCTTCTCTTCCTTAAGCTTTTCAGCAGCTTCTTTCTCAGCTTTCAATCTTTCTTCTTCTTTCTTGCTTGCTTCAAGGATATTTGCTGTCTGTTCTCTTATCAACTTAGCTTTCTCTTCACTAATTTCTGTTTTACCTACATTAATCTCTTTATCATATATTCCAGTATTAATTTCTTCATTTATTATTTTGATATCTTTACCTTCAACTAAAACACCCATCTGAGCACAAGTCCCAACAACATTCTTAACTGCACTTTTTAAATTATTAGTTAACATAGAATCTCTTTTCATCTTAGCTATCTTAATTACTTGTTCTATAGCTAAATTTCCAACTTTAATTTTATTCGGAACCCCTGATCCTTTTTCAATTCCAAGTTCTTTCTTGATTAACTCAGATGTAAATGGCGTTCCAACTGTAATTTCAACTTCTTTTGTTTGAGTATCAACAATAACCTTAACAGGAACTTGCATTCCTTTGAAATCAACTGTTTTTTCATTGATTAATTTAAGAACATTCTGAATATTAACACCTAAAGGTCCAAGACTTTGCCCCATTGTAGCTCCGGCAGCAGCCTTTCCGCCATCCACCATTAAATCTATTGTTTCTTTACTCATCGTCTTCTTCCTTTTCTTCTTCCTGTCCCTCTCTCCTTATAACCTTAACAGAATCTATTTTTACAGTTATCGGAATAGGAACAGCAGCTTCCAATAATTCAACAACAACTTCATCTTTTGCTTTATCAACTCTTGTAACCTTAGCATTCTCTCTCTTGAAAGGTCCTGATATAATTTCAACAACATCATTTTTTTGTATGTTAACTTGAGCCTTAACTTGTTCAAGCATATGTTCTATTTCTCTATAATCTAAAGGTTTGGGTAATAATCCACGAGCATAAGGGACACCTTGGAAAGCTTCTTCAGCAGCTTCTTTATCTTTAGCTTCCATAAAGATATAGCCCCTCATACCATGCGGTCTTATCAAGCTATAAACTTCTAAATTTTTCTTGCTGGCATTATTTGCAACAAAATCCATAACTTGATCTTCTCTGTTTGCTGTTGTCCTTAACGCAAAAATTAATCCTTCCATTTTATAATCCTGCTAACACTCCAACAATATGAACTATAAATCCTATTAATCCAATTATTCCTATTCCTATTGCACTTACTTTAACAGTTATTTTAAATTCTTCTTTGCTCGGTTTTTTTGTAACTTTGAAAACTCTTTTGCATTCAATAAAAAAAGTTCTTAGTTTACTGAATAAAGTTCTCTTTTCTACTTGAGGTTTTACCTCTTCTTGAGTTTGTTGTTGATTATTTTCTTCTTCCATGTTACATTAACTAGGTCATTGAAAAACCTAGAATTATATACTTTTTGCTTTTTAGTATATTTATAAAGCTTTCTATATCTTAATCAAGAATATCTGAAAGGTCTGGAAATATGCTTAAATAATTATCTCTAGTTGGTAAGGTTTTATCTTCTACTAATTTTCTTTGTTGTTCCATCAATTTTTTCCTAGCAATTTCTAATTTTTCTACAGGAATTTCATATTTTTTATACCAATAATTTGGAAATCCATGCGGGTCTGGACAAGTTCCTTCATTAAAAACCCCCCAACCCTGCGGACTCCATAAAAGATAAAGTTCATAATTCATTTTAATCTACAAAATCAATTCCTAACTCATTCTCAATTTCATCTCTTTTTCTTTTTACAGTAGTTTTCTTTGGCCCAAATATTTGCGGAGAACTTACCCCTGTAACAATCAACATTGTTCTTATTGTTTTCTCTAAATCTTCGCTTATTTGAGCTCCCCAAATTATTCTCGCATCTTCATCCAGTTGTTCAGAAACAGTTTCAACAATTTGTCTAGCTTCTTCCAACGTCATATCAGGTCCACCTGAAACATTTATCAAAGCCCCATTAGCTCCCTTTATCTCGACATCTAGTAATGGATTTTTAATTGCTTTATCAACAGCCTCTTTTGCCCTATTCTCGCTATCGCTCTCTCCAACTCCAATCATAGCAACACCGCCCTTCCCCATAACAGCTCTTATATCAGCAAAATCTAAATTTACCAATCCTGCTTTAGTTACCAATTCAGCTATTCCCTTAACAGCATTGGTTAATATTTCATCTGCAACTTTAAAAGCAGTATGTAATGGTAAATCAGGAGCTAGTTCCAATAATTTATCATTAGGAATCACAATTAATGTATCGACAATATTTTCTAATTTTTCCAATCCTATTATTGCATTTTCATATCTTCTTTGACCTTCCATAGCAAAGGGTATTGTTACAATAGCAACGGTCAATGCTCCTAATTTTTTTGATATATCTCCGACAATAGGAGCAGCTCCTGTACCTGTACCTCCACCCAGCCCGCATGTAATAAACACCATATCAGCTCCTTGCAATTTAGCTTTGATATCATGCTCACTTTCCTTGGCAGCTTCCTCTCCAACTTGTGGAATACTTCCAGCTCCCAAGCCCTGAGTAACTTCCTTTCCTATTAATATCTTAGAATTGGCATTTGTATATAATAAATCTGGAGCATCTGTATTTATTGCCAGAGTTTCAGCTCCTGTAATCCCAACCTCACTTATTCTATTTATTGTATTGTTTCCAGCCCCACCACACCCAACAACTTTAATTTTAGCTCTCTGTTTTGCTAGTAATTGTTCTAATTCCTCATCTATATCACTGGTTTTTTGAGGTTTATCTTTAATATAATCATAACTAGGTCCTTTTTTCATTGCCTCACTTATGATGCTGTCCATTTTTATAACTAAGAAGTAAACAGCAAAAACTAATATTTAAGTTTAATTATCCTTCGTTAATTGTTTTTTATCTTCTATAATAATATTCAACTCTTTAATTTCTTTAATTAAGCCCTTAACATGCTCTTTAAACTTATCTATAATCTCAGTAGGCACTACAACCTTAATCTTAATTTCAACTTTTTCATCATTAATATGAATAGTATATTTCTCTTCATCTAAAAAAAGGTCAAAATATAATAATCCAGTTAATTTTTCCTTTAAATCATTTATCATCTTTTTTATGTTGATATAATAACTTAAATCTTTTCCAGCTAAAGGGTGATTAAAATCAACAATACATCTTCCAGAACTTACACTTCTAACTATTCCTAAAATTCCATCGACATTTACAACTAATCCTGGCTTTGGGTCAATATTTTGAGCATGAAATAATTTTAATGGAACTAATTTCATTAATTTTGCATTTTTCTTTCCAAATCCATTTTCAGCATCCATATCAAAATCATATTCTCCTAATTCTTTCCCTATTATTTGATCATCTAATCCCTTTAAGATATGATGCTGTCCGACGCAAATTATATAACTTTTATAATGTCCATTTTCCTTATAAAGATTATATTTTTTAGCCTCTTCCTCTATATTTGTATCAAAAACTCCATTTCCCTTTACCCTTCCGATAAAATCTATTTCTACAAAATCTCCTGTTTTTATTGTCATATTATCTTCCTTCTAAAAGGCTTTTATAAAACTTTGGCTTTTTAATGTAACCACTGTAAAATGGAAATATTTATAAATCCCATTTATTTCTCAATTTTATGGATTGGCGAGAAGAAGTAGATAAAGGATTGAAACCACATCTAGAATCTCAGATAAAAGAGACACACAGACATAAGAATGTTCTTGAAAAAGCTCCTGACCCAATATCAGCGCAGCTTTGGCTTGCAATAGCTAGTTTATCAAAGCAAATATTTGATTTAAACATAAGAATTAATTATATGGAAAGATTACTGCAGGATGCTTTAAAACCTAAATCAGTTGTTACACAAAAGATAGTTAAGAAGAAGATAGTTAAGAAATAAATGCCAATAGATGATGAATTAGCAAAATTACCAGAAAGCAAGATTTCTAAAAATGATATTAAACTAGAAGAAATTAGTATACAAAATAATACTATAAATCATCCACCATTAAAAGAAAGATTATCTTATTATCCATTAAAAGTTTTAAGTAAAATTAATCAGTATTGGGGTGGTGGTATGACAGTCGGGTATTTTTTGTCTATAGGAATATATAAAACTATTAATGATCCTCAATTAAAAGAATTACCTTTTCCAGAGATTATGGTACACAATCCACATATGTTTATTGCATTAAGTAAAGCTTGGGCTTTTGGGTTGATCATAGGATTTATCACATTTGCAAGTTCAAAAACAGCAAAACAACTTGTTAAAGATTATGATAATAAATATAAAAAAACAACCTTAGAAGATTCTATATAAAATTAATGATATATTAAAACACAAGTTTTATAAATATATCATATTCTTTTTCTTTTAATGGCTGAAAGAAAACAAACAGACGTCGGAAGTTTAAGGGTTGGTGGCTTTGTACTTCTAGATAATATTTCATGTAAAATTACAGATGTGCAAACCTCAAAAACAGGAAAACACGGACATACAAAATGTAGAATTGAAGCTGTTGGTATAATAAATAATGAAAAAAAGATTTTTGTAAAGCCGTCATCAGATAAAGTAGATGTTCCGATAATTGAAAAAAAATCAGCACAAGTTTTATCAGTTCACGGAGATGTAGCAAATGTGATGGATTCTGAAACTTATGAAACATTTGATATAAAAATTCCAGAAGAATTAAAAAATAAAGTTAAAGAAGATACAAACGTTATTTATTGGATTATAATGGACGAAAAGGTAATAATGCAGGTGAAATAATGTCAAAATTTCCAGAAGCTCAAGCAAGATTATTCAAAAATGTATTTGTTTGTAAAAAATGCAAGACCAAACAAAGGACTACAATGCAGAAGATACTTAAGGGAAAAGTCGCATGTAAAAGATGCGGCTGCAAAGTTTTAAGACCTATAAAGAAGAGCAAATAAGATGAACTATGATTTAATATTCTTCATAATTTTTGTAATACTAATATATATCTTTTTTAGAAAAAACAGAAAGAAATTTGAAGTTCAGGGAAAAATTTTCGCATTATACAGAACCAAACTTGGATTAAATATGATGGAAAAGATTTCCAAATATCCAAGATGGTTATTGCATACTTTTGGAGCATTAGGAATATTTTTCGGTTTTGCGGGAATGATATTAATACTCTGGACATTATTACAAGGAACATTAAAATTAATATTTGTAAAGAATGCTCAACCTGTTTTAGCTCCAGTTTTACCCGGAGTTTCAATTCCAGGGCTTCCGATATTATCATTTTGGCATTGGATAATATCTATTTTTATTGTAGCAGTAATTCATGAATTTTCACACGGATTTGTTGCCCGTTTTCATAAAATAAAAATAAAATCATCTGGGTTTGCATTCCTTGGGCCTATTCCTGCAGCATTCGTTGAACCAGAAGAAAAGGAATTAAAGAAAAAAAGCAATTATGCTCAACTTTCAGTATTTGCAGCAGGTGCATTTTCTAATATAGTAACAGGATTATTATTTTTCCTTATTCTTTCATTTATTTTAACACCAAGTGTAAATTCAATGTTTGAAGTTAACGGTGTTCAAATTGCATCGCTAGAGGAAAAATATCCCGCATTTTTAGCAGGCCTTAAAGTTGGCGATAATATTGCAGAAATAAACGGAATTAAAATATCAAATGTTCAAGAATTTACAGATCAACTAAAAGATAAAAAACCCGGTGATAAGGTTGTAATAAAAACAGAAAAAGGATTAATATATCAAATAACTTTAGAAAAAAATCCCAACAATGTTAATAGGGGTTATATGGGTGTTACAGTATCAAGTGTAGAAACAGTTGTAAAAGAAAACATTAAATCAAAATATGGAACATTCTTACCAAACTTATTATCCTGGATAACTACATTGTTTTTCTGGCTTTCAGCAATAAGTATAGGAATTGCATTATTTAATTTACTCCCACTTGGACCAATAGATGGGGGCAGAATGTTTTATACAGGATTATTCGCATTGTTTAAGAACGAAAAGAAAGTAAAAACGACATGGACCTTTGTCACATATTTAATAATTGTAATGATATTCGTAAATTTATTGCCCTATCTGATTAGATTGTTTAAATTTATCTTTATCCCAATAATTGGATTATTTGGTTAAAATGTTAATTGACTGTCATGCCCACCTTGACGATATGCAATTTAGTAAAGATTTAGATGAAGTTATTGAAAGGGCTGAAAAAAACCATATAATTTATATAATAAATAATGGAGTTAATCCGAATTCTAATAGAAAAACTCTAGAATTATCAAAGAAATATAAGATAGTTAAACCAGCATTAGGCTTTCATCCAACAGACTCCGAAAAATTTTCCGATAATATAGTAGATAAAGAAATCGAATTTATTAAAAAAAATAAGAATAAAATATTTGCAATTGGTGAAGTTGGTTTAGATTATTATTGGAAACATAATGAAAAGAGACAAAAACAGATTTTTATAAAGTTTATTGAATTATCAGAAAAAACAAAACTTCCGTTAATAATACACTCAAGAAAAGCTGAAAAAGATGTTATATATTTATTAGAATCATCAAAAGTTAAAAATGTAATTTTGCATTGTTTCGAGGGAAATAAAGCATTAATAAAAAAAGCAGATGAAAAGAACTTTAAGCTTTCAATTCCACCATCAGCAGTAAGATCAGATTATTTTAAATCTGTAATAAAAAATATTTCTTTTCAAAATATTTTGACAGAAACAGACTCACCGTATCTTTCAGCAATAAAAAATGAAAGAAATGAACCATCACAAGTAAAACACACAATTAAATTAATTTCTGAAATAAAAAAAATTACCGTCGAGGAAACAGAAAAAATAATTTTTATGAATTTCAAAATTTTTTTCAGAAAATAAAAAATAGAAAACTATATAAACAAGTTATACGTTAGAAATATAAATTATCCTGCTTGAAGCTGGGGTAAAAAGAGGTGAAAAAAATGGCAAAGAAAAAGAAGAGATTATAAAATTATATTCTAAGTTATCAAATTTTTTTTCTTTTTTAAAATATCTAAATTTTTATTATTTTACCATTAGCTCCAGGATTTATTAATATGGAATTATTGATTTTATCGACGAATCCAAAAGTCTCATGAAAATGCCCTGATAAGGCTAAAACGGGTTTTAATCTTTTTATTAAATCTGTTATTGACTTGCTTCCTCGATGATCTTCTAACCACGGTAAATAGTCTAATCTTGTATTAAATGGAGGAGCATGAGTTAACAATACAATTTTTTTATTTTTTAATTTAGGAATTATGTTTTCAGAAAATTTTTCTAAATCTTTATCTCTAAAGGTGAAACCCATCCCACCATATCCTAAAAATATAAAATCCTGAAATTCAAAAATATTTCTATGAAGATAAACACAAAAATTAGTTTGATTACAGATTTTTTCTAATTTATCATTACTCTCATGATTTCCCGGAATTATTATTAATTTTTTACCCAAAACTTTAAACCTATTTACAGTATCTCTTAATCTAAATTCAAACTCACTTATATCCCCACAACAAACAACAATATCTGGATTTTCTTTTTTACTCAATCTTACTATATTATTAATAAATTTATCTTCACTATGGATGTCTGTAAATGCTAATATTTTCATCAATTTGGAAAGAGTTAAATACTTTTTATTACTTTCTATATCTATGGGAAAAAACAACTTGATTATAGGTGTAGATCCAGGAACAACATTAGGATATTCAATAATAGATTTAGATGGAAATTTAATAGAATTGAATAGCTCTAAACTTCTTAACATTTCAGATTTAACATTAAACTTGATAAAATTCGGAAGAGTAGCTGTAATTTCAACAGATAAAGCCAATATCCCAAGTTACATTAAATCATTAGCTAGAAGAAATGGAGCTATTATAATTTCTCCTGAAAAAGATATGTTAATAGAAGAAAAAAGAGATCTAATTAAAAATTTTAAAGTTTCAAATACTCATGAAAGAGACGCTCTAGCTTCTGCTTTGTTTGCTTATAAAAAATTAAATCCACTGATAGAAAAAATAAAACGTCATCTAAAAGATAAAGAAAACTTGTTTAATGATGTATTTTACCTAGTAATTAAAAATCAAATAAGTGTTAGCGAAGCATTAAAACAACTAAAACCTCAAGAGATAATAGAAGAAAAAACAAAGATCATCCAAAAACAAGAAGTTAAACAAATATCAACAGAAGAACTTTTAACTGATAATAAAATATTAAACCATAAAAATCAATTTTATAAACAAAAAATATATCATCTTAATAATAAGATAATTGGATTAAATAAGAAATTTAACTCAGAATTCTTAAATAAACGAACAAAACAAGTTATAGAATACAAAAATGATAGAATTAACTCATTAGTCAATGAATTATCAAATTATCAGCTGGAGATTATCTCATTAAAGAATGAAATAAACTCACTAAAACAACTAATTAATGCTTCAAATCAAAGATATATCGTAAAAAAACTTAATAATCTAAGTAAAGAAGAAGTTTTTAACAAGAATAGAGCATTAGATTTAGAGAATGAATCAATTTTGTTTGTTTATGATCCATCAATTATAAGTGATAAATCCTTAAATTTATTGAAAAATCTTAGTTTTATACTAACTAAAAAAGATATTAAATCATCTAAGCTTGAAATTATTAACATAAAAGATTTATTAACTTTAGAAACAGAAGACTATTTATTGATAGACAAAGATATTATAAAGCAAAAAATAGATTCTAAACAAATTCTTAAAAAAATATTATCAGAATATAAAGAAGAAAGAGAAAGTCAATTCAACAATCATAAGCTTCCATGAATCCTGCTTCTCCACCATCAATCAATCCTTCATCTTCTAAAAGCTCTCTGCCTCTTCTTGAATAGATATCCATTTTCTTCACCTCCTTTTGTTTATTGGTAAATTCCTTAGCTGCCTTCCCAAAAGATCTGCTATGAATTTAATGTCAAGTTCTTCCATTTCAACCACCTCAAATATTACTAAGTACACTTCATTTATATAGCTCACGCGCATGCGTGATATGTGTGAGATGTGAAATGTGATAGCAAAATATATTTTAAAGAATATACTAGATGTTGTGGAAAAACAAAACGAAGGGTTTTATTGTTTGTATGTTACCTTATCAATAATTTTTGTAGCAAGGTAATCACCTACTAAAGCTGCTGCAACGTCAGCAACATATATGCTTGCTCCACTATGTGTTTGTGAAGCCATTACAATTCCTGAGGCAAATGAACCCCCAGGTAGCCAACCAGCTTTTTTTGTTCTATCCTTATGAGTAACATAATTTTGGAATAATCTTGTAGCTGTTCCAATTCCTGCACCTACTACAAAACTCATCGCTGGTTGAATAAGTGGATAATTTGCTATTATGTCTTGAAGTTCTTCCATTTTTTTCCTCTAAATATTGTAATATCTGAAAAATTTTAATATAGCTTCTTTTGCTCTAATTTTTCTAAAGATTCAATTCTATCATAAGACATTGTTCTATTAACTTCTATTTTAAAATCCAACACATCAAATACATCTCTATTTACAGTTAATGTTCTCATATCTGCATCATGTGAAACATATCTCCCTAAGAAAGTATCTCTTCCATATAACCTTATTAGTGGCTTCCACCTTACTCTAACTAAATCTCCTTCATGCAATTCTGTTACAGCATCATCAATTGTCATTGTAATATTTTGTAGAAATTAACTATTTATAAACCTTTCTAATGTTATCACTTATTAAAAATAACAAACAGAAAGCTTTAAATATGGCTTATTTTTATAGTATTTAAGGATAATTAAAATGTATGTTCAAAACGCAACAGCAAAAATCATTGGAAAAACTGAAGAACCGAAATTTTTCGGCGGTAAGGATTATAAGATTGCATATGAAATCACAGATGCTCCAAAAAGAATTAATGGGTCAATGAAAGTTGATTTTTCCACATTTTGTGAATGGAATGTCGGAGATAAATTTCAGAGAGAAGTTTACTCTGCAGATGGTATTATATGGACTGACTCACCAGCAAAAGTAACATTAGATAGTATTTTGGGTGTTTATATTCATCCCTCATTAAGAGAATAAATAACCTAAAAATCTAGCTCTTCCTTCTTCTTCTTATACCATCTAGAAACTAAAAACCAGATAATAACAATAACAAACACAATTATAATATAAATGGGAATTTTTTTCTCAACAGGCAAAGTACTGGCTCTTATCTTTCCAGAAGCATTCTGTACTATTTCTTGTAATAAAAATCTCATTTTTTAATATAGCTAACAATCATACCTTTTCCGCTAGCCTGCCCCTCATTTACATCTTTTGTTTTAATCATCTTATCTCTCTCAAGATCATCCAATCTTCTATGAAAAGTACTATAACTTATCCTTCCGCCTTTTTCTACATATTTATCATATATTTCTTTTACCCTTTTATCAGAATGCTCTTTTATAGTATTCAAGATTAGTTTATTATCACTTTCTAGATCATTACTTCCTTTAACCTTAAACTTTTCTAATTTCTCTATAGCACTATCAACATGTTCAATTAATATCTTTCTAGAAGCTTTAATTTCAGCTGCATCTCCAGATTCCTTTAACATAAATATTCCTGATCTTAAATCTTTAATCTCAAAAGTTTTATCAGCTATTTTCTTTAAACTTTCTTCACCCCAAACATTCGAAACAAAAGCATATTGTATTCTTTGTTTTAATATTCCCATAGTTTCATCATAATTATAAGGTTTAAATTCTAAAACATCAACATTTAACCTTGATCTTATTCTTTCATCTAGCTCAGAAAGCCATGTTTTTTCATTTGTTATTAATAAAATTGTTTTTCTATAAATACCTTCTAATAAAGTGTATAATAACTCGTTATCATTTAATTTATCAATCTCATCAAAACAAAAAACAACATTTTTCTTGTTTAGCATATTTGTAACAACCTTCATTAATTCATCTGTTTTCTTGTTTTGTGTCCATTTATATCCAAGTTGTTCACAAATCTCACTTATTATTTTAAAACTAGTATCTTTTTTCCAGCAATTAATATAAATTGTCTCTATATCATCAGTATCTTTATTAATCTCATTAAACAAATGTTTTACAGATACTGTTTTGCCTATTCCAGTTCCGCCGCAAATAAACAAGTTTCTTCCGCTTCTTTTCTGGAATAAAGGTTTAATGCAGGTTGCAATATATTGTTGCTGGTTTTCTCTATATTTTATTATTGGAGGCACATATTCATAATCTAAAGCCATAGCATCAATAAACAAAGATTCATTGTCTTTTAAGATATTGTCAAACATTCCCATACAATTTTGAAGTTAATAAGAAATATAAAGGTTTTGGAAAGCTTTAAAAATTTATCTATATACTGTAGCATATATTAAAATGGAAACAACTAATGAAAGAATAGATCCAGAAACAGGATTTAGGTACGGTACACTTAACTTAATAATATCTGGTTTAGAAAATGAACTTGATAATATGGAAATTACACTTAAAACAGGAAATTTACCTTTTATTAGAATAAAAGAAACAAAAAAATATGAAGATTTACAATCAATAATTAATAAAACAAAGCGGCCAGGATTAGGAGAATTAAATATATATCTAGTTCATGTTGATGATATAATTGGTGCAGAATTAGTTTCTCTCAAAGAAAAAATTAAACCATTCTTAGAACCATTCGATAGCGTAGAGGGCATTTACTGGATAGGTGGGGAAAGTGACGGATGTGTTGGAGTTCAGACAATCAAAGATCATGGAAGATATGATGATTTTTATGACTCAGATTAGTTGAATATTATTCTCTACCCTATAAAACTTTATAAGACACTTTTAATTTCTAATTAAGGTGAATAGTGACCAAAAAAAAGAGACGATAGATGATAAGCTTTTTACTCCATTAGCTGAATTTCTCTCAACTCACGATTTAACATTTTCAGAACTTACAGATTTAGTAGAAAAAATAGGATATCCAAAGTATGACAATTATGGCACAAAAGCAAAAAAAAAGGAATTTAGATTAACAGCATATAAAGGATTTATCTTAGAAGCTTATGTTAAATCATTAATTTCAAAATTTATAAAATCTAATGATATCCCATTGTATCCAAACCCGCTTTCATTGGGGGCAGTATCTAAACATTGTTATTTTGAAATAACCAAATGGGGAAATGTAAATTTTTATGATCCCTGGACAAATGGACATAAAGCAGAACTTGATGGTTTATATGAATTTAGTGATGATAATCTTACAATTCCGATAATGGTAGAAATCTCATTTGGCAGAAATGGACATAATCTTCAATATAAAGAAAGATTAGTAAAAAAGATATATAATTCAGACCCATATGTCTGTAATATAAGAGCTTCAATAAAAGATGAAGATATAGGATTGCATAAAAATGGTAATAAACATCGTAGGAATATTGTTATTCAAAATAGAGAAGAATTTACTCAACTAGCTATCGAGTTATCATATTCTAGATTATGATTAATAAAAGATTAGTTAAGGACATAAGTAAACTATAAATACTAGTAAGTTCTTAATTTCTTTTA
>CAZJUI010000009.1:0-35539 GCA_964549185.1 Candidatus Woesearchaeota archaeon
ATTAGCATCATTATCATCACAATCTAACCCGCCACAAGTTTGATTATAGTAGTTATCTAAATCAAAATCTAAACAAACATTACATTCTTCATCAATTGTTCCATCGCAATCATTATCCACACTATCACAAATTTCATTTAATCCAGGTTTTATTGTTACATTGTTATCATCGCAGTCACTTCCGCCACAACTTATAGAAGTTTCTAAATCATTATCATTATCTGGACAACTTACAAATCCATTTGTTGTAAATGTAACTGATTTGCTAGCATTATTCTCATTGCTATCTTTAGCATACAATGTAAAATAATGTAATCCATCTTTTAATGGTCCTAAACTTCCATCATCACAATTTGGCAAAGCAATATCCTTATCTATTATATCACTTAATGTATACCAACAAGTTAAGCTTCCTTTATCACTCACAACATAATCTAAAGGTAAAGTAGAAGAATATGCTGTATTTTCTATAGGACTATTTATTGTTATTAATGGAGCTGTTTTGTCTTTCCCAGAAGTTTTCCCAAGTAATCTTCCAGAGCTTAATTGAGCTAATCCATTATTAGCGCTATATTGTATTTTAATATCACCTGTAAATGTGCTTTCATCTACTATTCCGCTACAAGGAACAAAAAACTCTTCTTTTCCCTGAGCTGCAATCTCTCTCGGAGGATCATCACTTGAACTTCCACAACTACCTTGGCTTGGATTTACAATACTAACAACAACATCTGTTAAATCAATTGGTAATGCATTTTCAATAACCAATTTAACTCCATTATCCAATATCTTGCTGCTAACACAATTAAAATTCGGTCCAATATCACAAATAGCTAACCCAGTTGCATAAAAAGAAGTGTATTGTGTTAGTGCTAATATTATTGCTACAACTATTAATAACACCCATCCATAATTTGTTAAGAACTCCATTGCAGCCTGTGCTTTTCTCGCCATCTTTTTTAATCTAGAAATGTAATTTGCTTATAAAACTTTCTTAGAAAATTAAGTTCCACCAAATTTAGTTTTACCGCTACCGCCACCCTGTCCGCCAACATGACAATCATTTGGACAACTACCAATATTTTCTCCAACCTCGCATACATTATTCCCACAAACAGGATTACATTCATCTATTAATAAATTACAATTATCATCTATTCCATTACCACAAACTTCATTCACTCCAGGATTTATATTTTCATTATTATCATTGCAATCATTTCCCTCACAAGCTGCATCATTATTTGAATATCCATCATTATCTGCATCGCAACTAAGTGCTGCTCCACCACATCCAGGATCTACCCCATCTATTAATGAATCGCAATCATTGTCCAATCCATCCAAGCAAGAAGCAGGATTTTCATTAATATCTTCCAATATCATCGGATTGATATTAATATCATTATCATTACAATCTAATCCTCCGCAACTATCATCATAATATGTATCTTGATCATTATCAGGACATACATTACAACTTTCATCAATTATTCCATCACAATTATTATCTACCCCATCGCAGAATTCAATAGCTCCTGGATAAACATCAACATTGTTATCATCACAATCTAATCCCCCACAACTTAATGCTGTTATTGTATCTCCATCATTATCAGGACAAACTGGATATTCATTCAATGTACTAAAACTAACACTTTTGCTTGCTTGATTGCCACTTATATCTTCAGCATAAACTGTTATTGTATGGCTTCCATCATTCATAGGCCCAACAACTTCATCTTCACAGTTAGGCAAAGCAACTTTCTGTTTATTATCTAAAACATAAGAACATATTATCGTTCCTTTATCACTTACAACATATTCTAAATCAACACTTGGAACATTATATGAATTTCCTTCTATAGGACTTGTTATTGTTATTGTAGGAGCTGTTTTATCTTTAACTGTTTTTCCTAATAAGCTTCCTCTTGTTTGTTGCTGTATTCCGCTTCCTTCTTTGATATATTTAATTATAATATCTCCTGTAAATTGATTCTCATCTTTTATATTATTACAAGGAACAAAAAATTCTTGTTTTCCTTGTGCTGGAATATCTTTATCAGAAGATTCACTACAACTTATGCTTCCAGGTGTATTTACAATATTTACAGTTACCTGTCTTAAAGCAATAGGTAATGAATTTTGAATATAAAGATCAACACCATCTGTACTTATCTTGCTTTCAACACATGTTAATCCGCCTCCGATATTACAAGCAACAAAACTTCCAGTTGGTATTATTGTATACTGGTATAAAGCAGCAAATGTTATTATTCCAGCCAATATTATCCATCCATAAACTAGCAAAAATTCCATGCTGGCTTGACTTTTTTTTGCCATTTTATCTCTTTTTTATTCTATTCTTGTAATGATAACTTAAACTTAAGAATAATACAATTAATGCATTATATATTATTAATGGAACAAAAAATTTTGTCATTATGAATTCTCTAGTTGCAGGATAGTAAACAACATTTCCAGTTATTAAATCTCTCATTATTATAGTTCCGTTATTAATCACATATTTCACATAAGCCTTGCTTAATATTATTAAATTAAAAACAACTATCCAGATAAATGCAGTTATAAAAATCCAATCTAGCCTCTTTTTCATAAAAATAAATCAATTTTGCAAATTTATAAACATTTTGCTTCACTCCAAAAATCTAAACAAAAAGTTTATAAGTTCTATTTAGCTGATTTAACAACATGAAAGTGGGAAAACTAATCTTAACATTAGTAATTCTTTTAATTAGTTCTTTGTCGATTTTTGCAGCTCAAAAATATGATTATTCAAACCTAAAGGCAGGAGAAGATTATGTTTCTAATGAAGTTGTTATAAAATTTTCATCAGCAACTAAGATAAAACAATTTTCAGATGCCCAAAATATTTTAAATAAGCTAGATAAAGATGAGAAAGAATTAAGAAAAATAACAAAATCTTACAATGAGGTTCCTTACGGAACTAATTATATTTATCAAATAAAATATAAGAAAAATATCGATGTAGTAAAAAAAATAGAACAATTATCTAAACATAAAGAAATAGAATATGCAGAACCAAATTTAATATATCATGTTCAACTAACACCAAATGATCCATTATTTAGCCCAAATGCCTGGCATCTTTACAATTATGGCCAAAGTGGAGGTTTAGTAGATGCAGATATTGATGCTCCTGAAGCATGGGATATTACAACAGGAAGTTCTTCAATAAGAATAGGAATCTTAGATACAGGAGTAAACTACACTCATCCTGATTTAGCATCAAAAGTAGATATTCTTCCTGATGCTGATGCATTGGAAACAAACACTGCATTGCAAAACTGTGATAGCGGTAATGGAGAAGACTGCGATGGAACTCCTGGAAATGATTTACCTTTTGATGTGCATTCTCACGGGACGGAAGTTGCTGGTGTTGCAGCTGCTTCGACAAATAATGGAATAGGTGTTTCTGGAGTTTGTTGGAATTGTAGAATTGTTCCAATAAAAATCTGTTTTAGAGTTGTAGGTGGAGGAAGTGGTTGTAGTTCAACTGATTTAATAAGAGGTATCGATGTTGGAGTTAATAATGAACTAGATATTCTAAGTATAAGTTCTGGTAGCCTTACATATGATAATTTAGTTGAAATGACTATAGATAATGCTTATGCAAATGGAATTATCATAGTAGCAGCTGCTGGAAATAATAACGCTAATCAATTATTTTATCCTGCGGCATATTCAAATGTTGTAGGTGTTGCAGCCACAAATAGAACAGATAACAAATGGCTTGGTTCTAACTATGCAAATTGGATAGATATATCTGCTCCAGGGGCGGCAATTCAAACAACCTATCTAAATAAACCTCCTTTTTATAATGCATTTTCAGGAACGTCTTTTTCAGCTCCAATAGTTTCTGGAATTCTGGGATTAATGTTATCTCAAAATCCAAGTTTAACAAATAGTCAACTAAGAGATATATTATTGAATAACACAGATAACATTGATGCTTTAAATCCAACTCAATGTGGTGGTTCGTCTTGTGCTGGTTTAATTGGAAGAGGAAGAGCAAATGCTTACAAAGCAGTTCTAGATGCATTACCTTCTCCTCCTATACTAAATCCAATCGGAAATAAAATAGTTAATGAAAATTCATTGTTATCATTTACTTTAACAGCTTCAGATGCTAATCTTGATCCATTAACATTTTCAAAAGATAATTCAATAGGAAATTTAGATCAAAATACAGGATTATTTACCTGGACTCCTTCAACAATAGACATTGGAAACTATCCAATCACTTTTTCAGTAAATGATTATGATTTAATTTGGCCATCCCAATCTGATTCAGAATTAATAAATATAAAGGTAAATGACATCCCTTCTTTAGATTTAATAAATAATATTGTAGTTAATGAAAATGATATAGTAACAATAACAGCTAACGCAATTGACATAGATGACACCCCGTCTTATTCTATCAATGATTCAAGATTCAGTCAAAATAACAATATTTTCACTTGGCAAACAGATTATGAAGATTCAGGAGTTTATTATGTAAGAATAACAGCTTCAGATCCAACTTCCTCTGTTTATCAAGATGTAAAAATAACAGTTAATAATGTTAATAGAGCTCCAATAATCGATAATTTTAATCCAATTGATAATTCAATTTCAATAAGAGAAGGTGATAGCATTTTATTCACTCAATCTTCTCATGATCCAGATAATGATCAAATAAACTTTAAATGGTATTTCGATAATATTTTTATATCATCTTCATCTTCATGGAATTACATTTCTAATTATTATTCTGCTGGTAGCCATATAGTAAGATTAGATGTTTCAGATAATTCATTAATAACATCTCATTCATGGGATATTAATATTGCTAATAGAGATCCTCCCTCTTATCCTCCAAGAAAATCAGATTATGAGCAGATATAATTATTTTAAATGTAACTCAACCACATCTCCATCTTGCAATATATGATTTAATCCAACTTGCTGAGCCTGATGTACCGCTGATTTCCCCCAAATTCTAGCAAATCTAAATCTCTTTACAAAATCCTTATGGACGTTTTCAGCTAAATCTAAGACCTTGCTTCCTTTCTTTAATGATATTGGCGGAAATTCTTTTTTCTTTCCAGGAGTTTTAGTAAACACATGGATTATATTCAAATTTTTCCATATCAAATTTCTTATTTTATTAATATCATTCTCTTTCTTAACATCAAAATTTATAACATCAAAATTATTTATTTTAAATTTCTTGTCTCCATTAACTACAATAATCCCATTAGTAAAAATAACAACATCGCTTTTAAATTTTGCTGAATTTAACTTCACACTTCCTCTGTCTAATTCATTTATTAACAAATTAAATTCCCTTTCAGGATTATCTTTTAATAACAATATAACTAAATCAGCATTTCTTACTATTCCCATATAAGCTGGTCCTTTATTTCTCGACATAAAATTTTCAGTTATAGCTGGAATCTCAACTAATTGTAATTTTAATCCTTCATAATCTAAAATTCCAACTTCTGGTTTTCCTGTAGTAAATTCATATTCACTTATTATTGGCTTAGCATTTGTTATTTTTGCTAAAAAAGAACTCTTTCCAGAATTTGTTACCCCAACAATTGCTATCTGTGCAGCTCCTTCTTTTTTTACAGCTATCTGTTTTCCCTTGCCCTTAGCTTGCGCTTTTTCTTTTTCTAATTGTGTTTTTAATCTTGTTATTCTTTGCTGGATATTTTGCACTAAATTCTCACTAGATTTATGCTTAGGCACAGTAGCCATCATCTTTTCAGCAGCTCTTAATTTTTCTTGCAAAGTCTGAGCTTTATTATATTCTTGTTCAGCTAACAAATATTCATATCCTGGATTTACTGGCATAGAATTTGATTAAACTGTTAATTTATTAAATGTTTTGTTTAAGAATTATGATGTATCTATTCTTTTTTCCTTACCACTTCCACTTACTAAACAACTTCCATCAGATATGCAAAGTCCATTTTTGCATCCACATAAACTACATCTTTTTACTAAACTCCCAGTAGAATCACAATAATATGGTTTGGTTAAGCTACATTGATTTAAGGAAGTTCCATCTATGCATTTATTTTGTATTTTCAATGTATAAAATAAAAATCCTTGATAATTATCTGCGTTACTATTTCCCGGAACACTAAATTGTACTCCGGAAAGATCATAAGCTACAGCATATAAATTAATATATCCATCTGGAAATTTAGTTGTATCTAAAACAATCTGATAAGGAGCTACTGTATCAACTGCAAATCTAACATCATCTGGATTTCTATACCAAAATTCCACCTTTTCTATGCCTGATTCATCAAATGCATCTGCTGCAATTGTAATATTTCCTCGGGCATTATTGACAAACGGCATAGGGGTAAGAGAAGTTATATTCAAGAATGGTGGGTTAAAATCATCTTTCCCGATTATGACTTGAACAATTAATTTATTGTTTTCTATGCCAATTGGTTTTATTTTTGTTGCTGTAGCAGAATCAATAAAAGTGTATCCTATTGGGAGCGAATAAACTGCAGGTAAAGAAGTAAAGTTAGCTGTAGAATTAATAAGCATAGTATTACTATAATAAGCATAATCAGTAAATGGTCCATAGCTTTGATTAGCATAATTATAAAATCCTTGAATATGCAACAAAGCCCCTTCAGAAACATTTCCGGGTATATTAAAATCAAACCCTATAGGTTGTCTAAACTCAACATAGATATAACTATCAAGTGCCCTTGGTATTTTATAAACTTTTGGTCCATTTGTATCAATTTCTATTGGGTCAAGTGCATACGCTAAACTTACTCCACTACTAAGTCCAGTAGTATCTAATATATTTGTACTATTTAACCATCCAACTTCTTCTTTATGAATAGCATTATATTGATTATAATTTCTAGAATTACCCATAACATCAAATGGATCACCATATTCATACTTAATGCATCCAGTACGGGCAATAGAAATATTTCCACAATCAATAGAGCTAGCATGCATAATTCCAAAACCATGTCCTAATTCGTGAGCAATAACCCCTGTTGTGTTTATGTATAACGTTGATGATATCGCTATAGATGCATTAAAATCTCCATCTTGTGTATAAACTGAAATTTTCCCAAGACTACTTATACCTCCAAACCAACAATCAAATGGTGTGATGACAACAATTCTTGAATAATCATTAAAATTTATATATGGATCTGCTAAAGATATTGCTGTTTCAGAAACATTATTAAAAAAATCAGTATCGCCGAAATCGCATGCTTGATTATTCGGCATTGTATACCATCCAACTACATCCCCACTTAGAAATATTTTATTATACGAGTTTTCTATATAATAATTATTCACGCTTCTTATTCCAGTAAAAACAATATCTCTAACATCTTCTTTGCTAAAGCTTGGTTGAGGTGTATTTTGAAAATTAGCCATTATAACTATTGTTTTTTGTTCTCCCAATATTGGCGGTTCACTTGCTGTTTGTAAAATGTTGATACCACTAATATCTTTATCAATAATATCATTAGTCCCATCAAAAGCGAGTTCATCATCTAATCTTAAACCTTTAACTTTTATTTGCATTCCAGAAGTAAATCTATCTTTTAAACCATATGCTGGATGTAAAATAATTTTTTCTTTATTTTCCGTAATCAACATATATTGATTTTGGCTTCTATCATTTTCAAAATCATCAGCATGTAATATTGCTAAAGTTCCTTCAATAACTTCTATATTTTCTATGCAATTTTGTGTTACCTTGTTCAATTTAGTCCTTTGTTCATCCGATAGCATAGATTCTAATGCTATTTTTGGATCATTTCGCATAGCTTCTAACAAAGCTCTTTTTCTTTGCAAAAGGGTTTCTTGTATCATACTAATTTTTTTATCTTTATCCATCACAATTTGGTTGTTTAATTTAATAATTTTATCTTCTTTAATTTCAATTTTGTTTAAATCAGGAAATTTTTCCTTTGCCTCTTTTCCACAATCAAATATTTGCTGCGGTGATCTTCTTATAAGATTATTATCCCAGAAAAAAATTATAAAGATAATCAAAATAAAGCATATTAAAATAATAAAAGCCAATAATCTAGTATTATCTTTCTTAACTCTCTTTTTTTGCATATATATAATACAATCTGTGAATTTAAAAACTTATCTCTTAAAACTTTCTAATTTTTCTTTTCTTTTTTGGTTCCCAACCCCCTCTAACCATATCTTTAAATTCTTGACCACTTATAATATCAGGTAAAGATACAAATATATCACTCAAATCTGCAGGTTTAGCTTTTAGTTTAACTTTTTTCATAATGATAGTTATCTTCTAAATTTAAAAATTATATAGATCGTTTTTCTTATTTTTCTAAAATAACTTCCAAAAAATTTGTTCCAGATACGTCTTCTTCTCTCAAACTTTGAGCTTTTTTTACAATAGCTTCTATATTCCTCAAAAGTCTATTCCCAGCATTTTTTTCAAATTCCTCTAAATCTAATGTGATACCTTGATTCCATATCTGAATATGAACCCCTAGTTTAGCATTAGCATAACAATAATTACCATACTCGAAATGGCCAAGATGTTTCAAACTTTCTATTTCTATAGCATTATCTATTGCAATATGAGCAATTCTTAGTTGATGTTCTCTAAATGATCCGTATCCATATCTCATATTAAATATAAATATGCAAAAATATAAAAAACCTTCTATCTACTTTACAAATTCAACATTTTCCATATCTTTAAATTCTTCGTCTCCTGTTAGAAACCTAATATTCATTTTTTTAGCTAAAGTATATCCTAAACAGTCTATATAAGAAAATTCTTTAGGTTTATTTAACATTCGAAATAACATAGCTTCCTTAATAGTCTCATCATCAAGTTCAATTGCATATTTTACTAACTCATCATATTGAAAATTGGCTGATTTAATTCCGAATCTGGTTAGTAAACCATAATAAAGTTCCATCAAATTGAGCTTAGTTGTGACTATAACCACATTATCAGAAAATTTTTCATAATTTTTATTACCTTCTATCAGCTCAAAAAAGGCATATGTATCAAAAAAATATGGTTTCACTTCCATCCCTTTCTCACCATGTTCTTAAATTCCTGTCCGGTCATTTTTCTAGGAAGAGATCCAAATAAATGTTTAATATTTGCTGGTTTAACTCTTTCTATCAAAATTTTTTCATCTTCTTTAATATTTTCCTTTTTTACAAATTCCTTAGGAAATATTGCTGCTAATGAATTTCCCCATTTTTTAACTACTAGTTCAGTTGCCATTTGTCTCACCCTAATGATACATAAGTATCACTAATTTATAAACCTTTCTACCCTCTCTTAACATTCTTCTTTATAATAAAAATCGTTAATAATATCGCTATTGCAATAAATATATATCCTGTTATCAATCCCATTCCTCCTTGTAATTTGCTTAAAACAACATTTCCAGTTGCTTTCTCACAATTATTAATATTAAAATGCAAACAATCTCCATTCATGCATTTATCTATTGTACACTCATTATTATCATTACAATTATTATCATTAAAACATAAGTTACTTGAAACTTCTTCAGGTACAAATGTTTCTTCTTGGCTTGGTTCTTGAACAATATTTTCTTCTATGATCGGTTCACTTACAGTTTCACTCGGTCTATTCCCAACTTCCTCATGTAAGCATCTTCTAGGCTGTCCAAGACATAAATCTTTGGTATAAATGTCATTATCATCACAATCTTTATTAGTAATACAAACATCACCTAAACTTCCACATCTATCATTCCTGCAATTAACATCGCATTTAGTATCATAATTTACTGTAACATCTAGCTCAACATCAACTCTTGATATATCTTCAACAGATAAATAAGCTCCATTAACATTCCCTTCATGATTAATTATGCTTTCAACATTGTTTACACAAACTCTTACTAATTCATTATCTTCTTCTGTATTTATACCTAATATAGTTATATTTTTTCCTCCGACTTCTAGGCTTTGCCCAACTTTCAATGTTTTTCTGTCATTAGCTTCAGCTAAAACAAATGTTACAAAAATTAAAAGAATTACAAATATTAACACAGCTCTTTTTACCATAATACTTTTAAGTTAGTAAACTACTTAAATCTAACTTTAACTACCACTTAGATTCAAAAAGCTTTTAAACCATTATTCATAATCTTAAATAATGGTAGATGCAATCAATATTAACAGCACAATAACCGATTTAATTATAGCCATATTTATCTTATTAATAGGGATTTTCATAGGAAGAGCTCTAAGCAATCTAACTAAGAAAGTTATACTGGAATTTGAAATAGACAAGCTTATTAAAAAAGGTATAGGATTAAGACTATCAATAGAATTATTAATCCCAGCCATAGTAAAATATGTTATTTACATAACATCAATAATATTTGCCATTAATCAATTAAAATTTGCAGTAAATATCTATATAATATTATTAAGTATATTGTTTATTTCAATAATCTTGATGATGTTATTGGCATTAAAGGACAGCTTGCAAAACATCTCAGCAGGCTCATCTATTATTAAAAGAGGATTAATAAAAAAAGGTGAGAATATAAAGATAGGAAACATAGAAGGAAAGGTTGAATCTATTGATCTATCAGAAACTAAAGTTACCACTAAAGATAAAGAAACGCTCTTTATTCCAAATTCTTACTTTAGAACTAATATACTTAAAAAGAAAGATATTAATCAGAAGTGAAAACAAAAGTTTTTAAACTTATTTTATATAGCTATTGCTAATGGGGGTGGTCACCATGAACTTCTTAGCCAAAGATCTTAAGGATGATGAAGAATGGGATTATTGGGAGGAAGAAGAATAGCTTATTTTTTCTTATTTTTAATTCCAAACCTTGCTAAATCTATATTATAAAAAGACATTTTACTTTTATTTATATAATTTCCAAATCTTTTCTCAAATCTTAACTGTCTTCTCTCAAAATAATCTTCTGCTAATGTTGTTAAGGCAACCAAAGCAGCTCCAACTCCTATTAAAGCAAAGAATACTGTTACTATCTTTCCAACATCTGTTTTCGGTACTAAATCTCCATATCCTATGGTGGTTATTGTTATTCCTGTAAAATAAAAAGAATCAATATAATTCCATTTTTCAATTTGATGAAATAATCCAGTTCCTATAATTAGTAAAGTTATCAATGTAGCTACAGCAGCTACCAATCTTGCAGTTGTTTTCATATTTTTAAAAAGTTTATAATTAGTATAAAAGCTTTACCTATAAGATTATAGTTACCACTTATAGAATAGAACAAATCGAAAGGTTAATAAACCAGTTTTTTTAGCTAATATATTGATAAAAATGCCAGAAATTAATTTAGAACAAAGTAAATCTTTATTGGATCGGGTAAAGACTGTTGCAGGATATATCTTGTTAGATAAATTAGACGCAAAAACAGGAGCAATACATTCCGGATCTATAGCAACAATAGCCAGTATATATTTATGCACTAATAATAAATTTTTTCAAGAACAAAGTTTAGCAGATAAATTGGAATTTTCAATATTATCCATTGGCATAGTCACATTAAGTGGAGCTCTGGCTGGTTATTTAAACAGTCATTTAGTAGAGCCTGGATTAAATGGCCTTTCTAATTATATTAAAAAAAGATTTGATAAAAAATCTGATTCTTAAGTCTTACTCATATCTCAATGCATCAACAGGATTCATCTTAGCTGCCTGTCTTGCTGGCAATAATCCAGCTAAACTTCCAACAACAAAAGAAAACAATAAACTTCCAATGATTAATGTCCATGAAAATGAAGCTCTTATCAAAGCAGTTCCCCAATATTGTTCAGCAAAAAATTGAACTAACAATCCAATAGAAACTCCAATAGAAACACCAATCACCCCTCCAACAAATCCTATAATCCCAGATTCAATTAAAAATATCTGCATTATATCAGAATATTTTGCTCCAATCGCTTTTAATATTCCAATATCTTTTGTTCTTTCTAATACACTTGTGTACATTGTATTCATTATTCCTATACCACCAACAATCAAACTTATAGCAGCAATTCCAATTAAAACAGCTTGAACTATCTGTAAAACTACGTTGAAAGAAGCTATTACCTCTTCGCTTGTCTGAACTTGAAAATCTTCCTCGCCTTCTTTTAGATGTCTATCTCTCCTCATCTCTTTTTTAATTTTTTCCGCAATAACATCCACATTTTCATTTGTATTAATATTAGCTGCAATAATGCTTAAATCATCTTCTAGATTAAACAAATCTCTAAATGTTTCTAAAGGTATTAAAAAAGATTCGTCTTGAATTGGATTTCCTATTCTCTTTCTTACTCCAACAACATCAAAACTTTTCCCTTCTATTAATATTTTATCTCCAATATTAACTTCCTTTCCAAACATGCTATCTCTATGTGCAATATCATATCCAACAACAACTTTGCTTACATCTCCCTTTTTTAACTGTCTTCCCTCTCCAACATCCAATCCCGTTCCCAATACCTTAAGTTCTTCAGGATCCGGAGGTATTCCAACAACATAAGTAAATCTTACTTTATTATTAAACTCAGCTTTTGCAGGATTTAAAGTATAACCAAATGCATTATCCACTCCATTAATATCTTCTATTAAATCTAAATCATGATCTGTAATTCTAGCTTGACCTGTTCCAGGCGTCGGTGGTCCAAGATCAGATCCTCCTGGTTGTATAAGAATTCTATTTGCTCCTATTGTAGAAAATTGTTCATTAATAGCATTCTGTAATCCTTGTCCTAAACTTATCAAAGAAACAACAGCGGTTATTCCAATAACTATTCCAAGAATTGTCAGCCAAGATCTTAACTGTCTATGGCTTAGTGTTTTTAAAGCCAAAATAAAATAATCAAATATCATTTTTTCCTTCGTAATCTAAATATTATAATTGCAAGAATAATAACAACAATTATTATTAAATAAATGAACGAATTACTTTTCTTTACCAATCCAAGTTTTTCAGCTTCTTCTTTTGTGTAAACATTAAAATTAATTATCTGATTATCAATATACAAGTTATTGTTTGCATCTCTGTATTCTATTGTTAAAGGCAATTCACCATTTCCTTTCAGATAAATATTAAAATCAGCTGTTTGTGAATCATCTATATCTATATTTCCAATATAAACAGTATCACTTCCTATAATCTCATAATTGCTTGATTGTTCTAATGTAACCGTTAAAAACTTAATATCACTCAATCCTTTATTAACAAAGTTTATTGTGACAATTCCTGAACTTTCCTTATATAATATATCTGATGTTTCTAACTCAACTAATAATTGAGGTTTTGCTTGTATTATTAAACTTATCAAAGCATTCTTTGTTATATTCTCATAGCTTACATGTATCGGTATCTTATACACTCCAGGGCTTGCATTCGGTAAAGCAACAATATTGAATAAAATATTTTCAGTATCTTTCTTATTAATCTCTTTTATTACAAATTCAGTAGAACTATCAAGGGGCGCAAATGGAACATTTGTTAAATCTAATTTTACAGCTACATTTTCTATATCTCTAGTTCCAACATTTTTTAAATCAATAGAAACTTGTAATTTTCCGCCTGGAGCAACCTCTCTCGGGCTTGAAAACACACTTTCTATTGAAATCTCATCAGCATAAACATTTCCAATCATTAATAAAAATAATACTAACAAAATAAATTTCTTCATTCTGCTATCCTCCCATCCATAAACCTAATTATTCTTTGAGCATTTTTTCCAACATTATCATCATGAGTAACTAAAATTATTGTTTTTTTCTTAGTTTTATGTAAATTTTTAAATATTTCAAGTATATCATGTCCTGTTTTACTATCTAAATTTCCAGTAGGCTCATCAGCCAATATAATTTCAGGATCATTAACCAAAGCTCTTGCAATCGCAACTCTCTGTCTCTCTCCACCGCTTAATTGGCTTGGCTTGTTTTTTAATCTTTTTCCCAGTCCAACTAATTCAAGTAATTCTTTAGCTTTTTTTTCTCTTTCATATGCATTAACACCCTGTAACATTAAAGGTAAAGCAACATTTTCTAAAGCATTCAATGATTGAATTAAATTAAAAGTTTGAAATACAAATCCAATATTTTTCCCTCTTATCTTTGCTAACTTATTTTCATTAAAATTAGAAACATCTTCATTACTTAAGTAAATGCTTCCTTTTGTTGGTTTATCTAAACATCCAATTAAATGCATTATCGTACTTTTTCCTGAACCGCTTGGTCCCATTATAGCTACAAATTCTCCTTTCTTTATTGACATATTTACCCCTCTTGCAGCCTCGACATCTACCTCTCCTAATCTATAAATTTTCCATACATCTTTTAAGCTTAAAACTTCCATAAAATTATAATAATGGAAGGGTATATAAATCTTTCTAAGGTTGTTATTATCAAGTAGTTAAAGAATAAAACATATCTTTAAATAAAAAATATTTAATGTTTCTTTTACGCGGAGGTAGCGAAGCGGTCAAACGCGGCAGCCTCAAGAAAGCTTTTAAGAAAGCTGTTCTCTTAGTGAGTTCGCAGGTTCGAATCCTGCCCTCCGCACTTCTAATTAGGGTATATTACATCTCCAAAAAAAGCAACGCAAGTATATTCTGTAGAATATAGATTAGATAGATTTAATCTAGTTGTGAGTTGTAGAAAAGGTTATATGTTATGTTAATAATGGTGTGGATGTTTGTATTTATTTTATCATACTATTCAAGACATCTCTTTCAATAAGAAATATTTTACCATTTATTTCTTTTGCAAGGGATAATAAATCTGACTCATATGAAATTATTAAGTTATCTATATCAACATTATGTTTTTTATTTAATTTAAACCTATAAAAAAATCCTTTGAATCTTAAATCAGGAACTGATACAATCATTCCGGTTATTTTCTTTCCCTTACAGTACAATTTAAAGTAATCTTGAACAACATCATGTAATCTTTGGATATGCTTTTCATTAATATTTTTAAGTGATATATGAGGGTTCTGACTTTTTAACTTAGTGTATTTTATATGTCTTGGATTATGCACAATTTTATTCCTTATATAAACTAATAAAGACATATATAAATAATGATTTATAGATTTAAAATATTGGGAAATATCTTCATTTTCTAAATCTTTTATAAGTGATTCAAATTTATTAAATTTAGGATATTTCCTCTTTAATTTCTTTAATTCATAAAGGTTTATAAGGACTAATAAAATTTCACAAGACATAGTTATAAAGTTTTCAAATTTTGATATAAAAATCTCAAAACATCCTGGTAATTTTTTCCAAATATATCGTTTTGATAAATACTCTAACTCTTCATTTAATAATTTTATATAAGTAGTTTTTCTTTTCAACAAATTAAAAACTCTTTTATCATTATATTTCTTTTTGCATTGTTCTAATAAATAAAGAATCGGTGCAAGACCCGCTCCCGTGGGATGTTCTGCTTTTAACCAGTTAAAATAATGAATTTGCCCAATATATGCGTCTAAATGGTTAATATGTCTTTTATCAATTAATATATCTTTAGGTAGTATGGTAAAATGCCCAAAGAACATTTTTGGAATATTAATTTTAGCATTTAATAATTTTAGTTCTTTTTCAAGTGTTGATCTTCTTTTTACCATATTTTTAATTAACTTAAAAGCTTTAAAAGCTTTCTCATAAACTTAATGTTAAAATTAAATTTCTTACAATCTTTTGATTAGTATAACTTATTTAGGTTTACTAAACATAATTTATTTTAATATTAACATTTAAATAATTTTTATTATAATAAATTAATTCATCAATTAGTTGATTCATTAATTCTAAAGAAGATAAGTTTCCTAATCCTATCGAATATTTTCCACTAATGAGTTCAAAAACATGTTTATAATCTGATACAACCTGATCTTTTGATAATCCATTTTGTCTAGAATGTGTTATGAAATTATTCATATTAATAATATTTTTATGATAAACAAATAGGTTATATAATAATTTATCATTTAATATCATGGGATTTCTTAGTGTTTCACTTATAACAATATAATGGAAATCATTTATTATTCCCCCATTACCAGACAAATATTTGCTTTCATTAATAACTAACCATTCTTGAAGTCTGATATTGTGCATTATTTCACATATCAAAAGATAAATTTTATAGCTAGTATGTTCAATGTATTCTATTTCTTTTATGCTCAAACCAAGAAAAAAAATAAAAATGGCTATATAAAATGGAAAACTATTTATTGCTTCATTTTCTTCTATTATATTACAAAATACTAGTAAGGAAATTAAGATTATACCAAATAACGTAATAAATGAAATCCCTAAATATAATCTAAATATATTGATAGGTTTATCAATAAATTTCTTTAATTTACTTGATAATACTTTAACTTTATTTATTTGTTGAATTTTCATTTGTTTTGAATTGGATATATATAAGATAATCCTAATATTAGTTAGCGACATAAGTAAAGTATTTAAACTTTAACCATGATATGTGCAAAATGTAAAAAAGGGGCGATAGAATAATAGTGAATTTAAGTAGACATTAGATAGACAAATTTATATATTATTTGTTATATCTATCAGTGTTAAATTTTAGGCAAAAAGCTTATAACAAAAGCTGGTTCGTATAAAAACAATGAAAAAAAGATATATTTTAATAGGAATATTAATACTATATTTACTCATTGGTTTTTTATTTACAATCTTAAGGTCTAATTCTCATTATAATTTTTTTGTTGTTGAAGAAGATTTCTTAGAAAATAATGGGCAGTCTTATTGGGAAAATCGTTGTATTGAAATGAATAAAGTAAATCCTTTTCCTAACGCTCAATGGTGTGTAGATGGTTCAGGAGAATTTAAAACAAATAAACCAAATAGATTTGATTGGTATTTTCACATATATTCAAAAAGACCTTCTGATTGGTTCTTTGCATTTTTTGGCTGGCCATTACATTTTCTAGGAGTTGATGTAATAAACTTTAGGAGTATAGGAAATGTTCAACCATAAAAAATTGGGTTTAATTGTTTTCTGTATTGTTATAATAATAGTATCAAGCTTAACCATAATTGAAGCAGATGATAATAACCAAGATAGATATATTGTGAAAGTTGCCGAAAAGAATGATTTGGATGATTCTTTAAAATCTAACGTTGTTGAAGAAGTAAGAGAATCGTCAAAGCATTCAAGACAAATAGCTGTTGCAAGAATAGGTATATCACAACCAAAAAAATTAGTCATAGAAGGAGTAGATGAGGAAACTATTAAAGAAGATGATGCTATAATTTATGTTGAACCTGATTATTTAGTAAAATCATTAGGAAATGAAAATACATGGAATTTAGAGGTTATTGGTTTTTATACATCTCAAATAGACAGCATTGGTAAAGATGTAAAAATAGCTATCTTAGACACTGGTTCAAATAATAAAAATATTATCTCTGGTTTTGATTTTGTTAATGAAGATAATAATGCTTTAGATGACAATGGACACGGAACTTATGTTTCTCAGATACTCAAATCTTTAGATAATGAATTACCTTTAATTAACACAGAGATATATTCTGTTAAGGTTCTAAATTCACAGGGAGTTGGTTATGTTAGTGATGTTATAGAAGGTATAAATTGGGTTATTGATAATAATATAGATATTGTTTTAATGAGTTTCGGAGGCAATGGAAATTCAGTATTTCTGGAAGAGGCAATAAATAATGCATATTCTGATGGAATTTTATTTATTGCTGCAGCAGGAAATGATGGAGATAAAATAATTTCGTATCCTGCAGCATATAACTCAGTTTCTAGTGTGGGTTCTATAAATCAGAATTTAGAAAAATCTGACTTTTCTAATTATGGGGATTCGTTAGAGTTAGTTGCTCCCGGGGAGAATATCATAATAGGTGGTAGGGTATTAAAGGGAACTTCCTTTAGTGTTCCTCATGTTGGAATTGTTGCAGCTTCTTTATTCTCCGAGAATCCAACAATGAGTAATAAAGAGATTAGATCATTACTTCAAAAATCAACTTTAGATTTAGGAGCTGTAGGAAAAGATTCCATTTTTGGATATGGTATTCCAATCATTCAACAGTCTCAAAATAATGTTATCAATTTTACACCTTTAGATTATCCAAATAACAATGTTAACGGATTTGAATTGACAGAAGTTAAGGAAAAAGAGTCTCCTACAATATTTAATAATACTAACAAATTTATAGAATTTTCTTACAAATCAGAAAATTATAGTACACAAGTTAATATATTAGAGTTTAACAATAGAAATTCTTTATTAGATAATGTAAAATTTGAAGAGGTTGATTTAAAACATGCAGTTTATTATAACGAAGAAGCTTATTTTGTCTATAACAAATATATTGAATGGATTAGTGATAACAAAATTATTCACGTAGAAGGAAGTATTGATTCTAATCTTCTTTTAGAAAGTGAAATTTTTAACTACTATAAAAATTTGTATCCCAGCGATGTAAAGGATATTAAAGAAGTTTCTATTTTTGGTATAGCTTCTTATGATAGTCAATTCTTTTCTACATTAGCAGTTAATACCTGTGATGAATGTGGTGCTGGATTATTTAATATATGTGACAAAACTGAATGTCAGTCTCTTGCAACAACTTGTTGGTTTCATGGAATAAATTCTTGCTCTGATGGCGCTTTATTATATAATGGACACGATGATTACTGTGCTTATAAAGAACAAAGATCTAATGGGTGTAGTAGAAATGAATATGATTGTGATTCTGATTCTCAATGTTCTGTTGGATTGACTTGCTTAGGTCCTATTGGAGGGGCTGCTGATGGTTGTTGTAATTCGGGGGAGTCATGGAATACAAGTACATTTACATGTTATACTCCTGCTAGTATCTCATCGGTTTCTTGGTCAACTTCTAGTGCAAACACAGGTGATACTGTAACTTTAAAAGTTTGGACAACAGGAGTTCAAAATGGTGCCCCCGTACAATTTGATTTATGGGAAGATGATCATCTCACTCCCGATAATCAATTTTTTCCAAGCCTGTCTGCAACAGTAAATAACAATTTTGCTTCTGTTAGTTGGGTTGTAGCAAATCAAGATGATGAGTTGCTTTATAATCTTGAGTACTATTTTATCGCAAAAGTTAGTGGAAAAACAAAAACTTCTGGAATATTAAATACAAAGTATGGTTATGAGGGATGGGATTGTGATGTTAGTAGTCAATGTTCTGCAGGATTAATTTGTGAAGGTGTACCTGCAGGAGCCATAGGCAGTGGAGGATTTAGCGGAGATGGATGTTGTGTTGCTAATGAAAATTGGAATATTGATAATCAGTTTTGTAATAATGCAATCACTGGACAAGTTTTTAATGTTGCTACAACCTCTTCGGGAGATTTTAATTCCCAACACTTTTCTAATCTTCGTCTAGTATTTGTAGGAACTGATGTTTCTTCTTTGATTGGACATATTTTTAAACCACAATTTACAGATTCGATAAGTACAGACTCTTTAGGAAAGTTTAATTATAATCCCGAACTAAACAGAGAAACTTCTTGGAATTCGAATATATTGTTTAATTTCAAACTAGAAGTTTTTGCTGTAGATTCTAATGATAATTTAATTGCAAAATGGTCTAATGATTATAATAATGATAATGATGATTATAAATTTGGGAGAGATTATGTTGATCAGAGAGTTAGAATTCACACAGATAAGCCTTATTGGAAAGATATTTCTATAGACTCTCCATTTAAAGTTAGTTCGTTTGGTACATTGGAAAAAGAGGATAAAGTATTAACAGAAAAAGAGACACAAGAAATTGAAATAATCAAAAACAAGATAGATTTAAGAAAAGGAAATGAAACAGAAAAGGGCGAGGTTTTAATCTCATCTATACAGACTAAACAAGAAGAAGTTTTATATGCTTTATGGAAAGGTAAAATAACAATAGAAGAAGATGGTACTTATCAATTTAATAGTTCTATTAATGGTAACTATAAATTAACTATCAATAATGAGGTTATAATTGATACATTATTCTCAAATGATGTTGATAATAATCCTATTCATTTGGAAAAAGGAGAACAAAATCTAACTATTGAATATATTAATTTGATGGATAGAGTATCTCCTAACCTGCTCTGGAAAACTGAAAATAAAAATAATTTTGATTTAGTACCTTCAACCAACTTAGCAAAAGAATCTATAGATTTTCAATATTATCTAATTGACGAAGAAAATAATGTTGAACCAATATCTAAATTTAAACAAAATAGTATGGACTTTGGTACTTCTTCTAGTGACTTTAGTGCTGCAAATACTGTTCCTACATATTATCAAGTGTCGTTCTTAGAAGCTCCTAGAAAGTCTATAAACATAAATAAAGAACCTCTTATCTTAGTCCATGGTCTTCATGGAGAAAGTGGATATTTTAACGGTGCTTTTGAAGATGAATTAAATGACGATGGATATGACGTATGGAAATTTTATTATCCAAATGATCAAAAAATTAGTTATTCAGGAGTTTTATTATCTGATGGTTTATGGTATGTTTTATCTCAATATAATATAAACAAAACAAATATTGTATCTCACAGCATGGGAGGATTGGTAACCAGATCTTATATACAAAATAGTGCTGTAGATCCAAATAATATATCTATTAAGTATAAAAATAATGTAGATAAATTTGTTATGCTAGGATCTCCGAATAATGGCGCATATTTAGCTAATAGAGTATTAGGAGGAGAAGATTTGGGTTTAGTTTGTAGTACTATAAGTAATGTTGTAGGTTGGGTAATGTTTGGCAAGGGGATTTTTGACATAGCGCCAAATGAACCAGCTTATACAGATTTAGCCGTAGGTAGTGATTTTTTATGGAATCTTAATAATCAACCAAAGATTAATAATAGTATCGTTATTGCTGGTAAAAGAGATGACCTTCCTTGTATACTTTTTGAAGCAGATTTATCCGATGATTTTGTTTCTGTTGTCAGTGCCTCTTTGTTGGAACAAAATACTTCTTTAGTTGTTATGAATGAAAACCACCTATCTTTATTTAAAAAAATACAACTTTGGGAAAAAGGTTTTTGGGATTTGATTTTAAATCATTTTTCTCAGAACGCATGGTCGACTATTCTCAGACCTATAATAGAAGACTATCTGGATACAAATTATAATCCATCAGATGTTACGGATATAATTGACGATTATTTTTCAGATAGATCATTTCTATCACACCTTGATTCAGGAGAATCTTTTATTGTTGCATCACCAAATAATAAAGTTGTAAATGAAGGCATGGTTTACATTAAATTTACAGACGAAAATAGGGTTAATGGTAAAATTGTTTCTATAAATAATTTAGGTGGCTCTTTTGTATTGCAACCCAATATAAATTCTAGGATTTATTACCATTTCAATTATAACAAAGAAGCGGTTGATTATGGTCTTACAATACCTTCAGGCACTTATGATCTTAGAATAAACGGTGAAGATACTTATTTTGACATAGAAATAAAACCCACTAGAACAACATTCTATAAATTAACTCTTTGTACACCTAATTGGACTTTACAAGAAGAATGGGGAGTTTGCCAGTTAAATGATTTGCAGTTAAAAGATTGGAGAGATATAAACTCTTGTGGTATAAACTCAACCAAACCAATATCTTTAAATCAAACTTGTGATTTCTGTAAACCAAATTGGACAGAAGTTAAAAGTAATTGTTTAAAAGATGATTCAATTACTGGATGGTTTAATGATTCAAATGGTTGTTTTGCTAAAACTCACTTAATTAATGATACTTTAGGAAAACCTAACAATAATACTTACTCTCTTTCTTGTGATTATAACAAAGATGGATTTATTGGAAATAAAACTTTAGTTAATACAACAATACCTTTTGACATAATAAAAGAGAATAACACAATAAAGTTTAATGAAAATAATAATCTCTTTATAGAGTTTGTTTTTAATTTGACTGAAACTCCTATTAATTTAGCTAATTTATTTATTGAAAAACAATCAAATCAAAGCACTTTTGCTTATATGTTAATAAGAGGATTAGATTTATCTACACAAAATAAAACAAAAACAATTTATCTCGATAAAATACTTAATGGAACAGGAATCTGCATAAAAGATGAGGAATTTAGTTTAGTAAGTGAAATTTCACAAGATTGCAACCAAATTAATGAGACTTGGCTACCTTGTTCTGGCTCAAGTGGAAATTACATATGCGAAATAGTAAATAACACTAAATATAAAATTAGCGGTCTAAAGCATTCTGGAGTTAAAGAACAGGCAACTTATTGTGGAGATGCTTTTTGTAATGGTGGAGAATCTTGTTCTTCATGTTCTAATGATTGTGGGGCATGTCCTACACCAGCTCCAAGCGGTGGTGGTGGAGGAGGTGGAGGAGGTGGTGGAGGATTTTCTCCAAGTTCAGTAATTAAATCAAACTCGATATTGAATAATGAAACTAATAATTCTACTAATATTATTCAATCAAATGAAACTAGTCCAACAATTAATAATAATCAAATTAATAACAAAACTTCAACACCTCCAACAAAGCCTGGAATTACGGGGGCTGTTATCGGAATAAACCTACAGAAATTTACTTTAATACCAATAATCTTTATATTTTTAATTATTGCAGGATTTATAGTTTTTAATAAGTATAAAAAAAGAAAACCTTCTAATAATATAAAATAATTTTCTTAAAATTATATCCATTTTTCATAGCTATTAACTAAGTTCCTTCAAAACAAGTTATACTCTTAATTATTTAAACTATAATATTAAATGGTGCAAAGATGATTTTATTATCTTTTTATTTGTTTTAAGTAGACAATTATTTATTATTTTCTATATCTTCTAAAATATATTTACCTTTATCAGTTATCATATAAAATCTGTAAAACTTATCTTTAGGATTTATACACTTAATGAATCCCTTATTTAACAATTCAGATAATGAATTACTAACATTAGATAAACTTAATTTACATTCTTGTGCTATTTGTTTGGGCGTTTTAGGTTTATCTGAATTTAAAACTTTAAGAACTTTAGCTCTTCTTTCGCCTCTTAATATAAACCTCATCTGAAGTAGTCAAAACATATAGCATTCTCCATCCATTGGGAAGATTATAAATCCAAAGATTATTTATCCCATATTTTTGAATAAGTATTTTGGGTATCAGATTTTTCTTTACATTTCTACCAGAAAAAGCATCTTCTTGCAATATATTGATTGCCCTAATTAATGCCTTTTTAATAGGATCTTCTTTATTTAATTCATCAAATGATCTCTCTAAACTTTCATCAACAAAAATAACTTTTTGAGGCTTCATACTTTTATTGCTGGTCTATTCTTTATCTTTTTAAAAAATTCTGGATTCCAGATATATATAACATAACCTTCCTTATCATAAACAATTTTATATATACCTTCTAAGTATTCCATTACCACTTGAAAAGTCTGCCACATTACTTTTCTTGGTAGTTTTTTGAATAGTTCTGTTTTTTTATATTCACCAGAATTTTCTTCAATAAATTTCTCTATCATTAGAACCGTTTGCAAAGTGGGGGTTCTAGCTATATCATTCGTTTCCATATAGCTTTTCCTTTTCTTTATTGTTTGTATTTCCATTTTTCCATTAAATAAACAATAATATCAATTGATATGACTATTTAAATGTTTCTTTTTCTTAATATTTCTTCAGAAAGAGTCTCAATTAAATCTAAAAATGTTTCCAAACTAGTGCCTAATCCTCTTGCATATATTCCATCATTATCTTGGCTATACTCATCAAACTTCTTTCCCCTAAGATTACCGAAAGTATTAACTATCATTGGAATTTCTGGATGTTCTCTATGAAATTCTATAAATTTTTTAGCTTCCTCTCCCCACCCAGGATGAGCAACTATGATATCATAATTTGTTTCTAAACTGCTAGCATCTTTTACCAATCTAGTATTATAACCTTCTAATCTCAGGGCTTCTTCCTCTTTATCTAAATGATGTATTCTATTCTCTCCTAGATTTCTATCAACTAATAAGATAGATATGTTTTTTTTATCCATATTTTAATATAAAAACAATAATCTTAAAAACATTCCCTTTTTCATTAATCTTATGAAAAGAATAACAATAACAATAATCGCAGTTGTAATAATCATCTTAATATTCATAGCTGGATTTTTCATTGGATTAATAAAAAATCAGTCATTTACAATACAAAATACTCAAGAAACTAAAGAAATAAAATACATAACAAGAGAAGAAGCAATCAATATAGCAAAAGATAACTTAGTTTCATTAACAATAAACAAAGCATATACCTCAGGAGCAATAATAAGATCTCCTAAGGTAATCTCAGATTCTATCTTTGTTGAAAATACTTATCTAGAAAACGAAAAATGGTATGTAACATTATACCTAGATGATAATGGAAAAAAAGGTCCTTATGATTTTATTATAGATGCAGAGAAGGGTAAAATCCTATCATCTCCAGAATTATAATTCGTTTTTTTATTTTATTCTTCTTCGCCTTCATCATTAACTATTTTAATACCTTGTTTCTTAAAACTTCTCTTAATATCTTCGCTTGTTGTATTATCCATAATCCCCCATATAATCAAAGAATTGTATATTTATAAATATTCTTCATTACACCTTGGTTAGAATAAAATAGTATCTTAGTGTATTTCTGCAAAATCATATTTAATAGATTCTTAATTCAAAATAGAAAATAATTTAAAAACTAAGGGCTTTTCATATACTATGTCAGACAAATATCCAAGAATCTTTCATTTTCCATTTTCAGAAGGAATAGCAAGAGATGATAGAATAAATCATGATTACTGGGAAAAAATATCCAAAGAAAGAATAGCACTCACAGAGAAGCTTGATGGGGAGAATACCTGTATTAATAAAAATGGCGTATATGCTAGAAGCCATTCTGTACCTACCAAAAATCCATGGGCAGATTATTTAAAAACAAAATGGGCAACTATTAAGAATGACCTTGAAAATTTAGAAATATTTGGGGAAAATCTTTACGCTGTGCATTCAATAGAATATAGTAATCTTGAACATTATTTTTATGTGTTTGCTATTAGGGAGCTAGACAAATGGTTTAGTTGGGAGGAAGTAAATCAATATGCCAAGTTATTAGATTTTCCGGTTGTGCCTGTAATTGAGAGAGAAATACTACCTGAAGAGATGGGCCAAAAGAAATTTGAAGATTATATTATAAAATATGCAACAGGAAAGAGTATGCTTGGTGGAAAAAAAGAAGGTCTTGTTTTAAGAGTAAAAAGAGAATTCAGAAATGAAGAATTTTCTGATTGTATGCTTAAATGGGTTCGTTCAGATCATATAACAACCGATGAACACTGGACTAAAAATTGGAGGCGGGCAAAACTGAAATATGGATAAAATTTCCTTTTTTTAAAAATTATATTTAACAAATATTAACACAATATTATTTTCATTTATTTACAAATTTTTAACAATAACAACATTTTTAAACATATATTATTAAACATATATATGAAAATTTTAATCAGAAACAATAAAACATTTTATTGGCAATTTGGAGACTTTCATTCATTATTCGGAGTAATAAAAGAAAAAGATTTGCAAGATTCTTTATCTGGCTCAATTATCATCTCTAACATAAATAAGGAGTTTCTTGTCCTAGATGCTTCCTTCATTGATTTAATCGCAAATATTAAAAGAGGTCCAGCTATAATATTGCCAAAAGATATAGGATATATCTTAACATTTACAGGAATAGATAAAAATTCAATTTGCTTAGATGCAGGAACAGGTTCTGGTGTACTAACCGCCTTTCTGGCAAGATTTGCAAAAAAGGTTTATTCATATGAAAATAATTCTGATTTCTTTAATTTAGCAAAAAAGAATCTTGAGTTTCTTAACATTAAGAATATAGAATTAAAAAATAAAGATGTAAATGAAGTAGAAGAAAAAGATTTAGATTTAGTTGTCTTAGATTTACCTGAACCCTGGAATGTTTTAATTAATGTTTATAATTCATTGAAGCCAGGATCATTTCTAGTAACCTATCTTCCTACAATAAATCAAGTTCAGGATTTAATTAAAAATTTGAATAATAAATTTTTGCATGAAAAAACAATAGAATTAATAGAACGTGAGTGGTTTGTTTCCTCCCAGGTTACAAGGCCAAAATCTCAGATGATAGCCCATACCGCTTTTTTGACGTTTTTAAGGAAGGTATGATACCATTATATAGTAGTATAAAACCGAAAGATTTATAAACTAGTTTTTTTGCTAAGATATTGATAAAAATGGTATATAGAAGATCAAATAAAGAAAGTGTATTTGCTACCATAGATAATACCGGAACAATAGTTTACGACGCTAATGGAAGAATATATCAAGGATCATATCATAATAGATTAGATAAATCTGTTTTAGAATCAACTCTTAAGAAAAATCTTAAAAAGGTTTCTGAAAAAAAAGATGTTTCAGTTTATTTGGCAATCCCAAGCTCATTAAAAGAAGGTTTATTAGAAGAGACAGATGTCTCATTCAAGGACCTAGAAACTATAGCTAAAGGCACATTAAGAGAATTAGAAATTACTGATGCTTCGGTATTATCAATGCCTCAGGCAGCATTATTTTCTGCAGGCATATCGGTAAATAGACCATGGGGATTATCCATTTTATGGAATTTACCAAAAGGATTAAAAATAGATGATGTAACCACAAGACAATCTTATGTCGACATAGCCCTTATGTATGATGAAGTTGTTAAGGGGTATGTAACATCTTATACAGCAAATGATTCTTTTGATGTCAGTGCATTACTTACAAATATGTTTTTAAGAATACCTAAAAAAGATTCTGAAATCGCTGTTGATGCTAATGAAAATATTGTAATCTCGGGTAACCATCCACATTTAGACAGACTTAGATTATTATTGGAAGCAAAATTTGACGCTGAAATATATCTTAGTCAAAATCCAGAGACAGCAGTTCTAGAAGGCCTTAAAAAATATGCAGCTAAAAAAGAAGCGCAAAAGCCAAATCCATTAACAGATCTTGTTAGTATAGCAAGAAGCATTATATAAGATGATAAGAATAAAAGAGGTTCAACATAGTATTGATATTCATGGAACTAATTATGCTACTTATATCTTTGATGATGGAAAAAAATTCGCATTTGTAAAAACAAAAAAAGGTTTTGTCGTTGCTTCTCCATTAGAATCTAAACTAACAAATGATACAATTTTGCAAAGTCCTGATTCTAGACTAGGAAAAATAACTCCAAATGAAATTAAATTTCAAAGTCCTGGATATGTAGAATTAAGAGATACAGGAAATAGGGATGAAATGGTTGAAATACTTGACTCAACTGATCCATACATAAGGTTAATTGCAAATCAAATTGATCATTCTTTAAAGTTTTGTTATAATGGGTTTGAAGGAAGATATCTTTTCTACCAAAAGCCTGGAAAATTTGTTTCTTTAGTTAAAAGACTTGGTTTTTAAATCTTATCTAAGATTCTTTCTTAAAAATTCATCAGAAGGGTTTTTGAGAATTTCTGGAAGTTGCTCTCTAGTTACATCGACCCATTTTCTTCCAACTAGCTTTTGAATTACTGTAGGTTCCCCAACAAATTGTCCCGTATCAGACCATTGTGATAATTTATAGTTAACAGAATATGTTCCTTCTTCTGTTCTCATTGTTACAGAAGCGTATTTTTTTGTTTTTAATAGCAAACTAAATTGCCTTTGAGGATTAATGGACGCTTGTGTTTTTATTCCTACCCCCTCTATAGAACCTACACTTGGGGGTGCAGGTTTAAGATTATTTACATTAACAATAGGACCTTTTCTATTAAACTTTTGAGTTGCACTACTTGGATAATGTATATCTCTTTCTCCTCCAAGTCTCTTTCCAAATAAAAGAACAATTAATATACTGCCAACTCCAACGGCAATAGGAACAATTTCATTTGTTGTAATTTTTTTATCTGAAATTATATTTCCTAAATCAAATCCTGATAATCCACAAGCAACCACAGTTGCACAACCTGGAGCAACCGCTCCTAATATAGGAAATACCAAGCCCTCAGATGCTGGCGCCATAGGATCTTCTGGAGGTGGATATAACAATTTTTGGATAGCATATTGAGTATATGCAACACGAACATCATCTTCCTCTGTGCGTTGACTGATATAATGGGGGCGATATCTAGTATCAATAATTGAAGAAATAGATATTGTTATAGAACTTGCATCTGGAGGAGCCTGTTTCCCACTAGGGTCAGTTATTGTTAAAGGATTATTTCTAACATATTGATAACCACCTTCAGTTGGTTTAAAGATAGGATCATTACTAATAAACTTTCCACTTGAAGGATTATAATATCTTGCATTAAAATAATTTAATGAACTTTCAACATCAAACTCTTTACCCGTAAATCCATATTTTTCATTATTTATAGAACTAAAACTTAGCTCTTTTCCAAAAGGTAGATAGTTCGCTTTAAATGAAATTTCTCCACTTGAACCAGTTTCTAAAGAAGTTGATCCAACATTATCAGAACTAAAATAAATTATATTTCCATCTTGTATTTTAGCAACTCTTCCAGCTGAATAAATATAACTTATTGGTGAATTACTTTCAGTTGTAGAAACAGAAGAACTTACCTCTTGATTAACAACAAATGTATCTTCATTTCCTGTAAATACATAATCATCTGATTGATCTCCAACTATAACTTTTACTGTTCCTAGTTTAATCCCACCTGGATAATTAACAACAAAAAATTTAGTTTCGAAAGCATTTAATGTTTCATCCTGAATTATTGTATATTGACTATTAATAATAAAAGTTATTTTATTAAAATTCTTATCGATTTGATTCTCAACTAAAATCTGTAATTGACTTTCATTAACATTAACATCATTAATCTCTATAGAGCTTAATTGAGCAGAAGAAAAAGGAACCAAACCTAGCAAAACTACCAAAAATACAGCTAAAACCTCTTTTTTCATATAAATTACCAATAAAAACTAGTTTAAATAAATTGCTATAAATAGCTTTAAATAATTTTCTATAGTAAAAACCATCATGGAATTAAACCTATCAACTCAACAAATAGAATCCTCAACAGATGACACAATAGTAATTTTCTGTTTTGAAAATCTTAATCAGCTAGATTCATGTATAGAAGATAAACAAGCAAAAGAATTAATAAATAATATCATAAAAAATGGGGATTTTACAGGTAAAGATCAACAACTATCTTTAATTCATACCCATAATAAAATTAAACCAAAAAAGATTATTTTAGCGGGTCTTGGTTCATATGAAAAATTTCACTTAAACAAAATAAGAACAACTGTATCCCAAATAATAAACTATGTTAGACAAAATAGCGTTAAAGAAATTAGTTTTCCTAGCAAAAAGCTTAAAGATATAGATGAAAAATATATAGTTTCAGCAGTTTCAGAATCAATAATATTAACAATAAATAAATATGATTTCCATAAAACAGATAGAATTATACCAAAACTAGAATCAGTTAATCTAATAGTATCAAAAGAAACAAAGGATTTACAAAATGCTCTATCCTCTTCCTTAATAACATCTTATTCAGTAATAAAAGCAAGAAATTTAATTAATACCTCTCCTTCAGTTGCAACTCCTGAATTTATTGCCAACATTGCAGATAAAATAGCAAAAGAAAATAAGCTTTCAATTGAAATCTATAACAAGCAATCAATGATCAAAAACAAGATGCATGGAATCTTGGCAGTTTCAGCTGGGAGCATAAATGATCCAAGAGTGGTGATATTAAAATATAATAAAAAAGAAGCAAAAAAAACAATAGTTTTAGTTGGTAAAGGCATTACATTCGATTCAGGTGGTTTATCATTAAAAAATGCAGTTAATATGGAAACAATGAAATGTGACATGACAGGAGCAGCTGTTGTTCTTTACACAATAGATACAATCTCCAAACTTAATCTTCCAATAAACGTCATAGGAATTGCAATGTTAACAGAAAATCTGCCTGGAAACAAAGCTTACAAACCAGGAGATATAATAACAACAATGTCAGGCAAAACAATCGAAGTATTAAACACAGATGCCGAAGGAAGAATTGTATTGGCAGATGGTTTACATCTAGCAAAAAAATATTCTCCAGATTATGTTATAGATATTGCTACATTAACAGGGGCTGCTTGGTATGCTCTCGGATCAGAATGTGCAGCTATTCTAGGAAATAGCCAAGAATTAATAAACTCCTTAATAGAATCTGGAAATAAGACATATGAAAGGCTTTGGCAACTTCCAATGTTCGATGAATATTCAGAATATATCAAATCAGATTTTGCTGACATGAAAAACGTGGTTTCTAACTCTCCAGAAGGCGGAGGGGCAATTACAGCAAGTAAATTCTTACAAATTTTCATTGATGACAAAAAATGGGCTCACCTTGATATCGCCCCAGTTGATTGGAATGAAACAGATAAAGATTACCGTGGGAGAGGCGGAACAGCTTTTGGTATTAGATTGTTAACTCATTTCTTATCAAACATAAGCTAATAAATTAGATTTATTTTTAATTTTAAAACTACAATCTTCACAAACAGGTTTACCTTCTATAGCATGTATTATATCTTCATCCTTAATATTTAATTTGCAAATATTACAGTTAGCCATATTTATTAGAAGAAGCCATCCTTAACTTATTTACTCTAACCATAGCTCTTTTATACCTTCTATGCTTCATTATCTTCATTACAGTTTTCTTAACAATTTTCATAAAATTAAGACAACCCTACCACTTTAAAAGTTTTTCGAATTTTATTTGGATAAAAGAAAAGGTTATAAATAACAATAGTATTAACCAAAAATCAATATTGGAGGTAAAAACTATGATAGATAAAATAAAATTTAGATTTGCAAAAGATGATGATGAAGATGATTTTGAAGATGATGATACAGACAATGATGAAGATCCAATGGATGACTTTGATGATTCTTAAATTATAATTCTTAATTTTTTATTTATTTTTAATTAAATCCAGCTGGATATTTAGAACGCCGCGACTGTAAGTTAAACAAAAAGTACAATGTCCGAAGGCGCTTTTTTTCAAATCCTAATGAAAATATCCACAATGTTATGAATATTCAGCAAACTTCTTGATTTTTACTGTAATCCTATTCTCTTTAAAAAACTTCTGAAGAATATTAGCATTTTCTAAATCAATAATTATACATCCCTTCCCTAATCTTTCGCCATTATATTTTTGAATTAAACCATTATAAAATTTTTTATTTTGTTTATATCCAAAAAGTTGTTTATTAAATAACACTCTTTTAGAATTTGGTTTTATGTTCTCCCAAACAAATAGCGTTTTGTGTTTTGCTTCTTTAATTTCATGCTTGAATTTCCCATATAGTATTATTCCGTTAGATATTATGGCTGGTTGTATATTTTTCCATTTATCAAAATTTCCTATGGTTAATTTAATCTCATTTTTAACATCAAGCATTTTCCAATAATTATTATATTTAGTAGATTTAAGAAATTCATCTAGCCATTTCTGCATATCACTTTCTATTTTATCATTTTCTTTCAAAATGTCTATAAATATATCGATATCAGAATCCTTGCTTTCCTCGCCTCGAGCTACACTACCAAATAAAATAATGTTTTTTATCTCATTATAGAAATTAGTCTTTTGTATTAAAAAGGAGCTAAAATCCATTGCATAAGATATTAATTTATATTTCATTTAAACCAACTTCCTTAAACTTATGTTTTAATTTGTTGAAATTATCAACTACCTCTTTAATAAGTTCTATTTTTTGAGGTTTTCCATAACATAAAATATTTCTTTTTTCTTCAATTTTATTTATAAGTTCAAATATTTCTTTCTTTTGAGAAAAACCAAAAGGAAATTTTTCATCTATCTTATTCTTTGATTTAAACCATTCATGTTTGATAATAAAACCAGGATCAATTAAACTTTTCTTATGTAAAAATATTTCTAACATATCAACGCAAGCTGCAGATACATTAAATCCTATATTTCTCTGTCTTTCTACTAATCCCTTTTCTATTGATTCTTCTATTATTTCTAAACTTTCGTTCAAGTTTTTTAAATGGTCTTCAATTTTCATGGTTCATTTGAAACTATAGATTAGTTTCATTTGTAACTACATCATTAGATATTTAAACTTTTCGGTTCATTTGAAACTATAGATTAGTTTCATTTGTAACTATAATTTCTTCTAATATTTATAAATTGACAGACCCATAGATTTTAATTAGAAATAAGCGCCGCGACTGGGATTTGAACCCAGATATCCTTGCGGAAACAGGATTAGCAATCCTGCGCCATACCAGATTAGGCGATCGCGGCATAATTAATCTCTCATCATCATTCTTTTTAAGCATTTTGGTAAGTCTTATAAAGCTCAATTTATAACATAATTTTATGATATACATAACAGATACTTCTGTAATCATAGAGAAAGTTATCTCAAAATTAATTAAAAGTAAAAAGATAGAAGGAGAACTCTTAATTCCAAATGCAGTAGTTGCTGAACTAGAAGCTCAAGCTAATCGTGGATTGGAAACAGGATTACTTGGATTAGAAGAATTGCAAGAACTTCAAGAATTATTCAAAAAAGGTTTAATTACAATAAGATTTATCGGTTCTCGTCCAACCCATCATCAAATAAGATTTGCCAAATCAGGAGAAATAGATGCTTTAATTCGAGAAATTGCTTATAATGAATCAGCCATCTTAATCACAGCAGATAAAGTTCAGCGTGAATCAGCTAAAGCTTATGGAATCGAAGTTATGTATATTGACCCTCAACCTCCAAAGGAAAAATTAGAGATTGAAAAATTATTTGACCAACATACAATGTCTATTCATCTAAAAGAAGATTGTATTCCTCAAGGAAAAAAAGGAGCTCCTGGAGCCTGGGAATTAGTTCTAGTAGGAGATAAAAAACTATCTAATCAAGATTTGCAATCAATGGCTAAAGAAATTGTAGAAAAAGCTAAGCTTGATCCTAAATCTTTTATTGAAATATCTAGGCCAGGTTCTACCATAGTTCAATATAGAAATCATAGAATTGTTATAGTAAAACCTCCTGTTTCAGATGGAATTGAAATCACAGTTGTCAAACCATTAAAAACATTAAATATTGAAGATTATAAATTAGATCCTGAAATCTTTGAAAGAATAAAAAATAAAGCTCGTGGAATTATTATTGCAGGAGAAACTGGTTCAGGAAAAAGCACATTTGCCCAAAGCATTGCAGAATTTTACGTAACCCAAAAAAGAATAGTCAAAACAATTGAATCTCCTCGTGACTTAATGTTATCTGATTCAATCACCCAATATTCTAAAAACTTTGCTTCTTCAGAAGAAATTCATGACATTTTATTTTTATCAAGGCCAGATAATATAGTATTTGATGAAATGAGAGACACTCCTGATTTCAAGCTTTATTCTGATCTAAGACTAGCAGGCTCTAATTTTATTGGAGTTTTACATGCAGCAGCTCCAATTGATGCTATCCAAAGATTTATTGGAAGAGTAGAAACAGGAATGATTCCAAGCGTAGTTGATACTATTTTATTTATTGATTCAGGAACAATAAAAAAAGTTTTAACTCTTAACATGATAGTTAAAGTTCCGTCTGGAATGCAGGAAGCAGATTTAGCTCGTCCTGTTGTAGAAGTTCATGATTTTGTAAATAAAAAATTAGAATATGAAATCTATTCTTATGGTGAAGAAACAGTTGTAATTCCAGTTTCTGAGCAAAAAAAATCATTTGTCAAAAAACTAGCTGAAAAACAATTAACTCAAGAGATAAAAAAATATTCTAGAGATGCTATCGCCGAATTAGTTTCAGATTCTAGGGCAATAATATATGTTCCAAAAGACGAAGTAGGTGAAATTATTGGAAGAGAAGGTAAAAGAATAGAAAAAATAGAGCAAGAACTTGGTATTTCTATCGATGTTAGAGAATTAAAAGACGTTACAAAAACAGAATCAATTCAGTTTGAAATCGTAGAAACAGGAAAATATATTGAAATTAAAACTCACCCAAAATATTCATTAAGATTAGCTCAAGTTTTCTTGGAAAATGAATTTTTATTTTCTGCTACTTACTCAAGAAAGGCTGAAATTAGAGTTTCAAAAAAATCTGAATTGGGAAGATTATTATCAAATTCTATAAAAACACATAAAGATATTCAAGTTAAAGTATAACCACTAATTAAAAGTTACAATAGTAAGGTTTATAAATTAATTGAATTAAACATTTTTATGACAGATGATAAAATATTAGATGATGTCGAAAGAATAAAGCAATTATCTTTGGAGCAGGTCAAATTAACAGATAAAGTTTTAAATTTAACTTTAGTTAATCTCGCTAATGATGGATATGATATAATCACAGGAAAAGTTACTTTTTCTTCTGTTAAAAATCCAAGAAAGACAATAACAATAGATGATATAAAGAAAGATTTTGAAAAACTTGCAGAAAAATATTGCCCTAGTGAAGTTCTTAGACCATATAAGGAAAATAAAGAAGAATTAAGATGCTTATATGATTCATTTGGTTTAAAATATGATTAATATTACCTTTCTAATCCAAAATATTCTCTGATTTTACCCATTGCCCAATTTCGATTATTTAGTGTTCTTCCATCCCAAGAAACATCAGATGCATGTCTTAAATCTTTAGGTATTTTTGGCAAAGGATATTTGCTTTTAATTCTTCCACCATTACCAGCCATATCATATACAAAATGTGCATCTTGTTCTTTTCTAGTTAAAAAGCCCTCTTTAACCAAATTATCTAGATATCTTCTAAGAGATCTTGCTGTTTTTACATTTCTAGCTTCTTCTAATAGATTTAATAATGCTCTTTGTTTTTCAGTACCTAAGGCAGCAAACTTTTCGTTTCCCACAGCTTTAATTGTTCCCTTAACAGGTTTAAATAAACTTAATTGTCTTTTGCCCCATTTTACAGATAATCTTTCAGCTGCATTTTCGGAAATTCCTCGTGCCATCATCTTTTCTTGTAACCTAATCATTTTAGAAGCAAGTTCAAAAGGAAATTCCACCCCTCTAATTTCTATGCCCAAACTAATCAATCCTATTGAAGCAGGATTTTCACGAATTCTTTGCAATTCTTTTTCATTTGCCTGTTCAAAAGCATAATTCCAATATTCTCCTTCGCTAACTTGTTTTCCACCAGCAGAATATACATTTATTGAAAATAATATATACGGATTATCTTTTGACCCCTCGGGAGCAAAATTATTTTCAGAACGTGCTTCAGTAAATTGCATCCCGCTCGGATCGGTTATTGTTAATGGATTATTTCTAACATATTGATAACCACCTTCAGTTGGTTTAAAGATAGGATCAT
>CAZJUI010000009.1:35639-48057 GCA_964549185.1 Candidatus Woesearchaeota archaeon
TACTAATAAATTTGCCATTACTTGGATTATAATATCTAGCATTAAAATAATTTAATGAACTTTCACCATCAAACTCTTTACCTGTAAAACCATATTTTTCTTTATTTATAGAGCTAAAACTTAGCTCTTTTCCAAAAGGCAAATAATTGGCTTTAAACGAAATACTTCCTAGATTATCTGTTTCTAAGCTTGTACTTCCAATATTATCGGAACTAAAATAAACAACATTTCCATCTTGTATTTTAGCTATTCTTTCCCCTGAATAAATATAACTAATTGGAGAATTACTTTCAGTTGTAACTATTTGGGATGTTATCTCTTGGTTAATAACAAACATATCTTCATTTCCTGTAAATAAGTAACTAGCTGTCTGATCATTTACAATAACCTGTAAACTAACTAAATTAACACCATAAGGATAACTAACAACAAAATATCTAGTTTCAAAAGCATTTACCTCTTCCTCTTTTATTATTTGATATTGTTCATTAATAATAAAAGTTATCTTATTAAAATCTTGATTGAAATTATTCTGTACTAAAACTTGTATACTATTATCATTAACGTTTACATTTTTAATCTCAATAGAATTAAATTGTGCTGAACTAAAAGGAACTACTAAAAGCAAAATTACCAAAAACAAACTAACCTCTTTTTTCATATCTATTAATCACCACTTGCTCGTTTATATATTTTTTCATACAAAAGTTTAAATATTCAACCTATAACATCAAGATAAAATGAGGAACATAGAAGAGTCAATAGGTGATGCAGCAACAAATATTGCTAAAGACATAGATGCTAATTGTATTATCTCTATAGAAAGAAAAAAATCAGAAGGTTACGAAGATACATTCCATATCGATGTAAAAGTCACTTTCTTCAAAAAAATAAAGAAAGGAGTTTACAGAAAAACAGAATATGAAACAAAGATAAGAAAGATAGATTCAGGAACAATCTCTCCAATCAAGGATTTGCTTGTAGAAGGAATTAATAAAAAATATATTGACAAAGGCGATAGAGTTGTCTGTGTTCAAGATGAAAGCATGGGTACAGGTTATAAAGGAATGTTATTCATTTTTGATGTAGATAAACTATTCTTTGATATTTCCACTCATAATCTAGCTGAAAACACTAATTCAGAAATAATAGAAACTGTTCTTAATATTGCCCAGGAACTTGCAAGAGAAGGAAGAGAAGGAAGAAAAATTGGAACAGCTTTCATCATAGGTGATAAATCTGAAATAATGAAATATACTAAACAATTAATAATAAATCCATTTGCAGGTTACTCAGATGATCTAAAGAAGATTACAGATCCTTTGATTAAAGAAACAGTAAAGGAATTTGCTCAGCTCGATGGTGTTTTTGTTCTTCATAATGATGGAACGATTGTAACAACAGGAGCATATGTTGATATAGATACGGGAAACATAGATTTGCCTCCTGGCTTTGGAACTAGACATAGATGTTGCGCTGCTTTAACAAAAGAAACAAATGCCATCGCTGTCGTTGTCTCAGAATCAGGTGGAAGTATTCGTGTTTTCAAATCTGGAAAAATTACCATGAAGCTATAAGTTTAAAAATATACTTTTTCTCTTAGTTTTATGCCCTGGTAGCGCAGCCCGGATAGCGCAGCTGCCTCCTAAGCAGCAGGTCGTGAGTTCAAATCTCACCCGGGGCGTTTAATTTTGAAAAGCTACGTTTTGTTTAGCAGACCATACCATTCCAAGAGGATTTATTTACGGTTGGTTTTGAAACATCAATAATTTCTTCAGGATTTATTTTATATAAAATATAGCTTTCAGTATTTTTATCCCAAGGATAAAAAGTCTTATGATCGTTTACAGATATCTTAAGTGGTGTTTCATTTTTAATTAATTCTTCCAATTTGTAAGGTTTTTTTACACCATGATCTGTATAATAAATTAAATCAACTTCTGGAATGTTAATCTTAAAAAGGTAAAGCTCTTTTCGCTCTTTCGAGTCAGATATTCTTCCGAAATGTCTTCCTACTGCAATAGCTACATCTTCATGAGATGAAACTGAAACTAATGGTGAAAAATAATTCTCGCCATGAAAATGATTTTCAATCAATTCATTAAAATAAACAGATAATATATTTGCTTCAAAATTTTCAATTAAATTGGGTAGATCTTTTGAATGTCTAAAGAAATTGGATTCTATTCCTTGAGTTATAACATTTTTAGCTTCTTCTTCAGTTAACATCATACTCCTCCAAATAATTCTGTTTCCAAGAAATAATTTAAAATCTTCTCTTAATTTAAAAAAATATTGAGTATTAATATCGTCTTTTTTCATATATTCAATAAACTCTGGTAAGTGTGTGACAAAACCAGGATCTAAACTAAGTTGTGCTAATTGTTTATTTTGTGTTATAAAATCACCATAAATTGTCGGAACCTTTGGTGTTGTCCAACCTCCATTAAATTTTGTCCAATTAGAATCTCCGTACGCTATTCCAGAATAGCAAGACATAACTGAATTTATCAATTCATTTCTTAAATGGGTTTTCGAATCTCGTAATAAATCAATAAGATGGTCTCTATCTCCGATTGTTTCAACAGCTTCATCCCTCCCATGATATATTCTTAATTTGCTCAAATAATGTATCTTTACCATATAATCATAAACTAAAATCCTTTTCCGCTGGAAAATCCACCGCTACCAAAACCTCTTCCGCTTGAATGGCCTCCTCCGCCGAAGCCACCGCCTCCGCTTTTAAAACCGCCCCCACCGAAACCGCCCCCACTTGGACGACTTCCTCCACCAATACTACCTCCAAAACCACCAAATCCTCCACCGAATATACTACCACCTGAACTATCATCATCGTCATTGTCATCTCTTCTTCTATAAGTACTTGAAGGCGAATAATTAGAATAAGTTTCTCTTGGTTTAAAGTGTTGTTTACCTTCGATTTTACCCCACAAAGTATCTTTCTTCATTTCTCCAAGCAAATATCCCATGAGTAAGCTGTCTATATCAAAATCTTCATCAAAATAAGATCTTTTAGATTCAAAGTCTTTCTTTCCGTATGTAATTTCAATATTTTTCAAATCTTCTAATTTACCATATATTTCATCTCTATTTTTTCTAGCATCTTTTATTTTATCCTTAGAAACTTTGATCTGAGAATCAACTTCTTCTATTCTCTTTACAAGATTATCATCATCACTTCCCGGAGTTGATGCTGCAAGTTTCTTTAATTCATAAATTTCACCTACTTTCAGTAAATCCTTAAGTTTTTTTACAGCTTCAGTATGATATTTATCCTTTGTATTATCCAATTCTTTTCTTTCTTTAGCTGCTTTTTCATATTTCTCATTTAATCCAGCTATATCTTCTAAAATTGTTTGTCTTTCTTTACCTATCTTGCTTCCTTCTTCTATAGTTTTTGTTAATCCTAATCTGTATGAAACTTCTTTTTCTATTTCACTAACCTCATCAACTAAAGGTTTAAGGTCTTCTTCTTTTCTTTTAACCTCTGCATCCATTAATAATGGCATTCCTAGTAAAAATCTGTAATTCTTTCCTGATTCTTCATAATTTACTATTCTTGCTACCCATTCATCTAATGTTTTAACAATTCCATCATGAACATATTTCGTTGTCCCGAATTTTCTGTTAGTAAGATACATAAATAATTTATTATCTTTATAATCTTTAAGTTTAGTTTCAGCATCTTTTCTAAAATCATCAATCCTGTTTCTGTTTTTCTTAACGTCTAAAGCTAATTTATCTGCTTTTTCATCTAATTCTCTATATTTTGAGTTTTCCTCTAATTCTTTTGCTGCTTTTAATTGTAATTCATCTCTTTCAGATGCTTTTTGATTAAGTTGTTGAGTAATATCATCAAGTTTTTTCTCAAGTGTTTTTTTATTCCCCTTAAGATCACCCATCATTGTTTCCAGTTGTGTTCTTTTCTCTTGTTTTTCCTGGAATATTTTTCTAACTTCTGCCTGAGCTTCTTTCAATGTGTTGTTTACAGCTTGTGCAGTCATTTCTGGAAGATAAGTTACAGAAAGTTTTGTGTATATATCCTCTCTTTCTGTTACATAATCATCTATATTCTTTTCAGTATCACTAACTATTGCAGCCAATACTTCATGCTTCTCTTCAATTTCTTTTATCTTGCTTCTTATTTTCTCTTGAACTGAATAACCGCTTATCGTCATTTTACTTCATTACCACCTTGTTATCTGCCATTGTTTTGTTACACCTTTCATAATATAAGTTGCATCTAAATATCCTTTCTCTTTCTTTGCAACAACATCATCTTCAATAATTCCATCTGCTTTATCTTTTTTTATTCTCTCAAAAACTCTTTCAGGCACCATTTCGCCCCACATACTTACTTTATAAGTTCTACCATCTTCTTTATTCGTTATGTTTAAATCTAAAGCTCTGCCATTTGAATCAATAGCTTCAACAATAAGATAAAATCCTGAAGCTCTTGTTCCATTTTCATCAGTATAATATCTATCCATCCCGCTATTAACTCCCTCTCTATTTACAACTCTTACAGTATAATCAAGATTTAAAGTTCTGTCAATATCTTCTAAACGCTCAACTCTGTTAGCAAGTCCATCTAAATCAGCATTAACCGCATAAATTTTGGCTTCTTGATATAATTTATCTCCTTTTCTTGTTGCTTCCTCATCTTTGGAAATTGTTTTAATATCAGCATAAATTTTTATTAAATCTTCTCGTAATTCTGAAAACCTTCCAATATCATCTTTTACATCTGCCAATTGATTCTTATAATTCTCTGCTTCATTAATTTTTTTATTATTAAGATAATTGATTCCATTAGCATAGAATGTTTCAGCTTTCTTTAAGAATACTTCTTCTGGTTTAATATTTCTTATATCGCCAATTAAAGAATCCAAAGTTTGTCTTGTCGATAATATTTTTCTTTGGACTTCAACTATGCCAAATCCTCGATTTACTTCCCCCCTTATTCCATCAAGATCTGTATTAACAGCGACAAGTTGTTGTTCTGCTTCTTTGTAATTTGTTTTATTAATATCATCTCCCGGTGTACCATCATCGCAGAATTTAGCAAAGAAAGAATCTAAATTATCTAATCTTGAATAAGCATTATCCACTATTCCCCTCAATATGGCATATTCTTTTTCTGAAATTATTTTTTTAACATCATTTTCACTTAATTCTCTAATCTTAACTTCTAAATCCATTTTATCTTGGTAAGCATCAAGAACATTCCTTTCGGCATATGTTTCTAAAGTTTTTTGATGAGCTGCTCTTGATAAACTAATCCCGCCAAAAGTCAAGAATGCTATAGATAAAACAGCAGCAGCTGGAATTCCATATCTTTTTGCAATTCTTTTTCTATCAACATAAGCTCCAGCTATTTTATATGAAATATTATTTTCTGGTTGTCTAAATGTATAAAGTCTAGAAAGATAATCTCTAGTTGCTGCTTCTGCTTGTTGTTCTGTAATATTCTCTCCTTTAATTTTCGCAGCTTCCAATACTTTTCCTTTAACTTCATTAACAAAATTATCAATATTTAATTGCTTTTCTACCTCTGTACCTTGTAATCTAAGTGTAGAAGCTATATCTGCTATATCTATAAGTGTGTTTAAATCTTTTTTTTCTTTTCCAGAAATTATTGTTTTGCTCATCTAAATCAATTTTTACTATTTGTTAACCCCATTTAATTATAAACTTAATAATGGTAACAAATAGATAGATTTATAAACATTTCTATTTTACTAAATAAGTAATGACAAACCCACAAACAACTTCAATTCAAAAATATCTAGACAGTTCATTGGAAGTTCTTAAAAAGTTTCATCTAGCTCCAAGCAGAGCAGAATCTCAGTTAGTTGCTATTCTAAATGATGTAATTAGTGTCGATGAAGCAAAAGTTCTTGCCATAGCACAAACAGTAAAATACTCAGAAGATTTTAATGAAATGGTTAGAGAGAATATAAGTGAGATGAATGTAGGTGAAAGATATTCTGAAATTAATGATCTATTTACATCAATTAGAGAAGATTCAAAGCGTCTTATAAGACAAGAAGAAGATGGAAAATTAGATGTCAAAGAAAAATTAGAAAATTTTTGGGTTCAAATCACAAGGGGTTCCACACATAATAGATTTAATAAAATAAGATCAACTTATCATGAAGTTTCAAATGATGCTAAACAGCAATTAAATAGTGAGGATGCAATATTAAATGGTTATCTTGATTTCAGGCAAGCTCTTAAATCAGCTGAAATACTTTCAAAACAAGTATTTGAACAGCAAACAATAAAAGTAGAAGAATCAAGACAAACTTTAGAAGCTGCAGCAAAAGCAGTAGAAGAATATAAAACAGCAGATTCTCATAAATCCGAGCTTGAATTAAAAAGAGATGAAGCAATAAGAGAACATGAAAAGCAAGAAAAAATATATCAACTTTTCAAAGATGTTTCAGAAGACTTAAATCAAAGTTATAATGTCGGAGAAACAATAATAGCAAAGCTTAAGCAAACTCATAATCTAAAAGATCAACTTTATAGAGGAGGAGTATCGTTCTTTGGAACTAATGAAAATATTTTCACATTCTTAGATGCAACTTACACGTCTCAACGAGGTTTGCATGAACAAACTAGAGCACTTGAAGAATTAAAAGATGGTGCTAATAAGGGCTTAGAAGACATAGCAGAATTTGGTGGAAAAATAGAAGATGCAGCAATCAAGGCTGGTTATGGTTCAACATACAAAGTAGAATCTGTTAAAAAACTAGTTGATGCCATAGTTAGTTATCAGGAAAATTCAAGAAAGCTTATTGAAGAACAACGTGATGAAAGCGCTAAGTCTGCGAAAGAAATAGAAGTTATTGTTGAAGAAGGTAAAAAAAGATCAATAGAAATAATCTCAAGATACGAGAAAAAAGCTGCATAAGCTTTTAATACTTAACTTTTTATTTAATTAATATGGCAAAAAATCCAAGGCTTGAGCAAATTGTATTAGAAGCTATGTCTAAAGCATTAATTATTCAATACGTTGGAGCAGAAAAATTAAAGGATCCTCTTGCCATTAAAAAAGGGATAGTTGTCCTGTTACAAAATATAGCAATAGATGAAGATAAGGAATATAAATTAAAATTAAGTTATGATGGAAAGGTTTTTGGTTATGGTTACGACTTCTCTAAAACAGATGAAAATAGTAAACCTGTTAGAGAATTATATGATAAGGTTTTTAAAGAAATTCCAACATGGTTAACTGTACAGAATACCTCAAATGAATTAATGCTTGAAGAGCATGATGATGATCATGGTGTTTTTGTTACAACAAATGTTTTTGATCTTAAAAAAAGGTTATGAAAATGAAATTCAATTTTCGCAATGAAAAAAAGCGCAGGATAAGAACATTCGATGATGTTTTAAGAGATTTACCTGTAGATAAAAAGCAACAGATAGAAAAAATACTGGAGGCAGAAACTCCAAAAGAATATTCTCCATCAGCAAAGGAGATTGTTAATGAAGTTCATAAAGATGTAAAAGATTATTTGAGCAAAAAACCTTATGTGCCTTATCTTAATTTTCTTAGTTCCGCTATAAAATCATTTATTTTCATAAATATAATGCCTTATGCTCTTCCATCTACAATTAATTATCTAAAGAAAAGTGATTTTTTGTTGATGTACGATAATCCTAAAGAGTGGGGTTGTTATATAGGCGTTGTTCTTGGTGCTTCTCTGGCTATAATAACATATGCGGAATATATACCTAAAAAGCTTTCTCTTGAATATTTATTGATTCCTGTAGCTACAAATTTAGGATCAGGAATATATGAAACAGTAAAATCAGCAAGAAATAGATTAATAGAAAAAAATATACAAACAAAAATAGAGGATCATTATAAATAAAATTTTATCCTTATTTTTTTATAAGAGACACTTTATTTTCAGAAGGTTGAATAGTTGCTGTTCTGCCTGAATTAAATTCTAAATAATCTTCTTCGATCCCATCCCCAAATATAACCCCATCAATAGGCATCTCAGATTTTATTATTAAAGGGTTATTTCTCATTATTTTTCCTATAACTTGATTTGTCCCAGTTATCTTAGAAGGAAACGGTTCTCTAACAGCAAATAATAAATGATCAGCATCTCTTTGAAAAGGCACTATTTCTGTTTTAACAACTTCGCCGTTAGCAATAGCCTGAGCACCTATTATCACAGAGGTCATCCATCCTGTTGAACCAGTTCCAGTTGATATAATAATCCCGCTTGAAGATTGCCTTTCTTTCATATTTTTATAATTTAGTTCATATCTTGCAGAAACATGTGTTTTTCTGCCAACAAATAAATCATTAAGTGCTTTTATGATTTGTCCATCATCTAGTCTAGCTTCTACCATAGTAAGATATTGTATTTCAGCTTTGTCTTCTAAAATCTTTCTAAGAGTTTGTGGAAAATTATATGAATTACATGAAGCTAAAACTCCATCAAACCTTTGTTCATCAGGATTAACTGAAATAACTGATTGTCTTCCGATATATTTCGCAACATTCACAACTAATCCATCATCACCAACTACCACAACCAAATCTCTATCACCAAATTGAAATGTAGAAAGTTCTTTCTTATCTATAGTTTGGTTTCTTATTCTTGTTGGAATAGAACTTAAAGTTGCTCTAAGACCTTCTTTATAAGTATTATGTGCTTTTTCATAAGCTTCATAAGAATGCCCAGCTGCCTCTAAATAAAATTTAGCTTGAGAAGTTGTAGAATGTCTCACTAACAATTCCTCAAGCGGCGTATGCCTTTTAACAACAACAATCTTGTCTATCTCCATTTTACTTGGATTCTCTAACTCCATTTATTATTCCAGCAAGTATATCTGAAGTTATAGTTAGATTTCCAATCTTAGCTGCGTTTTCTCCCATTCTTAACAAAGCTTGAGCTGTTATCATATCTGCACCTACTCCTTCATAAGCTTCAAGTTCTTTTTTTATTGCCTGTGCTTTGTAATCTGCAACTTGAAGAATATTAACTCCTTCCAATTCTACGAGTTGTTTTCTTTTCTCTTCCATTTCAATCTTAGTTTTCATTTCGTTTTCTTGGATAGTCCTTTCTTTTTCAACAGCTTGGGCTCTTCTTGTATAAATAGCTTCATCAGCTCTTTGAAGAAGACTTTCTCTATAATGAGCTTCCAAAGCTTTAGCAATTTCAGGTTTAGGTCTAATCGCTTCAAAATAAAGAGTCTTAAAATCAATTCCAACTTGCGTAATAATATCTCTACTAGCTAAAGATTCTGTAACTCTATGGGCCAAATCTTCTCCCATAGTTAACAATTGTTCCAATGGAGTTGATTGAATAATTTTTCTAGCTTCACCCCTAACCAACTGTAAGACATGTTCTGATAGTTTCTCGTTATCATCTGTTTGGTATTGCTTTGTTTTAGGGTCAATAGAGAAATTATATTTGCCTATTGCAATTTTAGGATCAGTAATTCTATAAAGGAACCCTCCTTGAAGAGTTACTTCCTGATTATCATTACTGAATTCTTGAAAAGCAAATGGCTGGTCATTAGTTGTTATCGAAACCATTTCAATAGTTGTTCTGAAAGGCATATAAAATCCAGAGATTCCTTCTCCTTCTTTCTTAACCTTTCCTCCAATTCTCATTCTTGCGAATTCAGTAGGTTCTGCTTTAAAATATTGTATTCCTAACATTTTATTCTTGCCCCCTTCACTATGTTTAAAGTTTCATGGTGTTTTTCTTACACTAACTTAATGTATATTATACACAAACTTATATATAAATCTTTCGAAAAAAGGAGCTCAATTTAGTCTTATTTTTAGAAAAATAAGTTAATTGACATAAACAACATTTAAATATCCTGTATTTTTCTTTATAATAATGTCAATCCCATTAGACATCGGATTTAGAATGTTAAATAGAGCTAGACAAGTTGCTAGACGTAATGTCCCACAATATAATGGAAATGCAAAACAAATATGTTCACAAATTGTAAAAAAATGTTACAATAAAGATCATTTTAATATAAGTCTAGGACATTATAACTTTTTCTGGATTAGGGATTTTTCTTGGTGCATTAAACCTTTAATCAATCTTGGTTATAAAAAAGAGGTTAATTCAACTTTAGAATATGCATTAAATCTATATTCAAAATATAATAAAATAACAACATCAATAACAACAACTAATCTTCCAATAGATATTTATTATTTCTCTCCAGATTCACTGCCTTCCTTGCTTTACTGTTTAGCTGAATCAAATAATAAAAAACTAGCGAAAAAACATAAAGATTTTCTTAACAATCAAATAGATATCTATTATCATACAGTTATAGATAAAGAAACGATGTTGGTAAAAAAACATGATAAATTTTCCTCAATAAAAGATCATTGTTTAAGACATTCTTCTTGCTATGATAACTTGATGATAGCAAGATTAAAGGAAGATATACAAAAATTAAGATTAGTTAATTTTTTCAAGATAAGTTATAAAAATTTAATAAAAGATTATTTCTGGAACGGCTCTTTTTTCATGGAAGACATAGATGAAAATAATCTTTCAGGAGATGCAAATATCTTTCCTTATTGGCTTAACATCTTTAATTCAAGAAAAATGTTAAAAAGTTCTATAGAAGCAATTAAAAGAGAACGTTTAGATTATCCATTACCATTAAAATTCACAAGTTTCAAGAAAAAACAGATTTGGCAGACTAGTTTTGTTCCAAATGCCCAAGGAACTTCTATTTGGACAAATATGGGATTAATATATATTGGTTTAGTAAAGAAAATAGATAAAAATGAAGCTTCAAGATATTTGGATAGATACAAAAAGATTATAGAAAAAAACAAAAATTTTATAGAAATATTTAATGAAAATGAAGAGCCATTCAAGACATTTTTCTATCACTCAGATGATTCAATGTTGTGGGCATCTATGTACTTAGATTTGGTAAAATAACTATCTCATCTTAAAGAATTTTTCAGCATATTTGCAGTTATAAATCCATCCATAAACAATAGACTTAAAGATTTCAATAGGCATCAAAGAATAAGCTCCCTGAAATTTCTGGCTTGTAAATAATTTCAATGCTTTAATTTTCATTTCAAACGTATCACTCACATCAATATACATCTTTGGCTTATGGCTCCTAAATATGTTAAATGGATTCCAAACATCAAACGTAAAAACCTCATAATCTTTTTTTAGGTTATCAACAGCTTTTAAAACAATTTTCATAACCGCTCTATGATCACTATGCGGATCATTGTCTGCATGTGTAAATATCTTATTTGGTTTGTACTTTTCAATTAAGTTTTCTATTCTTATTATTATCTCTTTATCATCAACATGCTTCATTATCTTCCCATCAGGCAATCCTATGAATATTCTATCTTTAATTCCAAGCAATTTGCTTACGTTTCCCACTTCTTCTAATCTTTGTTTTACGACAATATCTTCTTTCATTAACGGATTGCTTCCCTCTCCAAAGCTGAATGTAATTCCTATCACTTTTTTTCCTTCTTTTACATATTTTGCAATTGTTGCTCCCATACCTATCTCAATGTCATCTGAATGAGCTCCTATGCATAGTATTGTTTCGTTCATAGTAGATTGGGTAAAAATGAGGTTTATAAATTTTGTGTTGAATAAATAGTGGGCTGTTAAGTTAAAGTCACCTATTTTAGTACAATTTTCTTTCAGGTACAGACAAATTTATATACTTCATGTTCCTGAATTAAATTATGAAGATAAGAGAAGTCTTAGACAAAAAAGTAGGAAATACAGAGTATACAAGGTATATAACAACCTTGCCCAAAGATGTAGTTAAAGACTCAAAACTGCTTGGTAAAGAGTTAAAAGCTAGAGTTGAAAAAGGAAAAATCATATTAGAAGAAGTATAATTCTTTCATGTACCGAAAGGTTAATATACTTCATGTACCTGAATATAGGTATGATTAAATGTAAACATTGTTCAGGTAAAAATTTTCTAAAGAAAGGTTTTAGAAATACAGAACACCGAGGGAAAATTCAAAAATATTTTTGTAAAGATTGTCACAAATTCTTCACAAATGACGATGGATTTTATAGAATGAGAAATAAACCTGAAATTATTACAATGTCAATTGATATGTATGTTTCTAATTTATCGAGTAGAAAAATGAGAAATCAATTGAGAAGGCATCTTAATCACAGGGTTAGTCATGTTTCTGTTTTAGATTGGGTTAGAAAATATACGCTAAAAGTTCACAAGTTTATAGAAAAACAAGGTTATAATCTTGGTAATAGTTTCTATGCTGATGAAACTATGATTAATAGAGAAGGAAAATTAGATAGGTTTTGGTGTTGTCTTGATTGGGATACTAGATTAATTACAGGATTTCATTATAGTTTAT